>JAMOAW010000091.1:0-14294 GCA_039908535.1 Magnetococcus sp. DMHC-6 | reverse complement strand
TTGCCACCAGATACATGAATCCACGTGACATCCGTATATATGTGATGTCCGTAGACCAGACCTGGTTGGGGCGATTGATCTCCACATTCCTCAGCAAATATGGATATATTTTGTGCTCTGGATGTGGTTTGCTGGTACTCAGCCCTGGACAAATCGCCACCAGTCCCATCCTGGTCATCAACCGTTGTACTCGCTTTCGATTGATTGGATGTCCAGATTGACTCAAATGAGCCGCCATCCCCCACGGTCTTGATTTTGTTTGTTGTTCAGGCACTCGTTAAGCGACCATGTTTCTGATGGCTTTCATCGCACCGACCACCTTTTTATTTCTTTTTTTTATCCCAGTCGATCATCAAGGGTTCTGGTTGGGGTTCGATAAAGGGGAGAAGGGGGAGGTTTTCTTGTGTACAAAATTGATCCAAGGTGATCTCCGTTCCGTCATCCAGCAACACATCTCCCCGCACGATATATTTTAATCCCCAGTAGAGATAATCACTTCCATATTCTTCTCCAGCTTGCCGTAACTGAGGATTTTGCGCGAGGTTGCGCAAAAATTGGTGATCGTCTTCGATATATTTTTGTGCATGTGGAAGATGCCGCATCCCTGGTTGGGCAATGTGCCGAGCCAATCTGGGCCAGAGGGGATCGCCAGTATAGGCTTCGGTTTCTTGGAGAAAATCGGCAGCGATTTCAGAATTGCGACCATAGGAGAGTTGTGAGGCTTTTTGGAAGAGGGTGAGTTCGGTATGGAATTTTGTATTTTTATCAATATTTTTCATGTTGGCAAATAGCCATCTGGGTGAAAGCTTACCGCATGAAAACATCCATGATAAAGCGAATGCGCAGCTTTCGTCACTTGGATTTTGTTGGTTGGTTATAGAGCGGGCAACGTAGCGGGCAAAGTCGCTGTCAATGTTGCGGGTAACGTCGCGGGCAACGTAGCTGGCAACGTAGATGGCAACGTCGCGGGCAACGTAGATGGCAACGTCGCGGGCAACGTAGCGGGCAACGTAGCGGGCAACGTAGCTGGCAACGTCGCGGGCGACGTCGCGGGCGATGTCGCGGGCGATGTCGCGGGCGATGTCGCGGGCGATGTCGCGGGCGATGTCGCGGGCGACGTCGCGGGCAACGTCGCGGGCAACGTCGTGGGCAATGTAGCTGGCAACGTCGCGGGCAACGTCATCGTTCTGTAAGATCTCTTGCGGTGATATTTGTCTAGTAAAATGAAACATTATTTGAGTAATTTCATTTTGTTGTAAAAGCAAGTTGACCAAAGATTGGAGTTGCACTCCAGCCAATCTGCGCTGTCCAGGCCAACAATGGAGGAGGGCGATTTCTGGAAATGCGAATCCTGGCCAAGCGGGAGCCCCTCCTACCAACACCCGTCCAGTTGCAACAAGTTCTTTGGTCATTGAATCGTGGGCAACTATCTCTGCAATTAAATATTTGGCGTTGCCTTCTGTTGGCAATGGGGGTGGTGTCAGCCCTGATCCTTCACAGACTGCATAAAAACGCCACCAAAGCAGCCAAGGGAGTTTATGCGCGGCTTGGTGAAGTTGTTTCTGCATGTTTTGTCGTCGATCGACTTGGCGGCTGTTTTGCCAAGCCTGGAGGCAATTGTCGGTAAATAGCCACCACGATTGCCGAAGGAGGGGAATGATTTGTTCTAACCACGCATGCATTTCTGCATCCTGAAAAAGACCATCCGCTAGAAGCGTTCCTGCAAACCAGATGCCGCATATTTTGTCGGGAAGTAGAGCCTCCATGACCGGGGTAAGATTAGCCTTGTTTCTGTCTCCTACCTGGGCGGCCCAAAGGCGCATGGTCTCCCACCAATTTGGATCGTATATTTTATTTAGACAAAGGTTAGCGCGTTGGTCATTTCCTTCAACGGTGGCCTCTAAATGGGCGGCGGTGAGGTGTTCTTGAAAGCTGAGATGGGCAAAGGTGAAGGTATTATCATCCCGCTCTACCATCACCCCAGCAGCGGTAGAGAGCCAGTTGAGAAAGCCGTTACGTTGTTTTTCATCCCATTTATTTTGGCTAATCTCTACCAACATGTCGAGCAATTCGTTGCGGTGACGAACAATAGGGGCGCGATTTAATTTTTTATACCCTTTTTCCTGGATCTGTGCCGCTAGGGCCGCGACCATTTGAAATCGCTCCGCCCCGTCCTCTGGTCGCCATTGAAAATTAAAGAGTTGTCCACCCGTTTTTTGCGTATTGTCAGGACGGGCAGTGAGAAAGCTTTTGAGACAGAGGTCATAGAGACGATGGCGTTTGTCTGGGAGTTCGTGGGAACGGCTGATCAGTAATAGCATGGTGAGTTGAATGGCCACCCGTGCCAGAGCTTTGGTCTCTGGTGCGGCTTTGAGTGCATTTTTAAATCTTTCTATATAAATTAATTGATTCGTTGTGTCATTTTGATAAACGCGTTCATAAAAACGGTTGGCTAACAGGTGAATTTCTGTATCGTCTAGGGGCTGAATGGTCAACTCCTCGAAACCATCCTCCTTTTTTGGCATGCGTTCACCATAGGGACGGCTTGTTGCAATCACTTGAATATGGGGATAGCTGCTCATAAATCCCGCGAGCCGTTCCCAGAAGAGCGTCCCTAAATGACCCAATTCGTCCCAACCATCTACCAGCAGCAGGATGCGAGGGGCTGTTGTGTTGGCCAAGATTTGTTTGAGGCAAAGGTTATTCGTTCCTTCTGCTACTAGAGTTTGAGCCAAAAAGGTGTCCAAGGATATATGATCCTTGTTGCTTGGGTGTTTGGCCCAATCTGAGGCTAGAGCGCGAAGTTCCAGGTAAATGGGAAAAATAAAGTCAAAATGATCGTTCATAAGGGTGTGAAATAGATACCTTACCCAGGTCGTTTTTCCCGATCCAGCCGAACCACGAATCATGAGGTGATTTTTTCGTTCCTCAAGGAGTTGTTTCGGTTCGATGGCTTTACCATCGTTAAATGTATTGGGATCGATAATTTTTCCCATCCGTAAGGGGATAAACATATCTTTCAGTTTGGCCTCAATGGGTCGATCCGCCCCACCCCCTTGCACCACCCCCAGATTGGCCAGATCCCAATTGCTGTACCGAGTTTTAAAGCGGTCTTGGTATTCTTTAAGAAAGTTTTTACAATCGGCTGAAAATTTTGGAGGAACAGTTTTTTTTGTGATTGGATTTTTTGGAGATTTTGGCAGGATAATCATAAACAAGTGGATAACGATAATTTTTACTCTGTAGTCGGGGATGGAGTAAAATAAGTTGGCAGGTGTTTTGTTCATCGGATGGCAGTTTTTCGCCCCTGGCAGAAAGGCTGCCAATACTAAGAATTGGGCAATTGCTCCAGGAGACTTTTGAATTATTGCTGTGCTGATGCCCATGCAAAAGCAGGGTTGGTTTTTTTTGTTCTATAATGTTTTCCAATCTTTTTCGTTGGAAATCGGGGGCAGAGATTGGGTTATGGTGCAACGCCAAAAGGGTAATTCCCTCTTTCGGCCAAGCCTCTAAAACCGCTTGGAACTGTGTTTCGCTAATCAACCCCGCGCTTTTTTCTGTAAGGTGGGAGATCTCCTCGTTGGAGTTGAGGGCCATAACGGCCAAACCAAGGTCAGGAAAGTTGTATAAAAAAGATCCGTTTTTTAATGCTTTACGGGGAATATCGTCAGTAGAATTGTGAAAATTTTTAATAAATTCATTGTAATTTTTAAATTTTCTTTTTTCCTGTTCATCAATAAGCTGTTGAGGCTCAAAGTTTTTATATTTTGCTAATTTATGAACCGATTGGCACTCACTAAAAGAGACATCGTGATTGCCAGGCATAAAAACGGCATATTTGGTTTCTAAGTTACTTTTTGTGTACAAAGCATCAAAAAAATCTTTGGCCACTAAATATTCAACTGGGTCCGCCGTATCCGCAATATCCCCGGTGGTGATGACGAGGGAGAGGGGGATTGGAATTTTTTGTTGTGTGATAATTTTTTGAATTTGATGCGCTAGTTTTTCCCCCATTTCGGCGGCTTGATCCAGCCATTGGCCATGGGGATACTCCGCAAAATGAAAATAAAATGATGCGTTATTATAAATTTGGTTGTATTTGATTGCAATGGTTATTCTGAAAAATTACAAACAAAATTAAGACCTTGGGGGATTGCATCCCCCAATCCCCCTGCTTTTTGAAGAAAGAAAAACCGAGTTCAAAGGCAAAGGCAAAATCAAAACCCTGGGGGCAATCCCCCAGACCCCTTTTTTTTTAATTATTTTGCCTCTTTTGAGATGGAAAACTCTTTAATGAGTGCGTAAACAGCAGGAATAACGATTAAGGTTAATAGCGTCGACGAAATCATGCCGCCTACCATGGGAGCAGCAATGCGGCGCATGACTTCAGAACCTGTGCCACTACTCCACATAATAGGCAGTAGACCCGCCATAATGGCAACAACCGTCATCATCTTGGGACGTACCCGCTCCACCGCCCCCTCCATAATGGCGGCATAAAGATCACGACGGGTAAAAGGAAGATTGGCAGCAGCCCGTTGGGCTTTTAACGCAACTAAAGCATGATCCAAATAAATCAACATCACTACCCCAGTCTCGGCAGCTACCCCAGCTAAAGCAATAAAACCAACCGCAACGGCAATGCTTAAATTAAATTCCATCCAATACATCAGCCAAATTCCTCCAATCAGCGCAAAAGGCAATGAAAGCATGACGATAAATGTTTCGGTAAGCCGTCGAAAATTCAAATAAAGCAGTAAAAATATTAAAGAGATCGTCAGAGGAATGACAATTTTGAGTTTAGCCAAAGCCCGTTCCATATATTCAAATTGACCGCTCCATTTAATAAAGGTACCAGCAGGCATTTTGACTTGATCTTGCACAGCCAAACGGGCCTCCTCCACATAACGACCGATATCTCGGTTGCGAATGTCGATAAAAATATAGACCGAAAGGAGTGCGTTTTCAGTCCGAATGGCCGCTGGACCTTTTTCATTGCGTATGGTCACCAACTCCCCTAAGGGAATATGTGCGCCATCTTTGGTGGGAACTAAAACACGTTTGGCAATCGATTCCGGGCTGGAACGAAAATCTCGTGGATAACGCACATTGACACTAAACCGCTCCCGTCCCTCCACCGTGGTGGTGACACTTTCTCCCCCTAAAGCGGTCAAAATCACCTCTTGCAGGTCGTCTATGTTGAGACCATAACGGGCAATGGCGTTGCGGTTGGGTTCAATGGTGAGATAATACCCGCCACCCACCCGTTCGGCATAAGCACTGGTGGTGCCAGGAATTTTTTTCACTACCGCTTCAATGCGAGCAGCTACAGATTCCAACTCTTCTAGATTGTTTCCAAATACCTTCACCCCCACTGGTGTGCGAATGCCGGTCGAAAGCATATCAATGCGCGCCTTGAGAGGCATGGTCCAGGCGTTGCTCACCCCTGGCATTTGCAGGGCCTCATCCATTTCGGCAATGAGCTTATCAGTGGTCATCCCGGATCGCCATTCCTTTTCTGGTTTGAGATTAATCACCGTTTCAAACATCTCCATGGGGGCCGGGTCGGTGGCGGTGGCGGCGCGACCAGCTTTACCAAAAACCGAGGCCACCTCTGGAAAGGTTTTAATGATTTTATCCTGGGTTTGTAGAAGCTCTTCGGCTTTGGTGATCGAAAGGCCAGGAAGGGTGGTGGGCATGTATAATAACGAGCCTTCATAAAGTGTCGGCATAAATTCACTCCCCAAACGCATGGCCGGCACCACCGTGACCCCAAGAGCTACAAGGGCCAATAATATAAAAAAAATCTTAGCTCTCAATACACTGTGAATGATTGGACGATAGATCCAGATTAAAAATCGATTGAGGGGATTGCGTTTTTCTGGCATAATGCGCCCCCGCACAAACAATAACATCAACACCGGCACCAAAGAGATGGACAACATGGCCGCCCCTCCCATGGCAAAGGTTTTGGTAAAAGCCAAAGGTTTAAACAAACGACCCTCTTGCGCCTCTAGGGTGAAAACTGGCAAAAAAGAGACGGTGATGATCAATAAGCTAAAAAAGAGTGGTGGACCAACCTCTACGGCGGCTTCCATCAAAATTTGATGGCGTGGAGTGTCGGGCGCGGCCCGTTCTAAATGCTTATGGGCGTTTTCAATCATGACAATGGCGGCATCCACCATGGCCCCTACGGCTATGGCGATCCCCCCTAAGCTCATAATGTTGGAGGTCATTCCCAAAGTCTGCATAAGAATTATGGCAATCAGTACCCCCACCGGCAGCATTAAAATGGCCACGAAGGCACTACGGACATGCATTAAAAAAAGAATACAGACCGCCGCCACAATAAGGCTTTCTTCAATCAATGTGTGTTTGAGGGTCTCAATGGCTTTTAAAATCAACTCGGAACGGTCGTAAACCGCTTCAATCTGGATATCTTTACCAAGGCTGTCGGCGATCTCGGTGAGTTTGTCTTTGGCGTTTTGTATGACATCCAGGGCGTTTTGGCCATAACGTTGTATCACAATGCCGCTCACCACCTCTCCCTCGCCGTTGAGTTCGGCCATGCCTCGGCGTTCATCGGGGCCAAGTTCAACCCGGGCTACATCCATTAAACGAATAGGGGTGCCGTTGACCTCTTTGAGGACGATTTTTTTAATATCGTCTATATTGCGCAAATAACCAAGACCGCGCACCATATATTCGGTCTCGGCCATTTCGATCACCCGTCCGCCAACATCCCGGTTGCTCATGGCAATGGCTTGGGTAATGCGGGAGAGAGGAATGTTGTAAGCTTGCAGTTGCTGTGGATCGACAATTACTTGATATTGTTGGACATATCCACCAACACTGGCCACCTCGGCCACCCCTTCGGCCTTGGCCAGATGATAACGCAAATACCAATCTTGTAGGGTGCGCAGTTCGGCCAACGAACGCTCTTTGGCCAAAAGAACATATTGATAAACCCAACCTACCCCAGTGGCATCGGGGCCTAATGTTGGGGTGACTCCAGATGGAAGACGCTTGGAGACAAAATTGAGATATTCCAAAACCCGACTGCGCGCCCAATAAATATCGGTGCTATCTTGAAAAATGACATAAACCATGGAACCACCAAAAAATGACACTCCCCGCACCAGCTTCGAACGCGGCACCGATAACATGGCCGTTGTGAGAGGATAGGTGATTTGATCCTCTACCACTTGTGGGGATTGACCGGGATATTCGGTATAGAGAATCACTTGTACATCAGATAGATCGGGAATAGCATCCAATGGAATGTGGGTAATGGCATAGATGCCGCTTCCGATAATAAAAAAGGTACCGATTAAAATTAACAATATATTGCGACACGACCAACGAATCAACCAAGCGATCATGGGAGAGACCCTTTCATTTATATGTATGTATGGGAAAAATAAAAATCAAGATTTTTGAGGGGGCGAAGAACCGCCCCCCAGACCCTCTCTTTTTTTTAAAATTATAAAAATAAAGAGGGGGTCTGGGGGATTCATCCCCCTGGGTTTGGCCTGTGATTTTTTCTTTTGCCCGCAGGGCATCATGTTTAGTGTTCAGGGCCCGGATGGTAAATCACTCGAACCGTGCCTTGTTCTGGAATTGGAACATCTACAATTACATGAAAAGTTTCGTCGTGAATGGTGCTCTTCTTTTCATATTGACGATTGATGATCCAGTGGCTTGGCTTCATGCTCCCTTGGTATAAAACTGTACCATTTCGATCTTGTAAGGTGATCTCAACATGTTCTTCTAAATGTCTATTATCAAGGGATTTATCTAATACACTTTTGTGTCTTCGGAGTTCCCCATGTATATGGGTTCCCTCGGCATTAGAATATACCTTGACATCATTGACTTGGAATTCATTTGTTCCTTGACGTTCTACATGAATGGTTCCTTTTTCCACGAGATTGTCGCTTTGATGCAAGGGCGCACAGGCCGTTGTCAGAATGGTCATCACAAGCAAAAAACTATTATATTTTAGTCGTTTGGTGGACATAGTATTTTTTCTTTTCGTGGAGTGGATGCCTTAGTTGATTGATCAGAAACATCACCGTGGTGTGATCAACGAATCCATATGGTTTATCATCTGATCTAGAAGGTCAAAAAGAAGAACCATGCGTTTTTCCATAACTTGATGGTGTTTAACCATATTTTTCATCATACCACCTTTCATCATCTCCTTTTTCATCTGATCCTCTTTGGGCATCTCTTTATTTTCTGCATTCATCGGCATATCAGCGTCCATCATTTGATGTTTCATGACTTGCGCAGCCTGGGAACGTAATCCAGACAGCATGTCGTGCATTTTGGCGGTGTGTTCATCAATACGTTTATTGCGTTCTTCTCCCGGGGGCATCTGACGTATTTTTTCCATGAGGGCTTGCATTTCCATCATCTGCGTTTCGGATTTTTCCTGTTCTTTTTGCATTTTTTCCATATGCTCGGACATTTTTGCCATCATGTTTCCCTTATGATCGGCATGATCTTTAGTAGCGACGGCAGGGGCGGCTGTTTCTGTTATGGCGGTCTGGGTGTGCCCCGTATGTTGTTCAGATTCCGCACTGGCCATGATGGGCCAAGCGATTAAAACGGCAAAAATGAAAAGGGAGCTGGCTTGTGAAGATTTTTTCATGTTCAATCCTCCAATTTTATAGTGGAAAGTTAAGGTTATGCTTTTATAGTACCGATATTGATCAACAAACAGGGTTTCAATCAATGTAAAAAGTGCCCCAAAGCCGCGCGTAGATTGGCCTCGGCATCAATCAAGAAATTGGCGCGCACCACCACCTTTTCACCCTCTTTAAGCCCTTCGAGAATTTCGACAAATTCGTTGTCTTTGCTGCCCACTTTGACCGAACGCGGTTCAAACAGCCCTGCGCCCCGTTCGACCAAAACCACTTGTCGACTGCCACTATCCAGCAGTGCAGAATTCGGCACGGCAAGAACCAGTGCCTCTTGGGTGGAGGTGGATAGATAAACCGTGGCATAAAGAGCGGGTCGTAACAGTCCGTTGGGATTGGGCAGTTCAATCCGTACCTTCACTGTGCGCGTCTCGGTATTCAATGTGGGATAGATAAAAGAGATCTTTCCCGTAAAGGTTTTATCTGGAATCGCCTTGAGGGTGATGGTCGCCTGTTGGCCAATTTGCACGGATCCGGCATCTTGTTCAAAAATATCGGCCACCACCCAAATATTGGCAAGATCGGCGATGCGATAGAGAATTTCACCTGGCATAACCCGCATGCCTTGAATGGCCATTTTTTCCAATACCACCCCATTGACGGGTGACTTGACACTTAAGTTGCGCAGCACTTGTTTGGTTGCGCGTAAATGTTGAACTTGATCGGCGGAAATGTCCCAGTTTTGCATCCGCAATAACGCACTGGCAGTCAATTCTTGCGCAGTGGCGCGGGTTTCGGAGTCGGCCACTTTGAGGTTTTGCTCGGCTTTAAGGGTCGCCAGATACTCTTGTTGAGCCAAAACAAGGGTGGGGCTGTAAATATCCATTAAAGAATCCCCCTTATGCACCGTTTGACCGGTGGTGTTGACATGGAGCTTTTCGATCCATCCTTCATATTTAAGGGTGACGATAAACAGTTTGCTTTCGTCTATCTGCACCGTTCCAACGGCGCGGATGGTACGCGATAGGGGGCGCAGGATGGCCGTTTCGGTCTTGACTCCCATTTTTTGCACTTTGTCCAGATTGATGCGCACGGTTTCAGGATCCCCTGAAACCTCGTCGTCATAGACTGGTACATAGTCCATGCCCATGCTGTCTTTTTTTGGGGTTGGGGAGGTATCAGCCAAACCCATGGGATTGCGATAATAGAGAATTTTACGCGCTGCCTTTTGAGGGACAGGTTTTTCCTCATAGACGGGCAGATAGTCCATACCCATACTGTCTTTTTTTGGAGTTGGAGAGGTGTCGGCTAAACCCATGGGGTTGCGATAGTAGAGAATTTTGCGCTCTTCTGACCAAGCGGTGGGTTGTAAAAGATAAGAGGCAGTAATAAAAAATAACCAAAACCGATAGGTTCGTATTGTCCTAAAATAAATCATAAATCACCCCCAATGAGCCGTTCTATTTCCGCCAAACGGGTTTGTTGTTCAAATTGTGCATTAATTAATGCGATTTGAAATTTTTTTAATCTTTGTATGGCATCCAAAACCGCGATAACCTCGGAAGCTCCGGTTTGATACCCCTTGAGAGCCGATTGAAGGGCCAGACGGGCTTGGGGCAAGAGGCTATCTGTGGTGACGCGTTCAACTTCGCGCGCCTCTTGTAGCGTGGAAAGGGCCTCTTGCAGGGTGGATTCCAGACGCAATTGTTCGTAGTTTAATGTCTCTTGAGCGGCCTGCATGGCGGCTGCGGTGGCCCGATCTTGGGCCTGGCGGGATTGACGTTGCAGGGGAAGATTAATTTCCACCATGGCTTCAAAACTATCTTTTTCTGCCGAATTTTGCGGACGCTTAAAGCCCGCTCCCAGGTTAAAATTGGGATACCAATCCTTTTCAGCCAGTAAATGATTTTGTTTGGCGGTGTTGAGTCGGGCATGGGCAATGGTTAGGGCGGGATTCGTCGTCGTGGCACGGATCAGTAATTGATGATAATCGAGAGTGGCCTCGTCTGGAATAGGGCGCAAGTGGGGATGTTCCACGACTGGAGCATCCGGTTTGCGGTTGATCAAGGCATTGAGACGAAAACGAATCCGTTTGCGTTCATGTCCAAGGCGTACCAGCTCCACCGAGAGAGCCCCCCGTTCGGCCTCGGTAGAGGTGGCCTCTTGTTGTAGAGCCAATCCTTGTGCATAGCGCAGTTGCGCCAACTGTACCAGGGTGCGCATAATTTCTACCAATTCCGAGGTTTGATCCATAGATAGGTGGACGCGGTGATAATCGGCATAGGCGGTTTTAATACGCAGGGCGATTTCCGCATCTAATTCGGAAAGTTTACCCAAGGCCTCGCGGCTTTCCGATTCGGCCAGGTCACGCTGAACATCACGTTTTCCCCACCAGGGCAATTCCTGTTGAAGGGTAAATTTAGTCGCTCCAAGGCGGCCTGGCAGACCGCGACTGTTTTCCATAATGTCATCAAACGTCAACCCAACCATGGGATCAGGGAGTGCGCCTGCCCCTTGAACACGGGCCACGCTGGCTTCGGCCTCCAAGGCCATGGCCGCCCGTTCCGGGTTCATTTGGCGAGCAATAGCTAAAAACTCCTCCACGTTTGCCCCAAGGGGGGTGGTGTCGGAAATGGAGCTATTTGTTTCGGCAAAAAGTGTTGTGCTCAGAAAAAGTGCCAGAATAAAGAAGATGGCAGTCGATCTGAATGGTTTGTTTTTTTTGTAAACAACAGATTTAAAACGCATAGAAAAAATAGTCCTTTGTTTTTTGTTAAAAAAATCAATTACTTGCTTAGTTATCATCAATTCCTTTAGGCCGTTATTGTGAGATGATCTTGGATCTTTTGAATAAATATACGCTATTTTTATGTTTTATTTATGTCCATTTTATCACAAAAGAGTGTCAGGAGATCTATTATTCATGTTCAATTTTTTCTTTACTAGAAAAATAGCATTGGGGTTACCAACTATCCAGTCATGTAGAAGAGATTAATCCACCAAAGATGGCAACGGCGACCGGGTAGAGGATCTCTTGGCCGGCGGATGTTTGGAGGCAGAGCCTCCAATGTGTTGCTTTTGAATTTGTTTTTTACTTTGTAGCCCCCAAGCTCTTGTTTTTAATTTTTCCCATAGGTGTGATGTTTACGACATGTACATATTGTACGAGACAAGGTCCCATATTTATCCATGTGATTGCAAATTGGTATTAGGCTCTCCTTTTAAATATAAAATTACATTATGATGGGGGATAGGATATCCTCCCCTTTGGGCAATGGTATCTCCTAATTGTGACAATTTATGGCAATTTTTTATGTTTGTGTGGATGGGGCATCGTATGGAACAAAAAACATATATTTTAATTGTCGAAGACAATCAGGACATTCGCGAGTTGATTGTTCGTTACCTGGAGGAACATGGCGTGCCTGCCATAGGGGTGGTGGATGGACGGCAAATGCGTCGGGTGCTGGAGGAGGAGTCGATTGATTTAATCGTCTTGGATCGCATGTTGCCAGGGGTAGATGGTTTAACCCTGTGTCGGGAGATTCGCGTTCAGTCGGAAGTTCCCATTATTATGCTCACCGCCATGGCCGAGCATACCGATCGGGTGGTGGGGTTGGAGATGGGCGCAGATGACTATGTGAGCAAGCCGTTTGATCCTGGGGAGCTTTTGGCGCGTATTCGGGCGGTGTTACGTCGTGCACCCCAGCAGGGGCGACCAACACGAATGGGACCAGAGGCTATTTTACATTTTTGTGCCTGGACCTTGCACATGGCCCGACGAGAGCTTGTGGATAGCCAGGGGATGATTGAACCGTTGAGCAGTGGTGAGTTTGATCTTTTGTTGGCATTTTTGCACCATCCGCGTAAAGTGTTGAGTCGGGAGCAATTGTTGGATTTGGCCCGTGGTCGCACCTTTGCAGGGTTTGATCGCAGCATCGACACCCAGGTTATGCGGTTGCGGCGCAAAATAGAGAGCGATCCTAAGGATCCGCAGTTGATCAAGACGGTTTGGGGCGGTGGATATATGTTTACCTGTGAGGTCCATGTGACATGAAATATTTTTTTTCTGGTTCCTTGGCGGCGCGGATGTTATGGATTTTATTTTTTGGACTCACTCTTTCACACCTACTGAGTATTTTGGTCTTTACCAGCGAGAAGATGGAAGTGTCCATGGTGAGCAGCAAAGCAGGAGTGCTGGCGCGCATGGCGGGTCTCATCCGTCTGTTGGGGAATACCCCACAGAGCGTGCATGACCAGATTCTCCAGGTTTTATACCAAAGTGGGGTTCATTTCGAGGTGGTTTCGGCTGGTACAGCGGTGGCCAGTGCCCAACAAGAGAACCAAGAGCCTCTGCGTCACGCCTTAGAAAGGGCAATTGCGGATCCAAAGCTGCGGGTGGTGGCCTTTGTTGTGCAGGATCCCGACTGGAACCATCCGTATGGTACTTTGCATCGGCTGTTGTTTTGGATTGAGGTGCGTATCATTCAGATGATGCATTCGGAGGTGATTGACCGAGAGTGGCATATTTTAGTACAATTTTCCAACGGGTTATTCTATGCCATAACCAGTCGTCCAGCGGATAACCATGTCCCTCTGTTTCGTCATACCACGATTTCCGTGTTGATCATGTCTGGAGCGATTTTTGTATTTGTGTTGTATATGGTGCAACAGATGACCCGGCACTGGCAGCGCATTGTGCGGGGGGCCGAGCGGTTTGGTCAGGATTTATACGCTCCCCCGTTGCCCGAAGAGGGGGCTACAGAGATTGTGCAGGCGGCCCAAGTATTTAATCGTATGAATCGCCGCATTCGCGGGTTTGTTGAAGAGCGTTTGCAGATGATCGCCGCCATTTCTCACGATTTGCGTACCCCCTTGACCAAATTGCGTTTATTGATTGAATTTATTCGTGATGAGGAGGGACGTCAACGGATGCTTGCCATTTTAACCGAAATGGAAGGCTATCTTTTCGCTACCCTCTCTTTTGCACGGGATGCGGTGGAGATAGAACCAAAACAATCAATGAATATCAGCGGGTTATTGACCTCAATCTGTACCGATCTTGTCGACACTGGTCATCCTGTTTTTTGTGATGAAATACCCAAATATCCCTATTTTTGTCGTCCATTGGCCATGAAACGGGCATTGACCAACTTGATTGAAAATGCGTTAAAGCATAGTCAACCTCAAGTAGGTGGTGTCGAGAATGTTTTAGTCAGCATGACCGTTGGTCAAGATTATATTTTTATGGATATTCAAGACCCGGGTCCAGGTATCCCAGAATCCGAATGGCAAAATGTCCTTAAACCTTTTTACCGTTTAACTCACTTAGAAAATTCATGCGCCAGCGGAGCCGGTCTTGGTCTTGCTATTACCGCTTCTGTTGTCCATGATCATGGTGGGGAGATTCGTTTTTCTCATCTGCCTGAAGGGAGATTTATGACCAGGGTAGCGTTGCCGTTGGATAGATCATGATATTTGGGTATCACCACACTTAACCGTGGTCGTCTGTTTTTTGGTTTTCTTATTTAAAAAAAAAGGGGTCTGGGGGATTGCCCCCAGGGTTTTGCTTTTGCTTTTGACCTCGGTTTTGCTTCCTTCAAAAAGCAGGGGGATTGGGGGATGCAATCCCCCAAGGTCTTGACTTTG
>JAMOAW010000090.1:0-10270 GCA_039908535.1 Magnetococcus sp. DMHC-6 | reverse complement strand
TGTGAAAAGCTTGAGAATGTATCCACGAATCACAACTCGATCAAAGCAAGAATAGTGGAAGTCGATATTGGACTCAAATTGTTTCAGAAACGCTTTCATGGTGGTCTCCCAGGGGGGGGTAAAGAAGAACATCATGATGAAGTAAAAGTAGGATGAAATTCAAGCCTTTTGCAAGTTTTGAACTTTAGTTCGTTAAGAATTACAATTTGGGCATTGCATAGGATACTCCTCTCTTATCTTTGTCCCTTCGGTTTTTGATCACAGGAAAAATTTAACAGAGAACCTTATCATCATGCAAATACAGGACTACCTTCCGCCAATACAAATTCCCTGTTTTCTAATTTTTTTCAGCTAACATTCGATAAATTTTTATGCAATAGATTCAATATTCACGAGTGGTTTTCGTTTATTTGAACCTAGTAAAATCTGCCGGGGGTGACTTTTTTGTTCTTTGAGGTTCGGTAAAATTAGCCCCAGGACCGAAATCCATAACGTTAACGTCAAAGATACTCACACCCAATTGACCTCCTCCGTGTAAATGGGAAACGATCTTTTCATGTTTTTCTGAAAAGGGTGCTTGAACTGTTGATCCTCCAAACTCGCCAGTGTTGACAAGAACTACATGTTGGTACATGTGGAAGTGCAATGCAGCCACCATATTATCAAATGTGGTGATATCCTTATTCATCGCGGAAATGATAAAGAGATCTGACACGTTTTTCAGGTCTGTAGCCAAATTCAAATCTGTGGCATCGTAGCAAATGGTTCCCGTCATTCTGTACCCTCGCTCATTACCTTCGGTTTTTGGCAATTCGATGATTACCTGGTAAGGCCGCCAAGCAACGATACCTATTTTTTTCTCGGCATCTGTTGGGTGTCTCTTGCCCTGTTGGCGTACCACCCATGAGCGTCCGGTCGAGCGATAGTTGGGGATAAGCCAGCAGGCTGTATTGATGATTTTGCTGTCAATTTTTTCAATTGGCGTTAAACCAAAGAACATCATCGCCTTTGTGGTGTCCGAAAGACGTTGCAGAATCCATATATCGTCAGGATAAACTGAAAGTTCAGGAAACACTATTAAATCTGCTAAAGTTGTTGTTTTATTTTCGATTGAATCATTTTCAGTCGCGCATTGTGCTTTTAATTGGGTCAGGATCAGGGAACAAACGCTGTTTAGATGGTTTCGATGGATAGTTCGGTATGTAGGGTGATTCAGACATGGATCAAGTTTGGAAAAATCCAACTGTTTTGGGATCAATGTTTGGGCAAGGACCACACGCAAGATGCCCTTCCTGTGTGGGGTATGTTCGATCTGTATGGGGTATATAGGGATATTTGATGCCTGGCCATACAGTTTCTCCAGCTCTTTTAAACGTCCGTTGATCACGTGTAATAGATCTGCCATGTCTTGTATTTTTTCTGATTTTTCAATCAGTTTTGGCTCTATTCTGGCTCCTGGCCATTGCAATAGCCACATTAAAAGTTCGCTAACCCAGGGAGAAAAGGGGGCTGCATCCCCACCTAGAGTTTCTGGAGTGTGTATCATGCCCATTCGTCGGGTATACCAACTGTTGCGCATACCGTTGTAGCCATCCCAATCGTGGCGATTGAGGTAGGGTGTTAGGGTAAAATCCTGCTCTCCAGTAATGGCGGAGCGAAGCAGACGACCCAGAGTGTAGAACCGCATCCATTTGTTTTCACACCAGTTTGGCTTGGCCAGCCTAGGATCCTTAGATCTGTCATTGTCTATGTCTAGAGTGACCGTTATACTGTTTTCAGGAAATTCGGGCTTGCCCAACTCGTTCCAATTATGAACTTTGATACGAATATTGCGTATAGAAACCTTTTTTATCAAATTCAAGTCATACTGGTACGGATGGAGCATTTTGATCAGTGCTTTCGCCAGTCGTAGCCAAGGAATCTCGTGTTGAAATGGATTGTCAGTGCGGGTGATGATGTTCCATAGAGGTAAGTAGGTATTATTGGAGTCGTTCAACTCGCTGGATACCTGTCGAATTCCTTGTGGAATTTTTAGATAGTCGTGGCTAATGTCGATCCAATTTAGATTACGGTGTTCCATTTCTTGTAGCACGGCTTGCATGAGATCTGGGTTGTTAAAACTGACGGTGTGCAAGTGTTCAATGCGCTTTGATGGATCAAGATTCCTCAAGGAATCTAAAAACCAGACAGCAAAACGGCTTTTATTTTTTTGAAGTTGTTGAAAGACCATGTGTGTGATGAGAATTTCATCTGTCAGTGTTTGTTCGGAATTATATAAGGCAGCTTTTAATAGGGTTTTATAGTGATCAATTTCTGCGGATGGATTGGGTGGTATCATTGTTGGACAGGGATCAAGAGAGACCAATAGTAGCAGGGCTTGTTGCTGGGCATACCAGGGCGCATTTCTATTTTTAAGCACATGTCGTTTGGCAAATTCCAATAGCATGGCTTGATATGCGGTTAAATCAGCGGTATCGGGTAGTTCCCCATCACGTGCATGGAGTCCGGTTTCTACCGCTCCAGCCCGGAGCAGATCGGCAATGATGTACCAAGCAATCAAAGAGCTTACTTTGGCATTTTTTCTTCGCGATGTTTTGATCAAGGTGCCGAGAGAGTCTAATACGGGGCGAAGAAGGTCTGGACTAGGAAAAAGATCCATAGCCAAGCGCAATACGAGCGTGAGGGAGGGGTCATGAGACCAAGCGCGAACCAGTTTGCGGGCGTACATTTCTAATTCATGGTCGATGGCATCTCCTGCGCTGATGCCAGTTTCCAGTTTAACGTTTAGGTCGGTCATGCTTCGTCGACGCCGGAGGGTATTTTTCAGTCTTAATGCGGCAAAACGTTTTAGTGTGTCATCACGCACATCGGATTTTTGGTGAGTGATTTTGGCTAAAGGATGGGTGACTTGTTCAGTTGGGTCGGTACAGCAGTCGAAATAATCCGCTTCGGTCAATAAGGCATCCAAACTAAAGGTGGATTCGCGAAGAGTATCCATATCTGCTGGGCCACTCATATTTTTTTGAATCCATGCCATCCGGGCAGCGGTTCCAGTTTGACCCGCTACAAGGCGGAAGGGAGTAACTTCGGTTTTATTTTCATTAATTTCTAAGAGAAATTGGTTGGAGTTTTCTTTTTCTTGTGGGTTGGCGGCATCCTTCAAACAATTATTCATCCAGTCTGTGATGCGCTTTGGCAACTCATCTTCCATCTTTTTTTCAGTAATTGCACATTTTCGTTTCAGACTGACGACTAGGCGAATGTCGTCCACATAACGACAATAATCATGCAGGGTGATATCGTGTAAATTGATTCCAGCCTCCTTGTTGGTTTGATGCTCATCTTTTAAGCTCAGAGGTTGCTCCAAAAAGCGGCTGATATACCGGTCAAATTCCAGCATGTAAGCATTGGCAAAAAAGCCGCTGGCCAGCAAGCCTTGAGGGAGTCCTTCGGGAAGGAATTCATCCTTTTGTTGTTTTAGCTCATTATCATTGCTATTCCAGGACCAAGCCATGATCTGCTCTAAATGATCCCAAAACTGGCGAGTACTTTTTGTGAATGAATAGCTTTTCCTAAAATTTTTATATTCATTCTGTAACCGAGCTATGAGCGTTGGTCGATGGATCCGGTCATAGAAGGCGGAGATATCCAGCTTGATAATGAAGATCTCTTCGTGTTCATTCATTTGGTTTTGGATGTTTTCGGCGATATAGTGGGGGCGCGATTGAAAACGGCGGTAGTCCTCGAAATATCGACTGTATATCTCGGAATTTCCCCAATGAAAACTGGCCAAAGGACGGTTGTTTTTGCCGAGGGTTTCTTCGTCGAAAGTGCAAAAGAGACGGTTGCCGTAGCTGTGGATACCTTGATGCCGAGCCTGAAAATAATTAGTAACTGATGTATTCCCTTGCGCTGTTTCGATGCAATCGGCCAAACATAGCATGGCAGCGGTGGCCATGGTTTGTTCTCGGATGCCTATATGGGCCAATGGGCGCAGGTGGATAGATTTGTTTTTTCCTTCTTTATCTTTTTCCACATCTTGCCAATGTCCGTTTTTAAATCCCCAACGGTGCGTTTTCGGGGCGGGAACGAGACGCATTGGGGTGGGGTTTGCCGTACCGTTAATGATTTGTTTACGCCAACTGTCAATGCGTTCTTCAAGCAGGATAGCCGATTGATCCAATTCCAACAGATCTGCAAACCAGTTGTTTTTTCGAATACTACGTTGGGACTTTTTCCATGCCTGGATCAGGACCACCTCATCCGCCAGATAACTCCTTCTTGGTGCGAGTCGCTTGTATTTGGGATGGATTATGCTCATAATTTACCCTGTGACAGTGTTATGTGATCCCATTATTTTGATTTGTGATTATATCATGTTAATTATTAAACCTGGAATATGGCGATTGGTCGATAAATTTTTTTAAAATTATAAAATAAACTTATATAAATACAATAAAAAATAATAAAAGATTTCTCTATACGGTTTTTTAAATATAAATAAAGTTTGTTTTTGTGATGTTCACGTATCGGAAAAAATAATAATCAAGACCTTGGGGGGGCGGAGAACCGCCCCCCCAATCCCCCAGGGTTTTGTTCAAGAATGATACACCAAAATCCTCGGCTCCAGCATATCCTGCATGGCATACCGAACCCCTTCGCGCCCCAGCCCGCTCTCTTTTAGACCACCATAGGGCATGGAGTCCACCCGGAACGAGGGGACATCGTTGTGGATGACACCGCCGACTTCTAAGACGTCCAACGCCTTCATAACTGTGGCAAAATCAGGCGTGAAAATACCGCATTGCAGGCCAAAACGGGATTGGTTGGCGAGATGAAAGGCCTCCTCCATGCTGGCGACGGGGGTGAGCGTGACCACGGGACCGAAGGCCTCTTCGGTGTTGATGCGGCAGGAGGGATCTACCTCTTGGAGAATGGTTGCGGACATGGAGTTGCCTTGCCCCACGGGGGCAATGGCGTTGCCGCTGACCAGTTCTGCCCCTTGATGAAGGGCTTCGTTAATCCAGGCTTGCAGGCGGTCGCGGTTGTTGCGGTCGATGATCGGGCCTAGAGTGGTGGATTCATCCAGAGGATCGCCGGATTTTAACTGCTCGGCCGCTTTTTTAAACCGAGACCGAAATTCGCCGACGACCTCTTCATGGAGAAAAATGCGTTGCACCGAAATACAAACTTGACCACATTGATAAAAAGCCCCGGTAATGGCCCGTTTGATCAACCAATCCCAATCTCGTACCTCACGGTCAACGATTAAGCCCGCATTGCCGCCCAATTCCAACACCACCTTTTTTTTGCCGGCATCCCGTTTCATCTGCCAGCCCACCTCCGGCGAACCCGTAAAAGAGAGCAATTTGGCCCGGTCGTCCTCCACCAATTTTTGTCCAGCCTCGCGGTCACAGGGCAACACCGAAAAAGCCTCTTTGGGCCAACCCGATTCGGCGATGATTTCCGCCAGCAGCAGGGCAGTCAAGGGGGTTTTGGAAGCCGGTTTTAACACCACAGGACAACCCGCCGCCATGGCGGGAGCGATTTTATGGACGGCGAGATTTAAAGGAAAATTAAAAGGGGCGATGGCCGTTACCACCCCAATGGGATAACGGCGCACCAAGGCGCGTCGTCCAGCTCCCATGGCATTGACCCCCAAATCATACGCTTCGCCATAAATGCGCGTTGCCTCCCCCGCCGCAATATCAAAGGTCGCCGCCGCTCGGTCTATCTCCAAACGGGATTCCGCCAAGGTCTTGCCATTCTCCATGGAGAGGGTACGGGCAAATAGGGCGCGTTGTTCCACTAAACGATCTCGAACAAAGGCCAGAGCGTTGGCTTTGGCGTAGGGTTCCATGGCCGTGGTGCGGGGGAGAGACTCCAGGGCCGCATCTAAGGCTTGGTCAATCTCATGTGAACCACACTGAACCACCTGATCTACAACCGATCCATCAAAGGGGTTGATGACCTCTTTGACGTGTCCGGTATCCACCCATTGGCCTGCTAGATATGCTCGTTTCATATGCGCCTCATTCCTATTGAAGGGGAGTCGTTAACGATCAAGATGCCTCAGTATCATTTTTTGGGGTCGCCAGCGATGCCTCTAATTCGGCCACTTTTTTTTCCAATGCTTCCAGTTTAATGCGAGTATTGGCCAATAATTCATTGGCCACATCAAACTCTTGTCGAGAAACTAAATTAAAATATTCCACAGCCTCACCCACCACATCACGCACCCGACGCGCCGCCTCTTCACGGGTTTCGCCAACCTTATTAAAAACGCCCATGATGTTTTGGGTAATTTGGTCAATCACCATACTATCGATTTGCATTTGCAGGCTCCCTAAGCTTACGTTGAATCATTCATTAAGAGGATTACATCGCCACAAAATCCAGCCCAGGCTGGTTGAAAAAATAACCGTTACAAAAGTTTTCGCCCCCATTGGCCTCCGTCAGGCGGGCCATGGCTTCAATGGAGTCGATTTTTCGATCCAAAAGATTTTTCCATATCATCACAATCTCTACCATATTGCGACTTTGCGGCGAGATTCTGACAATGTGCGTGCCGATCTCGCGTAATATATCCACTTGACCGGCCAGATTAAACAGTTTTCCAGACATGGTTTCGGTGCCATTCATCACCAAAAATTCCTGCCCTTCTTGGGTATGTGCCACCATGCCATCGGGAAAATCTGCACATTTAAATTGACAGTTTACCTTCGGCAGATGAAAGGCGCGCGAGGTATAACAACGGGCGGAAAAGGTCAATGGCAGGCGACCATAGGCAAACACCTCTTTTTCCAAGGGGGGGGTGGTCACCAGAGAACCAAACAGCCCTTGAATCGATTTTTGGGACAATTCCACGGGCGGGACTACCCGAAAAACGCCAATTGAGGCCAAAAAATCCACTGTTTCCGGGTTGTAGGTGGTAATATGGGGACCAGCTACCATGGGAATGCCTGGTTTGTCTTTGTTCGCTTCGCCCAAGGAGATGGCGGCCATATCGTTGGCCTCCATGGCAAAGCCCTCTTGACGGGCATAATGGGCAATCTCGCCAATGGTTTGTACCTCTTCAGGGGTCATAACCAGGCCCAGGGTGGAAAACACCACCTCTTTGCCCAATTGACGAATCTCTAACGCCAAACGCAGCAGTTCATCGGGATCCAAATTTTGCCGCTTGGAACAGACCACCTCGCCAATATATAAAATATCCGCTGGCGTCTCATGGGCCATCCGGCGGTAAAATTCTATAAAACCCTTACGCCCCCATTCAAACAAAACTGGACCTATGGAAAGTTTCATTGCCAATTTTCCTCATATGTTCCCAAGGTGTGGGTGGAGCCCTCTGAGGTGGCATTTAAGGTGCGCATCCAGCCCATTTTTGGACGAAATCCTTTTGGATCGGCATAGTAGGCATCCACCGCTTGGCGCATAATGCGGGTGGCGGTGGCGACATAGGATCGGGTGCGTTGTCGGCCTTCAATTTTAAGGCTCACCACACCGGCTTCGATCACTTGGGCCAACATGCCCAAAATATTTAAAGAACCCGGCTCCTCCATGACGTGATAGGTTTTATGATTGGCCTGAAAACGCCCTTTGCAAACGGTGGGATAGGCGGCCTCTTCACCCTTTTCATACTGGGCAATCAATACCCCATTGAGTCGGGTTTGCAAGCGATTCTCCGAGTCGTCAAAACGCACGGCACGGGCGGGAGAACAGACCCCTTCGATGTTGGGAGAGACGCCAGTGACGAAAGAGGAGAGATAACAGCGCCCCTCGGCCATGACACATAATCCCCCAAAGGCAAACACCTCCAATTCCACATCGGTCTGCTCGCGCAGACGCCGGATTTCGGTCACGGTGAGAACCCGAGGTAAAATCACCCGTGTAATGCCAAAGTGGCGTTGATAAAATTGGATCGCTTCATGGTTGCTCGCTGAGGCCTGCACCGAAAGATGAATGGGAAGCTCTGGATAACGCTGCTTACAATAGCGTAGCAAGGCCAAATTGGCCAATATAATGGCATCGGCCTTTAAGCGGGCCGCTCGATCCACGCTTTCATACCAAATGGCGGGATCCCCCACTTGGGGAAAGGTATTGAGGACAATGTTGGCTTTAACGCCTCGTTTGCGGGCATATTCGATGCCTTGGGCCGCCTCTTCGTCGTTAAAATTAAGCCCTTCAAAGTTGCGGGCGTTGGTGGCGTTACGAAAACCAAAATAGACCGCATCCGCCCCATTGTCCACCGCTGCACGTAACGATGGTAAATTGCCAGCTGGAGCCAAAACTTCTATTTTTTTCACGACTTCTCCTTATCTGATTTTTTGAAATTCAATAATAAAGAGGGGGTTATCCTCTTTCCCATCCTTTCGCGAAACTATTTTGCCCAGAAACGATAATTCCATGCCGAATGCCCAACTGGCTCAAGATGCGCGCTACAATAAAATCCACCAAATCCCGAATGGTTTCAGGTCCTTGATAAAATCCTGGACAGGCAGGCAAAATAGTGACCCCAAGTTTGGCTAAGGTGAGCATATTCTCTAAATGAATGGCCGAAAAGGGGGTTTCTCTGGGCACGATGATTAATTGGCCCCTCTCTTTAATCACCACATCCGCCGCCCGTTCGATTAAATTATCCGAAAGACCATGGGCAATCGCCGCCAATGTGCCCATAGAACAGGGACATATGACCATTTTAGAGACCTTGCCAGAACCAGTTGCCATGGGTGCGAACCAATCGGTGTTGCCATAGTGGCGAATTTTATCCTCTCCCACCATAAAATAGCTCAGGATTTGTTCTTGTCGGCGTGCCAAATCTGTCGTCATCCAACCCAATCGACATTCATGTTCTAACACGGTAAGGGCGGCATCGCTTATTAAAAGATCAATTCTTTGTCTCGCTGCCAGTAGTCCCTCCAGTAAACGCAAACCATACCAAGCCCCAGAGGCCCCCGTCATGGCGACCGTTATGGGGGAATTTTGCAAAGGGTCTCCGCCGATGAGAACGGGTTCCGTGTTCATACCACATTTCCCTTTCCTAAACTATGGAACCATTATACAACACATCACTCTTAATCTTTGCTCGTATACTTGGTTTGCCTTTTTGGAGAAAAAAGATGTCGGTTTATACCTCACTCACCCCAGAAGAAACCAACTATTTTCTACGCGATTTTGATGTTGGACACCTGATCCGGCTTGAGGAGATCCAGGATGGGGTGGTTAACAGTAATTTTCGGGTGGATACCAGTCAGGGCCAATTTGTCCTGACGTTGACAGAAGATCCCGATCAAGGGCAAGGTCTGTCTGATACGTGCGCGCTGTTGGATTATCTTGCACATAAAGGAGTTCCCTGTCCCCGTCCGATTGTCAATCGGGTTGGTCAGATGATTGGCCAACTCAAAGGTCATCCAGCCTTGCTGGCCACCCGTTTGCCTGGGGTTTCTCCGGTGGTTCCAACCCCCAAACAGTGCCGACTGGTCGGGGAGATGCTGGCGAAAATTCATTTATTTGGCAAGGATTTTCCCAAGCCCCGCCCCAATCCCATGGGGCCAACGACATTACAACACCTTTTGCAGCAATTAACACCAGTTTATACCGATGCCCTTATTGTAGACCTACTGCACAAAGAGATGACCCACCTTCTCCAACCCCCGCAGATAGATCTTCCCCAAGGGATGTGCCATACGGATCTATTTCCTGACAACACCCTTTTTCAAGGGGAGTATTTAACCGGTGTGATCGATTTTCATTATGCCAGTTTTGATCGATTTGTCCATGATTTTGCCATTTTATTAAATGCCTGGGGATTTCAAGCCGGACAACCAGATCCCATCCGCTGGCGTACACTTTGGCAGGGCTATGTTCATTATCGACCTTTAACCAAGAACGAAATGTTTTCTATGTCCTGGGCATTGCGTGGAGCGGCGTTGCGTTTTGCCTTGACCCGCTTGACCGCTCAGGTTTTTCCCCGTCCTGGCCAAACTGTCACCCGCAAACCACCCCAGGAGTATCTGGATCGGTTGGTTTTTTATCAGAATCATGATTGGCAAGAGGTTTTAGGGTTGTTCTTTGACTAGAAAGAAATCAATGGCTAATATGGTACGCTCTTCCTGAATAAAAACGTGAAAAAAAATCGCGTTTTTTAGTTTGGGCTAAACCAGGGCAAGCGCTTGAGCCAATTGATTAAATCCCTGATGGATGGCTTGATATCCAGCCTCAATCTGGGAAGGTTGCTCTACCAATTTTTTTGCCTCTCGTTTCCAAGGTA
>JAMOAW010000089.1:0-17091 GCA_039908535.1 Magnetococcus sp. DMHC-6 | reverse complement strand
GCCTCAACACGACGACTGACGATATGAATCGGGAACCCCCGCTCTGCAAAAAGTTTTTTGCAGGCAGGAGCAACCATTTCCTCGACAAAATCTCCGATACGTCCACCAAGTCTACCAATCTGCTTATCGGTCTCTTTGATCTTGCGATCGGTCTCTTTGAATTGGCGATCGGTCTCTTGAAACTTGCGATCGGTCTCTTTGAACTGGCGATCGGTCTCTTGAAACTTGCGATCGGTCTCTTTGAATTGGCGATCGGTCTCTTGAAACTTGCGATCGGTTTCTTGAAACTTGCGATCGGTCTCTTTGAATCTGCGATCGGTTTCTTGAAACTTGCGATCGGTCTCCTGGAACATTTTCCAGACATCCTCAAACGTAATCGACTGAGTCATGGCAATTTCTTTCTGATTATGGATAATCATTACAGTATACTTGAAATGATTGAAGATATAAAAGTCATTTTTATTGGAGAAAAAAATGAGGATCGGAATTACATGGGTTAAGGTTTTGGATTGGTTCCAAAGAGCTTTTACGATTTATCCTTAAGGCTTTATTCATTAGGCATCCAACCCGCCAGCTCTTGTCTAATGATGTGAATCAGGGCCGCTGTCCAAGCTGGGTGATCGTTTAGGCAGGGAATATAGGTGAATTGACTCCCCCCTGCTGAGATAAATATTTTTTTTCCACCCATAGCGATTTCTTCCAAGGTTTCCAGGCAATCGGCGACAAAACCGGGGCAGATGGCGATTAAGTTTTGGACACCCTCTTTTGGCAGGGCAGCCAAGGTTTGGTTGGTGGCCGGTTCCAGCCAAGGCTCGCGGCCAAAGCGGGATTGGAAGGTGAGACGCCATTGTGTGGCGGGTAGTTTCAGGGCTGTGGCCAGGAGTTGGGCGGTTTTTCTGCATTGGGTGGCGTAGGGGTCCCCTTCGTTGACGTGGCGTTGAGGTAGACCATGAAATGAAAAGAGGTGAAAGGCCTCCTTGGACCAACCAGGGGTGGTTGTGATGGCTTGGGTGAGGGCGTTAAGATAGGTTGGATGGGCAAAAAAGGGTCTGGCAAAGCGCAGAGTGGGGATAAAACGACGTTTGGCCAAGTGTTGGTAGGTGGCATCGATGACGCTTGCGGTGGTGGAGGCGGCGTATTGGGGGTAGAGTGGCACCACCAGTAGAGATTCCACCCCTTGGGCCAGAAGGGTGTCCAAGGCCTTGGGCAGGGTTGGTTGGCCATAGCGCATGGCAAAACCAACGGCGATGTTGGGGTGAAGAGCTTCATTGACGGCTTGATGGAGGTGCTGGGTATGATATAACAGAGGCGAAACGCCATCGGCACGCCAAATATGTTGATAGAGTTTGGCCGAACGGGCGGGACGGGTGCGTAAAATGATTCCATGTAGAAGGGGCCACCAGAGGAGGCGGGGAAGATCCACGACACGGGGATCTGAGAGAAATTCCGCCAAATAGCGGCGGACATGGGTTGGAGTTGGGGCCTGAGGGGTGCCCAATTGAACCAATAAAACGCCGATGCTGGGTGTGTGAGACATGTGTTGGATCCAGATGCGCGGTGATAGGGGATAGGAGTTTTTTTAGATGATTACTGGTTATGAACTTTTTTACAAGTTAAACTGATTGGAAAAATGAAGGTTATGCTTATGAAACCCCACAGCAGAGGTGAAAATTGAGTTTTCTTTCGGATCGTCTTTTTATCTCCGGGCCGCGTAAGAGTTCAGGAAAAACAACTGTTGCTATAGGTTTGGCAGCGGCTTTTACCCGTCGTGGTTTGCGGGTGGAAACTTTTAAAAAAGGGCCAGATTTTATCGATCCGCGTTGGTTGGGAATCGCTGCGGGGGGTGTGTGTCACAATCTGGATTTTTTTATGATGGGTAAAGCGCGTATTTTGGAAAATTTTCAACGCTATGGTGCCGAGAAGGATCTTTTGTTGGTTGAGGGGAACATGGGGTTGTTTGACGGCCAGGAGTTGGAGGGTGGGGATTCTGGGGCGGGATTGGCGCAGTTGTTGGGGGCGCCGATTTTACTGGTGGTCAATTGTCAGGATTTGGCCCGTAGTGTTGCGCCATTGGTGCTGGGCCATATTGGCTTTCCGGGCGGCGAACGGATCGCGGGGGTTATTCTTAACAATGTGGTTTCGCCGCGCCAAGAGGATAAATTGCGTCGAGTTTTGGATTATTATTGTCCGGTGCCCATATTGGGGGTGTTGCCCAGATCCGAACGGGTGGGCATTATTGAACGCCATTTGGGTTTGACCCCTGCTGAAGAGGGGGAGGCTCCGACCGATCGGGTAGCGGTTATTGGGGAACATGTGGCCCGTCATGTGGATCTGGACCATATTTTAAAAATTGCCCAAAAATATGATCCTATCCCCAGTTTGACATCCCCGGTGCTATCTTCGAAGTGGGAGGGGAAAAGAGTTCGAGTTGGTTTTGCCATTGACCAAGCTTTTCATTTTTATTATCCAGAAAATTTACTGGCCCTTGAACAGCAGGGGGTGACGTTGGTACCCATCTCGTTGTTGACCGATAGCTCTTTTCCCGATGTGGATGGGTTGTATATTGGGGGTGGATTTCCTGAGATGTTTATGGATTCTTTGGCGGCCAATCGTTCTTTAATAACGGCCATTCGCCAGGCTGCAAGGAACGGAATGCCCATTTATGCCGAGTGCGGCGGGTTGATGTATTTGGCTGAAAAACTTGATTGGCAGGGTCGCAGCAGTTCCATGTCTGGGGTTTTACCCATTGAGGTGGTTATGGAAGCCCGACCGCAAGGGCATGGATATATGGTTTTGGAGGGCACCTCGCAATGTCCATGGCCTGGAGTGGGGCGTTTGGTCCATTGTCATGAGTTTCACTATTCCCATGTTACCCGGATGGGGGAGGGGATAGAGTTTGCCTTTCGGGTGAAACGGGGAAAAGGGTTGGGAAATGGATGGGATGGATTGCTTTTTAGGAATATTTTGGCATCATATGCCCATATCCATGCCGATGCCTCTCCCGACTGGGCAAATTTTCTCGCTCATTTTTGGCAAAAGGGGATAAGAAGTACTTGACAGGGGGGGAAACTTCTCCTATTTTTGCACTTCTACTTCAGTATGTTCTAATATTGGTTCTACCGATTCTGTTTAAACACCCGGTTTGGATTTTTTAACTTGGGTTATAAGTTGGATTGGCTGACTGGAAAATGCTCCAAGAGGTATTAGGAGGTCGTTTTTGAAATGAAACTAGCAGTTTGCATCTATGAAGGCCCCTATAATCATGAGGCTTCTGACAGTGCCTACAATTTTATATTGGCGGCAATTGAAAGAGGTCATGAAATACGGGGAATTTTTTTCTACCATGATGGCGTCTACAACGTGACAAAACTGATGGAACCCCCCCAGGATGATCGGCATATTGCCAATCGTTGGTCGCAATTGGGAGCCAAAGGGATTGATATCGTGGTATGTATTGCCGCCGCCAAGCGTCGGGGAATTGTAGATGAGGTTTTGGTTCCCAATGTACGTATTTCTGGTTTGGGGCAGTTGACGATGATGGCCATTGAGGCAGACCGTATGGTCGTCTTCGGGGATTGAGTGGAGAAAAACAAATGGCGGAAGAAGTTAAAAAAATCATGTTTACTGTCCGCAAAGCCCCACATGGCACCATCTATGTGTATGAAGGGCTTGAGGTCAAATTAATCATGGCAGCTTATGATGCTGACATCTCGGTGGTGTTTATCGACGATGGTGTATTTGCTCTTAAAAATGGGCAGGATACCAAAGAACTGGGCATCAAGGGATTTGCGGCAACCTATGGTGTCATGGTGGACTACGAGATTAGCAAAATTTTTGTGGATCGTACATCCATGGAAGAGAGAGGTATGACCGAAGAGGATCTTTTGGTCATTGGTGAAGACGAAGATACCGAGGAACCCATTAAACCACAAATATTGGATTCCGATGCCATTGCAGCGATGATGAGCGAGCAACACAATATTCTCGTCTTTTAAAGTTTTCTTTATAACGGTTTGATTTATAAGAGAGGTGGCATGCTTCATACGGTCAACAAATCCCCTTTCGGTAACGATACCCTGGAAAGCTGCCTGCGGTTTATCCTTCCGGGAGATGTTCTGCTGTTGTTGGAAGATGGTGTCTATGCGGCGAAAGAGGCAACGTCTAAATCCAACATGATTGAAAAAGTTTTGAAAAACAATGAGGTTTTTGCACTCAGTGCGGATATTAAAGCACGGGGTTTAAATCAGTTGATATCGGGTGTTCAGGTTACTGATTATAATGGTTTTGTGGAATTGGTTGAAAAGCACAAGACCCACGCTTGGTTGTAAATTGGCGTTTTTTTAGGTATCGGAAAAAATCAAAACCTTTGGGTAGCGGTGACGTTCCCTTATGAAGGTTTTGTCTTTGACTTTTTGCCCGCAGGGCATCATGTTCAAAAATTGAAGAGGAGGCGTTGCCGTGGTTTGGTTGCGACCAGTCCAGATGCTGTTAATTTTTTCAATTTTGGTGGGTATGATTGGTTTTACAGGTTTCCTTCATGCGGGTTCTGCACCAGAATTGGAAAAAGCCAAGGGTGAAAACTGCATTCGACCCACCGAATGGATGCGGCGTAATCACATGGATTATCTCCTGCATCAACGTGAGTTAACCGTGCGGGAAGGAGTACGTGTCCCTGAAGAGAGTTTGCGTAATTGCAAATCGTGTCATACGAGCAGGGCCCGTTTTTGTGATCGTTGTCATACCTATGTTGGTGTGGCACCTGATTGTTTTCAATGCCATAACTACCCTTAATGAATTTTTTGATTTTTTTAGGGATCTCTTTTGACTTGAAATTGATTTAGATTCTAGATATTTCCTAAAAAAATAAATGGGGCGTGAGACCATGACCATGGATAGAAGAACAGTTCTTGGATTGGGCACCACCGTTGTTGCAGCCACGCTTTTGGCTCCAGGAGTGCATTTGATTGCGGCTCCCACCAGAACCGAGGCCAAAGAGGGGCGACGTTGGGCCATGCTGGTGGATGTCAATAAATGTTCGACGGATTGCACGGCTTGTACGCGTGCCTGTCGAGTTGAAAATAACGTACCCATTTTTGGGGATCCTAATCGGGATATTCATTGGATCCGCAAAGTTGAAATTCGTGACAAGAGCCACCATCGGCCTACTGTTACGCTGCCTGTTCTGTGCAACCATTGTGAAAATCCGCCATGTGTTCATGTTTGTCCCACAGCCGCCTCTTTTGTGCGAAAAGATGGGATTGTTTTGGTGGACAAGCATCGTTGCATTGGCTGTCGTTATTGCATGATTGCGTGTCCTTATAAAGCCCGTTCTTTGGTCTACCATGAAACCTCTTTTCCTAAAGATGGCAATCCTGATGTTCCAATTCGCGCCATGGGTGTGGTAGAAAAATGCACCTTTTGTGTGCACCTCGTGGATGCTGGGAAGCAACCAGCTTGTGTTGCCGCCTGTCAAAATTCGGGGGAGGCCAGCATGATTTTTGGGGATCTCAATGATCCCAATTCTGAGATTGCCAAACGGGTTCGTGAAGTTAAAACGCAAACGATTCGCCCTGATTTAGGGCTTAAACCTCAGGTTTATTATCAGGGTTTGTAGAAGTCCACTTATTTTAAGATGGGAAATGGAAGATGATCAGCGAATATTCCGCCATAGAAGGTCGCTCTCCGAGATTTTATAAATTGCTGGGAGGTTTGGTGTTCTTGGTGTTGATTGGGGCGGGTTGTTTTTTGGCCATTGAAATTTTTGGTCATGGCATTACGGGGATGAACAATCAGGTGGTTTGGGGAGTTCCCCATGTGGTTGCCATTTCACTGTTGGTGATGGCCTCTGGGGCGTTAAATTTGGGTTCCATGTCCACTGTTTTTGCGACCGTTCAATTTAAGCAATTCACTCGTTTTTCGGCTTTTTTATCTATCGCATTGTTGGCGGGTGGGTTGGCGGTTTTATTGCTTGATTTGGGTCGTCCTGATCGTATGCTGTTGGCGATGCTGCATTATAATTTTCGCTCGATGTTCTCCTGGAATGTATTGTTATATACTGGATTTTTTATGCTTTGTTCCTTATATCTTTGGAGCATGTTTGAAAAACCCCAATATACCAAATTGATTGGTTCGGCCGCTTTTGGATGGCGTTTGATTTTGACGACGGGCACAGGTTCTATTTTTGGGGTTATCCAAGCACGAGAGGTTTTTCATTCGGCTATTACGGGTCCAACCTTTGTTGCCTACTCTTTGACCTCTGGGACAGCACTGAGTATTTTATTGTTGGTGACGACTTTTCGGTTGACGAACCGGGAGTTTGACATGCGGGTATTGTTTGCCCTGCGTAATGCGATGATCTTTTTTGTGTTTTTGGTTTTTTATATGTTGATTGTTGAAAAGTTTACCAAATTTTATTCTCCAGCCTCTTACGATGTGGAGAATTGGCTTTTGGGTGGATCTATGAGTTGGTTATATTGGGGGGGGGTTGTATTGATTGGTATTTTATTCCCTCTATTGACCTTATTCAATCCAGCGACGGGAAATACCGAAGGGGGGATTATGTTTGCATCGGCCTTGATTGTGATCGGTGAAATTTCTTACGTGGCTCATGTTTTGCTTGCTGGTCAGACCTATCCTTTAACTTTGTTTCCTGGTTATGAAGTGAGCAGTTCTTTTCTTGATGGTCAAATGGCCACCTACACCCCCTCTTTGGTTGAGTTTGGACTTGGTTTGGGTGGTGTGGGGATCGTTGGATTGATTTATGTTTTGGGGTTCCTAAAGGGTGGGAACTTCCCTGGAATCCTTGATATCATATGTTTTTTTTGCGATAGTTGTGGAAATTTTGATTTGTGACATCGAAGATAAAGAGGGATCCCCGTTGCATGGGGATCCTTTTTTTTTATATGATTTATTGTGATTTGGTTTATGGCATGATGTCTGCTTTGTGATGAACGATGGGATGTGTGATGCGGCAAATTTATTTGTGTATCGGAACAGACCTTGGGGAGCGGAGAACCGCCCCCCAGACCCCCTCTTTTTTTTAATTCTTTAAAAAAAGAGGGGGTCTGGGGGATTCATCCCCCAGGGTTTTGTTTTTGATTTTTTTGCCCAAAGGGCATCATGTTCTGAGGAGGGGGTATGAGTGTTTTAAGACGCACCTTGACAAAAGTATCGCATTCGACTGTTCAGCGAAAGGATTCCGGGCGTTTGTTTTCGATCAGATCGCACCTGTCGTCGGGTTTTGGCCATGGGGTTAGGGATCGTTGGATTCGTCATTTGGCATCGGGACTCAATGTGCTTATTATTTTACTGTTGGCCCATGATATGGCTGATTTGACGTGGCAGATGTTGGGGACGGGGGCTTTGCGATACTCTTTGGAGCAGAAGAAGAGCTCTTTGGGTGCGGCGTTGCCAAAGGAGGTGATCCTTGAGAAAGGGAGTAAACAGATAACAGGTTTTGATTTATTTGGGAAAATTCCGCCATTGGTCGATAAAATGCCCGTTTCACCAGCTGTTGCGGTCTCTGTTCCTGAAGAGGATGCGCCAGATACCCGGCTGGATTTAACGCTGTTGGGGGTGGTTCTTGCGCATCATTCGGCGACAGGTAGTGGTTGGGCTTTGGTGAAAATGCAGGATAGTTCGGAAAAGATCGCGGTGGTTGGCGATACCTTGGCAAACGAGGCGATTGTGCGTAAGTTGTATGCTGATCGAATTCTTTTGCAACGTGGTGCCCGTTATGAGACCCTGCGTATGCCACGGGATTCTTTGAATTTAAAAACACCTCTGAGCACACAAAAAGGGGAGAATTCAGTTGTAGAGAAGAGAACCTTGGCTCAGGTTGGAAAGTCAGCTTTGACGGAAGAGAATGAAAATCTTCTGAATCAATTTCGTGAAAATCCAGAAAGTTTATTTGATATGATTCAAATGGAACCGATTCAACGTGGTGGTCAGATGGCTGGTTTTCGTTTGCAACCAGGGGAACAATCGGGACTTTTAGAGCAACTGGGCCTCAAGGCTGGGGATATTGTCACTTCGGTCAATGGGACGGAATTGACCGATCCTTTGAAAGGGATGGAAGTTTTAAAAAGTCTCGCCAACGAAGATCGTATTGATTTGCAAGTCAAACGTGACAATAAACTGCAATTCGTCCATATTACACTTCCTCATTAAAGGATCGTTTGGATAATCGATGATAGAGGTTTTAGATCTTATTTTGTTTATCATGAGACCATTATATGTGGTGCGGGCTTGGTGTCCATTTTTGCGTTGTACTGTTCTCGTCATGGTGCTGAGCGTTTTGATGCCGATCGGGTTGAGTTGGGCCGAAGAGAGTTTCATGCTCAATCTTAAGGGAGCGGAATTGACAACCCTGATTGAAACGGTTGCCAAGGTGACGGGGAAAAATTTTGTGATGGATCCTGGTATCAAAGGAAAAGTGACGGTGGTATCGGCGCACCCTTTGAGTCCTAACGAGTTATATCAGGTTTTTTTGTCCATATTGGATGTGCATGGGTATATTGCCGTGGAGTCCAGTGGTGTCATTAAGATTGTGCCGAGTACTGAAATGAAATTTCAGGGCGAGCAGATGGATTCTCAACAAGGGGATTTCTCTTTGGGGGAAGAGGTGGTGTTTCAGGTTTTTGAATTGGAGAATGTGGATGCGGGACGGTTGGTCGCGGTGTTGCGACCGATGGTCTCTCCCAAGGGTCATTTGGCGGCTTATCCTCCTAGCAATATGTTGATTGTTTCTGATTATGCCCAGGGTGTCCGGCGATTGGCGCAGATTCTCAAGCGGGTGGATCAACCCACCAGCGGTGAGATTGAGGTGATCAATTTGCAACACGCTTCTGCTGCGGATTTGGTTCGAGTGCTGGAGGCTTTGAATAAAGCAAATGTTGCGACCAATGCCAAAGCGAGTGGTGAGCAGCAACCGGTGTTGGTTGCGGATGATCGGACCAACAGTATTTTGGTGAGTGGGGATAAAGGATTTCGTATTGAAATGCGCGCCATTATCAGCCATTTGGATACCCCAGTGTCGGCGACTACTGGTGATACGGAGGTGATCTATTTGCGTTTTGCCAATGCCAAGGATTTGGCTCCTATTTTAAATAATGTTGGACAAGATTTTATCAAGCAGGTGACCAAGAGTGTCAGTTCGAGTAAGTCGGCTACGGCTAAAGCACCCACACCGACGGGTCAAACTCCAGAGGTACGAGATGCCTCTGGGATGCCTGTAGGTCCAATCAATGTACAGGCCTTTGAGGGTGCCAATGCGGTGGTGATTACCGGCCCTCCTCTTTTCCATGAGACGTTGCGGGGGGTGATTCGCCAATTGGATATTCGGCGGGCCCAGGTGCAGGTCGAGGCTATTATTGCAGAAATTTCTACGGGGATGAATTCGGAATTGGGGATTCAATGGGGGATTTTGGCGGGTCCTGGAAAAAATCAAGGGATTGTTTCGGGGACCAACTTTTCTGGTAGTATCAGTGGTGGATTGTTTGCTTTGGGTGGTCAGATTGCTGCGGATACTGTCCCAAATTATAATCCGTCTGGGCTTTCGGTCGGTTTTACCGATGCGGCCCATATAGCTTTATTGTTAAATGCCTTAAAGAGGGATACCCATACCAATATTTTATCCACTCCTTCTGTTGTGACCATGGACAATGCCGAGGCAGCGATTGTGATTGGTCAGGAAGTTCCTTTTATTACGACCAATTCGACCAACAATACCGGCAATCCTTTTCAGACCATCACACGGGAGAAGATTGGGCTTTCACTTAAGGTGACGCCGCAAATCAGTGAGGGGGACACGATACGTATGGCCATTGAATTTGAAGATTCTGCCTTGACGCCCCCCCCTTCTTCGGTGAACCCTTCGGATGTGGTTACCAATACGCGTTCGATCAAGACTGAGGTGTTGGTGGAGGATGGACGGGTTTTGGTTTTGGGCGGATTGATCAAGGATGATTTATTGAAGACCGCTGATAAAGTGCCATTTTTGGGTGAATTACCTATTTTGGGTAATTTATTTCGTTATGATACCAATAAGAAGACCAAGACCAATTTATTGGTTTTTTTACGGCCTTCGATTTTGCGTAGTGAAAGCGATGGGCTACATTTAACGCAAAGCAAATATGATTATATTCGTGCGCAGCAGAAGGCATTTCCTTTGCAGGATGGTTTATTAAAATTAGACCGTGCGCCTCTGCTTCCAGATTTAAAATCGTATATGAAGCCCCCCATTGCCACGACGCCTCTTTCTGAGAAGAAAGAGGATTTACAGGAGGAGGTCTCTTTGGTTGTGGAGAAGAGAAAACCAGAAAAGAGCGATTCTTTAGAGTCGGTGCCCGTTGTGAAGGAGCCTTCTGTTGTTCCTCCTGTTGTTTCCCCTGTTGTTTCCCCGCCAGTGACGGTTCCTACTGCCCAACCCGCTGTTGTTCAGGAAGCACCTACCTCTTTGGATTGGAGTGGTCGTCCAGGTTCGTTGGATAGGCCCTACACCGATTATTCTGACCAATGAGGGATATTTCCCGATGAATCGTGACGCATCCCAATTGGATTTACAAACAGGAGAGCCTTTTGTCGTCTCTTTTGCCTTTTCGAAAAAGCATGGGGTGTTGGTTTCCAAGGAGTCTGGTCCTCGGGGGGAGGTGGTGGTTCTTTGCCGGGAGGCCCCCTCTTTACAGGCCTTGATAGAGCTTCGTCGTTATTTTCGTTCTCCTTTGCAGCTGCAACGGGTGGACATTGAGACCTTTGATCGGCGTTTGCGCAAAGATTTTGAAGATGGTTCGACGCGCACCATACAGGAGATGGAATCTTTAGATGGGGAGTTGGATTTAATTCAAGTGGCCCAGGAGTTGGCCGAACCCCAAGATTTGGCCGATAGCTCCGATGATGCACCGATTATTCGTTTGATCAATGCGTTGGTGACCGATGCCTTGAAAAAGAACGCCTCTGACATTCATTTAGAACCGTATGAGGATCGTCTTGTGGTGCGATTTCGGGTGGATGGGGTGTTGCGCAAGGTGTTGGAGCAGAAACGGGCTTTAGCCCCTTTGATTGCCTCGCGGGTCAAGGTGATGGCGAGGTTGGATATTGCCGAAAAGCGTCTGCCTCAGGATGGTCGCATTTCATTGCGCATTGCCGGACAGCCGGTGGATGTGCGGGTATCGACCATTCCTACTGGCCATGGCGAGCGGGTGGTTTTGCGTTTATTGGATAAAAAATCTGGACGCATGGATCTGGAAGATTTGGGGATGCCCGCCACGATGTTTGAGGCTTTGGATCACACCATTCACAAGCCCAACGGTATTTTTTTGGTCACCGGTCCGACGGGTTCAGGCAAGACGACCACTTTATACGCCATTCTCAAGCGGTTGAACGATCAAAGCCGCAATATTATGACGGTGGAGGATCCTATTGAATATTTTTTGGATGGCATTGGCCAGACCCATGTCAATATTAAGGTAGATTTAACTTTTGCTCGGGGGTTGCGTGCCATTTTGCGTCAGGATCCCGATATGGTTATGGTTGGAGAGATTCGTGACCTTGAAACGGCTCGCATAGCGGTTCAAGCCAGTTTAACGGGCCATTTGGTTCTTTCCACGTTGCACACCAACAGTGCCATTGGGGCCATTGCTCGTTTACGGGATATGGGCGTGGAGCCTTTTTTATTGGCTTCCAGTCTTTTAGGTGTATTGGCGCAACGTTTGGTTCGCCTCATTTGTCCTCATTGCAAACAAGTTCGCCCGGCTACTTCCGCCGATGTCCGCGACCTTGGTCTTGCCGAGGAGGCGTTACCGATCCTTTATCGAGCGGTTGGCTGTGAATTATGTGGAGAGACTGGTTATTCAGGGCGTAGCGGCATTTATGAACTTATCGTTTTGGACGAACACATGCGCGTCAAGATTCATGACGGGCTCGGGGAGCAGGCTTTGCTTCAAGATGCCCGCCACCATTCTAGAAGTCTTTGGGAAGATGGCCTGCGTCTGCTTCAGAGTGGTCGCACCACCCCTGAAGAGGTGTTGCGGGTGACGCAAGAAGATTGATTTATGTATTGGAAAAACAAAAATCAAGACCTTGGGGTGCGAATCTCCTCTGAAACAACCGGGTGCCCCCCAATCCCCCCCCACTTAACCGTGGTCGTCTGTTTTTTGATTTTATTATTTTAAAAAAAAAGGGGTCTGGGGGATTGCCCCCAAGGTCTTGATTTTGCTTTTTGTTCAGGCACTCGTTCATCGTCCACACTTAAATGTGGTGGTCCCTTTTTTTTGATCATTAAAAAAAAGATTTCCCGCAGGGCATCATGTTTTTTTTCGTATTTTGTCTTTATTTGGCCATTCAACCTGGAAAAAATCGCCTCTTTGATCTGTTTTTTTTGCCCACCTGTTGTTTCTATATATATAACCACTTGAAAAATAATATCAAATAATTGGTATCCTTTTTGCATTTAATAATGTGTGGTTTTTATTGTTTGCCCTATCGCAGGTTAACAGCAATCAGGAAAAGGTCATTCATTGCGCAAAAAATGGCTCATTTTGGGGGTTGGTGGACACGGAAGAGTGGTGTTAGATACCCTATTAATCCATGGTTTTGCTCAACAGGCGTTGGGTTTTGTGGTGCCTGATCCAGTGGTTCACGACGCCTCTATTTGTGGTATTCCTCTGCTTTGGGAAGAGGAGATGTTGAGGAATTATTCTCCTGATCAGGTGGTGTTGGTCAATGGTTTAGGGGGGGTTGGGGATACGGAGCCGAGGGCCAAAATTTTTCAAAAATTTACCGCCTTAGGGTATTCATTTCTTACGGTTGTGCACCCTTGGGCAGTGGTCTCTGCTTCTGCGGTTTTGGGGCCAGGGGTACAGGTGATGGCTGGAGCCATTATTCAGACAGGGAGTCGGGTGGGAGAGAACACCATCGTCAATACACGGGCCGTTATTGATCACGATGGTCAAATTGGAGCGCATGTGCATATTGCTCCTGGTGCGGTGCTTTCTGGGGGGGTGGAAGTGGGTGAGAGGTCGCATATTGGAACCGGTGCGACAGTGATTCAGGGAATTCGTCTGGGTCGTTCTGTTTTAGTGGCGGCCGGGGCGGTGGTCGTTCGGCATGTCGCGGATGGTGTCAAAGTGGTTGGTGTTCCAGCGATGGAGATTTCATATGGATAATTGGCAGTCTGTCCTTCTTCAGCCCAGCACACCTATTATTGAAGCCATGGGTATTATTAACAATGGGGCTTTACGGGTGGGGTTGGTTGTAGATGATAAAAATTGTTTGGTAGGGATTGTGACCGATGGCGATGTGCGTCGGGGTTTGTTGCAAAAAATAGATATCAAAGAACCAGTGTCTCGGGTGATGAACCATAACCCGGTAACAGCAAAAGCAACCGATACGAGGGAGCGGTTACTGAATCTCATGGGCGCCATGCATCTTGAACATATTCCCCTTATTGACCACCAGAATCATCTGGTTGGACTCGAAACTCTGTATAGACTTGCCCAGACGCCCAAACGGGACAATTTGGTGGTGATTATGGCGGGCGGACTGGGGACACGATTGGCACCACTCACCGATCATTGTCCCAAGCCTCTGTTGCGGGTAGGTGCCAAACCCATTTTAGAGGTCATTCTGGAGAGTTTTATCAGTCACGGTTTTCACCGTTTTTTGTTTTCGGTGAATTATCGCAAGGGGATGATCCAGGATCATTTTGGAGATGGTTCGGATTGGGGGGTCACGATTAGTTATCTGGAGGAGAATGGTCGTTTAGGAACCGCTGGTTCTTTGGCCTTATTGCCTGATATACCACAAGAACCTTTTTTTGTCATGAATGGTGATTTGTTGACCAGTATTCATTTTGGGAGAATATTGGATTTTCATATGGAAAAAAAATCTGTTGCGACCATTTGTGTACGAAAAATTCAGCAGTCTATCCCATATGGAGTGGTGCGTCTGGACAGTCATCGTCTGTTGGGGATTGAGGAAAAGCCGGTGCAAGAATATTTTGTGAATGCCGGAATTTATCTTTTGGATCCTGAAGTGTTGGCCTTTATTCCTCCCACCAGCGGTATATTCGATATGCCTTTTTTGTTTCAAAAGGTGATCGAATCTGGATTGCCAACGGCGGCATTTCCATTTTTAGATTATTGGTTGGATATTGGCCGCATGGGTGATTTTCATCAAGCTTGTAAAGATTATCCAGAGGTGTTCCAATGATTGCGGGTAAATCGGTTTTGGCAGTGATTCCTGCCCGTGGTGGTTCTAAAGGGTTACCGCGTAAAAATATCCTATCTTTTGCTGGGAAGCCTCTCCTTGCCTGGACCATTGAGACGGCGCAAGCTTGTCCTTATATTGATCGTTTGCTGGTCTCTTCTGAGGATGAGGAGATTATCTCTACAGCGCGACAGTGGGGGTGTGAGGTGCCGTTTGTACGCCCCTTGGAGTTGGCCACAGATCAGGCTACGGCGGTACAAGTGGCCAAGCATGTTTTGCAAAGTTTGTCAGAAACATATGATTATCTTGTCTGGTTGCAGCCCACCTCTCCTTTGCGTCTTTCTGAGGATATCACCCAGTGTCTATCCATTTGTGTACAGGAGGGGGTTTTGGCCTGTGTGAGTGTCACCGAAGCCGGTAAAAGTCCCTATTGGATGTATTCATTGAATAAACACAATGAGTTGCAGCCCATTTTAGCTGAGGATTTTTCAAGACATAATCGGCAAGCATTGCCAGTAGTTTATGCACTGAACGGGGCAATTTTGGTCTGTCGAGTCGATCATTTTTTGGAAAAAGGGTATTTTATGAATGGCAAAACCCGTGGGTATGTGATGCCTACGCAACGTTCTTGGGATATTGATACCGAGTTGGATTTTCGTATTGCTGAGTTTTTGCAGCAGGATATTTTGAATAAAAAACAATAGAACATGATGCCCTTCGGGCAAAAAATCAAAAGCAAAACCCTGGGGGATGAATCCCCCAGACCCCCTCTTTTTTTTAAGAATTAAAAAAAAGGGTGAGGGGATTGGGGGGCGGTTCTCCACCCCCCAAGGTCTTGATTTTTATTTTTTCGATACGTAAATGGCTGGGCCGCCAGGATTCGAACCTGGGTATACCGGAATCAAAATCCGGGGCCTTACCGCTTGGCGACGGCCCAATATTTTCTGGAAAAAAAATGTCAAACCCTGGGGGGGCGGTTTTCCGCCCCCCCAGGGTTTGATTCTTATTTCTTTGCAGATTAATCGGGTTTGACGCGTTTGTCAATTGTTGATGGTTTAAAAGAGAACGGTTTTTTTAAAATCGGTTCTGGGCTTTGACTATTCTGTACCTCATTGATTGACGCTGCTAAAGATTGTCATCATGAAGCCAAAATGCCTCTTCGATCAACTGGTCGAGAGCACGAAGCATGTTTTTATGGTCTCAACGGTCTCTTTTTTTGCCGTACTCGCCACCGGTGTCGACGTGATGAATATTCTAACTAGAGTACAGTCGCCTATATCGGTGGTGCAGCCGCTGATACGGGAAGAGGAATGTTTGTTGAATAACTATCGACACTCGAACGCAGTCGAGAAAGCGGTGATGCAGACGATGCTGTCTGCGTTTGCGCAATTGAGGCAAATGAGAGGGGGAAGGAAGGCGGGGTGAGATAAGTGTTTTTTGTTGATATTTATCCACGAATTCTGATAGTCTGATTTTATTCAAAAAATCAAAAAGTTAAGAAGGGACCACCCAATGAACGCCATCACTTTTGACACCTTCCGTTTCATCAGTCGCCTCAAAAATTCAGGCATCCCGGAAAATCAAGCCGAAGCCATCTCCGAGGCCATAAAAGAAATCCATTTCACCCAGTTTGAATATCTGGCGGATAAACGAGATTTACATGAACTGGAAGGATACCTTTCCACTAAGGCCGATGTAACGAACGTAGAAATGCACGTTCTGGAATTAAAACGAAATATCAAAGAATTAGATGCTAAGATCGAGATGACCAAGGCTGATTTAAAGCGGGATATTGAGGCGAGCAAGGTTGAACTAAAACGGGATATCAAGGAACTTGAATACCGGATGACCATTCGGCTTGGCCTGATGATGATGGCCACAGCCGGGATGCTTTTTACCGCTTTACGCTATTTCCCCCCGACTCAGCCCATCATCATTTCCAGTCAGCAAATGCCCATCCAAGAGCCAAACATAGGTAAGGCCCCAGGGATGATCCAACCCACGCCCACACGCCCTACGCCTTAATATAGACTGACTAAAGGAGAAAAATTGTTTACGGCGTATCCGTTTTAGAAGCATCGAAGCGGCTTCTTTCTGGCGGCCATCATTGGTATGTAATTCCTTGAAATGGGTGGTTTCTCGATAAATATAATCGGAGCCTTGGCCTAAGTCGAAGTACGGAATATTTACAGAAATTGTTTTTACCACACATGAGTAGGGTTGACCTTCGGTCATATGTTCGGTAATAATTTTGGCCGTGCCGTATAAAAGACGCTGTAGATAGTCATGTTCTCGTTCGTACTGAAGCTCAATAATAATCACCTTACCACGATTATTTTTTATCTTAAGATCCACTCGGTTAGATTTGTTGTATCTGTCATTTTTGTTGCTCTCACTTTCTAAAACGTCATCATGGAGAAGTTCGCTTAGAGCCGTTTTAAGGCCCAATCAAAGCGGATTCATTGGCGTTGTTTTATATTGGTCTTCTCCATAAATCAATCGGTTAGGCTTTAGTATGGCCATTTTTATAACGGTTTAATTTGACATAAAAATCTGGCTAGCCGTCAATATGGATGTGTTAATAGTTGCAATATTCACTGCAGTCATTGCCCCATTGCCATCCGCATCGTAGCTCAATAGACGGTTAGCTGTATTAAAAATAAACCGTTGCTCGGCATTTGTAGCCACACCTGTTTCATTGGCGATAAAGGCCATTGGATCCAATATTCCAGTCGCAAGAGAACCAAAATTCGGGCTAAAAAAGAGGAGTTGATCCCCTTCTAAGCCATTAAAATCGTTTAGGGTGTCTGGACCTTCATCTGGAGAATTAAAGCGAAACATATCGGCACCAGAACCACCAAAGAGTATATCGCTGCCTTTACCGCC
>JAMOAW010000088.1:0-10488 GCA_039908535.1 Magnetococcus sp. DMHC-6 | reverse complement strand
AAGAAGAGATTCAGAGACAAAAACAGGAAGAGATTCAGAGACAAAAACAGGAAGAGATTCAGAGACAAAAACAAGAAGAGATTCAAAGATTGAAACAAGAAGAGATTCAGAGACAAAAACAAGAAGAGATGCAAAGATTGAAACAGGAAGAGATTCAGAGACAAAAACAAGAAGAGATGCAAAGATTGAAACAAGAAGAGATTCAGAGACAAAAACAAGAAGAGATGCAAAGATTGAAACAGGAAGAGATTCAGAGACAAAAACAGGAAGAGATTCAGAGACAAAAACAAGAAGAGATGCAAAGATTGAAACAAGAAGAGATTCAGAGACAAAAACAAGAAGAGATGCAAAGATTGAAACAAGAAGAGATGCAAAGATTGAAACAAGAAGAGATGCAAAAACAAGAGGAAATACGAAAACAAAGGCAAGAGGAAAAAACAATACAAAAACAAGAGGAAAAAACACAACCCAGCACAGATTCTTGTCGTGAAGAGAGCAACTCAGATGGTTCCGATAAACCGCGTCGCCCTAGGGGAAAATGTCGCAGCAATTCTCAAGCCACTGAATCAACGGATTCCTCTGAAGTACATTAAAATTCCTCTTTGACCGCTTCCGAGTTTTACAAAATATTCAATTCGGTCGATCGAAACGGAATCTAAATATATTCATAAAATAAAAGATCCAGATAGAAAGACGCGCTTATGACCTCTCGTCACCTTCTCCAACAAATCGCCAACAAAGTTGGAGAGGTTATTCTTGGAAAAAAACACGCCATTCATCTCGCTATTGTCTGCCTGCTTGCCCGTGGTCATTTACTTATAGAGGACGATCCTGGGGTGGGAAAAACTACGTTGGCCCATGCTTTAGCTTTGGTGTTGGGAGTGCAATTTCAACGCATTCAATTTACTTCTGACCTTCTACCCGCCGATATTTTGGGTGTTTCAGTTTTTGACCGACAAGAAGGCCTTTTTCGTTTTCATCCAGGCCCCATTTTTTCGCAACTGGTACTGGCCGATGAGATCAATCGGGCCACTCCCAAGGCGCAAAGTGCCTTATTAGAGGCCATGGCAGAGGGGCAAGTGACGGTGGATGGTCAAACGCGAGCTTTGCCGCGACCTTTTTTTGTGATTGCGACCCAAAATGCAGGTCATCAAGTGGGCACATTTCCATTGCCTCAATCCCAACTTGACCGCTTTTTAATGCGTTTACATCTGGGTTATCCCGACTTTCAAGCCGAACGAGAGCTGCTGCTAGGAGAGGATCGGCGTCTGTTATTAGAGCATCTGCAACCCTGTTTACAGCAAGGGGAGTTGGAAATGCTGCAACATGAGGCAGCAAAGGTATACGCCTCTCCTGCTTTGCTGGATTATTTACAAGCCTTGCTGGCCTTTTCTCGCCAACCAGACCGTTTTCAGTCGGGGCTCTCTCCCCGTTCGGGTTTGGCATTGCTCCATTGCGCCAAAGCCCATGCCTTTTTAGAGGATCGTCGGTCGGTGCTGCCGGAAGATCTGCAAAGGGTATTGCCAGCGGTGACCGCCCATCGATTGGGTTGCGCGATGGGTAGCAGCATGGATGCGTCAACTCTGTTGCTTCACTCTGTCCCAATACCTTAAAGAGTCTCTTTATGACGCAAACGATCCATCATAAAAAAACAACCCGGAGAATAAGAGAACGTTTGCGGGGATTTTTATACCGCCACATACGCACGGAATCTCGGCAGATCGTTTTAGATCGACGCCGTATTTTTATCCTTCCCGACCGCTTTGGTTTTGTATTTGGATTGGTTTTTTTATCCATGCTGGTTGGATCTTTAAATTATAATCTTAGCTTGGGATTTGTGCTGACCTTTTTGTTGGGAGGTACTTTTTTTGTCTCTATTTTACACACTTTTGCCAACCTGTCTGGGTTGACGCTCCGGGTTGGTATGGCTGAACCAGTTTTTATGGGCCAATCGGCCCTGTTTCCCATTCAATTGACGACCCCTCCTGGACGGGTACGACCAGCCATTTATCTCACCTCTTTGGAACCCTCCTCGACCCCGATATTGGATTGTGAAGTGCCTCTATTGGAGCCTGAGAGTCAAACTTGGGTATCGCTACCGATATCAACGCACAAACGGGGCTGGCACCCTTTGGGACGAATACAAATTTGGACCCGTTACCCTCTGGGATTGATCTTTGCGTGGGCGCCGGCATTATTTGAAGCCCGCTGTCTGGTCTATCCCAAACCAGAGTCTGGACCGCTTCCCCCTTTATCAAGCCACTTTTTAACGGGAATGGGTACCGGTGAAGGGGATGGAGGTGATGATTTTTCGGGTTTACGTGACTATCAAATGGGCGATTCTCCTAAAAAAATCCACTGGAAGGCCGCTGCACGCCAGGATAAATTATTGATCAAACAATTTCACGCTGGGGGGGTGGATCAAGTTTGGTTGGATTGGGATTTTTTAACTGGTATGGAGACCGAGGCCCGTTTGGCTCGCCTAACCCGGTGGGTGATCGAAGCCCGCAGCGGTGGTTGGTTCTATGGCCTGCGTTTGCCTGGCATCACGCTGCCTCCTGACCGTGGAGAACACCACGATCGCCAAGTGTTAAAGGCGTTGGCTCTCTTTGGGCGAGAATAGGGGGAGAAATAACTCAATGTTCAAATTTTTTATCTCTCGCCAAGAGAACTTTCACCCTGGGCGTGTTGATGTCTCGCAAAAAAGATTAAAAGCCAAACCCTGGGGGATGAATCCTCCAGACCCCCTCTTTTTTTTAATAATTAAAAATTTTTCCGAATCGTTGGCACCGCCTTGGGTGATGCTCTGGTTGTTGGGGACGTTGTTGTTAACCGCCTTACCCCATTTTGCCCATTTTCCACGGACACTCGGAATGATCATCGCTACTTTGGCGATTGGATGGGGGGGGATAGTTTGGAAAACAGGTCACGCGCCAAACGCCTCTATTTGGTTGCGTCTGCTGGTGGTTATGGGAATTTTGTTTCTGGTATTGCACGAATATCGCTCTATCTTTGGTCAAAATCCTGGCATTGCCCTGCTGACAGGCATGTTATTTTTGAAACTTTGGGAGTTTAAAACCCGTCGCGATCCATTGGTCATCCTGTTGTTGGCCAATTTTTTGGCTATGACCCATTTTTTATATTCACAATCTATTTGGATGGGACTCTATACGGTTTGTTTGGTATCGTGTTTACTGGCAATATTGATTGCACTTGCCCATCCACAACTGGGACAACAACGCATTCTTCGGCTGACTGGAATTTTGTTAACCCAAGCGTTGCCAGTCATGCTCGCATTGTTTATTCTTTTTCCTCGAATTCACACCCCTTTGTGGGGTCTGCCAGCCGATGCTTTATCCAGCCATGCCATAACTGGACTTTCTGAATCTCTCTCTTTTGGTTCGATTGACCAAATCATTCATTCAAACAAGGTAGTCTTTCGAGTGACCTTTCAAGGGGATTTGCCACCGCCAGCCGCTCGGTATTGGCGCGGTTTGGTCTTATGGACCTTACACGATGGAGAGTGGCGTTCTCTCCAAGACATGGACTCTATGACACCTGCCGAAATCTTTTCCACGGGCCCTCTCTATCGATATACGATCACCCAGGAACCAAGCCCAACCCCCTGGCTTTTTGCTCTCGATCTCCCTGTTACATTGCCGAACGATGCCATTTTAAGGCATGATTGGCAAATTCGCACCAAACACCCCATCACCACCGTGCGCCGATATGAGGCCAGTTCGGCTATACACTATCAGGCTGGTTTAGAGCTGTCCGCTCAAGAGCAAAAATGGGCCTTACAACTGCCCAAAGTGGCCAATCCTCGCACCCGCGCTCTGGCCCTGGCGTGGCGAGAAAAAAGTCATTCTGATACCGAGGTGATCCAACAGGCGTTGACTTTTTTTCGTGAAGAGCCATTCTATTACACCATGAAACCAGAAAAGTTATCCAAACATGACCAAATGGACCGTTTTCTGTTCGACAGTCGGCGCGGTTTCTGCGAACATTTTGCGTCGGCTTTTACCTTTTTAATGCGCGCCGCTCAAATTCCGGCGCGGGTGGTGATCGGATATCAAGGGGGGACCCGAAACCCCTGGGGTCAACATGTGACGGTACGTCTGGCCGATGCCCATGCTTGGTCTGAAGTTTGGTTGGCAGGAGAAGGATGGGTGCGGGTGGATCCCACCGCTGCGGTGGCCCCAGAACGTGTAGAACAGGAGAATTTTGCCGATTCCGTCCCGGAAAATGACCCTATCCCATTTATCTTGCCTCCAGGTCATCCTTGGCGAAATTTTGTTTGGACCACGTGGGATTGGGTGGACAATGGTTGGAATCAGTGGGTCGTGGGCTATGGCGTTGGATTACAGGAGCGGTTTTTGTTGCAAATGGGTTTAGGCACAGTCACTTATTTGGAAATGGCGATGGCCATGGGGGGAATAGTCGGGGGGCTTTTCGCGTTTATTGCCCTTTTTATGTTCCGCCAAAAGCAAAAAAAAGTCGATCCTGTGGTTCAACTGTATCGACAATTTCGTCTTCGACTGGAAAAACGGGGTGTTTTAGGACAAGATTATGAAGGTTCGCAAGATTTGGCCGATCGCGCCTGTCGGCACTGTCCTGACAAAGAAAAAGAGATTCACCAAATCACCCGTTTATACATGATGTTGCGTTATGGATACACCCCTCCAAAAAACGGGGTTCAACTGTTACGTAGATGGGTAGAACGTTTTTAGATATATCGGAAAAATAAAAATCAAGACCTTGGGGGGCCCAGAACCGCCCCCCAATCCCCTCACCCTTTTCTTTTAATACTTAAAAAAAAGAGGGGGTTTGGGGGATTCATTCCCCAAGGTTTTGTCTTTGATTTTAATTTTTTGCCCGAAGGGCATCATGTTCCTTTTGACTTTTTTGCCCCGAAGGGGCATCATGTTCTCTAGGACAAAAAGGGAAAATATGGCGATCAATACGAAGAAAGAGTGGAGATGGAAGCCAAAAAATCATTTGGTGCTATTTGTCTGCATCATTGCCACGCTGATGCCGGGTTGTTTTACCATTGGCGCACCAGTTCATCAAAAAACTAACCTTGTTCCCCCCCCTGTTCCTGTGATCATTCCTCCCCCACCCAAGGAAGATCCCCTACAGCTAAAAACCGATTCAAGGTTAAAATTTATCCCCGTTCTATCAGAAGCAAAAGGGTCTTCAATACGAGTAGAACCTTTTATCTACGAAGAATCCGAAATTTCTCCCACTCTGACTAATGGTAACAATAACATCTCTTCATCTTCACAACCATCTGTTATTGAAAAAAAAACAAATTCAACTCCTCGGACGATACCGATAAAAAAACAAAAAAAAGAGCCAGATCAGATAAAGAGCAAGTCAAAATCCCTTGAAACTTCCGACGTTCCCAAAAAGAAGGAAGAGAAAAAAAATAATGAAAAAGTAAAAGAAACACCCCCCATCACCAAAAAAGTAGAAAAAATTGAGACAGATACAAACAGTGATTTATTGTCTCATGAACGTTCATTTCGTCCTCAGGAGAATACAATAGAGCTCCTTGAACAGCAAATGCTCGATCGCCCCCCCCGCAAATGGTAGGAGTTTCAAAAGATGGAAAAAAAATTTCGTGGTGTCGCACAACATCGGATAGATTGGGAGGGGGAGGCCATAAAGGCGGTCATCTTGACGTTAATGGATGGGCAAGAGGTGCGGATAAATTTGGAGTCCGAAAATTCCACCCTGGAATCCGCCCACTCTTTATCACCCAAGATGGTCAATTGGTGCGTTCATATTGGCGTTTACTTGGCCCGAATGGCTCTGTTGGAACAACAAGAAAAACAATCTGAAAAGCAACAAGGCCATCAAAAATCTTTACAATTTGAGCCTCGTCCAGATCCAAAAATAATTTGGTGGGGATAACTTTGTGAGCACTTGTTTGACTCAAGATTGTCTTATCAAACAAAAAAATATTAAAATATTTGACATTGTCAATATTATCATTATTAATATATTATACATGGTGACCAATTCACAAAAAGAAGTGGTTCACGCGCACTGTTTGTTTGGTTTTCTACATGATTCTGGAGGAATTTCAATGAAAAAAATGTTGATGGGTGCTACATTAGGATTGGCTCTATTTGTCAGCCAAGGTTCTGCATTCGCTGGTCCAACTGGAGATGCCATTAAGGCTGGTTTAGGAGAAGCACGGGAAAATTTAATGGGGTTGATCGCCGCCTCTGACCCGGCTACTCAGGCACAAAAACAAGAGGGAATCAAAATGGCTACCGCTAAGGTCAATGAAGCCATCGCCAGCTCTTCTGATCCGGCTATTGCAGAAAAAGTAGCTGAATTTAAAAAGATTTGGACCGATTTTACCACCACTCGCGACACAGAAATTATTCCCGATGTTCTGGCTGGCAAAAAAGAAGAGGCCAAAAAATTGGCCGAAGGTGTCCAAGCTGAACGCCTGAAAAAAATGAAAGAACTTCTCCAAGGGATGTGATTTATTTGAACATGATGCCCTGCGGGCAAAAAATTAAAATCAAAACCCTGGGGGATGAATCCCCCAGACCCTCTCTTTTTTTTAAGTATTAAAAGAAAAGGGTGGGGGGGATTGGGGGGCGGTTCTGAGCCCCCCAAGGTCTTGATTTTTATTTTTCCGATACATGGACATGGTAGTCCTGTATTTGTATGATGATAAGGTTCTCTGTTAAATTTTTCCTGTGATCAAAAACCGAAGGGACAAAGATAAGAGAGGAATATCCTATAAAAGCAAAATCTGGCAAGAGTATAAAGTTCACCAATCTGGTGAATGCGTTGGCGAAATGTGTTGTTTAAAACACGGTCGCCACAACTGGAGTGCCCGCACCGTTGGCGATACGTTGGTTTGGGGGATTAATAGCCCTTATCTGCGCTCTTTGTCTGATGTGCGTCCAGATTTGTGTCACCAGTTGTTTCAATCTCTCTCCATCACATCATAATCATTCTTTTGTTGGGGGAATGAGTTATACTCGCAAGGTCCCATGTCTAAAAATCACTCTCAAGTATCTGATATCCATTCGAGTGCTACCCGAGAACCTGCGCAATCGTTGAGCCCAACCTCGCAAGAAATAAATGCACTCATCACTCTTTTTAATCAGGGGCATTATTTAGAATCGGAAACGCTTGCCCTCGCTATGACCAAACGGTTTCCTGAATATGGGTTTGCTTGGAAAGTGTTGGGGGGGGTGATCAAACAACAAGGTCGGAATGCCGATGCGTTGCCTTATATGCAAAAATCGGTAAAACTGCTGCCAGGAGATGCCGAGGCCCATTGTAATTTGGCCATTGTTCTTCAAGAATTGGATCACTTGGAGGCAGCTGAAGCGATGTGCCGTCGCACTTTGGAGCTCAAGCCAGACTTTGCCTCTGCTTATAATATATTAGGTATTATTTACCAAAAGATGAACCGATGGGAAGAGTCCGAAGTCAGTTATCGTCAAGCCTTGGCGATAGGTGCGGATTTTGTGGATGCCCATGTTAATTTGGGGCTTATGCAACATGAACGGGGAGATTTGTCGGCGGCCGAAGCCAGTTTTCGGCGGGCATTGACTCTTCATCCAGGGAGTGCCGCAGCTTACAATAATTTGGGAAACACGCTCAAAGCCCAAGGGGGGCTATTATCGGCCAAAGAGTGTTATCTACAGGCCCTACAGATAAATTCCAACTTTGCCGATGCCCATTTAAATTTGGGAATTATATATAAAGAACAAGGTAACTATTTAGAAGCCGAAGCCTGTTATGCTCGAGCGTTGGCACTCAAGCCGAATTTTATTAAAGCACATATCAATTTTGGTATTATGTATAAGGAGTTGGACCGACTCTCCCAAGCTGAAGCCAGTTTTCGTCGTGCGTTGGCCGTTGATCCCAATTGGGCTGACTTACACATTAACTTGGCTCTGACACTTAAAGAATTGGACCGATTTTCTGAAGCCGAAGTCAGTTATCGCCGGGTGTTGGAGCTTGATCCCAATCATGTGGATGCGCACAATAATTTAGGATCTCTCTTCAGAGAACAAGGTCGCCTTGCGGAAGCAGAGGCGTGTTTGCGTAGTTCTTTGGAGATAGCACCTAAACAGAGCACTACATATATTAATTTAGGTTTTGTTTTATCTATGTTAGGCCAATTGGAGGCGGCTGAAGAGAATTGTCGTCAAGCCTTGACTTTACTGCAGGGACAATTGGAACATCAAGAGCGGTCAATGAATCTTCCACTTCGTTTCTCTATAAATTCGGATGCAGCCAGGAAAACCTTGTTTGATGTTCGCTCTAAACTGATGGCGGCGAAAATACCTTTCTTTTTGTGTAATGGAACGTTGCTGGGTATTGTACGCATGGGTGAGTTGTTACCCAATGATAAAGATGTGGATATTGGTCTGCCTTGGGAGGTGGATCGAGATCGGGTGTTGGAGCTCTTATGTCAGGATGGAACCTTTTATTTTTACAATTCAGAGTGGCAGACGAAAGAGAACCGCCAGTTTTATATTTCATTGCGTCATCGAACGCGGATGATCATAGACCTATTTTTTCATCGTCCAGATGGTCAACACTTTGTCGCCGGTTTTAATCATCGCCCGCAACCTGTTACCAGTCGGCCACGGCGGTTTGCAATAGATTTTTTGCATTGGCAGGGCGTGAGTTGGCCGGTTCCATCTCCATCTGAAGATTATCTTATTGATTACTATGGAGAAAATTGGCGTATTCCCGATCCCTATTTTGATACCATTCTCTCTAGTCGTTGTCAGACACCTGAATCACGCATCAGTCGATATTTTTTTGGTTTTTTACGCCTGTTCAAAGCCATGCAAAGTCGGGAATTTGATAAAGCGATCGGATATTGTCAACAGATGCTGTGGTTAAAGCAGGATGACTTTATGGATGATTTACGCCTTTGGCTGCAGAAAAAAAAGGAAAATCAAGCCATTTCCGAATATGATACCCTTCGGGCAACCAATTAAAATCCAAACCCTGAGGGATGACTTCCCCCAGGGTTTGGCCTTTGATTTTTTGCCCGAAGGGCATTGTTCATGTTTACTAAGGGAAGACACATGTCTCTCTCAATAGAAAAACAGACCACAGTCGTGATTGCCGCTGCTGGTCTTGGTACACGACTTGGCCTTGGGCCAAAGGCTTTGTTAGAGTTAAATCTATCCCCCTTGGTCGTCTGGGTTATTAAGAAGGCATTGCTTTTATCTGATGATGTTGTGGTAGCGGTGCCTCCTGGTTACCTGAAAAATTTTTCTCATTTAAACGCCCAGTGTCGATGGATTGAGGGGGGATCTACGCGTCAGGAGAGCATATTCCGCTTGATGATGGCGGTCGAGCGGGAGTGGTTGGTCATTTTGGATGGGGCACGTCCCTTTTTCTCTATCACCTTGATGCAAAAAGTATTGTCCGCCGCACGGGAGACGGGCGTTGCCGGGGCATTCCTGCCAATAGATGTGCCGGTTGCGTTGTTATCGGGTGAGCGTGTGGTGCAAGATTTTTCTAAAGATCAACTCGGTGTGTTTCAAACTCCGCAAGCCTATTCTCGCCAATTGCTACAGAGAGTTTATGAAATTACCATACAAAATCAATGGCAAGAACAATCCACCATGCAACTGGCTTTACGGGTTGGATATCCGGTACGTGCGGTTAAGGGGGAAACAACCAATATCAAAATAACCACTCCAATTGATTGGCGTTTGGCACATTTGTTGGTTGATTGTTTGGGTCTTGAAAGCAACTGAAGTAGATCCCATTGTCAAGACATTTTTTTACCACCTGTAAGCTCTGAAAATTGGTTATTTTTGGTTATTTTTTCATTTTCGTGATTTGCCTTTTTCTCTTCATTGAACGGTAGATCCATCATGCTTAAAAAAACGCAGATTTCATTTCCAATGATAGCCAATCTCGTTCAAAAATATTTTCCACTATGCTGCCTTTAATCGAAACATTCCCTGATTATAAACAAAATTCGGTGTGCAATACTCCAAAGATTGGTGGACTCTTTCCTGATTATACCAGTCAAACCACTCTCCCATTTTCTGGCGCAGAATTTTCCCATTTTCAAAAGAATGCAGATATATGCACTCATATTTTACTGATCGCCACAGTCGTTCGATAAAAATATTGTCGTGACGTCGACCACGTCCATCCATACTCATCTTGGCTCCAGAAAATTTTACAGCTTTAACAAATGCCTCACTGGTAAACTGGCTGCCCTGATCGGTGTTGAAAATCTCTGGACTACCATGATTTTGAAATGCCTCCTGTAAAGCTTCCAGGCAAAACTCTGCCTCTAATGTGTTGGAAATCCGCCATGACAACACCTTCCGGCTATGCCAATCCATGATTGCCACCAGATACATGAATCCACGTGACATCCGTATATATGTGATGTCCGTAGACCAGACCTGGTTGGGGCGATTGATCTCCACATTCCTCAGCAAATATGGATATATTTTGTGCTCT
>JAMOAW010000087.1:0-12735 GCA_039908535.1 Magnetococcus sp. DMHC-6 | reverse complement strand
GTCGAATCCAATGGAGAGGAAAATTTTGAACATTGAACAAAGAAAATATCAACCCGATACCCCCTAAAACATAATGCCCTGCGGGCAAAAAATTAAAATCAAAGACAAAACCTTGGGGGGAGGATCCCCCCAAACCCCCTCTTTTTTTTAAGTATTAAAAGAAAAGGGTGGGGGGAATTGGGGGGCGGTTCTCCGCCCCCCAAGGTCTTGATGTTCATTCTTCCGAAACATTTAATTCAACTGCCCATACCCACCACGCCGTCGCCGCGCCAAAACCGCCCCACCAATCAATCCCAGCACCAAAACCCCAGCACCAGAGAGAAAAAAGAGGGTATCGGAACGAGAATCAAGCAAATATTTTTCTCGTTTTAACTGTTCCACCTCGTCCAACAAACTCTTCACCCGTGCGGTTAATTCCACCTTGGCCTGTTGTAATGCCAACGCATCTTTGGAGAGTTCGCGAATTTCAGCCAACTCAGCCCGCAATTTTTTTTGCGTCTCCTGGCAAGTATGCAACTCCTCGACCTGTTTGCGAACCGACTCTTGTCTTTCTGGGCTGCGGGACAACTCCTCCAATGCCTCGTCAAGACGCACCTTGGTTGGCGGATCACTGGTCAAAAAACGTTGCACCGCCCAACCATCCTCCCCAGCCGCATTTCTGACCCGAACCCAACCATTGTTCTTTTTTTCCAATACCTCTAACCGATCCCCGGTGGCCAGAGTACTCGCCACTTTATAAACCGTATCTGGACCACGGCGCATGGTAAATCGGCAATCGTCAGACACATATAAAACCTCCTGAGCGAATACCTCACAAACACCATTTAAAAACAACAACATAAACACAAAAAACAATCTATGCGACCACATTCTAGCCCCATATTTTACGTGCTTTTGATATCTCATGGCGATCCATATTTAACCTACTGTTTGAGTCAGTTAGATTGACGGGCATTGACATTACATTCAGAGTGAATCAACCTCTGCGGCCATTGTAAAATAAATAACCGATCGGTAAAAGGTGAATCGCATCTATTATGCCATGTCATGACCCTTTTTTGCGCAAAGTTCCCAAACTTTAACCTTTTTGGATGCCACAAAAAAAATTGGAGAATATACTCATGAACCAAAAGCAACAACGCAATCAAGCCGAAATTTTGATCGAAGCCTTACCCTATATGCAACGCTTTGCCGGTCAGACCTTTGTCATTAAATATGGCGGTAACGCCATGGTAGCGGAAGATTTAAAAAACAGCTTTGCCCAAGATGTCATTTTATTGCGTCAAGTCGGCATCAACCCAGTGGTAGTGCATGGAGGAGGACCGCAAATTGGCCAAATTTTAAACCAAATGGGGCTCAAATCCCATTTTATTGATGGTTATCGCGTCACCGATCAAAACACCGTCAATGTCGTAGAGATGGTTTTGGCGGGCAAAGTCAATAAAGATATCGTCAATTTAATCAACCAAAATGGCGGTCGCGCCGCTGGACTCTCTGGCAAGGATGGACCAACAATTCTAGCCCGTAAATTTAACCATGTCCGGCGTGGACCCGACTTAGAAGTGCCTGAAATTATCGATTTAGGATGGGTTGGCACGGTCGAACGCATTGAAACAGGACTGCTAGATCTCTTCAAACGCTCCGACATCATTCCCGTTGTCGCTCCCGTAGGAGTTGGGGTAAAAGGCGAAACCTACAACATTAATGCCGACCTTGTCGCGGGCTATATCGCCTGTGCCATGCAGGCTGAAAAGTTGATTCTCTTAACAGATGTCCCTGGGGTATTAGACAAAAGCGGACAACTATTAAGCCGACTTACCCCTGAACAAGCAGAAGATTATCGGACCGATGGCACCATCACAGGGGGGATGATCCCAAAAATAGACACCTGTTTACACGCGTTAAAAAACCACGTCAACGCGGCCCATATCATTGATGGTCGCATCAACCACGCCTTGCTTTTAGAGATTTTTACCAACCATGGCATTGGGACATTACTCACTAAGTTTTCATAAATTTCGCCATTTGTCACCACCACACTGAACCGTGGTCATCTGTTTTTTTGATTTTATTATTTAAAAAAAAAGGGGTCTGGGGGATTGCCCCCAAGGTCTTGACTTTAGCTTTTTGTTCATGTATCGGAAAAATAAAAATCAAAACCTTGGGGGGCGGAGAACCGCTCCTCAATTCCCCCCTCTTTTTTTTAAGTCATAAAAAAAAAGAGGGGGGGCGGAGAACCGCTCCTCAATTCCCCCCACCCTTTTCTTTTAATACTTAAAAAAAAGAGGGGGTTTGGGGGATTCATCCCCCAAGGTTTTGTCTTTGATTTTAATTTTTTGCCCGCAGGGCACCATGTTCAGGCACGCGTTCATGGTCCACACTTAAATGGGGTGGTACCAAAAAAACAAACCCCCGGTAGACCCCCCACCCCCCCTCTTTTTCTTAAATTAAAATGCGCCGAAATTTAATCAAATCATCCGAATGCCCAAGACAAATCAACACATTGCCCGGTTCTAACAGGGTATCCGAGGTGGGCTTAAAAACCAACTTTCCATCTTTAAAGACACACCCCACCACAATAACCCCATCAAACTCTCTGGTGATATAAATATCGCGTAACTCTTTTCCAGCAAAAATTGAATTGGCAAAAATGGTAATTTCATCCATTTCCAACTCCAAATGACCACGCCGCAACGCCATATCAAAAAACTGAATGGCTGTAGGTCGTAAGGCCAAATTGGCCATCTGGGCTCCACCAATCTGAAACGGTGAAACCACCCGATCCGCCCCCACCCGCTTAAGTCGCTTCTCCGAGATCGTGGTGGCCCCACAGGTGACAATAAAACACTCCGGTTGCAACTCTCGCACCATTAAAATGACATACACATTAACCGACTCATCAACAATAGAGCTGATCACACAATGGGCATATGTCACCCGCAATCGCGCCCAAATCTCCTCTTCAGAGACATCCCCGACCAAAGCCACCCACCCCAAACGTTGTGCCTCATCCACCAAATTTTTTCGGGTATCCACCCCAACAAACGGCACCCCTTCAGCCCATAAATTACGACATACCTCCCACCCTAACGAGCCTAATCCACAAACAATAATATGATTATTAAATGAATCAATCATCCTCTCCATCCGATGCTCCGTTAAATAAAAAATACGTTCTGTAAAAACAGAAACAATAATAGAGGTCATAAACACAAGCACCCACATGCCCCACAGCGTGCCAAACATCGCCACGCCCTGACCAATCGGAGTCTTGGGGGTAATGTCCCCATAACCAATCGTTGCAATCGTGATAATCGCCCAATAAACCGCATCCCAAATCGTCGTTATTTTATCATTGATCCCACGTTCACTCACATAAAAAGCCACCGCCACCATCCCCCAATTGATAACGGCCAACGTAAACAAAGAGGTCAATTCGTAAGCTCTGGTATGAAAAATACTACTGAAAAAATAGAGCCGCTTCGAATAACGAAATATCTTCAGCAGACGCAGCACTTGTAAAACTCTTAACAGGCGAAACATATGAAAAAAAGGCAAAATCGCCAATAAATCAATAATAGAGAGCGGTCTTGCCATCCAACTCAACTTGGGAGCAATAGCCCTCGCAGTGGCAAATCGCCACGTTTTAAATGGGGTCGTATGATAGGTACGGCGCAAATAACGTCTTTTGGATTCAGAATAATCTTTTGAATAGTCAGAACTTACCCAAAAACGCAATACATATTCAATAAAAAATAAAAATGTAAAAAACTCCTCCAAAATCTCAAAATAAAAACGTTCCCGAAAAGGTAAATATGGATGGGTATCCAAGAGAAGAACCACCACAGAGGCCATGACCACCGCCATCATGCCCAAATTAAACCATTGATGAGAATGACTGTTCGAATCCTCCAGTAGGTGATATAATAGGGTCTTCAATTTTTTCAACTTGGAGCATTTCTCCATACGGCTCTACTCCATCTCATACCTAAAAAAAACCGGCACACGTTTGTCACTCAAACGGTGCCAACGACAACCCCTACACATAGAAAATGGTATACACCTGCGCATGAGTACCTTGCTCTCCAACAGAAACGAAGTCATCACCCAAACATCGGAACTGTACCAATTTATGGCAACGGGTTGCAAACCGCGCAAACGCTGGCGGGTGGGAACCGAACATGAAAAATTTGGCTTTCGCAAAAAAGATTATACCCCCATCCCTTATGACGGACCAGATGGCATTCGCGCCCTCTTGGAGGCCATGGCACAACAGTTTGAATGGCAAATCGTATACGAAAACAATCACCCCATCGCCCTGCGCCAAGGAGCGGCCTCCATCACTTTGGAACCAGGCGGACAACTGGAACTCTCCGGGGCTCCCTTGCGTACTATCCACGAAACCCAACAAGAGATCAACGACCATTTAAGCCAACTGGGACGTATTTGTCGAGAGATGGATATGGCCTTTTTGGGGGCTGGCGTACAGCCCAAATGGCCCATGGCTCTGATTCCATGGATGCCCAAAGAGCGTTATCGGATTATGGGAGAATATTTACCCACCCGAGGCTCTCTCAGCCTTGAAATGATGACCCGTACCGCCACCGTACAAGCCAATCTGGATTTTTCTTCCGAGGCCGACATGGCACGCAAATTTCGCCTCTCCATGGCCTTACAACCCCTGGTCGTCGCCCTATTTGCCAACTCCCCCTTTTGCGATGGACAACCCAACGGTTTCCTCTCTTATCGCTCACACATTTGGCACCACACCGATCCCGACCGCTGTGGTTGGCTCCCTTTTCTATTCGAAGGAGAGTTCACCTTTGAACGGTATGTTGACTATGCCCTGGATGTCCCAATGTTTTTTGTCTATCGCCAGGGAGCCTATCTACCCGCCCATGGGGTGCCCTTTCGCGCATTTTTAGCCGGTCGCCTACCCATTCTACCAGGAGAATACCCAACCATCGCCGACTGGGAATTACATCTTTCCACCCTGTTCCCAGATGTCCGACTCAAAACCTATCTGGAACTGCGCGGGGCCGATGCCGGCAACTCCGCCAGTTTAAGTGCCTTGCCCGCATTATGGAAAGGATTGTTATACCACAAAGAGACCTTAGAGGCCGCCTGGGAGTTGGTGCGCCATTGGACACCCGAAGAGCGCGAAGCCATCCATCGCACCGTCCCTAAAATGGCTCTACACACCCCTTTGCCTAACGGTAAAACCATGCAACATTTGGCCAAAACAATCCTCCAATTGGCCAAATCCAGCCTGGAACACCAAGACTGCCGTAACCACAAGGGGTGCAACGAATCCATCTTTCTCAAACCCCTAGAGCTCATCGCCAACACCGGCATCACCCCCGCCGAAAAACTGTTGCACGCCTTCCATGGACACTGGAACCATACCATTGACCCCATCTTTACCGAACAAGAGTTCGAATCTTTTTATGCAGAGTGTTAATCCATACAGTGAAAGAAGATAGTGCCCTGCGGGCAAAAAAAAATCAAAGGCCAAACCCTGGGGGATGAATCCCCCAGACCCCCTCTTTTTTTTAAGACTTAAAAAAAAAGGGTGGGGGGAATTGGGGGGCGGTTCTCCGCCACCCCAAGGTCTTGATTTTTATTTTTCCGAAACATTAAAAAAAAAGCGTTGGACCTTCCGGTCCAACGCTTTTTAACAAACAACCCAACAAAACATCAAGAAGCGGGTGATTGTGCCCCAACAGGCACCGGAGCCGAAACTGGAGAACAAGCACCAGAGAGTTCATCCACCAATCTCTTTTGCTTCTCATCCAAAGAACCGTACAGAGCCTTAAAAGCATTCAAGACCTCTTCACGTGCCGCAATCAGACGTTTAGACTGCTCCAGACGGGCATCGACCAACTCCAAAGAGTCTTTGTAGGTCGCCCGACCCGACTCTACACCCAATTGCATTTTAACCTCAACATCTTTACGAACCGAATCCACAAAACTCTTCCAGCTCTCTGCCTGGGCCTCGGTGATCACCAAACCAGCCCGAACCCAATTTAAATAAGCGGGAATGGAGTGTGGATTATTGTGCGTCCGAGCCAACCCCATCAAGCTGGCCATTCCGCCCCCAAAACGCATCTTTTGGGGAGGAGAAAAGGCTGGTCCTGGCCCTCTGGTGTTATTTTGAGCTGAAGCCTGAACCGATTCTTGCCCCGCTTTTCCCTCTGTGTTTGTAACAGATGGGTTCCCGACAGCCCCCTGCATGCCAGGTGCGGCACCCTTACCGTGCATCTGAGCGCAATGCCCAGGCATCATCATTCCAGGATAACCACCATTCGGACCACCTGCAGACATGGGCATCCCAGGCATTCCCCCAGGAGCCGCAGAACCGTCGACCGCTGGAGCCATCGCCTCGGGAGGTGCCGCCACTGGAGCTTGAGCGTCAGCGACCTGCGGTTCTGGGGCCTTTTCCTCCGCAGGGGCAGGCGCGGCTTCTGAAACAGGCGCGACCACCGCACTCACTTGGCCAGCATCAACGGCCATAGGTGCTGAGACAGATTGGGACTCCTCAGCAAAAGCCATGCCGGCCATTCCCGTACCCAATGCCAAGGCTATTGCGGTGGCGATACCCAGAAAACGATTATTTTGAAACTTTTTCATGTAAATTCTCTCCTTCGAGCCAGTATCCATGCTTGTCAATTGCCAAAACCCTATCATAACACGAATCGTAAAATATTCATGCAGGATTGCGCCATTTTTTTATAAAAATGCTCAGCGACAATTATAATACGACATCAATCAGAAAGATGAAACGGACAATCAATAGGCGCGGTTGCCTTGAATGACGACATAGATGGTTTTTAAAACAATCCAAACATCAAAAGAGAGTGACCAGCAGCGCAAATAATCGAGATCATAGTTAATCCGCGACTCCATATCCTCCATACGGGTGATCTCACCGCGCAGGCCATTCACCTGTGCCCAACCCGTAATCCCTGGTAAAGCCTTGTGCCGCGCCATATACCCCTTGATCAACTTACGGTAAGCCTCATTGTGGGAAACCGCATGGGGGCGCGGGCCAACAATGCTCATCTCACCGATCAAGACATTATAAAATTGTGGCAACTCATCCAAAGAGGTGCGCCTGAGAAAACTTCCCACACGGGTAATGCGACTATCCCCCAAAGTGGCCTGCACCACCTCTCCCCCATCCTCCATGACCTTCATGCTGCGAAATTTCGCCACCCGAATCTCGTTGCCACCCAACCCATACCGACGTTGAAAAAACAGAGCCGGCCCCGGCGAAGTCATCTTAACCGCAATGCCAATCGCCAACATCAAAGGAAAAAGGAGAATCAGAGCAAAAATCGATACAACAATATCAAATAAACGTTTCTTGATGGCATTAATGCCATAAAAAGGGGTTTCACACACCGCCACAATGGGAATGCCGTTGATGGTATCAAAACGCGCCTGCACCAAATCAAAAATTTTCACATCTGGAATAAAATAGACCGAAGCCGTGGTATTTTCAAGCTCCTCCAGCAGTTTAAAAATCCGATGCTGACTGCTCATGGGCAAGGCGATATAGACCATATCAATATGATTTTCAACTACAAAATTAACACTTTCCGAAATCGTACCAATAAACTCCTCATGGATCAAACTCCCCAAGCGGTCCATACTGCGATCATCGAAAAAACCCATAAACGTCATTTCTAAAAAGGAATTGTGTTTTACTTCATTGGCAAACCGAATCCCTGAGTAATTGCCGCCAATCACAACAACCTTTTTGCGATATTTTGGTTGATTAAAATAAAGAACAATCACTTTTTTTAAAGCCGTTTGCATCAAAAAAATGGTCAATGGCGTGACAAAAATCCAAACAGTCATCACATCGGGTTGTACAAACTCAACTTTAAAGGCCATCTGGATGAACAAAACAATCCCTACAATCAACCCCCAGGTTTTAAAAATCCGCCCCCCCTTTGCCGAAACGCAATCATACATAGAAATACAAAATTCTGTCTCGCGAAACATATAAAAACTTAAGACCATCATCACCACGCCAAAGCGAAGGAGATCTTTAGTGAGCTCCTGAAACAAGGCCCAGTTAACACCCACAAGGGAGCCAAAGACCGTCAGAGGAATGATCAACCGCTGAAAATAAAGTTGCGCCGACCAGTTCATTCTTTCCATGTTTCTTGCCTCATTCTCTCATTGCATCTTAAAAAAAAAGCCAAACCTTGGGGGATAAATCCCCCAAACCCCCTCTTTTTTTTTTTAATCACTAAAAAAAAAGGTTATTGAACCTCGCGGACCACTCTAAATCCCAGAAAAAACCCACGGACCTCGGGATAATCCTTACCACGCAACGAACAACGTGACCGAGAATCTGCCCCACGATCCCAAGATCCGCCTCGCTCTACCCGAAGAACACGGGAAGCACCAAATTGATAACGAACCCCCCCAATAAAAAGAGGATCTAAATCGGCATGTACCGCATAGGCATCTTTGTCATAGATATCCTCAACCCATTCCCAAACATTGCTGCTCATGTCATTCAGCCCCAAACCACTGGACGGCCAAACCGATCCCACCGGATGTATTCCACGTCCCAAATTGGGATTGGCATCGGGGTTTTGTGCCGTAGCTCCCCCATTTTTCTCCCCATCCTCACGGTTGGGAAAAATTTCTGAACCCACACGAGCCATCCAAGTATCCGTTGGCCGTACAACGGGCACATCTACTTCAACAGGTTGGACCTTAAGGGCAGAAGAGTCCGAATATTCAATTTCTTGGCCCTGATTGCGGCAAGCATACTCCCACTCGGCTTCCGTGGGTAAACGATAGTGAACGCCCCCTTTTGCATTCAATCGACAGATAAAATCCTGGGCCTCTTCCCAGCCGATGCGGGTCACAGGCAACTCATCACCTGGACCGCTCATATCTGGAAGCCCACCCATGATCTTCTGCCATTGACCATTGGTAACCTCATTCTGACCCAACCAATACCCGGAGACGCACACCTCATGGACCGGTTTATCGCCAGCAGAACAACTATCAGACCAAATACCGCATCCCATTTGATAACATCCCCCAGGCACCCAAGAGAAGGCCATGCCAGTGATAGGCTCAATCCATTTTTCTCCTGCCTTGGGATCAGATGGCGGGGGAGATCGCTCTTTGATCTCTTCTCCCACCGCAAAGGTACGCAACAACTGACCATCGGCAACCCGCCACATTTTAATCTGATCATCGTTACCAAACGATAAAGCCCGTTGCGCAGATTTATCCAAATAGTTGATATAATTCACGCCCCCAACATGACCTGCCATGGACGCAATCTTCTGACCGCTCAACACATTCCAAACAAAAATATGCCCATCCATCCCCGCAGAGAGAAAACTTTGTCCGTCTGGTGCCACAGCCAAAGATTTGACTGGACCGGTGTGACCCACATAAGAACGCAACACCTCGGATGGGTGGGGAGCATGATTCAGTTGTATCAGACGAATCGTCCCATCCCCAGTGGCAGACAAAAACTGCTCTTTCGAAATAAATGCCACAGAAGTTACCCAAAACCCATTGCTAGGAACGGTCTGAATAAGCTCACCATTGGAGGAGTCCCAATATTTCATCACCCCATCTTGACCACCTGAAATAAAATACCGCCCTTGAAGATCATAGGCCACGGTATTGACCCCACCGGGATGACCCTCCAAATCCGGCGGTCTTTGTTTGCCAGTCTCCAAATCCCACATCATCACCCGACCATCTAAACCAGCCGAAATCGCCTGCCGCACATCACGAATAGAAAAAGCCACCTCCTGAACCGCATCGGTATGGCCAAGCAGATGACGAATCTCGGTCCCAGTGGCCATATCCCACAAAACAACTTTATGATCAGAACCACCCGTCAAGGCAATGCGGCCATCTTTGGGGGAAAATGCCACCGAGGTCACCGCCGCATCATGGGCAACAAAGCTCTTCTGTGGACAGGCCAATTCGGTTTTCCAATAATTTAGCGTGGCCCCCTTGCCCAAGGCAAACCCTTTGCCATCTGGCGTGATATCCAAAAGATGGGCAAATTTTTGTGACTTCAACGCCTTTTCAACCGCACTCACCACCACCCGAACCCGACGATTGAGAGCCTTGCCTTGGCTCGTCTCGTTGGAAGCCTGGGGTTTGGACTCCCCAAAAAATTCCACTTTAAAACCCGCCTCCACCAAACCAGGCTTGGTCAAAAGATATTTTTTAACCGCTGCCGATCGCCTTTGCGAAAGATGCAGATTATAAGAGTCCGTGCCAACACTATCTGTATGCCCTTCCACTTGCACCTTAAACCGAGTTGGACCGCTGCTTTGCACAATACGGACAACCTCATCCAAAAGGGTCGCATAAACATTTTTAATAACGGATTGATCCGAATCAAAATGGACATAAAAAACAAACTCTTTGGTATCGCCATGAGCTACGGAGGTTACCCCAGAAACCACTTGCCCTACGGGCACTGGATCTGGGGTAATCGCTTGAAGCTGAAAGGTGGAAAACAAAACCGCCACACCCATCCCTATTCCCGAACCTTTGGCTAATAATTTTAATAAATTCATCAATCATGCTCCAATTTAAATTAAAAAATACTCTCTTAACAATCCGGTACCACCACATTTAAGTGTGGACGATGAACGAGTGCCTGAACAAAAAGCCAAGTCAAGACCTTGGGGAATTGCATCCCCCAATCCCCCTGCTTTTTGAAGGAAGCAAAACCGAGGTCAAAAGCAAAAGCAAAACCCTGGGGGCAATCCCCCAGACCCCTTTTTTTTTAAATAATAAAACCAAAAAACAGAATAGATGGCCTATTGCAAACGCAGACGCAACAATCCCACCATCCGCGCCATCTTTCCACCTTGGTTCAACCAATTTTGCAACACTCTTTTTTCCACTCGATTAAAAATATTCAACCGCAAAAATATAATAAAAGCCAACATAAACATACATAAACCCATCACCAACACCACCCAGGCCGAAACCATCCACAGCCCCATCCCCCTGACCAAACCCGCCACGACCAGCCAATAAATCAAAGTCAACCCCAACACCTTCCCCATCCCGCGAAAATGGACACAATCGCGCACAAAAAACCACAAATAACCCGCTCGTAGCAGTTGGGTCGTTCCAGTCGCCACCACCGCGCCCATAATCCCAAGCAGCGGAATTAAAAGAATGTCCGCCAAAATATTATAAACAGCAAACCCTTTACTGTAGAGAATGATATCGGCTCTTTCCCGCAATTGGGCAATGATATCAACGGATTTTAAAAATCCAATCCCCAACTGAAAAGACAAAATCCCCACCAAAATCCAAACATGATCCGAATAATTACCACCAAAAACCACCGCGATCATCTCTTTGCCAACGGCCAACACAAAGGACAAGACAATGATATTATAGAAAAAATTAACCTTGGCCAACATTTGGTACACCCGCCCCACCCGTCGCGTTTTAATCGCGCTGCCCATCGAAAAAAAAGCCGATTTGATCACCTCTTTAAAATAACGGGTCGGCATCATTTTATTAAAATTTTCCGCCACCCGATTACAAAAAAAATAGACCCCAACCGACAACGGATCCAAATAGGCAGCCAGAAAAAAATTATCAAACTGATCGCCCATCACCCCAGAACCCACATCATTAAAATTATAAAACAGGGCATATCGATAAAAACGCCGTTTATCCACCGTCGCAATCCCAGACATCTCGCCTTCAGCTGAGGGGATATAACGCCTAGCCAAAAATTTCAACAAAACAAACACTACCAACGTACCAAACAAATCCACCAACAAAATGGCCAACAAATCCCAGTGCCACCAAAGCCCCACTCCATAACCAACCACCTTGATCCCACTCAAAACAATGGCCCCCCACTGGGTCATGGCATGTAAAAAATAGGAGTTTAAACAAATTTCTATCAATTCCTTCTGCATTTGCAAAAGAATAATCAACGAAAAAATCATAAACAGATTGCGATAAGGCAACAGATCAAAAAAGTGGGCAACCCAATCCCAAAACGTCAACACGATAAAAAGCAAAACAATATTCACCAATAATCGAATCAAAGCCGCCAAACGATACAGTGCACCTGCCACCCGAAACTCCCCACGGGCAAGATATTCTGGAATAAATCGCTGCAACGTGTTGGCAATCCCTAATGAGGCCACCATACCCATAAAAGACAATACCGACTGAAACAGGCTATACACCCCATACGCCTCTTCAGAAAGCACCCGAACCAATAAGATGGTCGCCGCCAAAGTCACCGGTTGAAAAAGGCTGCGCAACACCAGCAACCGCCCGGCACTTCGTAAACTTTTATCAAGAATCCCGGTCTGCACGCCACTCATGTTTATACCGATCTCCAGCCGCAATAATCCCTGCCATCAAAGAAAAATAGATCAAGATAATATTGATATCGAAGACAAAAAAATAAAAAAACGTCAACGCAAAAATGGCGACCTGCATCAACATTGACAATGAAAAGGCCCCAAATAGGCCATCCTCCTTGGCAAAATGGATGGCATCCTTAAACAACATGAGCAAAAACCAAATCAACAAACCCAACCCACCAAATCCCAACTCCCAAATCACCCCTGAAAGCCCAGTGGATTTGGCCGCCACATCCTCAAATTGCGAGGTGGCATACGCGCCATTCATGGCAGGATCAAATGAATCATGTGCGTTTCCAACCCCAACCCCCAAAAAAAA
>JAMOAW010000017.1:0-41854 GCA_039908535.1 Magnetococcus sp. DMHC-6 | reverse complement strand
ATTGCATCCCCCAACCCCCCTGCTATTTGAAGAAAGCAAAACCGAATTCAAAAGCAAAGTCAAAAACAAAACCCTGGGGGCAATCCCCCAGACCCCTTTTTTTTTATTAATATATGAACGGTTACGCCAAAGCAATAAATCATTGAGTTTCAATTAACGTAAAATTTTACTTCGGTGAACGGTTACAATTTTTTTTCGATTTTTCGCATTCTCCTGTTCATCTTTTTTATACCTGATGTAAACTCCAAAAAGCGAGAAACCAAATGCAAACAAAAGGACCCCTCTACATCCCCATGATACCCAGACTCTATCACGCCACCCCGTTACAAGGACATCAAATCATCGAACTCAACCGCGAGGCACACCGCTATCTGGTGCGGGTGTTGCGTTTGGAGCGCGAGGCCCCGCTTCTCCTGTTTGACAACCAAGGAGGAGAGTGGCAGGCCGTTTTGAGCGATCCTGGCCCACCAGCCCGCATCACTCTGGGGGCCTATCTCCCCATAGAACGGGAATCCTCCCTGGAGATCACCCTGGTCCAAGGGTTAGCCAAACCAGCGGCCATGGAGTTTATTTTACAAAAAGGGGTAGAACTTGGCGTTAAACGTTTAATTCCCCTACTCTGTCAACGGGGAGTGAGCAAACCCGATCTGGCCCGCCAAGCCCACCGCATGGAACGCTGGCAGCGCATCGTCATTGAAGCCACCGAACAGTGCGGACGTACCCGATTGTTGGAGATTCTCCCTCCCACCCCCTGGAGCCATCTTGCCCCACAACTCACGCCTTCCGCTCCCAGATATCTTTTTTGGGAACAGGCGGCCCAACCAACCTCTCCGGCTTCTGGTCGCTACCCTCCCCTACCCTCCCCAACCCAGGTGACCCTTTTGATCGGTCCCGAAGGTGGATTTACCGCCGAAGAGGTCCAATGGGCCAGCAAAAACCTCTGCACCACTATTTTGAGTCTTGGCCCGCGTATTCTACGCACTGAAACCGCCGCCCTAGCCGCCATCACCACCCTCCAAGCCTGGGCAGGAGATATTCTATTCCCCCCTGAAACGGCAGCCCCGACATGACCCCTCTGCGTTATATTTTATTGACGACCCTTTTTCTTCTCTTAACCGCCTGCGCCCAGGAGTCTGCCGCGCCCAAATCCACCACTCAGTTACGCATGGGCACCCTGGTCACCATCACCACCTGGGGCGTGCCAGACAACATAGAACAACAAGCCGTCACCGCCGGATTTCAAGAGATAGAGCGGATCGAACAACTCATGAGTCGCCACCTGCCCAACTCCCCCCTGAGCCAGATCAATGGAACGGTCGACTCCGCACCCCACCCCATTCCCCACGAAATTTGGCAGGTATTAAACTTGGGAATAGAGATCGATCAACTCTCCCAGGGTGCCTTTGATATGGGGCTTCTTGCACTTACAAAACTATGGGGATTCTCTGAAGAACCGCCTCCCACCACCCCCCCTGCTGCGCAAGCCATCAACAATTGGCTCAAAAACCGTCCATCCCCCCCTCGCATTGTTCTCAAAGAGCCAGACCTGCTCCAACTGGATCCCCAAACCGGACTCGACCTGGGAGCCATAGCCAAAGGGTATGCCATTGACCAAGCCATCGCCACCCTGCGCGCCCAAGGCGTTGAAAATGCCATTGTCAATGCCGGCGGCAATCTGCGTATTATCGGTTCCAAAGGAGGAAAACCCTGGCGGGTGGGGGTACAGCACCCCCGCGACCCAAGCCGAGTGACCGCTGTTTCCCTGCTCTCTGGAGATATCGCCTTGGTCACCTCTGGGGATTATGAACGTTTTTTTCTCTTTGAGGGGCAACGATATCACCATATTCTCGATCCAAAAACCGGCTATCCCGCCAAAGCGGGCCTGATATCGGTCTCTATCCAATGCCCAGAGGCCATCACCGCCGACGCCCTCTCGACCGCAATTTTTGTTCTGGGCCAACAGAAGGGCCTGGAATTAATAAACAAACATTTTCCCAACTGTGCCGCTCTTCTGATCGACGACAAAGAAAACCATCTCCAAACCGAAAAATATATCGGGCAATGGCTGACCGACAGGTGAAGATCGCTCCCCCTTGGCGGGTCGCCATGGCTCTCTTGAAGCGCGCCACGACACCGGCAGACCGATGGCTGGCCCTTTTTTTAGCTCTGGCCATTGTAGCCCTCGGTTGGCTTACCAAACAACCAGCGGGAGCCACGGTCACCGTTTTTGTCAACAACCGCGCTGTTAAGACATTAAATCTCTTTCAAAAACAATCCATACAGGTAGATGGTCGCCTGGGGCCAGTCACCATCGAAACCGGCGATGGACACGCCCGACTATTGGAATATCAAAGCCCACGTCTCATCGGTACCCGTACCGGTTGGATTCAATCCGCTGGAGCCATAGCGGCCTGTGTGCCCTGCCGGGTGGTGATTCAAATCAATACCGCCCCCACGACCACTCCAGAATATGATGCCATCGCCCAATGACTCCCATAGCACAACCCCGTCGCGATTTGTGGATCGCCTATCTAGCCGCCGCCGGCATAGCCGTTCATGTGCTTGAGGCGACGCTTCCAGGGCCTGGACCCTGGTTTAAAGTGGGACTTGCCAATATTTTTGCGTTGGTAGCCTTTTTTAAGCTGGGCTGGCGAGCGGCGGCAGCGGTTTCCCTTATCCGAGTGTTTGCTGGTTCTCTGGCTTTAGGGACTTTTCTCTCTCCTACCTTTCTGATGAGCCTCTCAGGGGCCTGCGGAGCCATTCTGATCATGGGGGTCATGGCATGGCTCCCTTGGCGTTGGGGACCGGTCGGTATCTCCCTCCCCGCCTCACTGGCCCACATGGGGTGTCAAATAATCGCGGCCCATTTTGTCATTATTGGCCATTCAGGCCTATTTCTTGCTTTACCTTTCTTTTTAGCTGGATCGTGGATCACAGGTCTGCTCAACGGAATTTTGGCGTTTATAATCCTGGATCGCTTAGATAACGTATGGAATATCCTGGATGAACCGATTTAAATTTACCAAACCAATTCCCCCCACCCTGGCTTTGACAGCATCGCTGTTGCTGCATGGCTTTTTATTGCACTTTTTTTTCATCTCCTCCTTTGACAAAAAACCGCTCCAGCCCTTTCAGGAGATCCCCTTTGTTTTTTTGGGCATAACCCCGGAAAAAGAGTCTCCAAACAGGCCCGCCCCTGTCGAGGCTCTAGCGGAGAGAACCCATACCACAAACACCCCGCAACCAGAAGAGCTCGCCCCTCCCCCAGCTTCTCTCCCGCCGCCCACCCCTCCTGCTCGGCCCAAGATGAAATCACCTTCCAAATCCACCCCAATTCCAACCAAGGAGCCTGTTCTTGACAGCAGCACCCCGATCGTTGCCCAAGCACTCCCGGATCCCCCCCTCAATTTAACCCCCAGTTTAAAATCCCTCTCCGACTGGGATAAGGAGCGGGCTATTCCCTCTGATAAAGTGGCCAGCATCGACCTAAACACCCAAGAGGTCCGTTATGCCGCCTTTTTAAAAAGCGTCAAAGATCGGGTGGAGCAAGGTTGGAGTTATCCCACCCAAGCCAAAGAAGAGAATCTCCACGGTTCTCTTTTTATCGCCTTCACCATCAACAAAGAGGGCCAACTCGAAAAAATTGAACTCATTCGCTCTTCCGGCAGCCCCATTTTAGATCAGGCGGCCCTCGCCGCCGTCAAAAACGCCGCTCCCTTTCCCCCTCTGCCCAACTCCTGGAATTTGGATCGGGTGCGGATTAAGACAACCTTTGAATATATTATGCGTGGATTTCGCTGGGGAAGAGGTTTTAAATAAAAAGGAGGATACCCTGCGGACAAAAAAGTTAAAATCAAACCCCTGGGGGATTGAGGTAATCAATAATATTGATATTACTTAACAAACTGACGAATCACATCAAGTAAGTGTAATTTCCTGATCGGCTTAGAAAGATGTAAATCACAACCGACCATCATCGTTTTTTCAACGTCCTCCTTCATGGCATCCGCTGTTAAAGCAATGATCGGCGTATTTGCACGACCCTGATCTTTTTCCCATTGGCGAATCTGTTCGGTAGCTCCAAAACCATCCAAAACAGGCATTTGCATATCCATAAAAACCAAATCGAAGGTTCCAGATTGAAACTTCCGCACCCCTTCTTGACCATTCACCGCCTCTGTGATCTGATACGGTGTATTTTTAAGGTAGGCGTGAATCAAAAGACGATTATCATCGGCATCATCCACCAACAAAATGTTCATAACGGATTGGGCCATGGGCTGTTTTATCTCTCTGTGATCGTCTCGAATAACTTTTTTCAAAACACCATCCGAAATCGATAATTCCGATCTGGGCAAACGAACAGTAAAACGAAAAACAGAACCTTTTCCAACCGCACTCTCTACCTGAATGATACCTCCCATAGCATGAATCAGTTGCTTGCAGATGGAAAGACCCAGTCCTGTACCTCCATAACGACGGGAAACAGCACCATCTGCCTGCCTAAAAGGTTCAAAAATATCCTCTATTTGGCTCTCCTTAATACCGATACCAGTATCTGAAATCGAAAATTTGATATAATCTTGATCTCCAGACTCCAACAAAAGCACAACCCTACCCTGTTCCGTAAACTTGATGGCATTTCCAAGTAAATTAAGCAATATTTGGCGTAATCGACTTGGATCGCCAACGACGAAGCGAGGACAATCCGGTTTCACCAGACAATCAAAAACAAGCCCTTTAGTGAGGGCCGTATTACGAAGAATACGCCAAGTTCCCACAGCCAACTCTTGTAAATCAAAAGAGAGTGCTTCCAACATCAACTGGCCCGCTTCAACTTTGGATAGATCAAGAATATCATTGATCAAGGCCAGTAGATTTTCTCCGGCATGGATCAAAACCTTAAGATAATCACTTTGCTCTTCATTAAGCCCGCTCTCCTTAAGCACCTCCCCCATACCAAGAATGGCATTCATAGGGGTGCGAATTTCATGGCTCATCGCAGCCAAAAAATGGCTTTTGGTTCGGTTGGCCTCCTCAGCCCGAATCCGAGCGATGCGAAGACCATTTTCCATGCGTTTCTGCTCTGTGACATCCTCTGAAACCAAAACAAACCCTATGAACTCTCTCTTCTGGTCCAAAATGCCACTCACCTTGGAAGAAATGATTCGAGTCTCTCCATTTTTCTCCTGCTCAACAACATAATGATAGACCCCTGTGCGCCGGACAATTTCCACCGCTTTTTTAAAACGCTCTGGGGCCACACACTCCCTGGCGTGAATATCCAGGACGTTCCTGCCAATCACTTGCTCTTTTGTATAACCAAAAATTCTCTCAGCAACGGTGTTATAATAGGTAATGTAAAAATTTAAATCTGTTGCGGCAAAGGCCAAATCTGGTGAAGAATGGAGAATATTGTCAATAAAGGCCTGTTTTTCAGCCAGCGTTTTTTCAGATTGTTTTTGCTCAATAATCTTTGCCAAAGTATTAGCAATAATACCAAGAAACTCTTTTTCCTCTTCGCTTTCAACATGTTCTACTGGCAAGTAAATATTAAAAACACCCAGCAATCGAGTTCCAAAATGGATAGGCACGCAATAATGACCATGCGGTTTCATCTCTCTAAAATGCCGGGTATGGCGCACATCAGTCGAATCGGAAAAAATGATTTTGCCAGTTTCCAAAACACGACCACATAAACACTCACCAGAAGAGACTCGGCCACAGCTCTTCAGCACTGGATCACCTAGCCCCCTTTGAGAACACAACACCACTTCTCCAGAACCTTCCTCATTTAAAAAAATGGCCCCCTTTTTCAGGGTAGGGATCCAAATATGAGTCAAAATAATATCCAATGCGATCTCTAGAAGTTCCTCTAAAGAGTGTGTCTCTGTCGCCAATTGCAAAAGATCATTCAAAACGCTTTTCGTTTGCAAAAGACGAAGCTTCTGATGATCTTCGCCTTGCAATTGGATAAATTGCTGTCGAACAATTTGGTTATAATGAAGCGTGAGAACAAGGAAACCAGAAAGAATAAAACCGATAATCAACAAGGCATCATGGGCGTTTTTTAAAGAAAAATTGTCAAAAGGATTATTGGTATTGCTATCGACAAAATGGTAGGAGTGCCACAAGGACAAAGTGATAGCGACCGTGCCAATTCCCACGACTATCGAAAACCAGACTGGATACAGGGTTATTTTTTTTACTTCTCGACTCCAGGCCAAGGCGATCAAACCACTCCCCAACATAACGAATCCAAAAGCACTATGGAGTGCCATTTTGGGCATATAACCCCAAGCATAAATGGATTCAAGCCCGACAATATAACCAACCAACGCCACGATACCCTGTGCAACCACCAAAGCACCGAGAATTCCCATCACAAAATAACGGTTTTTGTAACGCCCCAATGCCCAATCGCTGACAATCCCGATCCCCATAAAAATAAAGCTTAAGGCGGTATTAGGAGGCATACGAGAAATATTGGCGGTATTCACCGACATGGGATATTCCATAAAAATTTGGTTTATACCAGGAAGGTCAAACACATATGCAACCAGAGTGACCCCAGCGAGCATGACCACGCCAATTCCAAACAGGCATGCCAAACCAAATCGGTTAAACCAAAAAGAGATCAACGCACTACCGCAAAAAATAAAGCCAAAAGCGGTATTGTATTGCATAGGGACAAGATTAGGATATACTTGAATCAACAGGAGGTTGTGCGTATACCAACCGAAAAGCACCAAAACTCCCAGCAAAACCACAATCAAACCATTGACAAGCATCAATTTTTCTGTTATATTATTATTTTTGTTAGAAAATGGACGAAAGACCTTATTCATTTAAATTTACTCTACGCATACCATCACCCCCTATATTTAAATATGGCATTTATACTTTAATATTAGCATTCCCTCCTATGTTGGTCAAATGATCCGTTTTTATTCACTTATCTTTCATATATAAATAAAAAAATCAAACAGTTCATGTATCGAAAAAATAATAATCGCGACCTTGAGGGGGCCCAGAACCGCCCCCCAAGGTCGCGATTATCAGTTCTTAAAAAAAAGGGGGTCTGGGGGATTCATCCCCCAGGGTTTTGCTTTTGACTCTTTTGCCCGCAAGGCATCATGTTCATGTTTCGGAAAAATAAAAATCCAGACCTTGGGGGGCAGAGAACCGCCCCCCAATCCCCCCCACCCTTTTCTTTTAATTCTTGGGGGCTGGGGGATTCATCCCCCAGGGTTTTGCTTTTGACTCTTTTGCCCGCAGGACATCATGTTCCAACCCTATTCAAACATGTCGCGATAGTGGTCGCTAAATTCTCCATCAATTTAAAATAAAGCTCTGGACCGGGATCCAAAGTGGCTCCAAGAGGGTCGATGGTGGCGGTGGTCAGATGGGTGTCTTTGGCTAAAGATTGCACAAGGGTGGGTTGAAATTGCGCCTCGCTGAGAATACAACGGGTATGACTGGAACGAATAACGGACTGAATCGCTGTTAAACGAGCGGCCCCTGGAGTGCGATCGGGATTTGTGGTTACCGAACCTTGATAATTTAGTCCAAAACGAACCGAAAAATATTGATAAGCATCGTGAAATGCCATAAAAGGCCACTCTTTAACAGGGGTCAAAATATGCTCCAATTGCGTTTGTAAAACCTCTAAACGGGTCAGAGTGGCTTGAACATTTTTTTGATAGAGAGAGGCCTGCTTGGGATCCAATTGAGACACATGTGCGCCTATGGCGACAACAATCCCTTTGGCATTTTGCGGATCCAACCAAATATGCATATCCATCCCACCCAGGTGAGTATGGGAGGCGTGTTCTTCAGCGTGTTCTTCTGATTGCATCTCCTCTTGACGATAGGGCAACAGAGTCACCCCTGCAATCTGACTCAAAGAGACCAAACGGGCCTTTTTGGGCAGCTTGGTTAAAGAACGTTCCAAAAAAAGTTCTAGTTGTGGGCCAACCCAAAAAATAAGATCCGCCGTTTGTAAAATAGCGGCATCCGACGGTCGCAAAGAACCGGTGTGGGGAGAGTTTTTCCCCCGCACCAAAAGATAAGGCTCCCCCGCCCCCTGCAGCACCGCCGATACCAAAGAGTGGATGGGTTGAATCGTGGCCACCACCGAAACATCCGCACAAACACTCCTAGATAACATATTAAAAAACACAATAAAAACAAATATATAAATATATTTCACCCACCAAAAAGGTCGCACCATTTTTATAACTCCTTTTTTTACTCCTAAAAAAAAAATCGTTCACCAACATAAAAACTAGAAGAGGATATTTTATATGTTATAACATGGGATGTCATTCTAAATGTATCGAAAAAAAATCAAAACGTTGGGGGGCCCAGAACCGCCCCCCAGACCCCCTCTTTTTTTTAAATACTTAAAAAAAAGAGGGGGTCTGGGGGATTCATCCCCCAGGGTTTGGCCTTTGATTTTTTTTTGCCCGCAAGGCATCATATCCGTAAAAAAGAAACGAAACTAAATGGAAATTACGCCAACTGACAATCTTGTGCTCATGCGGACCGAAGGGGTGACGGTCCGACAAGGAGATAAACTGGTATTACAAAATATCAACCTAGATGTGCGCGCTGGCGAGATCTTGTGTGTCATCGGTCCGAATGGGGCGGGTAAATCCACTCTGATTAAAACGTTGCTCGGCTTGATTCCCCCCACCACAGGTCAGCTCTATCGTCGTGCAAACTTGCGGATTGGCTATCTTCCGCAACGCTTGACCTTGGATCCAGTGTTGCCTTTAACCGTGGGCCGAATGATGACCTTGACCATTACCCGAACTCCAGCCGAGGTATTGACCGCCCTAGAAGAGACTGGCGTGGGTCACCTTCTGAACTCCCCAGCCCAAGGACTCTCTGGAGGAGAGATGCAACGGGTGTTGCTGGCCAGAGCCTTGTTGCGCAATCCCGATTTATTAATGCTTGACGAACCGGTACAAGGGGTGGACTTTTCCGGGGAGATGGAACTTTATGAACTCATCGGGGCCATCCAAAAAAGACGTGGCTGCGGTATTTTAATGGTCTCCCATGATCTACATTTGGTAATGGGTTCCACCGATCGGGTAGTCTGTTTAAATCGTCATATCTGCTGTATTGGCACGCCAGCGGTTGTAACCCGACATCCCGTATTTAAACGCCTCTTTGGCGAACGCGCCTTGGCGGCCTATGCCTTGTATATGCATACCCACGACCATCAACACGACCTCAACGGCCAAATTGCCCCCCAAAAAGGTTCCTGTGTCGATGCCACTTGTTTATCAATCTCAGACTCTTAAGATTGATTTTGACTTTGAAAGGATGTCAGGGTGTTTGAAGATTTTTTTTGGCGTGCCATTTTAGCAGGGATCGGAACCGCCATGGCCGCTGGCCCCCTCGGATGTTTTATTGTCTGGCGTCGCATGGCCTACTTTGGCGACACCATGAGCCACTCGGCATTACTGGGGGTGGCGTTAGGGGTGTTGATGGAGATCAATCCCGTTTGGGGAGTGATGGGGGTGACCACCCTTTTGGCAATATTTTTGGTTTTTCTAGAACAGCGGCAATGGATCTCTGGCGATACTTGGCTGGGCATTTTATCCCATTCGGCCCTATCCTTGGGTTTGGTGGTATTGAGCCTTATGGTGTGGCTGCGCCTAGATATTATGGGATATCTCTTTGGAGATATCCTGGCGGTGGGGATAGAAGATCTGTATTGGGTATATGGCGGTGGCATCTTGGTTTTATCGGTGTTGGGACTCATCTGGCGCCCCCTATTGGCCTTGACAGTCCATGAAGATTTGGCCCGCGCCGAAGGAATACCCACCCTAAAAATCCGTTTTATATTTATGCTGCTCATCGCCGTGGTCATCGCCATTGCCATGCGCATTGTCGGAATTTTGCTCATCACCTCCTTGCTGATCATTCCCGCCGCCACGGCTAGACGTTGGGTCCACTCCCCCGAAGCCATGGCCTTGGGTGCCATGGGTGCTGGTGTGCTATCGGTTTTTATGGGACTGTGGGCTTCGCTCACCATAGATACCCCCTCTGGCCCCTCTATTGTATTGGCCGGAACGGTTTTATTTACGATAAGCCATCTTTGGCCAAACAAAAATGGCGTTAATCAAAACCATTAACTCTTTTCAACTTTACCTCCAGGAGAAATTCATGCGTCTTTTAAGTTTTGCCCTTCTAATCACCTCTTTTACAGTAATCCCCGCAGCCCAAAGTGCCGAACTCAATGGCCAACCAGGTCTATATGAAATCAACCTGCATACCGTCATGCCTGGAATGGATATGCCAGATCAAGTGTTGCAAGAGTGCATGACCAAAGAAGACCTCGCCGATCCCCAACGCATGCTCAATAAAGGCGGCAGTGACGGTTGCCAATTGAAAGATTTAAAACAAGAAAACAATAGAATGAACTTTTCTATTATCTGTCCAAATGAACAAATGACCGGCCAAGGCGCGTATCTTTTTGCTGGAGATTCCTACACCGGACAAATGGCACTGACCATGCCCAATCCTGGCGGGGCTGGTTCTGCCATGTCCATAACAACCACAACCAAAGCCAAACGAATTGGACCTTGTAAATAGAATCTACTGACCTGCGGGCAAAAAAAAAAAATTAAAGACAAAACCCTGGGGGATGAATCCCCCAGACCCCCCCTTTTTTTTTTAAGAATTAAAAAAAGGGTGGGGGGAATTGGGGGGCGGTTCTCCGCCCCCCAAGGTCTTGTACCTATTGAGAAGCCCGTTCCTCTGTCGCCGATGGAGCCGCAACTGGAGCGGGTTCCTCTGTCGCCGATGGGACAGCAGATTCAGGAACCGCAACCGGAGCGGGTTCCTCTGTCGCCGATGGAGCCGCAGATTCAGGAGCCGCAACCGGAACGACAGGTTCCTCTGTCGCCGATGGAGCCGCAGATTCAGGAGCCGCAACCGGAGCGGGTTCCTCTGTCGCCGATGGAGCCGCAGATTCAGGAGCCGCAACCGGAGCGGGTTCCTCTGTCGCCGATGGGACAGCAGATTCAGGAACCGCAACTGGCTCAACAGGGATAACAGGAGTCAAATCGCTTCCTTTTTCCTCACCAGCTCCCCCCTTCGACATCTTATGACCAAATTCACCATGGCACTCAATGCAGGTCTTATTCTCCTGCGCCATCATCTGTTTATGGATATTGGATGCTGAACTATTTTGCTTGTCCAAGTCCATAGCGGTCAAAGAGTGACAAGCGCGGCACTCTTTGGAATCCCGTGCCTTCATCTGGGCAAGAACTTTCGAAGACAAGTGAACACGGGATTGCTCAAAAGAGCCTATCCCAAAATAGGTTTCAAGCAGATGTTTATAAAGATCATTGCAGCCAGATGTCAATTTGACTAAAAATCTATCCGTCCAATCCTCAAAACTCTTTCCATGGGGTATGTGGCAATCCGCACAATCAACACGCATACCTAACTTATTGGCATAATGGACGCTTTGCTGATATTCCTTATACACTTTTTCCATCTCATGACAAGAGATACACACTTCCGTTTGACTGGTTGCATTCATTCGAAAATGAAATGTCACAACAAAAAGCAAACCAATCAAAAAACTAATCAGAAAAACCCCGCCTAAAGCCATTCGACTGGGACCGCGCAGCCAATCCACGACGCCAATTAAAAAATTCATCTAATTACTCCACGGTTGAAGAAAAGCGGATAGTCCATACCTTCTAGCCAAAATCTACAACAAAATATTATTGCAAAAAGAATACCTCTTTCTTTTTAACGGATGCAAGGAAATTGAAAAATAACAGATATATATTTAAATTCATTTGTTTTTTCTTATTTTTTCTTAAGACACCTCTATAAAAAAAAAGCGACCTTCACTCACGTGAAGATCGCTTCTTTTGGTTTCCGCCCCTTCTTATGAGAAGAAGTAATGCGTAAGTTCAGTCAAAATTCCAGATAAAGCCAAGAACAATAAGGTTAAACCGATCCCCAAGAGTGAAAAACCCAATATCCGAGAATAGTGTGTCAATTTCTTGGTTGGTGGAACAACCATAAGGTTCTCAAGTTTACCCTCTTCGACAACCCGTTGATACTCAATAGCCCGTTCATGCTTAAATTCTTCAAGTGGCATACTCCCGACAAACATCATGATGTCCAGAGGAAATTTGCTGGGTCGTAGATGACAATTGAAAAAGTGAACAGTAAAGAGAAACAGGATTGCCAAAACAGCCTCTTCACCATGGAAAATCGTGGCCACATTGAAAATCCATCCTGGCAAATACTCACCCGCCGTAGCCGGGAACCAGAGTACCAAACCAGAACCACCAATGATGGAGACACCCCAGAATGGTGCCCAGTAGTCAAACTTCTCCCAATATGTCCAGTGGTCAAAAATTGGCCGTGGTCCCTTACCAAAAAACCACTTCATCATGGCAAGAAAATCCCAAAGATCCTGCCAACGAGGTACCAACGAATAAGGACCAAACCATTTAAAGGTTTTACGATTTTTAATGAGAAGTTTATGCAACACCACGACTAAGTGAATCATAAAGACACCAACAAAAACCACCGCCGCAACACGGTGAATAATCGCCATAACTTCTGGTCCACCTAACAACTTAGAAACAGTTTTGGCCCAGAAAGAATTGGCAAACAACACCGTTAACCCAGTGGCACCCAACACCATAATGGACAACGCAAAACTCAGATGCGCCAACCGCCATAAAGGTGGAAAACGTTGCACATTGACACGTCTTCCAGTCGTTTGTGGGATGACAGGAACGACTGTTTCATGAGGCACATGAGGATGCAAAAGCCCCAATTTTTTCTCTTTTCTCTCCCGCAAAAACCAAAGCAATGTATGGGTCCAGAAGACGGCAAACACACCAATCAATAGACCAATCATCCCCTTGGAAACCAACCACATTTCTGGATACTTATCAAAATCATGGGTATTGGCATGCGGTAAAAATGTCAGAAAACCTGAAGAGACATCCTTATGACAGGCTTTACAAGTCTTCTCTCGATTCTCTTTGTGAACCTTGGAGGCTGGATCGGTGACGAGTTTGTTGTCATGTGACTCATGACAATCAAAACATTTGGCCGTATTCACATACCCCAACGAATTGACCTGACCGTGATACGTTCCGGTATAGGTTTGATACTGCTCTTTATGACAGTTTCCACAGCTTTGAGTGATAATCAACTGACCAGGTGACGATTTGGCCAAATTGATCATATGTGTGGTATGACAATCAATACAAACAGGCTTTTTCTCGTCGCCCCAACGCAAAACATCACCACCATGCACGGAATTTTCATACGTCAAAAGTTGCTTTTGATGACATTTTCCGCAGAGCTTTGGAGAGTCTCTGTTAAACTCTTTGCGCTCCTCACTCCCTTTGGCAAAAATATTATGCCCTTCATGGCAGTCGGTACAATAGGCATTGACCTGTTCAGGATCCCCTTTTCTTGGCTTGGAGTGGACGGAGTCCATGTACATGCCAATATTTTCAACCACTTTTTCCAACGTTTTATGGGTTGCGGCTTCGTGTGGCTTTTGGTTTTGCTCCTGATGACACCCAATACAATTTACCTTCTCCCGTTTGGCACTCTTCACATGCGGAACTTCTTTGATGCTCGTGTGACAATCCACACAACGCCGTGAAGCATGGACGGTTTTCGAGAAAACTTCCATGTTGACGAAGAGATCTTTTCGATTCTGGATCCGACCATCGCTGGTGGGAGTACTGAATCCCTTAACAGCATGACAATAATTACATTTGTCATTTTCGGTTTCACTGGTGACCTTGAAAACGTCAGGTGATTCCATCACCGATGCTGCATTCTCACTGCTATAGGAAGCCATGGGAAAAGAAAACAGCATTATCAAGCATCCAACTAACATATATAATCGATGTTTCATGGATAGTAGATCCTTCCATCCGTCCCCCCCCTCCTCATGGAGAGGGGGGAGTTGCTGTTTTTTATTGACCATTCATCCATCTGTTGGCAGGATCATGCTTGATGGTTTCAAGAAGCTCTTTCACGTCTTTGACTTCAGCCCCTTTGCCACCACTCTCCGCTTTACTGATCAACTCTTCCGCCTGTGGAATCAACTTGGAATAGAACAACTCTGCAACCTCGGCAAACCCTTTCCATTGGACAGAGTCCGCACCCACCATGGCAGATCCTTGACGAGCCTGACGACCAGCTTCATGCCACAATTTAAACCAAGTCCATTCAATAGAGTCATCGAAAGTTTTCTCTGTCCGCAGACCAGCTTTGAGCAGACCATCCATTAAACGAGTACCAGGCTCACCATATTTGCTGTTGTACAGATTCACGACATTGTCAAACTGTTCGTAAAAATTTTGTACCACTTTGTCGGTATGGCAGGAGATACAAACCGTCTTCATCTCTTGCCGATTGTCGGCACTCTTCTCTGTCTTGCTAGAAACGGGTTGGGTCAGATCCCAACTCAATCTCTGACTTACGTTATGCGTCATACCAACATTCATCGTGGCAGACATATGACAGGTCGCACAGGTTGGTCCGCCAACATAATCTTGTCCTGCAATCCATTTGGGTGAATCCAGATGCATTTTATCGATACTGGCACGGAAAGTGGCCCCATGCTTGGATTGCTCATAAATCTCGGATTGTGGATGCGCTGCTCCTTGGTGACATCTGGAACAGGCCTCTGGACGACGGACTTGTGCTTGAGAAAAGTCATGCTGTTGATGACACGCGGTGCAGGTACCAAGAGAACCATCAGGATTGACACGGCCAATACCAGAATTGGGCCACGTGGCCGAATTCAACACACCGCTCGCACTCACGGTCACTTTGGAACCATGGCATTGTACACAACCCTGGGTGGCCGCTTGGGTACCCTTTACAGTGCTATCCCCTTGCACAACCGCTGCCAGCGTATGAGGAATGGTTCCCTCCAGATGGCTTCCGGCTTGGGCATGGGAGCTTTCTGCAAACTGCTTGGTCTCCACTTCGTGGCACCGGGCACAATCCTTTGGAGTGACCAAGGTAGAGATCAGATATTTTTTGTGCATGACGGCATCTGGATCTCCCTTTTCCGCTTGGTGACACTCAAAACAGCCCACATTGGCCCCATAGTGTTTGGACGCGCCCCATTGCTGAACAATCGAACGGGTCTCTTCTGCATGACAAGAGATACAAACGGCACTGGTTTGACTAAGTCCGTTAAGAGATTGCTTGACTGGTTTTGTTGCCGCCTCCGCTGCGTCTGCTGTGCGTAAGCCTGTGCCAAAAAGAGCCAGGATCGCTATCAGAAAGAGACTAAAACTTACCTGTTTTAATCTCAGAAACACAAGATAATGCGGAGAATTCCAGACCTTCGTATGTAATTTCATTTTGTTGCATGTTCCCATTTTCGTCTCCTATTAAAGAGGAGTATCGGCAGAGCCTAACTACTCAATGACTGACCGGTCAAATCCGGTTGGTTGTTATGAACTCAAACTCAGTTCAGGTTAAAGCATCTATGCTCAATCTTGACCATTGAAGATATTGAGTTTATCCAGTACCAGGCTTAACATCAGCCAAAGGTGTCAGACATAATGCTTTGATACCAACTTTCGTTATACACCGCTTCCTGCTTGCGAACATAATCTGGAGCGTTGCTTGGGGAGACACCCCCGGCGACTTCGACAATTTTTCCATCAAGCAACTTATAAACACCCGCCACTGAGATGCCGTATTCTGGGCTGATCATGCTGTAGCAGGTATTCACATAAGAAGGAATCCCGGCTGGACGACCATTCAAAAGATTCACAACCGCTGCCGCACAAATTTTGGCACCCGAATTGGCAATGTAACCAGACTTGGGCAGACCTGGAGCAACCGCCGCATCGCCAATGACATGCACATTTTTATGAATCTTAGACTCAAAAGTTTCCAAGTTAACGGGACACCACCCTTTATCATCCGTAAGGCCTGCCAATTCAGCAATGGTGCCCGCCTTATTTGCCGGAATAATATTGATACAGGAGCTTGTATAGCTATCCATTTCGGTATTAACCGTCATGCTCTTGCTATCTACACTGGCAACTTTGCCCCCTTGAGCCGCAGGAATCCATTCTATATAGCTTTTTGGAGATTCATAACCGTATAGTTTTTTCCATCCCTCCTGGAAAAGGCCCATCTTAGAAAATTTATCCTTGCCATCCAAAATAATCACCTTGGATTTCGGTTTGTTTTTCATCAGATAACCCGCTACCAAACTGGCCCGTTCATAAGGTCCAGGGGGGCACCGGTAAGGATCTGGTGGCGCAACCAGAATAAAGGGATCGCCATCTTTCATCGCCTTAAGTTGTGCCGCCAAACGGGTGGTCTGTTCACCAGCGATCCACGCATGGGGCATTTTTGTTTGGGCTTCCTCGTCGTATCCATCAAGAGGACGAAAATCAACCCCTGGAGAGACGATCAGACGATCATAATCAAATTTTTTACCACCCAACGTCCCCACCTTTTTGGCCACCGGATCAATAGAGGTCGCTCGGTCGATCACCACATCAATCCCATGTTTCTTTAATCCCTCATAGCCCCATTTCTGAACCTCTAGATCGCGAAATCCAGCGATTACCCAGTTGGAGAGTGGTCCTGAGTAATAAAATTCGCTCTGTTCGATCAACGTGACTTGAATATTGGGATCGGCCATTCGAATGTATTTAGCAGCGATAGATCCTCCATAACCACCACCAATGACCACCACACGTTTTTTGGCTCCAGCAAAGCTACGGAGTGGCAAAGAAACCATTCCCAATGCAGCCATGCCAGCCGTCATTTTGACAAAATTTCTACGTGTAAATTCCGACATTATTATGGCCTCCCTAAAAGTGGCGCACTCGCATAAAAATGGGCGATGCTCTCCAAATCTTCCATCGTCAGATCATCAATTTTATTTTGCATTTTGATCGGTTGCAGCGTATGCACAAGTGGATTTTTATAATCTTGCATTTTAATCAAAAGATAATCCAACCACTGTCCTGCCATGCGCGGGACTTCTGAATCTTGGGTAACCCCATCATCCTCATGGCATTTTTCACATTTATATTCATTTACCAATTGTTGGCCACGGATCGCCTTGGCGGTATCCACCTTGGTGACTAATTTTGAATTGGGATGGCTTACGGCATTTTGCCAAGTGGTTCTGGAAAGATAGTCAGAGAGACGTTTGGTCTCTTCTTCTGTGTACCCTCTGGCGATCCGACCCATAATGGTGGACGGACGCTTCCCACTTTTAAAATCCGCCATAATGGTTTGTAAATAAGCACTCGGCATCCCCGCTATTGAGGGCATACCTGGCCCTGCAGAGACACCATTGGTCCCATGACATCCCGCACAGGTATTGGCGAGCATGGCCTCTTCGGCGGGTGGGGCGGCAATCGCCGCCGCTTTGGCGGCCTCTTTTGCAGCCTTTTCCGCCGCATCAGATGGTGCATCTGATGCATTTGCGAAAGTCGTGCATCCTAGCAATCCCAGCGCTAGAATCAACACGTGAATTTTTTTTCGGTGCATGGTTTCCTCCGATCATTACCGATTATGATTGGGTGAATCGTTTACTCTGATTCACCGTGCGTACCTTAACCTAATATCAAAAAATGTTTGAAAAAGGTGTCAGAATTCTCCCTTAGCTGCATCGGTCATAATATCCTTGATCACATTACGAACTCTGAGGGCCTCCTTTCTAAGTTCTGCTGGCAACTCTTTTCCACCGTGAATCATCATGTCTAGATTCATAGAATAAAGCCAAAATTTACCTTGTTTATCTTGAACAAGCGCGATACGACACGGCATAAAGGCCGTATAAGCATCTTGATAGTCGGCCATCATTTTACCAACGCGTGCATCACAGAAGGAGAGAAATTCAATGTGCCGATAGGGTTGCCCCGTCACCGCTTCCACCTGTTTATAAAATTTTGCTTCTCCAACAAACAAAAAATTACGCGCCGATGCCAAACTCTTTAACGACTCTTTGATATCTTCTGCTGACAAATCAGGATTTTCTACCGGAACCGCCCACGTCATCGCAACACCAGGGTCCATGGACTCTAAAAGTCTTGTCGCAAACCCAATATACATCTCTTTGTAATCTGGATCCATTTTGCTTAAAACAGGTGCCATTTTAGCAAAACCATACCCCCCACCCAACACCACCAGCAAACCGATTACTGCCAGGATACTTCTAAGAATGACCATCTTGTGACCTCCACGATATAAAAGATTTCCAACTTGATTGTCTGAATGTGCATCGATTTTTTCTTTGATAAAAAATCAAAGAAAACGACACCCTTCGGTTTAAAAATTAAAGTCAAAAATCCTCACTGGTGGGGAGGCAAAAAACACCTAATGAGGTCTAAATATTCGTTCTTCAATACATGAGAACCTTCCTCAATCATTCGCTAAACCACCGCAACACAATAACGTGTAACGGTGGTTTATGAATGATTTTTTGATGCAAAACAGGTGAATTATTCCACCTTAATCTCAACACTATCCTTCCACTCTTGGCCCTTATTATCTTTCCATGTCACGGTCAAAGGCCCTGTTTTATCAGCTAGGATGTTGAAGGAAAAAAATGGGTTTTTCGAGACGGCCCCCGTCAACATCGCTTTCATGACAACACTGCCACCGTATTCAGCGGAAATTTCCTGAATAAAATGGGCTGGAATGAGCTCACCACTCTCTTTATCCTTGCGAAGACCGCTCTCCATAGGATGCTTAATAAGCGTTTTAATCTGTGCAATTTCACCTTTTTTGGTGGGACCCTGGGGGCCACGTACCTTGGGTTCTCCAATATCCGCCATAATCGTCTCCAAGCGTTAAACGTTTAAGAAATAGTCAAAATAGGACAAGTTAGCCTGCGCAACCGCCTTCAGCGACCTGAATATCTTGGATAGCTCCATAGAGTTTTCCGCTGTTGGACTTAGCAATCACACGAATTTTAGAAGCTTTGGCCATTTTGATGCGCAATTCGATTTCGGCCTTCCCCGTAGCTGGCGAAAGCGTAAAGCTGCCAACCAAAGGTTTGGGATTGTTGTCGACAAAGATCGCAATTTTTTCGATATAGTTGTTCGCTTCCATGGGATGGTCAACCGAAATCGGGATACGGACCAAGGCTCCATTTTCAGCCTTGGCTGGGGTATCGATTTTTACCTTTTCAAGGGCAATCGCTCCTGCGCCCATTTCCTGAGCAACCAAGTCGTCCACCGAGGCCGCAGCAGCAGCCTCTTCAGCATGTAAATTTCTTGGAAGTCCAACCATGAAGCCCGTCGCCACATAAGCGGCTCCGGTGGCACTCATGGCCGTGAGAAAAGATCTACGTGTCAGTTGAGTATTTTGAGTCATGCCCATTATCTAAAGCCTCCAAATAGTGCTGCAAAAGTGAATGTTAATCGACCAGTTTTTTTCGGATCTGACGCTTAATGGGGTTGCGTAAATCCTTGACTGTCATTACAGATTGCACACAACCGGCCCAATCTGCAACTGCGGTCAAATCAGAAAAAGGAGAAAATCAGGTATTGCTCTTTTGAATCTCAATTCTCCTATTGTATTAAACCGCGCAGAGAGTCTACACAGATTATGATCTCCTTTTCCAGGAATTTTCGTATGTTGTTTGTATGTAAATTTATTTTTATTTATCAATATGTGTCGATATTCAAAAAAAATCCATAAAACCCTCTACCCATAAACATATAATACAATGTTTTATATAGAAAAAAATATTTATCACTGTAAATGATAATAATTCAACCCATCCAAAAAGTACAATGATCATGACAAAATTTAACTTAAAAAAATTATTTGATTGCCACAATAAATCAAAATTTATATTTCAATTTAGCAAATTTACCAAAAAAATTGTTTGAATTGTTTGTTTTTATTGTTTCACGTTGGATTGCTATAAAATTATATATTTAAATGAACGATCTAATATACAGATAACAATTTATACAATACTATATAATGTTTAGATTATCATAATATTCTAATACAAATAAAATCGTCCATTTTACTATTTTTTGAAATTATAGAGCACAATGACATCAAAATTACCGGGTCACCGAAACTTTTTTCAATCCTGCTCTTTCGGTACTGGTGCGTTCATTTCGTAAAAAGCACCCTGGGCGGATTTTTTTGTTATTAACTCCATGAGGTGTCATGTCCTATTTTAGCAAAGGAAATGAATCCTCTTGCCACGTTTTCATACCAATTTGCGTTCAATAAAATATTATTGGAGGGGTCCGGGGAGCGTCACGCTCCCCGGCGGAGGTTTGGAGGCAGAGCCTCCAAGGTGTTGCTTTTGAATTTTTTTTTTGACTTTGTAGCCCCCAAGCAGGGGGGGGTGGGAGCGCAACCACCCAAGGTCTTGCTTTTAAATTTTTCCCACATGCACATATTGTACGAGACAAGGTCTCATATTTTTACCCATTTAATTGCACATTGGTATCAACCGTTGAATAGGCGTGACAGGGGGGACGAACAGAAAAAGAGTGGCTGGAAATGAGAACCGCAAATGACCTTCTCTTTGCTAGGACAGAGCCAAATGGCTCACGTTGAACAAGATGCCCTGCGGGCAAAAAAATCAAAACCCTGGGGGATAAATCCCCAGCCTCCCCTCTTTTTTTTAAAATTAAAAAAAAGAGGGGAGGATATTGGGGGGCGGTTCTGGGCCCCCAAGGTCTTGGTGTTTATTTTTCCGAATACATAATAGCGCATCCATTGCGGGATGCGCTTAACACCCTTTGCAATGGTCTATCCAACTCTGCACGTTGCGTTATCCAGCCTGTTCCAATCACCAAAACGATTCCAATCCCCCATCCAACAACCGAAACCATGGGAAACCAAACCCAAAAATCCTGTAAAATCCACCAAACCAACAGGAAACTCACTCCTTGAGCCACACACAAACCAAAGGTTATCGCCACGGTAGCCAACAGGGCATACTCCATGCAAATGATTTTCAAAACGCTCCCTTTCGTTGCTCCTAACAAACGAAAAAGAGCCGTTTGATAAAAATGGCGCCGCCGATCTCCCACCACAGAGACCCCCAATACCAATAATCCCGCCACAAAGGCCAAAGTTGCAACACTCTGGGCAGCCCAACTCACCTGTACCAAAATGTTTTGCACCAGGGCCATGACCTCTTGCGTTGGAACGATGGAAACATTGGAAAATTGTTCTTTCATGGCCAACCGTAACGATTCTGCCGCCCCTTTACGAACCGCAGCCGTTGCCAACCAAGTGGTCGGAGCCTCGGCCAAAAGATTGGGGGAAAAGACCACAAAAAAATTTAAGCCCATATCGCTCCAATCTACTTGACGAATATTTTTAACCAAGGCGGTCACTACCACTCCTTGAATATCAAACGCAATGGCGTCCCCCACCCCAATCCCCAAAGCGTCGGCCATCTGCTTTTCCAGACTCACACCATCTTCTGTTGTCGCAGCTGACCACCACTCCCCCGCCACCAACCGGTTGCCTCGCGGTATCTGAGCCGACCAAGTCAACACATACTCCCGTTGTAACCGCCACCCTTCGGCATTATCTTGGACCATTTTCGTGGTCACCAACTCCCCCCGTAAACGTACCAAACGCCCCCGAACCACCGGAGTCAAACGCAAATCCATTTTTTGTTCAACAAACTGCTCCAGCAACTGTTGAAATGGTTCCACCTGATCCGTTTGCAGATCCATAAAAAAAAAATCCGGGGCACGCTCGGCCAATCGTTGTTCCATTTGCCAAGAGAGATTATGCTCTAAAAGAATGATCGTCATCACCACCGCAAACCCCACCCCCAACCCAACCAACACCGCCATACTCCCCCGCCTGCGGCCCAAAAGGTTATCTCGCGCCAACATCACGATTGGTGATGCCAAATTTATTTTTTCAAGTATGGCCAAACCCATCCAGGCCAAGAGGCCCAGAAGAACGACACAAAGAGTCAATCCCAACAAAAATCCACTCCCAAAACGCCATTGACCGGCAAAATAAATCATAAAAATCGCCAAGAGGAGGACCACTCCCGCGACGATCCAACGCTCCTGTCGGCCATCGGGCAGGTGCAATTCCCAATCTAAACTGCGCAATAATGACCCAACCGAAGTCGAACGAATTCGCAAAATAGGAGACAAGGAGAACAATAAAGAGACCAAAAGACCAAAACCGACCCCTATGCAAAACAGCTCCCAAGGCAACAAAAATATTTTCCCTCCGAGAACCAAATCCCCCAATTGATAAAACAACAGATGCGAAAATATACCCCCCAGCACCGCCCCCATGAGGCTACCCAAACCCGCCATCTTTAATAATTGTCCCACGACTGCCCACATCAACAGGCGATTGCCAGCTCCTAAATATTTAAGGACGGCCAAGGAGTGCCCCTGATGGGCCATATAGTTGCTCGCCGCACCAGCTAGCCCTATACCAGAGAGCATCAAAACCAACAAAGAAGTGATCTGTAAAAAAATATTCAACCGCTGAATAAATCGCTTAGCCCCCTTTTGACTCCCCATGGGGGTGGTTATTTGAATTCCTTGGGCCAAAGCCGCACTCTGCCACCGACTGGCCATCTCCTCTGGATTTTCCCCCTCGGCAAGCCCAACCGATACCACATATTGAATGCGACTGCCCAACTGCCGCAAGCCTGTTTCGGCCACCCGCTCCAAAGGAATGATCACGCGTGGCCCCAGTCGAAACAGTGTCGTCAAACGATCGGGTTCACGGCTTAGACGATCTTGCAAGACAAATTGGCGGGCACCCAAAGTGATCGACTGCCCCAAAGCAAGATGCAACCGGGTAAAAAGAGGCTCTTCGGCAACGGCTTCACCCGCTCGCATTTTTTCGGCAAAATTTTCACCACTGGCCAACGCCACCCCACCCCGCACCGGATAGTGGTCATCCACAGCCTTGACATCCACCAAGATCGCCTCTCCCTGGTTATCGGCTCGCGAGACCATGGCGGTAAATTCCTGGCTATGGGCAAGAAGATGCGCGCCCGAGGAAAGCACCTCTTTTTGGATAAAATCATCCATAGGGTGGGTTGCTTGTAAACGCACATCGGCGGCCAGTAAGGCGCGGGCATTTTGATCAACCAAAACGGTCAAAAGGTTGGAGGTGGCCGTCACACCGACGCAACTGGCCAGACCAATCACCACACACAATATATAAAAGAGGGTCTCCTCTTTGGCTGGGGCCAAGGTGTGCCAAAGCAGAACAAAGGGATTTTGTTTTAAGGCGTTTCCCACAGACGCCCCCCTTCCAGTCGCACCACCCGTCCGGTACGTTTTGCCAGTTGTGGATTGTGGGTGACCAAAAACAGTGTCGTTCCCCACTCTTCCAGTAAAGTAAACATCAAATCCATCACCTGTTGGCTGGTTTGTGGATCCAAATTACCGGTTGGCTCGTCGGCTAAAAGTAATTTAGGCCGCGCTACAAAGGCCCGAGCCATGGCCACCCGTTGCCGCTCCCCCCCAGAGAGCTCTTTGGGACGATGGGAAAGTCGATGAACTAACCCCACCCGCTCCAACATGTGACCCGCCAGTGCATCGGCGTTGACAACTCCGGCCAGTTTTAAGGGCAGAGCCACATTTTGCAATGCACTAAGATGATTTAAAAGATGAAAATCTTGAAAAACAATCCCCATATGGGCCAAACGAAAACGGGCCAATTCATCTTGAGATAAGGTGGTGATGTTCGTTTGATGGATCATAATATGGCCACTGGAGGGGGATTCAATGCCCGCGATCAACGCCAACAAACTGGTTTTTCCACTCCCCGAAGGCCCGGTCAACCCTACCCGACCTCCTGGAGGCAGCGCGAAATCAATTTGTTCTAAAATAGATACCTTACCCGACGGATGGGACAAGCTAAAACGAACATTGTCTAATAATATCATGGTTTATTTAAAATTTATCGCTTAGTCTGCAAATGAAAAACAAAGGGTTATTATTTTTTTCTATGGACTAAAAAAATATAATATTTTAACTTATTAATCTTATTGTTGAAAAAATTCAATGTATAGGAAAAATAAAAATCGAGACCTTGGGGGGCCCAGAACCGCCCACCAAGGTCTCGATTATCAGTTCTCAAAAAAAAGAGGGGGTCTGGGGGATTCATCCCCCAGGGTTTTGATTTTAATCTTTTGCCCGCAGGGCATCCTGTACAGGTATCGGAAAGATAAAAATCAAGACCTTGGGGGGCCCAGAACCGCCCCCCAATCCCCCCACCCTTTTCTTTTGGGAGTCTGTGGGATTCATCCCCCAGGGCTTTAATTTTAATCTTTTGCCCGCAGGGCATCCTGTACAAAACTCAAAAAAAATGAGGGACTCTTGCATGCAAAAAAAATATTGGTTTATTCTATTCTCAATACTATGGACAGGATTTTATATGATGCCACCCGCACATGCCGAGACACCCCCTCCAGTCATCCTCTGCTTTGGCGACAGCTTAACGGCTGGATATCTTGTTGGTGCCGAGGAGAGTTATCCCGCTCTTCTCCAGGCACGACTAAAACAACAAGGATTCCCCCATCAGGTGATCAACGCCGGAGTCTCTGGGGATACCACCGCCGGGGCCATACGACGACTGGATTGGGTATTGCGCAGTCAACCCACGCTTGCTATCGTGGTTTTAGGAGCCAACGATGGTCTGCGGGGGTTGAGTCTCACCGCCATGCAAGAAAATTTAACCACCATCCTCAAACGACTCAAAGAACAAAAGGTTCGGGTTATTTTGGGAGGGATGCGGTTACCTCCCAACTATGGCAACGCCTATATACAAACATTTAAAGAGATTTATCCACAAATAGCCACCCAACAACACGTCGATCTCATCCCATTTTTCCTGGAAGGGGTTGCCGGGCAAACCCAACTCAACTTCCCTGACGGCATCCATCCCAATGCACAAGGCTATACCATTGTCTTGGAAAATGTGTGGCGAATCTTAGAGCCAATCCTAAAACAACACCCTCAACAATGACCCCCCTCATTTAGGGAATGTTTAAATTATATTGGCGAATTTTATTGTGCAAAGATTGCCGGGTGATCTCTAATAGGCTGGCAGCTTTAATTTTATTGCCCCCTGTTTGCAGCAGAGCTTGCTGAATTAATTGCACCTCTAAATTTTTTCTTTGGATGGGCAAAGAGAGAGTATCTGGGGTAAATTTTGTTTTTTCTTCCTCTAACTCGTGTAATTTACTCGAACAATTATCCGCTGATATAATCTCCCCATCGGCGGTCAGGGCCACCAGTCGTTCTACTTCATGCAGCAATTGTCGAACATTACCGGGCCATGAAAATCGCTCAAACATATCAAGAGTGGTCGCCGAAAATCCCGCCACCTTTTTTTTAAATCGAATGTTGGTTTGCTCTAAAAACATCAAAGCCAGGGGAATGATATCCTCTTTACGCTCTCGAAGAGGAGGCAAGACGATGTCAACGGCAAAGAGGCGAAAAAACAGATCCTCTCGAAATCGACCTTGTTCCACCTCTTCACGCAGATCCTTGGCCGAGGCACTGATGAGTCGAAATTGATATTTTTGCAATTTATTGCTGCCCAATCGTACCCCTTCATTTTCTTGGATGGCACGTAAAAATTTGGGCTGGATGGATATGGGCATATCGGAGATTTCATCCAAAAACAGAGTCCCCCCATTGGCTTCTTCAAAACGCCCCATGCGACTTCCGGTCGCGCCTGTAAAGGCCCCTTTTTCATAACCAAAAAATTCACTTTCCATTAAATGTTCTGGGATAGAAGAACAATTGACGGCGACGAAGGGACGACTGCGACGATCCTCCAGTTGATGGATCATCCGGGCGATCACCTCTTTGCCGGTGCCGCTCTCCCCGGTGATAAAAACGTTGATCGGCAAAGTACCGACTTTTTGGGTCAACTCTATGGCCCGGCGCATCCCAGGACTTTCGGCAATGATGGGACCGATGCCCAAACCTCTTTTTTCACGGGCCTGAATATCTTCGTGCATCAATTTGGTCAGACCAATAATTTCTGCACTGACGGTATAGCTTTCGATGGAGAGGGAAAGATATTTGACCACCCGCTTTAAAAATTGCTCATCTTCCTGGGTAAAAGGCTCTCCACCCAGTTTATTTAAAACCTCTACGGCACCAATATACTCTTCCTGAAAAAGACTTTTGATGGGTACACAAATAAGATTATAGGTGAAGAAGGCATTTTTTTGATCGGCGATGGTATGAAAGCCAAATTTATTTTCCAAATTATTTTGAATAATCGCCGCTCCTGAATGAAGAGCCTCACCGACAATACTGCCCAATTTCGGAGCTTCTATCTGTTTTTCCTGAACTCCTGTCCCAAATTTGAGCCAGACATGGTCGGATTCCCGATCCGCAATAAAAATACTGCATCTTTGAGCCTGCATCAGTTTGGGCAAGACATCAACAAAAAACATCATAAGATGTTCATAATCGTTTGGCGTCCAAGCCCGGTTCACGCGATCCAGATGAGACTTTAAAAGAAGCAGACGCTGATGAATGTCGTTTGGTTGGTACATAAAGCATTCCTTAGTTACGGAAAAAAAGGGATCCTAAATACCTTTTCGGCCAAAACAAAAAAAAGTAAAAAAAAATTTCATTTAACGATATTTTTTACTATAAAATGACATATATCAAAGCTCCAATCCTAAAAAAGAATTTAATTATTTGAAATAATTAAATTTAAATTATGGCACAAAAAATGCTTAATATTTAACAGAAATCATTTCAACACATCTCCAATGCGTGAAGGATCAAAAAAAATGGCCATGCTTGGAAAAAATATAACAAAATTTTACTCTATATCTCTTTTTTGCCTTGCTCTCGCTTTGATAAACCATCTCCCCATAGACCCTTCTTCAACAGCCTGGGCAGAGGAGCTTCCAACTTCGAAAAATGATATTCCAGACTGGAATTTCTACCGTAAAGAACTTTTCACATCTCATCATCTGGATGATATCTATATCTCCATGACCAATCCCATGGCCAATACCCCAGAAAACGTCGCCGCAGGTAAAAAATTATATTTTATCAATTGTGCCCCATGTCATGGAATTGACGGCTATGGCAAAGGCTATCTGGGAGGCTCTTTAGACCCCCCCCCAGCCCGGTTAACCTCCTTTGCACCCCGAGTGAAAGATGATAGCGGATATTTTTTCTGGACCATCACCGAAGGAGGTGTCAAACTTGGTTCCGCCATGCCTGCCTTCCAAGATCGTTTAAAACAGGATGAAATTTGGCAAATCATTTTGTTCTTGAAACAGTTGTAGTATCATCCACAAAAGAGGTATAATACGAAAATCTTAAAGAAACTTTAAGAGTCTCCTCTTTGATTTTTTTTTTTGAAAAAGCCTATTCCACACATTATTTTTAGAAGGATTTAAAGGTCAACATGCAGGAGGATGTAAAAAAACTTTTAACCAGTACCGATTTTCTCATGGATGAAAACGAAATCCGTCTCCTGATCGAAGAAGCCATCAAAAGAGAAATCGCTTTAGAAATCTTACTTGACGACAAACCAGAAGGATTTCGCTCGCACCTTTTGAAAAATGCCGAACAAGGAGAATTGCTGATTGCACCATTAGCACCCGCATCCGGCAATATTCGCATCCGACAAAGCCGCAAGATAAAATTACGCTTTGTTCTCGGGATCCATGCCATAGAAATGTCGGTGACGTTCCAAAATTCCGAAACCTTTTTAAACATGGAGACCGGGCAAAACATCCAGGTCATCCGTTTAACCTATCCCCGCGCACTCCATATCGTCCCCCAACGCCGTTTGCTGCGCTTAAATGTTCCAGAAGAAAATGGCTGCGCTGTCCTTTTAAATCGACGCAAAGAGGCCGATATCTCTGGACGATTACGAGATATCCATATGGAAGGGATGGGCATCTTGGTCTCTACCGATCAACTCACCTTCGACAGGGGCGACCGGGTTCATGCAGAAATTCAATTTTTAGACAAATCGTACCCAAATCTTCACTTTTTTGGCACCATCTGCTATCGATTTCCTGTGCGAGACCGCGATAATACCGAACGAATGCTCCATCGATATGGATATCGTTTTACCGACATTGATGAATATCTCCTGCTGCAAAAATTTTTAGATATTCTGCGTGGTAAACAATCTGGGACGCGAGATGTGGTGGATATTCAAAAAATGATGGAGGAGATCTTCGGAAGCAAATGATGACATTCTGCTATGCTTTTGCCTTACAAAGGTTCGATGCAAGCTTCTTTAAAAAAAAGGAATATCAAAACAAATCTTTAACCGAAAAGAACTCCCTTTTCCAACCGATGTTTCCAATTCAATGGACCCATTCATCAGGTGCGCTAGTTTGGCCGCAATGGCCAATCCAAGACCTGTTCCCCCAAATTTACGGGTTGTGGAGTTATCCACTTGTGTAAAAGGGACAAACAGCTCTTCCGTTGCTTGAGATGGAATCCCAGATCCTGTATCATCCACTAAAAAACACAATTTAATTTGATTTTCGACAGAAGACTCCTCCTGCTTGACAAATAGGGCGACATGACCCGCTGCCGTAAATTTGATCGCATTCATCATTAAATTAAATAATATTTGTTGCAGTCGAATCGGATCCCCTACCAATACCAAAGGGGTCTCTGGAAAAATCTGAACAAACAGTGCCAGACCCTTTTTATGTGCACCAATTTCCAAAGAATGGGTCATATCCTGCAATAAAGGTCTTAAATGAAAAGATTTTTTTTCCAATACCAGGGTGCCATGCTCAATTCTGGAATAATCCAGCATATCATTAAAAATAATCAAAAGATTTTGTCCTGACTGCGCAATCGTCTCTAAATAACCTCGTTGCTCTTCTGTCAATGCGGTTTCACCCAATAATTGCGCAAATCCAATCACGCCATTTAAAGGTGTGCGGGTTTCATGGCTGATGGTGGCCAAGAATCGACTTTTAGCAATATTGGCGGTTTCGGCTTTACGTTTAGCGGTCAAGAGTTGCTCTTCCACCCTTTTTCGTTCCAAAATCTCTATTTCCAATCGCTTTTTTTGAAATTCCAAAGTTTGCTTTTGATGGAATAGATCTAAAAAAATTTGCACCTTGGCCATTAAAATAAACGGATCTACCGGTTTAGACAAAAAATCCACGGCTCCCGCTTCGTAGCCTTTATGACGACTGGCATCCAAGGATTGAGTTGCCGTCAAAAAAATAATGGGAGGGCGTTGATGAGGTAGATTTTTTTTTAGCTGCTCGGCCAACTCATAACCATCCATGTTGGGCATGAGAACATCCAGTAAAAGCAAGGCAAAACTCTCCGCCCTACAAAACGATAATGCCTCTGCTGCCGAAGAGGCAAGAACCGTTTGAGCCTCTAAATTTTTAAGCATACGGCTCAAAAAAAAGCGATCCACTTCGCTATCATCCACAATCAATATTTTGGCTATTTGAGTTTGCATATAGGTATTGGTTTCTAAAATACAGAGAAAAGATAATCCATGTCGCAATTGTTATTTATAAGTTTTTTTCAGAGTCTTTGTACAGGAAATTATTTTTATATATTTATTTTCTTTATTTTATTAACCATCATAAATCACCCCTCCTGACGACTAAAAAAACGCGATATGGGACTAAACAGCACCTCAATAAACCGCTTCTCCCCAATTTTAATTTCGGCGATGCCTTCCAAGCCAATCCCCAACGATTTAGAAGGCTCTCCTGCACGGGAGATGACCTCTTTTTCTAAGGCCACCCGCACCACATACATCGATTCTTGGCCAACCACCCCACCAGGGGTATTGGCAATGCTAGAAATAACCCCATTGGCAATCTCATATTCCTGATAGGGAAAGGCAAAATATTTAACATGAACCTTCTGACCACGATGCAAATGGCCAATATCACGATTTTGGACCAAAACCCGTGCTTCTAAAGCCGCACTCTTTTTGACGATGCTCACCAAAGGAATACCAGAGGCTACGATCTCCCCGCGTTTGACATAAATACGCGTCACGAGACCCGCAAAAGGGCTTTTATAGAGCGTGGCTCCCCCATGTTGAGCAACATCCTGGAGCAAACGACGATGCTCTTCCAAACTCTGTTCGGTGGCCGTCAAACGTTGTTGCAAACGGCTTAAACGTTCTGTAAAACGACTCTTGACCTGCTTGAGTTCATTTTGAATACTCACCTCATCTAAGGCTTCCATGCTGGCTTGAATCTGCTTCACCTCAGCTTGGGCTTGACGAACCGATTTTTCCAACTCATCCACCCGCGTCTGCCCCCGTCCCAACTTAAACGGTGACAAACCATTCGACTCCAATAAACTGTTCTCCTGTTGAAACGTTTGCCGAGCCAACTGCAATTTTTCCTGCCAAAAGGTCACATCCTCTTCGGCAATCAATAGCCGACGATTGAGCATGGCACGATCACGGCGTACATTCTCTAAAGAGATATCCAAACGACGTTGTGTATGGTAAAAATCATTTTCAAGTTCTTCTATTTTCTCCAAAATTTCTAAATGCCGATTCTCAGGGGTGTCCGAATCCGCCGCATCGGTCACCCTGGTCTGGCGCAACTCTAAAAGTTCGGTCCGAGAATCCACCTCATCCCCCTCCTGCACCCGAATCTGTGCCACACGTCCCGCAAACAACGCCTCTACCGTCCCCGACTCCCGCTCCAAAACCAAAGGAGCCACCACCAGTAAATCTATTTTGGCCCAAAACGAATAGATCAAACCCACAAGCACAATCCAAACAATCAAATAAATCGGACCACGCAAAACCATGGAAGGGGCAGAATAGAGCAGACGAGCCGCTTTGATCGGATGACGAACCGCCGATCCCTACGGGCAAAAAATTAAAATCAAAGACAAAACCTTGGGGGATGAATCCCCCAAACCCCCTCTTTTTTTTAAGTATTAAAAGAAAAGGGTGGGGGGATTGGGGGGCGGTTCTCCGCCCCCCAAGGTCTTGATTTTTATTTTTTCGAAACATGGAGGGTTCACCACCCCCTAAGGCTTGGCCGTCAATACCTGATGCCGAATCCATTGATAAAATAATCGATCGGTAATCCTGGCTCGAATCGCATCGTTCCATTCTGGGAGCATAATTTGCTCGACCTTATAAATAGACCAATAGGCCCCATGCGCAAATGGTCCCAACACCGCCCCAATGGGAGCAGAAAAAAGTTCGGTTTCCAATGCAAGACCCAACATGCCACGTTGAAAACAACCCAAATGACCACCCGATACCCGACTGGTATCCTCCAAAGAACAATTCCGCGCCAATTCAGAAAAATCCCCTTTTTTTGTGCGTAGTTGTTCCAAAATCGACATCGCCTCTTGTAGATCTTTGCACAATATACGGCCTAAAGAGAGGCTCTTCAAATTATCCTTTTGTTGCTGAAAATAGCTGCGAACATCCTCTTCGCTCACCACACGCGCACGAATTTTGCGACGCAAAAGATCCACCAAAGCCATCTGCTTCCAATCTTCCCAACGGATACCATTTTGACGACAATAGAGGTCCATATCCTTGGCACTGGCCAACCCCATCAAACGCCGCCTCTCTTCAAAATAGCCCTCTTTCTCTTCCTCATCGACCGCAATCCCCATCTCTTTGGCCCGATTATGGATCACTTCCACTTCGATCAATCGATAAATGGTGGTACGAAAAACGCCCGTCGCTTTTAGATAATCCACCACATTTTGCGCGTCATTTTTTATATCCTGATTTATGTCCGAAATTTCAGGGGACGCAATCCATATTTTTTTAATAATTGATACACGCGCGCCCGAGACAACCCCATTTGCTGACACACCCCATCCACTTTTCCACCCTGTTCGGTCAAAAGACGTACCAAAAATTCCCGTTCCGCCTCCTCACGAACCGTTTCCATATTGTCCACAGTGCCAGCCTGTTCCTCTACATTGCCACGCCGATAGCGCTGGGGTAAATCCTGCCAACAAACCGTCTCCCCGACATAAATGGCTGCAATATATTGCGCCAAATTACGCAACTCACGAATATTGCCAGGAAAAGAATATTCATGTAAAATAAAATTTTTTAATTTTCGATCCAGTTTAGGCTCGGCCATTAAATGCGGTTGCCCCATCTCCTGGAAAAAAAATTCCAACAAAATTTCAATCTCATCCCGTCTCTCCCGCAGGGGAGGAATGGTCAACGGACAAATATTAATGCGATAAAATAAATCTTCCCGAAACGTCCCCTGGGCCACCATCTCCTCTAAATTACGATTGGTCGCGGTAATCAAACGCACATCAATCCGGTGGACACTATCCGACCCCACCCGTTGCAACTCCCCTTGCTCCAACACCCGTAACAATTTAACCTGAGCTGAAAGTTCTAAATCACCAATTTCATCCAAAAAAATGGTTCCGCCATCGGCCTCCTCAAACTTGCCCTTTCGATCCGCCGCTGCCCCGGTAAAGGCCCCCTTAATATGGCCAAACAACTCCGACTCAATCAATCCAGAAGGAAACGCCCCACAATTGACCGCTACAAATTTAGAACGACCACTATTCAGATGCACCACCCGAGCCAAAAGTTCTTTGCCGGTCCCCGTCTCCCCCTCCAACAAAATGGCCAATTTGGTAGGTGCGATCCGAGCCACAATTTTTAAAATATCCACAATTTTTTTACTATGGCCCAAAATCCCCTCCAGGATCAAATCCTGGTGACCTCTCCCCCCAGCCATAGGTAAAAAATCCACCTGCCGAACACCTTCTTGAAGCCGATGCTGATGTTGACCAACCAATTCAAAAAAAGCCCCTCGCAACAGATCCAACTCCCGAAACATCCCCTCTTTCTCTGCCTCTGGGAGGGCATCGGTACCTAAAATACGCAATTTAAGAGATTCCAAACGGGCAATGCTTTCGTTTAAACGTTCCCCCATGCCCATCTGTTCAGAGAAGGTCAAAAAATCCAAACCCATCTCTTCAGGGTTATTCCTCCCCAGAACCATCGGTACCTTCGCTTAAACGCTCCAATAGGGAAGCCGAACCGATCTCCTGACCAGAGGAAAACTGCTGCAACAATATTTTCTCCTCAGGAGAGGCCAACCGCCAACTTCTTTCCGCCAAATCCCCCAGTTCCACCATTCCATAAGAGGTGCGAATTAACCGGCTTACTTCCATATCAATAGTTTGAAAAATCCGCCGAATCATCCGATTACGACCTTCATAAAGGGTCATTGTCAACCAACTGTTGGCTCCCGAAGCCAGGCGATCGGAAACCACATCCAGCGGTCCAGTAGGTCCATCATCCAAGGTAACACCACGGCGCAAACGTCCCAACAACGCCTCATCCACACGACCATGCACCCGCACCCGATAGACCCTCGGCACCTTGCGACTGGGATGGGTCAAACCATGGGCCAAATGGCCATCGTCGGTCAAAAGAAGCAACCCTTCGGAGTTATAATCCAATCGACCCACACTCACCATGCGAGGCAACCCCGTTCCTTGCAAAAGATCAAATATTGTGGGGCGCCCTTGCTCATCCTTGCGGGTACACAGGAGACCTCGTGGTTTATGCATCAAGATAATCTGCTTAGGCATCGTGCGCAAAACCACCCGCTTGCCATCTACCCAAACCCGATCTCCCGGGCCTACCTTGCTCCCTTGATTGGTCACCAAAACCCCATTGACCTTCACCCGACCCGCCGTAATCCAACGCTCCCCCTCACGACGGGAACACAGTCCAGCATCGGCCAACCATTTTTGCAAACGAATGGATTCTGTTGTCATGAAAAACGCCTTATATCCAAAGGTAACCCTACACTATTCAAGACGCGTTTCATCGTCACTTCGGCCATTTGCCGTGCCTTCTCGGCCCCTAATGCCAAAATATGCTCCAGTTCACTACGCTCCCTGTGCAACTGGTTGAACCGCTCCCGAATGGGATTTAAAAGTTCGATGACCGATTCTGCTGTCTCCATTTTTAATTTTCCATATTGGTGATGGCTAAAATGGCTCAACGCTTGCTCCCGAGATTTTCGATGAATGGCGCACCATATATTTAATAAATTGGTCACACCAGGTTGATTCTCTTCATCGAAACGAATGGTGGCCTGATTGTCGGTCACGGCTTTTTTAAATTTTTTCAAAATTTCGCTAGGCTCATCCAAAATCATCACCCGCGCCAATTCAGAGATCGCGCTCTTTGACATTTTTTTGGCTGGTTCTTGAAGATCCTTCACCCGACCGCCCTCTAGTGAGATCATCGGTTCTGGGATCGAAAAAGTAGCTCCATAAAGACCATTAAAACGCACCGCTATATCCCGCGCCAACTCCAAATGTTGCTTTTGATCCTCCCCCACTGGCACCCGATGGGTACCATAAAGCAAAATATCGGCTGCCATCAAAATAGGATACGTAAACAAACCGGCATTGACGTTTTGTTTATGCTGGCTGGCCTTGTCTTTAAACTGAGTCATACGCTCCAATTCCCCCATCTGGGTGAAAGTAGCCAGGAGCCAAGCCAACTCCGTATGGGCCGGAACGTGACTTTGAATAAATAAAATGCTCTTTTGGGCATCCATGCCACAGGCCAAATAGAGAGCCGCCAGTTCATAAATACGCTGACGTAACTCCTGTGGGTCCTGACGCACGGTCAAAGCATGCAGATCCACGATACAAAACAGACAGTCATACCTCTCCTGAACAGCCACCCAATGGCGCAATGCTCCCAAATAGTTTCCCAAAGTCAACTGACCCGTGGGTTGGGCACCACTAAAAACAATTTGTCGAGAATCTACAAAAGTATTCACAGTTTATAAATCCAATCCGGTTAAACGCATGAAGAAACCATCCAAAAGATTCATCATTGGTCCAATGATGTAACTCAACTGACCCGTAAAGGCCAAAACCAAAATAATCGGCAAACCATACCGCTCTAAAGCGGCCAAATAGCGATCCAAAGGGGATGGCAACAACGCCACAGCCACCCGTCCTCCATCCAATGGCGGCATGGGCAAAAGATTAAATACGGCCAATAAAACATTCATATGCACAACTGCCAACAACATACGCCCAATCGGCACTAAAAAATAATTAGGCAGCAGCACCGCATAACGAATCAACACAGCCGCCACCAAGGCCAACAAAAGATTCACCAGTGGTCCCGCAATCGCCACCCAAAACATGGCCACCCGCGCCGACCCCTTAAATTTGCGTGGATTGATCGGAACCGGCTTCGCCCCCCCAAAAACAATGGGGTTCCCCGTGGTCAGCAATGAAGAGACCAACATCGCAATAGGAATGACCACCGTCCACATCATGTCGATATGGGGGAGAGGATTGAGCGTCAAGCGACCAAAAAAGGCAGGTGTCGGATCTCCAAACCGACTGGCCATATATCCGTGCGCCCACTCATGTAACGTGATCGCAAAAATGATGCTCGGTGCCCACACAATGATGTCTTGTATGATTGTATTCATAAAAAAAAGCCACACTCTCCCATATCTATGCCCCATCCATCACCCACCATCAGGAAGCCCTTTTGGCAAAAAGAACATGATGCCCTTCGGGCAAAAAATCAAAATCAAAGGCAAAACCTTGGGGGATGAATCCCCCAAACCCCCTCTTTTTTTTTAAGAATTGAAAAAAAAGAGGGGGGGGGATTGGGGGGCGGTTCTCCGCCCCCCAAGGTCTTAATTATGCTCACTCTCCTCATGTGCCACCAAAAGGCCATCCGACAGATAAATCCGTCGTTGAACCCGGTCGGCCAATTCGTTGTTGTGCGTTACCACTAGACAAGATAATCCCATTTGCCGATTTAAACCAAGCAGTAAGTCAAAAACCCATTCGGCACTGGTGCGATCCAGGTTACCGGTGGGTTCATCGGCCAGCAAAAGATCGGGTCGGGTGACCACAGCCCTGGCAATGGCGACCCGTTGCTGCTCACCACCAGAGAGTTGACCAGGTTTGTGATCTAGGCGATGGCTTAAGCCGACCTCCTTCAAGGTCTCGGTGGCGCGGCGTTTGGCCTCTTTGGCCGCCAACCGACCGATCAAAAGGGGCATCATGACATTTTCCAAGGCGGTGAATTCTGCTAAAAGGCGATGAAATTGATAGACAAATCCCACCCTCCGGTTGCGCAACGCCGCCCGTTGATTGTGTGACAAGGCAAAAATATCCACCCCATCCAACCACACCTGACCCTGGGTGGGATGATCCAAGCCACCCAAAATTTGCAACAAGGTGCTTTTTCCAGATCCAGATACCCCTAACAAAGCCACCATCTCGCCACGTTGCACCGAAAGATCAATCCCCTTTAACACCTCCACCGTTTGTGCTGGGGTACGATAGAACCGTTTTAATTGATTTGCTTGAAGTAACAAATGGTTATTCATAACGCAACGTTTCCACTGGATCCACAGAAGCGGCCCGCCAAGCCGGATAGAGGGTGGCCAAAAGGCTAATCGCCAGACTGATGACAACAATCCAAACCACATCCATCTCTTTGACCACCGACGGCACATGGTCAATATAATAGACATCCCCTGAGAGAATACGAATCCCCAAAATATGCTCCACCCACCCCAAAGCGGCCTCCAGGTTTAAGGCCAAAGTCAACCCCAAAAGCAGACCAGCCAAGGTACCCATCACCCCGATTACGCCGCCATTCATAATAAAAATCGCCATAATCCCCGCTGAAGTGGCCCCCATGGTCTTGAGAATGGCAATGTCGCGCCCCTTCTCCATAACCACCATGATCAAACTCGAAACAATATTAAAAGCCGCCACCAACACAACCAAAAACAGAATGATGGACATAGTCGTTTTCTCCAGGTTTAAAGCCTGGAAAAAATTATGGTTCATCTGAATCCAATCCCGAATCCAAAAGGTGCCATCTAACACCATTTCAATCCTCTGACGCACCCCAAAGGCGTCATCGGGATGGGGGGTACGCACCTTGATACCCGTCACCCCCTCCCCCAAACGCAACAGGGTCTGGGCATCGGCAAGATCGATATAGGCCAAAGAGTTGTCATATTCAAACATGCCAGAATTGAAAAGGGCCACCACCGTAAACCGTTTCATGCGCGGCAAGGTTCCTGCTGCGGTGACATTGCCAACGGGCACCATCACCGTCAATTGGCTGCCCAGATCCACCCCCAAGGTTTGTGCCAACCCCCGCCCCACCACAATGCCATACCCAGACATACGGTCCAAAGAGCCACGAATAACGTTGCTGGCCAAAGCCGCCACATTTTTTTCCAAATCGGGCAAAATCCCACGCACGACCACCCCCGCGCTTCCCCGCGCGCCCATCAACATAGCTTGCCCCAAGACAAAGGGAGCGGCACCTTCTACCCCTTTGATTTTCGTAATTTTTTTTATCACTTCGGGATAACCATCCACATGTCCAGAATAGGATTGCACCACCACATGACTGGTGACCCCCAAAATCTGTTTTTGCAGTTCTTCCCGAAACCCAGTCATAACCGCCAACACCACAATCAACGCCGCCACCCCCAGAGCAATTCCGCCCATGGATAAAAAGGTGATGACACTAATAAAATGCGGGGTACGCCGCGCCTTGAGGTAACGTAAGGCAATGGCCCATTCGTACCGATTTCCGATCACAGATATATCCTTTTAGAAAATGATACCCTTCGGGCAAAAAACCACAGACAAAACCCTGGGGGATGAATCCCCCAGACCCCCTCTTTTTTTTTAAGAATTTAAAAAAAAGAGGGGGGATTGGGGGTCACTTCTCCGCCCCCCAAGGTCTTGATTTTTATTTTTCCGATACATTAAAATTAACCCGCCAACCTAGCCGCCAAGGCCGCCTTGATAAAGGGATCCAGTTCCCCATCCAACACGGCATCGGCGTTGCCCATTTCCACACCCGTTCGCAAATCTTTTACCATTCGATAGGGATGCAATACATAAGAGCGAATTTGATGCCCCCAAGCAATATCAGATTTGGCCTCATTGACGGCCCGCGCCTCATCGGCCCGTTTATCCATCTCCAGTTGATATAATCGGGAAGAGAGCATTTGCATGGCCTCCTCTTTGTTGCGATGCTGAGAGCGTCCGTTTTGGCATTGAACCACAATACCCGTGGGAAAATGGGTGATGCGAATGGCGGAACTGGTTTTATTGACATGCTGCCCGCCCGCCCCAGAGGCACGAAAGGTATCGATACGTAAATCTTTTTCGTCGATATCCACATGGACGGTATCATCGATTTCGGCATAGACATGCACCGAACTAAAAGAGGTGTGACGCCGAGAGGCGGCATCAAAAGGGCTGATGCGCACCAACCGATGGACACCAATTTCAGTTTTTAAATAACCGTAGGCATACTCCCCTTCCACGCGAACACTCACCGCTTTACACCCCGCCTCATCACCGGGTTGATAATCGACGATTTCGGCTTTAAAACCCCGTTTTTCACACCAACGTAAATACATACGCAAGAGCATTTCCGCCCAATCCTGAGATTCGGTTCCCCCGGCCCCAGGATGAATTTCCAGAAAGGCATGATTAAAATCCAACTCACCGCTTAACATGCGGCGCAACTCAAGTTCATCGACCTTGGTTAATAGAGCCGCTGCTTGTTTGGATATCTCTTCCAGGACAACGGTGTCTTCTTCTTCATAGGCCATTTCCAAAAGGGCCCGTCCATCGCTCACCTCTCTAAAAAGGTGATCCCACTCCCCAATGGTTTTTTCAAGCCGACTTTTTTCTTGAAGAACTTGGCGGGCACGATCTGGCGAGGCCCATAAATCGGCCTCCGCGCTTAAAGCCGTAAACTCATCCAGGCGTCTTTTGCCATTATCGTAGTCAAAGATGCCCCCTTAGGAGAAGCAACTTCTCCTCGATCATCGAAAAAATTTTTCCGGTATTTTCATCCATAGATATACCCCATGAATCGTTAGTATGGATATAGTTCCTCTCTCACACCAAAAAAAGAGGATTTTTGGCCAAAGATAGCAAAATTTATCCTTTATACCTCAATCAACGCATGAACAAAACCATCCATCTTAACCAAAAGCTCCCCACCGATAGAATGGACACTAAAAGATAAGTGAAGCAGCTCCCTCATTTTTCAATTCCGATAAATTTTGCTGTGCAATGGTTCAACTCTCCTGTTCGATATGTATAACAATTATAGATGAATTTATCATTCGTCTGCGGTATACTGAATGAGAGCCTCAAGATGAAGGATAGACATCGTAACGCCATTTATTTTCTACCCGATTAGGATCTCTATGGAAAAAAAATTTTTTATAGCTGGCCTCATTTCATTCCTTTCTTTCCATCCCTTGGCCCACGCCGAACTCTCCTTACAACGACAACAGGAGCTTTTTCATCTACTGCGCCAGGATTGTGGGTCTTGCCATGGCTTGACTCTCAAGGGAGGATTGGGGCTACCATTGACGGTGACTGCCCTGGCTGGAAAATCTCCAGAACTTTTGGAAAATATCATCTATAATGGCCTACCAGAAAAAGCCATGCCCCCCTGGAAAGGATTGTTAACACCTGAAGAGATCCATTGGTTGGTTGAACGACTACAACAGGGAGATATTCCGTGAAGCAAATTAACATTTTCCTCTTTTTGTGCATCACTCTTTTGCAAGGCTGCACCCCCCTTCGGGGTGTGGGGGATATGGGCGTGGTGATTGAACGCACCACGGGCAGCATTGAAATCATAGAAAACTCAACCAACAGCGTCTTGTCGCATGTGGAAGGCATGGGGGATCTCTCCCACGCCTCGGTGGTCTACTCAAAAGATGCCCGGCATGCCTTTATTTTTGGTCGTGACGGGGGTTTGAGCAAGGTAGATCTTTTAACCGGGCAACTGGTGACGCGCGTTATTCAGGCGGGCAACAGCATCGGCGGGGCCATCTCTCAAGATGGCCGATTGGTGGCCGTTTCCAACTATGAACCAGGTGGGGTGCGCATTTTTGCGACCGATACCTTGGCCCTGGTCGCCGATATTCCCGCCATTGGTACAAACGGAAAACAATCCAAGGTTGTAGGACTGGTCGATGCCCCCGGGCAACGCTTTATCTTTAGCCTTTTTGACGCCGACGAAATATGGCTGGCCGATTTATCCACCCCTTCCCAACCCAAATTACAAAAATTTACCCACATTGGTCACCAACCCTATGACGCCTTACTCTCTCCAGATGGTCGCTATTATATCGCTGGATTATTTGGCGAAGAGGGGTTAGCCCTTCTGGATTTATGGCATTTAGAAGAGGGGGTCAAACCCATTTTGGCCGGTTATGGACGCCATGAAGAGAAGCTCCCCGTTTATAAAATGCCCCATCTGGAAGGGTGGGCCATCGCTGGAAATTATGCCTTTCTGCCCGCGGTGGGCCACCATGAGGTGCTGGTGGTGGATATGCTTGACTGGCACGAGGTGGCCCATATTCCACTCCACAGTCAACCGGTGTTTGTCATGTCCCAACCTGGAGGACGGCAAATTTGGATCAATTTTGCCCATCCCGACAACGATACCATCCAGGTTGTGGATCTCCTCTCTTTAAAAATAATTCAAACCCTCAAACCTGGAAAAGGGGTCATGCATATGGAGTTTACCCCCAGAGGCGAACAGGTTTGGATATCGCTACGGGATGAAAATCGGGTCGATGTCTATCGTACCGATACTTTTGAGCGGGTCTCCACCCTACCCGCCCGCAATCCCAGTGGCATATTTTTCTCAAACAGGGCACATAAGATCGGTCTTTAATCCACATGGCACGCATAATCACCCCCCAGATCACCGCTCTGGATCACCAATTATTAGACCAATTTCAACACAACTTTCCCTTGGTTGAACGGCCCTATTTAGAGTTAGCGCATCAACTTGGCATAACGGAAGAGGTGGTTCTGCAACGGTTGACCCACCTCCAGAAGACAGGTCTTATCAGTCGTGTTGGCGTGGTTTTAACCCCACGCAGCGTTGGGGTCAGTACCTTGGCTGCCATGCGGGTTCCAGAAGAACAAATCGAATCCATAGCCGTCCTAATCAATGCTTTTTCTGAAGTAAATCATAATTACCAACGGGAGCATGAGTTTAACCTATGGTTTGTGGTCACTGCCGTAGATGCCCAACGTTTACAGACAATTTTAGCACAAATTGAACAACAAAGCGGCCTCAAAGTACATACCATGCCCATGGAACAGGATTTTCATATTGACTTAGGATTTCAACTCCACTCTTGGACCACGACACCCACGCCATGTTAACAGACAATGAACAACGATTATTGGCGACGGTCCAAAATGGTTTTCCTTTATGTTCCAATCCATATGCGGCCATTGGGCAAACCATAGGTCAAAGCGAGGCTTGGGTCCTGACCACATTGCAACATCTTCAAACCCGTGGCGTGATTCGCCGTATCGGCATTGTAGTGCAACACCATCAACTGGGCTACCGCGCCAACGCCATGGCCGTATGGAATATTCCCGATGCCCAAGTGATGCAAATTGGCGAAAATGTACGACGTATGACCTTCGTCACCCTCTGTTATGTGCGCAAGCGGTCTCTACCCGATTGGCCCTATAACTTTTACTGTATGATTCATGGTCAACAACGGGAAGAGACGTTACAACGGTTGGATCTGTTGGTTTCTTCGTGTGGATTGACGGGGTTCGATCGGCAAATTTTATTTAGTAAGCGGCAGTTTAAACAATGTGGGGCCCGGTATTTCACTTAATTCTTAAGTAACCGTTCACCGAAGTAAAATTTTACGTTAATTGAAACTCAATAATTTATTGCTTTGGCGTAACCGTTCATATATTAATAAAAAAAAGGGGTCTGGGGGATTGCCCCCAGGGTTTTG
>JAMOAW010000086.1:0-10985 GCA_039908535.1 Magnetococcus sp. DMHC-6 | reverse complement strand
CACCCCCCCACCCTTCTTTTTTAATTCTTTTAGAAAAAAAGAGGGGGTTTGGGGGATTCATCCCCCAAGGTTTTAATTTTAATTTTTTAAAACGTCGCGTAACCGCGAAGGCCGTTTGTTAAATTTATGCTGAACCAGTGAATCAACGTCAGGATGTGCCGCCGATGATGGAAAACTCCTCTCTCAATCAGACATTCAATACGCTTTCAATCGAAGAGACAAAGAGAGAACTCTCTTTTTATATAGATCAACTATATCATTGGCTAGAGGCGAATGGATGGGAGGGATGGGATCCCTATGATGTTTGGGATACCCCTTTTCCCATGTGGGCACGATCAGGACGTGATATCCCAAGACGAGGTATTTCCTACCTGATTTCCAAAACCAATGATCGCTTTCCTAATCTCTTAAGAAAGTTGTTTGGAGCTCACAAGCAGATTAATGCAAAGGCGATGGGGTTGTTTGCGGCATCGTTTCTTGAGTTGGAACAATTAGAAGGCAAGCCGCGCCTGATTAATGGCGAACCCGCATATCAACCCTGTTTTCGCTGGTTAGATGCCAATCGTGTAGCCTATAACGATGGCATTGGTTGGGGATATCCTTTTGATTGGCAAAGCCGAATTTTTATTCCCAAAAAAACCCCTACCGTTGTCAATTCAGCCATCATCGGAGATGCCTACTGGCATCGTTATCGTTACCATAACGATGCCTCTGCTTTACATATTTGTGAACAAATCTGCCAATTCTTTGTCCATGGGTTGAATCGAAGCAAAAAAGGCAAGGATGGCTCTTTTTGCTTTTCCTATACACCTCTTGACCATTTTCAAGTGCACAACGCAAATCTGTTTGGTGCCGAATTTTTGGTCAGAATTGGCCGAGAAACCAATCGAGAGGAGTGGTTGCAAACCGGTCTTGATGCGACAAGGTTTTCACTCAATGAAATCAGGGAAGATGGTACACTGAATTATTGGTCTAACGAACAATCCTTTGAGGGACCACAACAGGACACCTACCACAGTGGATTTGAAATTCGGGCCTTGGATGGCATCGCTCAGGCGACAAAACGTGCACCATACCGAGAAGCGTGTGACCGCTATTTTGCATGCTGGAGAAAAGATTTTTTCATGCCTTCCGGTCATCCATGTTTTGCGCGGGCAAATCAAAAAATTGTTGAAGTACATAGTTTGGCTGAAAGTTTATTATGTACATCTCAGATGGTTGGTTCTGGATCCATTGCCCCAACAGATTTTCTGAATCAGATGACTCCTCTGATTCAAAAATCAATGCCCCTACTCTGGTCTAAATCTGGTCCAAATGCTGGTTATTTTGCCTCAAGTGTTACTTTAAACAACGGCAAAAAAATGGATATTCCTTTCATTCGTTGGGGAGAGGCTTGGATGTTACGAGGTTTGATAGCCTCGTTGTCTGCGACCAACCGACTCACATCTTCATATTGAATATATTCTATAATATATAATATTTATAAGGCTTTTCATCATGAAACAAGTTTTTCGTAATTCTTCCCAAATAGTGGAGGTAGTCGAAACATCGACACCAAGTTATACGGACGATGAAGTGCTGATCGCCGTTAAAGCATCGTTAATCAGTACGGGAACAGAAACGGTTGGTTACGCCTCTGGGAGCATGTTGACTCGATCTATAAGCAGTCCATCGAAAATGCGTGTTGTGCTGAACTCTCTTCAAGAAAAGGGGTTGACCAGTACCATCCATAAAGTCAAGGCGAAAATGCATGAGCATACCCCCATGGGGTATAGCGGTGCAGGCATTGTAGTTGCCACGGGTCATCATGTACACAGCATCTCTGTAGGGGACTCGGTCGCTTATGTGGGATCTCCTCATGCAGAATATGTTGTTGCTGGCGAACAGATGGTTGCCAGAATTCCAGAGGGCCTGACTTTTCAGGAAGCGGCTTTTGGTGCTGTGGCCTGCATCGCTTTGCATGGTGTTCGTTTGGGGGAGCCAACATTGGGTGAAAAAGCCTTGGTCGTTGGTTTCGGCTTAGTTGGATTACAAGTGGCACAATTCGCACGGGCGGCAGGTTTGGAGGTCATCGGTCTGGAGCCAACCCCATTCAGGCGAGAGATGGCCAAAAAATTGGGTTTCAAGACGGTATTCGATCCCACCTCCGAAGAAAATCTCGTCTCCACACTCCGCGCCATGACAGATGGCTATGGCGTTGATATTGTCTATCTTTGCGCAGGTTTAAAAGATAGCCATATGACCAATCAAATGTTGGCTAGTTGCCGAGACAAAGGTCATGTCGTCATGATTGGTGATATGGGCCTACATTTGGATCGGGGGCCTTTATTTAGTAAAGAACTGACGTTTCGGGTAAGCCGTTCCTATGGTCCTGGTCGCTATGAAACAGCGTATCAAGAAAAAGGGCTGGATTATCCTATAGGTTTTGTTCGCTGGACCATACAACGCAATCTCGCCTGTTTCATGGATCTGCTTCAACGCAAACAGATAGATGTGCAATCAATGATTACAAATGAGTTTCCTTTGGAAAAGGCCAAAGAGGCCTATGAACATCTCATTGAGCCATCGAACAATTGTTTGTCTGTCATTCTGAACCATACGGAAAAACCTTTGATACCTCCCACGTCACTCACCATCCGTACTTCCGGGAAAGTAAAAAAAGAGGGAGAGTTAAACATCGGTATCATCGGCTGCGGATCCTTTGCTGAGAATAATTTATTGCCCCATTTTAAAACATTGGGGGCAACGCTCTATGGGGTCGCCAATAAAACCAATCAAGCGTTCAGTAAATTAAAAGCCCTGTATGCACCCTCTATATTAACGACATCGGTCGACGAGTTGCTTGCCGATGATCGCATAGATGCCTTTATCATCGCGACCCAACACCACTTACACTATCCCTTGGCCAAAGCCGTGATTGCGCATGGCAAACCACTTCATGTAGAAAAGCCGTTGGCTTTAACTTTTGCGCAGTCAGAAGAGCTAGCGGAATTGGTCCACGCTAACGATGTATTGCTTACGATAGGCTTTAACCGTCGTTGCGCCCCCGCTGTGCAAGCCTTGAAACAGCATTTGGAGAGTGCCACGCCTTCACCCCGTCAATTTCTTTATCGAATTAACGCGCCGCTCTTGCCTATTGACCATTGGCTTTTAGATCCTGAACGAGGTGGTGGTCGCCTAGTCGGAGAGGGATGCCATTTTATCGATCTTATTTGTTATCTATCCGGAAGTGAGGAGGTGGATGTTTCTATAGGCATGTTGGGAACGACCTCTTCCAACAGTGTCAGTCAAAACGATTTTTCTCTCAATTTGCGGTTTGCAAATGGCGACCTGGGTACGATCATTTATTCTGGACAGGGCCATGAGAGCTTGAGCAAAGAACGACTAGAGGTCTATGCCCATGGTCGGGTTTTCGTGATAGATGATTTTTCTCCCTTGCAGGCCTATGGTGTACGCCTCGCTCCGACCAAGAGTAAACAGGTTGATAAGGGATTTGCACAACATTTAAAAATATTTTTTGAAGCCGTGCGTGGAAATGGATCTTTGATGACAACGGTCAAAGATGGTTTGCGAGTCGCTCAGATTATTGAGACCGCACTGGCGAAAGGTTTAAGATAATCATGAGACTCCCTTCCTGCTTGGTCTATCATATCCATGATATCTAAGGCAACCTATTATTATTTATCCCATGTCATGGTAATGGGGGTGGGATTAGCCAAAACCAAGGGATTGACGGTACTTTTGGATCCAAATGTCTTTGGTCAAATTCAACTTGTACTCCCTGTTTTAGGGTGGATCACCATTCTGGGAGGTTTTGGTTTCCAATTTTATTACGTCCGGTTTGCCACTTCTTCAAGCGATTCTCTTTTAGCGAAGGGCTACGTGGCAACATCTGCTGGAATCGTTTTAACTTCAGTGGTTTGTTTTTTCTTATTGCTTAACTTTCAAGTTATACCTGAGACGATTCGCATTGATTTTTCTTTTATGGTGATGCTGTTTGCTGCGGCATTAGCGACGCAATTTTTTGAATTAATTCGAGTTTATTATCGCGTCAATGAGGCGCATGTTGCGTACAATGTCATCCATGTTGCAGGTCAGTTGATCAATTTATTTTTTGTTTTTATGATGATTTTCCTGCTTTCCGACCAAGCGATATTTGCTTTACTTCTAGGGACAACTTTAGGCTACAGCCTTCTGTTGGTCTACTTTCTCATAAAAGAAGGGTCGCATCTTCATTGGCAAGGATGCAAACCATCCTTAGAAGATATGAAAAAAATATTGTCATACAGTTCTCCCTTGCTGGCGGTAGCCATTTCCAGTGATTTTTTTAGCACCATCAATCGCTATGTGATCGTTAACTACCTGGATGCCGTGGCCGTCGGCAAATATGTGATAGGATTTTTATTGGCCTCCGTCTGTATGAATGCCTTGCACCAACCTTTATTTACATTTTTACACCCATTACTATTTAAAGCTTGGGAAGAAGAGAAAAAGGAGCATGTTGAAACGCTGTTAAACCGCTATTTTGAACTCTATCTAGTGGTCGGACTACTCCTTGGAGGTTTGGTCATTCGGGGGGAAGATCTTTTAATCAATCTTATTTCCTCGCCTGACTATGGATTGCCACCATATACTTTTTTTATCTTGGTTTTCGTCTGGTATATCATGGGAATCTATCGTTTTGTTGCGACACATTACTATTTAAGAAAAAACACCTTGGAGTTGATGGTCGTCTTTTGTCTTTCCGTTTTGGTCAACACGAGTCTCGCGATTGTTTTGATTCAATTCTATGGATTACTTGGTGTATCAATCGCCAGCGTGATTTCTGCGGGTTTTCTTTCTGGAGTCATTTGGTGGCGCGGGAGATGTTTTTTAAAAATCGTGATTCGTTTTCAACGTTTATTCATACCGGCACTCTTGTTTTTGGCGTTGGTATCCATACCAATTCCAGATTCATGGCAATTGAACTCATTCGTGCGATGGGGTGATGCACTATTTTCTTTTGTTATTGTCGCGTTGACGTTAGGTTTGATATTTTTCCGAAAGGAGTGCCTTTTCATATTTAGTAAAATAAGATAATTAAAAAAGTTAAAACACTTGGGGGTGCTGACCCCTGAGGGTTATCATTGATTTTTTCCGCAGGGCATCCTCTTCTCAAAAGCCCCATTGACCATCCAATTGAGATCCAAGCACCACCAATTCGGCCACTTGTGGGAGTGCAGGTTGGCCAGATAACTCATTTTGGGGTGTGGATCTTTGTAATATATCGGAAAAACAAAAATCAAGACCTTGGGGAGCGGAGAACCGCCCCCCAATTCCCCCCACCTTTTTTTTTAAGTCTTAAAAAAAAGAGGGGGGCTGGGGGATTCATCCCCCAGGGTTTTGATTTTAATTTTTTGCCCGCAGGGCATCATGTTCAACAGGCTGCCATAAGCACTGGAGGAAGTGCATAACGCGCAAGGTCAATGCCTAAGTGTCACCGGAATTCGAACCTTAAAACGTTACGCAAGTTTTTTTCCAACGATACCATCGGTCACATCCCTCTCTATTCTTCTTAATTATTGCTGGTTTCATCCAGTTGTGCAAAATTTTTAATAAAAAGGCAAAATGCTGTAACCGCTTCGGAATCACTCAATATCTGTTGTTGGATCAGGTCAGCCTGATCAATCACAACATTCATGGATGAGCCAGGCTTCTTGCCCTGTCCAGCGAGGGTAAGGATTGCTTTAAAGCGTTTTGCTGTTTCGGCAACAGCCTCTATTTTTTCTTCTGCCTGTCTCTTCCACTCAAACATAACGTCAATGGCTTTTTCCGCTTTATCCATCAACTCTTTGTTTGACTGTTGAAACAATGGCATAAGGATATCTTCCAATGTCCCTTCCGTCGGATTCTTCCCCCAAACGTAGATCCCTTTATCCGTATCAAAAGTAGCGGCCATTGGATTGTTTGCAATTTTTTTTACTGATGCGTTAATCCATGATTCACAATCAATTTGAGAAAAATGTTGAGAAAATTCTTTCTGTATTTTATCGCTCCCGTTCGCATCTGCATCGTAGAGGAAAAGAAATCGGGATTCTGTAACAATACGCGTTGCATCTTGTGGAAACGTTTTGGCGTTTTTTAGCAAGGGTAAAAGATGGGACAGCAGATTTTTAATTTTAGCAACTTTGTTGTCGCCACCACTGTTAAACAATAAAATCACCTGATCCTCTTTGCATAACATATGGTCTGGTAGAAAAAACTTATGAGCCATATCTAGGCGTAGATCATCAGCAGCATGTTGATTCATTCGTGCTCGAAAAAATGAATTAAATGGGGCGGGACACTCACTAAACTTCCATTTAATTTTGTTAAACCCGAAAACTTTTTTTAACAAAAGTTGAACAAAAGCCAGATCGTGCGGTCCTTCACAAAAAATGAGTAATGCTCTGACCTCCGACATCATTTTGCCCTCCGTATATCTACATTACCCGCCTGCAACAATTTTTTAAACTCCTGACCACCAAACTCTCTGGATACAATTTTTTCATTCTCTGTCACTAACGCATGATAGGTAAAATCATCTGCTTTATCGGGAGCATAGGTTACGAAGGCATCCATGCACTCTTTGCTGTGGCTGGTCAAAAACAGTTGGACGTTGAAGTCTGTGACCAATTCGTGAATAAAGGGGACCAATTGGCCAATCAAATTGGTATGGATAGCGTTTTCAAATTCATCAATAAGCACGACCCCATTTTGGGCGGAGGCAACAAGAAGGGAGATAAAAAAAACACGCTGTAATCCCTCTCCATAGGAAGAAAGGTCAACTCCTTTAGGGAATCTGCTATCATTAACAACAAAACGTTGTCGCTCGTCTGTGAGTCGAATATCGTTAAGCGTTGGCAAAATCTTTTCACGTATAAAAGCAAAAATTTCTGGGAGTGCTTTCGATTGGACGCTTTTGTGATAAAAACTTGCGAAACTGTGGGACTCATTTGAAAAGAATGGATTACTAAAAACCACTGGGCAGAGGAGTTTTATGGAATCCGCCTGTGTTTCCCGATCGCGACCTTTAAATATACGGGTTAAAGATTCCTGTTTATGGTCGCCAAATTGTGTCATCATTTCAACAGACCCCAAGTAGCGTGACATATCAATTGAGGAGTCACTCTCTTGGTAATGGCGGATGGATACTTCGGAATTTATACCACCAAATTGACCGGAAATTTTAATTTTCTCATAGAGTTGATCCAAAAACCATCCAGGATCTAATCTCTCCACCGGTATTTTCCCCCGTCGGCGCACCACCTCCAGCAAACCAGCAAAGTCATTTTGGCGGGCCAAAAGATAGATCGATTCTAATAGGGTGGTTTTTCCTTTGTTGTTGATTCCCGCAAAAAGATTAATGCGAGAGAGTTTGTGCAACTTAAACTCCTGCAAAAGTTTATAAGAGGAGACGGTTAAAGAGTTAAAATGTTTACCAATACAATCATGGAAAACCGTTTTCTGTTCTACACCACTCAATCCAGAAGATTTTGTCCGGTCAATAATACTCTGTAACCGGCCTAAAGATTTTTCCAACTCAGGAAGATTTTCGCTCTGGATCGTCAATTGACTAAGCGTAAGAATATCGCTGTTAATAGAATTGAGCACTGTTTCTTGGCGTTCACTAAATAATAAATTACTGTTCAAATAGGCTGCATTCAGATTACGGGTACTTATGAATAGACTTAATGCTTTAGAATCAGCGAGTATCTTTCCTAATAACCTAATATCGTCTCGCTTGGTAATGGCTGGTTCTAAAAACTTCTCTCCAACATAACCCTCACTATCTTCCTCCTCTATGGGTTCACGGGATAACCAAGAGAAAAATTGCTCTAGATTTTGTCGGCTAAAAGGTATGTAGCTGGCCTCGTCCCAAGAAAGCCAGCTCTTCAAGGCAGTATTTCGTACCGCTTCCCGAAAAATTGGAAATTTATTTTCGTCAAATTGATCCCCATAATCGGATTTTTGATATAATTTTACCAAGGATAGAGCCCGTAGACTACGACGCAATTCCACCTTGGAGATATCAATCCTCTGGCATATATCGTCTTCCTCTAACTTCCAGGTAGAGTGAAATTTTTCTAATAATTTTGCCTGATTCCATTCTCCCCATTTTTTATTACCGCTAATATGTTTGAGTGCCATCAATGTCAGATGGTGCACGTCATCGGCCGCCGCATAGGTTACCACAGGCACCTTACTGAAAATTCCGGGATCAAGTTGTCCTAGATCAATTCCTTTTTGATCATACTCGTTGGCAAGATATTTAAGGGCCGCGATACGTCGGTTTCCTTCAACCACGACATTTCCGCCATCGGCCAACTCTCTGACTTGAATCTGATCCACTGGCAAATAGCCATTGGCGCGAAAGCTCTCGATTAAGTCCTGGATATGTTGGTTGCGTTCACCGGCAAGTAGGCGCAAGGTACGGCGAGCGACGGTAGAATTTTTAATTTGCTCATCTGGAACCGGAGTATGCTCCTTTTCATGAATAATGCGGTAGTTATTCGGATCGAGATAGAGGTTTCTCAAACTAACCCGCTTCGTGTTGGCTTCACTCTGATTCTTCTCATCGTTCATGTTGATTCTCCTCGGTTTACTCTCTGTGCGGCGCGTTTTTCATGCCCTGCGGGCACAAAAAAAATCAAAGGCCAAACCCTGGGGGATGAATCCCCCAGACCCCCTCTTTTTTTTAAGACTTAAAAAAAAAGGGTGGGGGGAATTGGGGGGCGGTTCTCCGCCCCCCAAGGTCTTGATTTTTGCTTTTCCGATACATAAACATAATGCCCTGCGAGCAAAAAAAACAAAATCAAAACCCCGGGGGATGAATCCCCCAGACCCCCTCCTTTTTTTAAGACCTTGGGAGACGATTCTGGTCCCCCCAAGATCTTGATTTTTATTTTTCTGATCCACAGCTAAAAAAAGGGGTTGTGTTGGCGTTCTTCGCCAACCGTTGTGGCAGGACCATGACCTGGATAACAATCGAGTTCATCAGGTAAAGTAAATATATTTTTGCGCACCGAGGTGATCAATTGTTTATGGTTACCGCCGGGGAGGTCGGTGCGACCAATTGAACCGGCAAACAGGGTATCGCCAACGGCCATACCCCCAGTCCACAATAGACACACCCCGCCGGGGGTATGGCCTGGAGTTGGAATGACTTCGATGCGCAATCCAGCGATTTCCAAAATTTCGCCTCCCTGCAACTCCCGGGTAATATTGGGTATGGGACCAAAAGGAAGCCCCCAACTATTGGCATGTTTGGCCGCCCCTTCCACTAAAAAACGGTCAGCAGTATGAATCCAAAATTCACAACCCGTTACTTTTTGTAGTTGCGCCACCCCACCGATATGATCAAAATGGCCATGTGTGTTGACAATATGGGTTAATTTAAGATTTAGGCGTGCCAATCGTTCTAAAATAATATCCGCATCCCCCCCTGGATCCATCACCACCGCTTGACCACTTTTTTGATTTCCTAAAATTTGACAATTGACCTGCAACGGTCCTGATTCGACAATTTTATGGATAAACGACATCAGATGAATCCCCTTCCTCAATATAGGCAGCCATTCCTCGACTTAACCCCTCTTGCATCACCACCAGATAGCCTTTTTGGGTGAGTTGATCCCGCAAAGAACGCAGGGCATCCACGGCTTGGGCATGGGTATCGTAGGGAGAACGGCGCAAAGTGCCTGGCGAGCCACTTTTACCCCATTCGCGAATGACCTGCCAACGGCCCAGCAAATCGCGTTGGATTTGGAGCGAATAATAGCAGATCAGACCATTCGCAGGATTTAACCGTTGTAGATAGGCCTTCATGGCATCATTATTTTTTCCCGTGAAAAAAAAGTTTTCAATCACTATATTATTGACATAAAACATTTATGTAGCAAAGGTTTTTTACACATTAACTCCATAAAAAGACAAAAAAAACATGTGGACCATTCCTCGCCCAATCGTCAATGCCATTTTTGGTCATGCCCAACGCCTAGCCCCACAAGAGTGTGTGGGTATTCTTACTGGAAAAGGGCACCTCATCAGCGGTTGGTCTCCCTTGACCAACATTCATACCGACCCCCACCGCTTTTTGGCCGATCCGACCGAACAAATTCAACTGTTTGCCAAATTACGTGAGGAAAATAGAGAGGTCGTGGCCATTTATCACAGTCATCCCAACGCCACTGGTCAACCCTCGACAATGGATCTGGAGCAAATAAATTATCCCAATGCGTTATATTTAATAATTGGATTGGGAACCGATGGAAGATTGGATTTAAACGGTTTTCTTCTTGAGGAGGGCGCGTTTGTGCCGCAATTTTTGACCATTTGCGAGGCGTAGTCTTCGATAGATCGAAAAAATAAAAATCAAGACCTTGGTGGGGGGCGGAGAACCGCCGCCCCCCACCTTTTTTTTCAATCTTAAAAAAAAGAGGGGGTCTGGGGGATTCATCCCCCAGGGTTTGGCCTTTAATTTTTTGCCCGCAGGGCATTCTGTTCATGCCCCCCACCCTTTTCTTTTAATTCTTAAAAAAAAAGAGGGGGTCTGTGGGATTCATCCCCCAGGGTTTGGCCTTTGATTTTTTTTTGCCCGCAGGGCATCATGTTCTTTGTTAAAAAAAACAGTTCACATCTGATTTGATCTTTGCTAAGATACCCAAACTCGTTTTATCAAAAGGGGGTCACTTATAAAGAACACCCAAAAAAACGATTTTGGGAATTTGGCATTTGCTATCGGTAGGGGCCGATCCTCAATAAGGATCGGCCCTGTGTCGTTTTAATGTTTCATGTATCGGAAAAATAAAAATCAAGACCTTGGGGGGCGGAGAACCGCCCCCCAATCCCCCCACCCTTTTCTTTTAATTCTTAAAAAAAAAGAGGGGGTCTGTGGGATTCATCCCCCAGGGTTTGGCCTTTGATTTTTTTTTGCCCGCAGGGCATCATGTTCTTTGTTAAAAAAA
>JAMOAW010000085.1:0-35188 GCA_039908535.1 Magnetococcus sp. DMHC-6 | reverse complement strand
ATTGTTTCAGAAACGCTTTCATGGTGGTCTCCCAGGGGGGGTAAAGAAGAACATCATGATGAAGTAAAAGTAGGATGAAATTCAAGCCTTTTGCAAGTTTTGAACTTTAGTTCGTTAAGTGTGGTGGTACCTATTTTTCCGCAACACAAATATACCCCAAATTCGGCTCCAACCATTTTTCTACCTCGGTCACGGCTATCCCTTTACGTCTGGCATAATTTTCCACCTGATCCAAGCCGATATATCCCACGCGGAAATAACGACTTTCTGGGTGGGAGAGATAGTAGCCGCAGATGGAGCTGGCGGGGGACATGGCCAAGGATTCGGTTAGGGTGATGTCGGTGTTCTTTTCTACATTTAATAGAGCGAAAATCGTGGACTTTTCGGTATGGTCGGGAGTGGCAGGATAGCCGGGGGCAGGGCGGATGCCTTGATAACGTTCCCGTAAAAGATCCTCCATGGGCAGAAGGGGGGTGGTCTCATAGCCCCAATGGGTGCGACGGATCTCTTGATGGAGATATTCGGCAAAGGCTTCGGCCAGACGGTCGGCCAGTGCCTTGACCATAATCATGCCATATGTGTCGTCTTGGGACTCCAGCTGGGCGGCCAGCATATCTAAAGAAGAGCCGCTGGTGACGGCGAATAGACCAAAAAAATCCTCCAGGCCACTCTCTTGGGGAGCGATAAAGTCGGCCAGGGCGAGATAGGGGGGGTGGGCGTGCAGAGCCTCTTGTTGGCGTAGGGTGTGAATGATGGCTAAAGGCGTGGTTCGGGCGGCGTCGCTGTAGAGATATATCTCTTCCCCTTGGGCATTGGCGGAAAAGAGACCAAATACCCCTTTGGCGTGCAAATGGCCCTCTTGGTCGATGCGATCCAGCCAAGATTGGGCGTCGTTGTAGAGTTTGCGTGCCTCCGCGCCGATTTTGGCATCGTTGAAAATTGCGGGATAACGGCCAGACAGGGACCAAGTGGAAAAAAATGGGGTCCAGTCAATAAAAGGGCGAAGCGTGGCAAGGGTTGTAAGATGTCGGGTTTGCACCCCCAACTGTTGAGGTTTTGGAGGTTGGTATCCTCTCCAGTTGGGACGCCAGGGTTGTTGTTGCGCCTGAGCAAAAGAGGTCAGGGTGCGTTTTTCTTGTGTCAGTTGGTAGCGGTGGCGCATGCTGGCTTGGCTTGCGTGCAATTCGCGGATATATGACATGTTTTTCAAAGGAGAAAGCAATTGACTGACGACACCAACCGCCCGGGAGGCATCTTTGACATGGACCACGGGGCCAGAATAACAGGGGGCAATTTTAACCGCCGTGTGGGTTTGCGAGGTGGTGGCTCCCCCCACTAAAAGGGGAATGCGCACTCCCGACCGTTCCATCTCCTGGGCAATATCCACCATACGCTCTAAAGAGGGGGTGATCAGACCAGACAGGCCAAGGATATCGGCTTTTTCGGCGATCGTTCTTTGAATGATGTCGGTGGTGGGCACCATCACCCCCAAATCTACCACCTCTAAATTGTTGCATTGCAATACCACCTTAACAATATTTTTGCCAATATCATGGACATCTCCCTTGACCGTGGCCAGCAGGACTCGACCACGGGCCGCAGCGGGTCCAGCGGCAGGATTGCGTTGGGCGTGTATAAAAGGCTCCAAAATGGCCACGGCTTTTTTCATCACTCTGGCACTCTTGACCACTTGGGGCAAAAACATTTTTCCCTCGCCAAAAAGATCCCCAACATGGTTCATGCCGTCCATCAAAGGTCCTTCGATTAAGGTCAAAGGATGGTCGGTCAGAGTTTGGGCCTCGGTTATATCTTGTTCCAGGAAGCTATCCAGACCTTTGATCAGGGCGTGTTTTAAACGTTCAAAAGGGGGTAAAAGCCGCCAAGCTGGTTCGGTATCAGGGGTGGATGTCCCGGCGGGGGAGGTGGCTTTGTGGGTGTCGGCCATTTCTAAGAGACGGTCGGTGGCATCGGGGCGACGGTTGAGAATGACATCTTCGACCCGTTCCAAAAGATCGGCGGGAATTTCTTGGTAGACGGCCAATTGTCCCGCATTGACAATCCCCATATCCAGTCCCGCCCGAATGGCATGATATAAAAAGACGGCGTGCATCGCCTCGCGAATGACATTGTTACCCCGAAAGGCAAATGAGACGTTGCTGATGCCGCCACTGGTTAGGGCATGGGGAAGCGTTTGTTTAATCCAGGCAATGGTGGTGATAAAATCCAGGGCATAACCGTTGTGGGCCGCCAGGCCAGTGGCCACGGCAAAGACGTTGGCATCGAAGATGATATCTTGGGGGGGAATATGGAGTTCCCGGACTAAAAGATCGTAGGAGCGTTGTAAAATGGTTTGTCGGCGTTCCAGGGTATCGGCTTGGCCTTGTTCGTCAAAGGCCATGACCAAAATGGCCGCTCCATAGTGACGGGCCAGACGGGCTTGCTGAAGAAAAGGCCCGCTGCCCTCTTTTAGGCTTAAAGAGTTGACAATCCCCTTGCCTTGTAAACATTGTAAACCGGCCTCTAACACCGCCCATTTGGAGGAGTCGATCATCACCGGAACGCGGCTGATATCGGGTTCGCTGGCAATGAGGTTTAAAAAATCGGTCATGGCGCGGGCGGCATCCAACATACCTTCGTCCATATTGATATCAATGATTTGTGCCCCGTTTTCTACCTGGTTGCGGGCGACAATGAGGGCTTCATCATAATTTTTTTCTATAATTAAGCGGGCAAATTGTCGGGAGCCAGAGACGTTGGTGCGTTCACCAATGTTGACGAAGAGGGATTTATGGTCAATATTAAAAGGGGGGGGTGGTTGGTCAAGATGTCGGCAATGGCATGAATATGGGCTGGGGTGGTACCACAACAGCCACCCGCCACGTTTAACCATCCTTCATGGGCGAAAGAGAGCATTTTCTCGGCCATGCTAGCGGGGGTTTCGGTATAATTGCCAAATGGATCTGGCAATCCGGCATTGGGATGGGCCGATACAAAGCAGGGGGCAATGCGGGAGAGTTCCTGTAGGTGGGGGCGCATTTGGTCGGCCCCTAAGGCACAATTCATCCCCACCAGCAGCGGTTCGGCATGGGCGACAGAGTTCCAAAATCCTTCGACGGTCTGCCCAGAGAGGGTGCGTCCGCTTTGATCGCTGATGGTGACCGAAATCCAAATGGGTAGACGGGTGCCCGTTTGGTTAAAATAGCGTTCAATGGCAAAGAGGGCGGCTTTGCAGTTGAGGGTGTCAAAGATGGTCTCTACCAAGAGAAGATCTACCCCACCTTGCACGAGTCCGTCAATGGCTACATGATAGGCCTCGACCAGTTCGGTAAAGGTGATGTTGCGAAAACCGGGATTTTCCACCTTGGGCGACAGCGATGCGGTGCGGTTGGTGGGGCCTAAAACGCCCGCCACATAACGGGGTTTGTCGGGGGTGCTGGCCAATTCGGCGACTTGACAGGCCAGTTGGGCAGAAAAAAGGTTGAGTTCAAAGGCAAGACCTTCCATGCTATAGTCTGCCAAGGAGATGGCGTTGGCATTGAAGGTGTTGGTTTCCAAAATGTCGGCCCCGGCATCTAGGTAACTTTGATGAATGGCTTGAATAATATCTGGGCGCGTCAGGCTTAAAAGATCGTTGTTGCCTTGGAGATCGGCGGTATGTTGGGCAAAGCGAAGACCACGAAAATCGGCTTCGGAAAGGGCGTAGGATTGAATCATGGTGCCCATGGCGCCATCTAAAATGAATATCTTTTGTTTAAGAATTTGCTCAAGGGATGGTTTAGGGTTTCGTTTTGGATGCATTTTAGTTACCTTTATAAAAACAGGGTTGGATGTTTTGATCATAAATCGCTCCGCGATGAGTTGCTATGGTAGATGTTCATCTTGCGAAAAAATAAAAATCAAGACCTTGGGGGTGGAGAACCGCTCCCCAAGGTTTTAGTTCTTAAAAAAAAAGAGGGGGTCTGGGGGATTCATCCCCCAGGGTTTTGATTTTAATCTTTTGCCCGCAGGGCATCATGTTCTGTGGTAGGTCTATGGGGATGAAGAGAGTTTCGGGAAAAATGGGAATTTCTTTTCTGTGTATTTAATATAAAAGAGTGAATGGAGGGTTTATGATGCGTGTTTTGATCATGGCATTTTTTGTGTTTATGGGGATGGTCGGCACTGTGAGTGCGCAGGAATTTTATAAAGAGGGAGCCTTTACAGTGCGTAAGGTGGAAGGGGCGTGCAAACTGGAGATCGCTTTGCCGTTGGATAAAGAAAAGGATACCGCAGCGATTTTGGCTATCTTCCCAAAGGATGAATATTATGGGGAGCTATTTACCGAACGGAAACGGATTGGTTTGGCGCAAAAAAAGGTGGATATCATTTTTGACAAGGAAAAACCCCGGAGCATCAACTTTGTTCCAAAGACCGATGGTAATGACGATTATTGGCGTTGGCAATATCTTGAGAGTACCAAGGGTATGCTGGATGAAGTCAAGCGCCGGAACAATATGGTTGTTAAATTTTCCAATGGTAAAAAGAGCTTTGAATTTACTGTCTCCCTTAAAGGCAGTACGAAGGCCGTCACCACTTTGTTGCAATGCAAATAAATGAAAAAAAAAGAGGGGGTCTGGGGGATTCATCCCCCAGGGTTTTGCTTTTAATGTATCGGAAAAATAAAAATCAAGACCTTGGGGGGCCCAGAACCGCCCCCCAATCCCCCCCCCTCTTTTCTTTTAATTCTTAAAAAAAAAGAGGGGGTCTGGGGGATTCATCCCCCAGGGTCTTGAATTTAATCTTTTGCCCGCAGGGCATCATATTTTTGTTCAATCCCGTAGCGGTTTTTGTAGGCCAAAATTGCCGGGAGATGTTTTATGTGATCGGGATCGTTTTCTAACAGGAGGATGAGATCTGCCAGGCAGGCAATGGCGATGACGGGTAGACCAAAACGTTCCCGTACCTCTTGGATAGCTCCAGCGGTGGAGTGGAGACCTTGTTCTTGTCGATCCAGGGCAATGAGGACACCAGAGGGGGTGGCACCAGCTTTTTGGATCCAGGCGACCGATTCGCCAACCGATGTGCCTGCACTGATGACATCGTCAATGATCAAGACACGGCCTTGGAGAGGTGCACCAATCAAGTTTCCTCCTTCGCCGTGGTCTTTGCTCTCCTTGCGGTTGAAGGCAAAGGGGATTTTAAGGTTGTACTGGTTGGACAAGGCAATGGTGGTGGCGACCGCCAAGGGGATCCCTTTATAGGCAGGGCCAAATATCATATCCATGGGAAGGTCGGACTGCTGGATGGTTTCGGCATAATAGGCCCCAAGGCGGGCCATGACGTGACCGTTATCAAAGCCTCCGGCATTAAAAAAATAGGGGCTTTGACGACCAGCCTTGGTCTGAAATTGGCCAAAGCGCAACACGCCGCTCTCCATGGCAAAACGTAAAAATGCGCGGCTGGTGTTGTTAAACATGGCGTAACCTCCTAAAAAAAAATTATACTGTGAATTGAACTTGCCTTTTAAAGGTTATAGATGAATTTTAGGTGCCATTTTGCCCCATTCCTATCTTGGGGTCACGGATGTTTCAAATAGCGAGATCAGAATGATGAACGGAGTGGCTTCAACCCCTAAAAGTGTTTTAATTGGTATTGCACTGCTGATTGCCAATGGCTGGGCGCAATATCTTCTTTGGTTTGGCGATCTTGGCTTGGTCCATTGGCAGCAGACGGCCCAGCAATTAAAAATTGTCAAACAGGAAAATTTCGCCATCGAAGAGGAGATTCGGCTTCTTAAAGAGGAGATCTTTTTAATGGAAAAGGATATATCCGCTCTCGAAGAGGTCGCAAGACGCGATTTGGGGTTGGCCTACCCAGATGAAATTTTGTTTGTATTGGCGGGTGGATAACCGGTTTTCCGTTGCAATGGGTGAAAAATGGCCTATAATGGTAAAGGTCAGACACTGAAGTTATCCAGAAAGTCGGCTTTAGGCCGGCTTTTTTTTCTATTCATAGGTGTTGATTGTCTAAAATATAACTTACGGCGTATAAACGAATGAGCGACATCGTCTCAAAAATCATCGAACTGGTTACTCCGATCGTTGCCAACGCCGGGTGTGAGATGGTTGATGTGGAATATGTCAAAGAGGGAAGCGAACAGGTTTTGCGTCTTTTTGTTGAAAATTTAGAGATCGAGACGCAAGGCGGTGTAGGGCATCAAACCTGTGTGCAAATAAGCAGTCGCGTCTTAGATGTATTGGAAGAGCGGGGGATCCCAACCATTCCTTATCGTTTAGAGGTCTCTTCACCAGGGTTAACCCGTGCGTTAAAGAAAAAAAATGATTTTGAGCGTTTTGCTGGGCGGTTGGCCTTAATTCGCACCTTTCGTCCGGTGGAACTGAAGAAAGATTTTGCCTCACTGGCATCTGAACCGGTCAAGCAAAAACGATTTTTGGGGGTTTTAGAGGGAATAGAGGGAGAAAATGTTCTTATTCGGGTTGGCAAGGAGTTGTGGAGCATCCCTTTAGGGGATATTCGCAATGCCAATCTTGAGTTTGACCCAAGCCAAATGAGCCACCCCATTTCGAAGCCCCTGTCAAAGCAAAGTGACTGAAATTTAAGTCATGACATTATATGGATATGGATATGAGTGCGGAAATTTTACAGATAGCTGAGCAACTAGCCCGAGAAAAGGGGATTAAGCGTGATGTCGTCATTGAAGCCATGGAAACGGCTATTTTGACCGCCTCGCGTCGCAAGTATGGGACGAATAAAAATATTCAGGTCAATTTTAATCCAAAAACGGGAGAGTTTGCCCTTAATCAGCTTCGTGAGGTGGTGGATCTCTCTGAAATGACTGATTTTGATCCCGATGTTCATATGAGTCTCCAGGAGGCCATGCGTTTAAATCCTGGTGCGAAAAAAGGCGATTATCTTTCGGAGTCTCTACCCTCCATGGAGTTTGGTCGGATTGCCGCGCAGACAGCCAAACAGGTGATTGTTCAAAAGGTGCGCGAGGCGGAACGTGACAGCATTTATAGCGAATATATTGACCGCAAAGGGCAGCTTGTGAATGGGGTGATCAAGCGGATTGAACGCAACAATGTTCATGTGGATCTTGGTCGAGCAGCGGCCTTTATGCCCGTCGAGAATCAATTACCCAGGGAACACTATCGGGTCGGAGATCGGGTGCGCGCCTATATTTCGGAAGTACGTGAGGCCAACCGAGGTCCGCAAATCATTTTATCGCGGACCGATCCGCAAATGGTGATTCGTCTTTTTGAAATGGAAGTGCCTGAGATTTATGATGGGGTTGTTGAGATTAAGGCCGTGGCCCGTGATCCTGGGTTTCGGAGTAAAATAGCGGTATTTTCCAATGACTCTCATGTTGATCCTGTTGGCGCGTGCGTGGGTATTCGCGGATCTAGGGTGCAAGGTGTGGTGACAGAATTGCAAGGAGAGCGCATCGATATTATTGAATGGTCGGCAGATCCGGCGGTTTTTGTCTGTAATGCATTGGCACCAGCTGAGGTTTCCAAGGTGGTGGTGGATGAGGAGGAAGAGAACATTCGGGTGGTGGTAAACGAAGATCAATTGTCGTTGGCCATTGGTCGGCGCGGCCAAAATGTGCGTTTGGCATCGGAGTTGACGGGTTGGAACATTGATATTATCACCGATGCGGAGGAGGCCAATAGCCGTTCTGCCGAGTTTGCCATTTTGGCTAAAAAATTTATGGCCCATCTGGATCTTGATGAAGAGGTCGCGGGTGCTTTAATCCGTGAAGGTTTTACCAGCATGGAAGAGGTCGCCTACGTTCCCTTGGAGGAGTTGACCAGCATAGATGGTTTTGATGAAGATCTCGCTCAAGAGTTGCGTACTCGGGCTCGTGATCAATTGCTGCAAAGTGCTCTGGAGACTGAAGAACGTAAGCAGCAGTTGGCGGTAGACCAAAGAATTGTGCGATTGAAAGGGGTCACCGATGACATCGCCTTTTTTCTGGCAGAAAAGGGGGTTCGCACATTGGATGCCTTGGCCGATTTAGACTCTGAAGAGTTGGGCGAATTGATGGGAGAGACCATGAATGCCGAACAAATTGATAAAATGATCTTGGAAGCCCGCAAGGCGGCCGGGTGGTTTGATCAAGAGGTGACAAAATAATTTTCTATTTTTTTGCTTTAGAAAGTGTGGATTCAAATGGATGAGGTCACCCAACTCCCCCCATTATTGACCCAATTATTGGGGACGGTGGAGTCTGGGGGTGTGGATATGTGCGACTACCACGATGAAGACCAAGCTTGTAAAAAAAATAGGTCGCCGTTGCGTACCTGTGTGGTTACCCGGACCATCCATCCTAAGGAACATCTATTACGTTTTGTAATAGATCCCATGGGGCAGGTGATGGAAGATTTGGCAGGGCGTTGCCCTGGACGGGGGATTTATGTGACCCCTGAACCAAATGCGATACGAGCACTTTTAAAACGCATGGGTGTTTGGAAAAAAATGGCTGGTACGAAGCCGGTTTTTATGCCAGAATCGGCGGTACTCCTGGAACGTTTGGCTTGTGGTTTGACCCGGCGTCTTCGAGAGGGAATTGGATTGGCGAAACGGTCGGGCATGTTGCGCAAGGGTTTATCAGAAACCATGGCCCTGTTAGACCAAGGCCATGAGAGTTTAGTTTTATTGCTTGCCGCTGATACAGCGGAAAATACACGAGAAAAATTTGATCGAATGGTGCGCATTCGCGGAAATCTGGACGTATTAGAACTCTCTAATCGCGAATTTTTTGGGGCAGCATGCGGCGTAGGACCGGTAGCCGTTTTGGCTATTATAGGCCAAAATCATAGCCGACGAATTAAAGCAGATGGATTACGTTGGTTGGCGTTTTTTGGAAAATCATGATTCTTGAGTGGTCGGTGGAGAAGGTTCTTTGGGAGATACAAAACAATCCGGTGATGGGGATGATCCACTACAACTGAAGGCACCTCGGCGTATTGTGCTTCGTAAAACAGTAGAAGGTGGCTCCATCAAACAAAATTTTTCGCATGGTCGCAGTAAGAGCGTCGTTGTTGAAGTGCGGCGCAAAAAGACCTTTATCAAGGCCAAAGGCGATCATCCAGGGCAAGGCAAAATGGATCTGGAAGCTCGGGCAGAGGAGGTGCCTTCTACCCACTCGGTACAGGTTGAAAAACCTGCCGATCAATTGCCTGATCAAAAAGGCAAACACCAGATATTAAAGCCGTTATCCCCTGAGGAACGTGCGCAGATTAGAGAGAAATTACAAAGGGAAATGGCGTTGGAACAGGCCAAACATGCCCAGGAGATTTCTTCATCTTCAGAGCCTAAACAGCGGTCCAATGTGTCCCCCACACAGACAGCACCCCCAACGGAAATGCCAAATTCAGGTGAGAAGCCAAAAGAATTAGAACGGGCGGCAGATGTAAAAATTGTTGCCCTTTCAGAAGATTCTACGCCAAGGGTCTCTACGCCAACGGCAGAAGCGGTTGCTTCTGTGGGGACGCAAGCAGAGGCATCGAAGCCCATAGATATCATTGTCCCATCGGAGCCTCCACCGGTATCGCAAATGGGTACAACAGCAGATGCCCCAGGGGGGTATGTGCCTGGAAAGAGTGGTCCGCAGCCAGTTCCGTCGAGCGGTAGACCGAGTGGTCCGCAGCCAGTTCGTTCCGTCGAGCGGTAGACCGAGTGGTCCGCAGCCAGTTCCGTCGAGCGGTAGACCGAGTGGTCCGCAGCCAGTTCCGTCGAGCGGTAGACCGAGTGGTCCGCAGCCAGTTCCGTCGAGTGGTAGACCGAGTGGAGGTCAACAGCAAGGTGCACCTGGAGGAAACCGTCCGAGTGGAGGTCAACAGCAAGGTGCTCCTGGAGGAAGCCGTCCGAGTGGAGGTCAACAGCAAGGTGCTCCTGGAGGAAGCCGTCCGAGTGGAGGTCAACAGCAAGGTGCACCTGGAGGAAGCCGTCCGAGTGGAGGTCAACAGCAAGGTGCACCTGGAGGAAGCCGTCCGAGTGGAGGTCAACAGCAAGGTGCTCCTGGAGGAAGTCGTTCGAGTGGAGGTCAACAGCAAGGTGCTCCTGGAGGGAACCGTCCGAGTGGTGGAGGTCACCAGCAGCAGTCTGGTTCTCCAGGTGGGCGGTCGAGTGGTGATGGACAGCAATCACCACCCACATCTGGAAGAAAAGGTTCTCAATCTCCTCCTCCCTCAGGTCGAAAGGGGCCACAGTCTGGTTCTTCGTCAGGTCGGAATTTTTCGGGATCTTCTGACTCGGCAGGACGTCAGCTTGGTTCTTCGGCTGAAAAAATGTCGCCTAAGTCGAGTAAATCTGCCCCCAGTTTTAAACCACCATCGTTACCCCGTATTCCGAAAAGAGGCTCTTTTATTGAGGATACCGAAGAGGATTACGAAGTTTTTGATGAGCCAGATATCGTTGGAAGCATTTTGATTGAAGAGGATGTGCAAGAACTTTTAGAGGACACGACTTCAGCCAAAAAGCGGAAGCTTTCGCGCGCCCAGCGTGAAGATGTGGCGCGGGTGAAGACCGATGCGTTGGTGGCCAAACGTTTGGGTCAGTTAGAGTCGTTGCGGACACAAAAGCGGTTGGATGATGAACGTAAAATTTTAAGTGTTCGTGATGATGAAAAAAATCGGGAGATTTTACGGACCAAAGGGAAGCGTAAGGATAAGAAGGGGGTTGTACAGTCTGATGTTGTGGTCAAAGGGGCTCCTGGATCCTCAGGAACGGAGAAATCCACGTATCGCACGGGTCGGGATAAATTTAGACCTCGTGAGGAGCCAGTCCCTGTTGGTCCTGTGGTTCGCGATGTGATTATACCGGAAACCATTACGGTGGGTGATTTAGCCAATCGCACGGCGGTTAAATCTTCTGAAGTGATTAAGCTGCTCTTTAAACAAGGGATGATGGTCACCATTAATCATATTTTAGACCAAGATACAGCGGTATTGGTGGTTGAGGAGATGGGTCATCGCGCCAAACTGGTCTCGAAAGAGGCGGCGGTTGAGGCTGAATTGGCCGATTCGGTGGATGTGGAGGCGGATCTTATTATTCGTCCACCTGTGGTGACGATCATGGGTCATGTAGATCATGGGAAGACCTCTTTATTGGATGCCATACGCAAGACCGATGTGGCTGCTCGCGAATCAGGTGGTATTACACAACACATCGGTGCTTATCAGGTTTTGATGGAAGATGGCAATCGAATTACCTTTTTAGACACCCCTGGACATGCGGCGTTTACCGCCATGCGGGCGCGTGGGGCCAAGGTGACCGATGTGGTGGTGTTGGTGGTGGCTGCCGATGATGGGATGATGCCGCAAACGATTGAGGCGATCAATCACGCTCGAGAGGCGAAGGTACCGATTGTGGTGGCGATCAACAAAATAGATAAGCCAGCCGCTAATCCAGATCGGGTGATGCAGCAGCTGGCTGATTATAATTTATTGCCAGAGGCGTGGGGTGGCGAGACTATCTTTGTCAATGTGTCGGCCAAGACGGGTCAGGGTTTGGATACGCTCAAAGAGATGATTTTATTGCAATCGGAGATATTAAACTTGCAAGCCAACGCCGCGAAAAAGGGGCGTGGAGTGATTATTGAGGCCAAATTAGACAAAGGTCGTGGAGCGGTGGCCACCTGTTTGGTTCAAAATGGGACGTTGCGGGTTGGTGATATTTTTGTAGTGGGGACGGAATGGGGTAAAATTCGCGGATTATTGGATTATAACGGCAAGGTAGTAACCGAGGCCACGCCAGCAACTCCTGTTGAAATTATTGGTTTATCTGGTGTTCCTGAGGCGGGTGATGAGTTGGTCACCTTGGTAGACGAAAAACGGGCCAGAGAGATTGCCAGTTATCATATGATGCGTCTCAAAGAGAAAGAACAGGCCAAACAGACAGGCAATGCCAATCCCGATATTTTTAACCAAATTGGCACCCAAGAGAAGGTGACCGAGATCAAGGCGTTGATCAAGGGGGATGTGCGTGGTTCTGTTGAGGCGGTTTCGGAAGCGATTCGCAAAATTACCCATAAAGAGGTGGTGATTCATGTGATTCACACTGGGGTTGGTGGCATCAATGAATCGGATATCATGTTGGCCATGGCTTCTGGTGCGACGGTGGTTGGTTTTAATGTCCGGGCCGATGCCAAGGCGCGGGAAATGGCCAAAAAAGCTGGCATTGAGATGCATTTTTATAGCATCATTTACGATGTGTTGGATGATTTTACCACCGCATTGGAGGGAAAATTGCGTCCGACCATTCGCGAGACCATTTTGGGACGCACTTTGGTCAAAGAGGTTTTTCGAATTTCTGGTGTAGGGATGATCGCCGGATGTTTAGTGGTGGATGGTTTGGTTCATCGGCAAGCTCGAGTGCGTTTGGTTCGGGATCATGTTGTGGTTCACGATGGGGCCATTACCACTTTGAAACGGTACAAAGATGATGTCAAAGAGGTACGTGCGGGAATGGAGTGTGGTATTGGTTTGGACCGTTACAACGATATCAAAGAGAATGATTCTATGGAGATTTATGTCCAGGAGGAGTTTCGAACCACCATTACCGGTTAACCTAAAGGGGCTGTGATGCCCAATTATATCCAATCACAGATGCCCGATGTATTGCCAAGTGTGATGCAAATCGGGGTTCTTCAGGTACAAGTCTTGTTGCCAGGCGTGCGATCCCTCAAAGAGAAGCGAGGGATTATCAAGGGCATTTTGCAACGGATTCAAAACCGATTTCAGGTTGCCACGGCAGAAGTTGGGCATCAAGATGTTTGGGATTTGGCTGGTTTTGGATTTGCAGCGGTTGGCACCGATGTCGCTTTTTTACAAAGTCGATTACAAAAGGTGGTCAACTTCATTGAATCCAGCGGCTTGGTAGAAGTATTAGATTTTCACGTGGATATCCTTTCATGAGTATTCGAACCCATCGGGTGGGCGAGCAAATCAAAAGAGAATTGGCCCTCATGTTGACTCGCGAAGAGATACACGAACCTTTAGTGGACAATCGTGTATCGATTTCGGCGGTAGAGATGAGCCGGGATTTGCAATATGCAACCATATTTTTTTCTTCACTGGGTGGGAATAACGATGCCATATTGGTCTCATTAACCCGGGCCTCTGGTTTTATTCGTGGTCGATTGGGCCAGCGTTTACGTTTGCGATTTGTTCCGCACCTGCGTTTTGTAGTGGATGACTCTATGATTTATGGGGACAAGATTGAGCGGCTGTTGAGTTCCTTGGAGATCCCCAAAGAAGAACCCAACGCAGATGATCCCCACCCATCCAATGAGGAGTTTCCTTTGTGAGGGGAGGTCGACGCAAAGGAACACCCATTCATGGTTGGTTGGCCATCCATAAAGAACCCAATATCACCTCTGCAAAAGTTGTCGAACGGGTCCTCCAGATTACCAAGGCAGAAAAAGCTGGTCATGGTGGGACGCTGGATCCCTTTTCTGAAGGTTTATTGCCGATCGCTCTTGGGGATGCGACCAAGACCCTCTCTTTAATTTTGGAGGGTGACAAGGAGTATCAATGTTGGGTCTGTTTTGGCCGCGAGACCGATTCAGGTGATCTCACGGGAGAGACCTTGAGCGAGACCGGATTGTGGCCATCAGAAGAAGAGCTGCAAGCGGCCCTACCGCATTTTTTAGGAACCATTGAACAGGTTCCTCCTGCCCATTCAGCCATACGGATTAACGGTGTACGTAGCTATCGTTTGGCTCATGCGGGAGAGTTGCTTCTTCTGCCTTCTCGACTGGTCCATATTCATAAATTAACCCTGGAGAGTTATCAAGAGGGGGTGGCCAAAATTGTTGTCCGTTGTGGTAAGGGCACCTATATGCGGGCGTTGGCTAGAGATTTGGGTCGATTTTTGCAAGTAGGAGCCCATCTGCAGCGACTGATCAGAACAGAAACTCTGGCATTTCAGTTAAAAGAGGCTTTGGATCTGGAGGCGTTGCGTGATATGATGCAACGTGGAGTATTACAGGATATTTTGTTCTCTGTGGATCGTGTTCTGGACGACATCCCGGCTCTGCGACTGACAGAGGATACATGGCGAAAGGTACGCAACGGTCAAGAAGTGAGGATGCAAATCGACTCTTCATTCAATCATGGGCCAAAGGGACGTGTTCGGCTGCTGACCCCAGAGGGTCGTTTTGCAGCCATTGCTGAACTAGGCGAAGAGGTAGATGCAAATGGGTGCCGATCCTGTCACCCAAAAAAACTTTTTTTGACCGGGGTGTGACCCTCTTAATTTAAATGGAAGGCAAGGAGAATAACGATGTCGATCACACCAGAAAGAAAACGGGAAATTATTGAAGAATATGGTCTCAAACCAGGAGATACCGGTTCCCCAGAGGTTCAAGTTGCCATATTGACCGAACGGATCAATAATTTGACAACCCATCTGCAAGCGAATAATAAAGATCATCACTCCCGCCGGGGATTATTGATGATGGTGGGATTGCGTCGTCGCTTGTTAGATTATGTCAAAGGCAAAGATCGTCTGCGTTATCAGCGTTTGATTCGGAGACTCAATTTGCGCAAATAAGTTTTTGGGATAGACAATAATCAAGACCTTGGGGGGCGGAGAACCGCCCCCCAATCCCCCCACCCTTTTCTTTTGATCATTAAAAAAAAGAGGGGGGCTGGGGGATTCATCCCCCAGGGTTTTGATTTTAATTTTTTGCCCGCAGGGCATCATGTTCAGAGAAGAGTCCGTCATTCCTATGATGGATTTTCTTTGTAAATAAAAGTTTTTTTAGATGGAACACGCTCTATTGAGGGATGACGGATAAGAATATGTTTAATATTTATAAAAAAAGTTTTCAATTTGGTACCGATGAAGTAACCCTAGAAACAGGGCGCATCGCTCGTCAAGCAGACGGCGCGGTTTTGGTGACCTGGGGTGAAACAATGGTTTTATGTACGGCAACGGCCGAAAAAGAGTCGCGTCCGGGAATGGACTTTTTTCCATTGGGGGTTCATTACCAAGAAAAAACATGGGCCGCTGGCCGCATACCAGGTGGATTCATCAAACGCGAAACCCGGCCTAGCGATAAGGAAATTCTGACCTCACGTCTGATTGATCGTCCTTTGCGGCCTTTGTTTGCAAAGGGATATTATAACGATACTCAAGTTGTGGCCACTGTGGTCTCTTACGATGGGGTTCATTCGGCGGACATTGCCGCCATGATTGGCTCTTCAGCGGCATTGGCGATCTCTGGTATGCCCTTTGATGGACCGATTGCTGGGGCACGGGTTGGCCATATTGAGGGTCAATTGGTTTTAAATCCCTCTCCAGAACAGATGGAAAATAGTCGTTTGGATTTGGTCGTGGCCGGGACCAGCTCGGCGGTGACCATGGTCGAATCCGAGGTGGATTTTTTAACAGAAGCGGAAATGCTGGATGCGGTCATGTTTGGTTTTGATGCCTATCAGCCCGCTATTGTTGCCATCAATGAGATGGTGGCCGAGTGCGGTAAGCCGCGTTGGGTTGTCAAAGAGATCGTTGAAGATGAACAGTTGCGGCAGGAGGTTCAAAGTCGCAGTTTGGAAGGGATGCGTCAAGCCTATTCTATCCCTCAAAAATTAAAACGTCAGGAAGCCGTCTCCACCTTAAAAAAAGAGATTTTGGCCTCTTTTCCAGAGGATGTGAGCAAGGCGCATGGACCAGAAATTCAAAATTTTCTCAAAGAGTTGGAATCCACGGTAATTCGGGAGCAAATTCTTACGACAGGTCAACGGATTGATGGTCGTACGTTAACCCAAGTCCGTCCCATCCATATAGATGTGGGCCTATTGCCCAGGGTGCATGGTTCGGTGCTCTTTACCCGTGGTGAGACACAAGCCTTGGCTGCGGTTACCCTGGGAACCAACCGAGACGAACAGATTGTTGAAAGTCTGGATGGGGAAAAGAGAGAGAGTTTTTATTTAAATTATACCTTTCCTCCCTATAGTGTGGGTGAGACTGGACGGTTGGGTGCCCCCGGACGTCGTGAGATTGGTCATGGCAAATTGGCTACTCGTTCTCTTATGGCCATTTTACCCGCTATGTCCGATTTTCCTTATACCATGCGGGTGATCTCTGAGATTACCGAATCCAATGGTTCTTCCTCCATGGCCACGGTGTGCGGTTCGGTATTGGCTTTGATGGATGCCGGTGTTCCGGTAAAATGTTCGGTGGCGGGCATTGCCATGGGGTTGGTCAAAGAGGGATCCCGTTTTGCGGTTCTTTCTGACATCAATGGCGATGAAGACCATTTTGGCGATATGGATTTTAAAGTCGCTGGCAGCAAAGATGGTATCACCGCTTTACAGATGGATATCAAAATTACTGGCATCAACCGTGAAATCATTGCCGCCGCTTTGCAGCAGGCCCATGATGGACGCATTCACATTTTGGGCGAAATGAACAAAGTCCTTCCCTCACCGCGGAAAGAGATGTCTATTTATGCCCCACGGATTGTCACCTTTAAAATTAACCCAGAGAAAATTCGCGATGTCATTGGCAGCGGTGGTAAGGTGATTCGGGCCATTAGCGAAGAGACCGGTTGTCAGATTAATGTGGAGGATGATGGGACCATCTCCTTGGCTTCGGCCAATGGTGAAAGTGCTACCGCCGCAGAGCGCATTATTAAACAGATCGTTGCGGAAGTAGAAAAAGGGCAAGTGTATACCGGTAAAGTCGTTCGCGTGACCGATTTTGGGGCTTTCGTGAATATTTTACCAAACAAGGATGGTCTTGTGCATATTTCTCAGTTGGCCAATCGTCGTGTTCCAAAGGTGACCGATGTGGTTAACGAAGGGGATACCGTTACCGTGCGGGTGTTGGATATCGACCGACAAGGTCGGGTTAAATTGACCATGCGTGAATCGGATTTTGACGCGGAATAGAGGTGGATGTTGTCGTTTTTGGGGAGAATTTTCTTCTTAAGACCTTGGGGGGCCCAGAGCCGCCCCCCAAGGTCTTGTTTTTTAGATCCCCCCCCCCCCGGGTTTTGATTTTTATTTATGTATCGGAAAAATAAGAATCAAAACCTTGGGGGGCGGAGAACCGCCCCCCAATTCCCCCCACCCTTTTTTTTTAAGTCTTAAAAAAAAGAGAGGATCTGGGGGATTCATCCCCCAGAATTTTGATTTTTATTTTGATTTTTTTGCCCATAGAGCATGATGTTCTTTTTTACGATAGGCCTTTCTTTAGCCATTTTTTCATCGGTTATCTTCACGTGGTCCTCTCCTTTTTTAACCACCAGTTTATTGGTTTTGATTTTGTTTGCGCAGCTGTTTTTTTGGCCACCGCCGCGGACCGCGCTGGTCATGGGGGTGGCGGCACTGTTGGGGACGCCAGCGGAAATCGTTGAGGTGGCATTGGGGGAGTGGCAATATCATGGCACCCATTTGATTTTTGGCGTGCCGATGTGGATTCCTCTTATTTGGGCCAATTTGTTTGGACTCTTTGGACGGTTGGCCATGTTGGGTGGCTTATGGATACAAAATTCAACATTTTATCTTTGGCTTACCCGTTTTATCGTTCTATTTTGCGTCATCTGTGTGGTCTTGATGAATAAACAGCCCGTGGTGATCGCGCTTTATATCTTTTTTTTACTGCTTGGTATCGCCTTTTGGAACCAATCAAAAGATAAAATGCTTTTTCTTTTTGGGGGTGTTTTGGGGGCGTTTGGGGAGTATGTCGCGATTCAACTTGGGTATTGGCACTATTATAACCCCTTTTTCCAAAGCCTAGGGGTGGACATCACCTTGCCTTTGGATTGGGGACTCAGTGCGGTGATCATTCATCGCATCGCCGATTATTCGTTTACAAAAAAATAAATTTCTCCAAGGAAAAAACATGTTTCCCATTTTATTCCAAACAGAACAGGTGACCGTCTATACCTACGGTTTTACCATGGCCATCACCCTGATTGGACTCTATTTTTTAGCCTCCAAAAAACTTTCTCACTCTCCTCTTTCGGAGCAAAATTTAACTATTATTGCCTTTTTGGCCGTTTTATCCATTTGGTTTGGGGGCTGGATTTGGTTTGTTGGCGATCAATGGCTGCACGCTAAAAGCAGTTCCGATGCTTGGCATCAGGTGCAGTTGGCTATAAATGTCACCCATTTGGCCAGAACCGATACTTTTCCCATTGTTTTATTGTTTGGCGGTCTGCTGTTGGGCTATTGTCGCCTTGTTCATTTGGCTTTTTGGCGGGTACTGGATTTTTTGTTGCCTTTTTTTGTTTTGGGCTATGGGGTACAACGGGCTTTTGGCTGTTTTTCGGCGGGTTGTTGTTATGGGGCTCCAACCGATCTTCCGTGGGCCGTCCAATTTCCCTATACCTTTGGTGTTGGACCAACCCCGGGCATTTTGGTACATCCGACCCAGCTTTATATGGCCGCAAGTGCCTTTTTGACCTTGCTTATCTTAAAATATTTTCCTCGCTGTGGGGTCAAATCGGGGCGTATCAGTGGTATTGCCATGATGGGGATATTCGGGGGGTATTTTGTGACCTTTTTTTTCCGTGGCGACCAGGGAACCCTATTGCCCTTTTTGTGGGGGATGAACATTCGGCAAGTTTTTGCAGCTATCGCTTTTTTGATGGGTTTGGCTTTAACACTTTGGGCAACATTTAAACATGATCCCCTTCAGGCAGAACATGATGCCCTGCGGGCAAAAGATTAAACTCAAAACCCTGGGGGATGAATCCCCCAGACCCCCTCTTTTTTTTAAGACTTAAAAAAAAGAGGGGGGGAATTGGGGGGCGGTTCTCCGCCCCCCAAGGTCTTGATTTTTATTTTTCCGATACATGAACATGATGCCCTGCGGGCAAAAGATTAAACTCAAAACCCTGGGGGATGAATCCCCCAGACCCCCTCTTTTTTTTAAGACTTAAAAAAAAATCAAACGCCCATGCCTCATTGTTATTGTGAGGTACAGGCCTGTTGGTATCCTTTTTTCAAATTTGTTATACAACTTTGACTACAGGGCATATGCTCATAGCGCATGGTATCATGCCCCCTTGGTTCTCGTTGACAGGTGACAGAGTTGCAATGGGCGGCAATATAGGCATCCATGCGTTTGGTGCCTACCATCTCCTGCCATTGACGATCTTTGACACCTATGGTCAGACCAAACCAGTTGCATTCGGCACTACCAATAAACCCGGCTTCAGTTGATCCGATCAGCAGAAAATAAACGACAGATAAGCCCAATACTTTTAATAGAATCAAAATATTTTTCCTGGATTTAATATGCCTTTTGGATCAAATAGCGTTTTTATCCCATGGTGCAATTTTAAAACAGATGGGGATAATTCCCAATGTATAAAAGGTTTTTTTTGTGTTCCAATACCATGTTCTCCAGAAAGAGTCCCCTCCAGAGACAATACCAGACGAAACAGACGCGCCAAAGTCTCCTCCACTTTGGCGGTTTGCGCGGGGTCAGTGGGATCTAATAATAAATTGACGTGCATATTGCCGTTGCCAGCATGACCAAAAGTCACAATGGGAACCCCTTGCTCCATAGCGAGCTGTTCCAGTCCATATATCAATTCAGCCAGTCGTGAAATCGGTACCACCACATCCTCATTGACCCGTTTGGGTGCCAATTTTTTTAATAAGGGCGATAAAGCAAAACGGGCCGCCCATACCTGATTTGCCTGGTCACCTTCTCCCGCAGCCACCACCAGTTCCAATGGATCAAAAGCAGATACAACAGCGGTCGCCCCTTGCATCTGCCGCTCCACATCTTCAACTCCACCGCACAGCTCCAGCAACAACATGGCCCGTCCAGCATCGGGAATTTTAACCGTAGCGCGTAATAAATTTAAGGCCGCTGGGTCCAAAAATTCAACGGCACAGGGTAATGTCTCCCCGACCATTAATGCAGCAATTGCTTGCGCCGCCCCATCTACATGGGCAAATACCACCCGCATGAGACGTCGTGTTGTTGGCAAGACTGCCAATTTTAAGGTGGCCTGGGTAATCACCGCCAAACTTCCTTCTGAGCCAATCAACAAACGGGTTAAATCGTACCCCACCACCCCTTTGGTGGTCCGTCCTCCGGTTTGTAAAAGGGTTCCATCCGCCAACACGGCGTGAACGCCCAACACCCAATCTCGGGTCACCCCATAACGCACCGCATGGGGACCAGCGGCACACATGGCCAGATTACCCCCAATGGTGCAACTGCGTGCGGAAGAGGGATCTGGTGGCCAAAAAAGACCATGCGGTCGCAGTCGCGCTTGTAAATCTGCATTGACTATCCCAGGCTCCACCACCGCCAATCGATCGGCAGGGTTGATCTCCAACAATCGATTCATCCGCTGCAACGACAGCACAACCCCACCCTGAACAGCCAACGCGCCCCCCACATTTCCCGTTCCCGCGCCACGAGGCGTGACACAAATACCCCACTCATGGCACCATTTTAACAATGCGGCAACTTGCCCAGCCTCTTGAACCAAGGCCACTGCCTGGGGCAAACACCGCATGTCCGTATTGTCCCAAGCATAACACTCTAATTGGGCTAAATGGGCTGTTTGGGAGTAAAAAAACCCCCCAGGCAAAATTTTTTCGGCTCCTTGCACAAATGCCAAAGGCAGATCATGGAGCCGGGGCGGATTTGTTGTCATGAGTCATCACTTTGTAACTATTTGGATTAATGCGAATATAAGAGACAACCTTTTTAACCCCTTCTGCCGACTGGGCAACCCAAACGGCTTGATCTCGTTCATTTACGGATTGGGCAATTCCGGTCAGATAGACAACTCCTTTTGTGGTCTCTACTTTGATATCCAAACCTCGTACCTGGGCATCGCCCATCAAGGCCAATTTAATTTGGCTGGTCAGCATGGCATCTTTGGCCAACTCCTCGGCGGATTCGCTTTGAATACGCAATTCAGCATGAACCTTGCGAACACCGGTTGTGTTTTTTGCAAGACGAATCGCCTCATCTATCTCCGCTTGATTGGCGGCTGCACCGGTTAATAAAACCTCTCCCTGAAAACAAGAAACATTTAAATTAGCCAAACTTACCTTGTCACTACGGGCGAAATAACCGCGTATTTTTAATGCAATCCAGTTATCTTCCACAAATTCGTCTCCGCCACGCCGTTCTCCCATAAAGCCCGTCGTAATCGATCCATCTTCGCTGTTTACAACTGGTGCGCACCCACCAACCCACAGTGCCAATAAAGGCATGAAAAAAATCAAAGGCCAAACCCTGGGGGATGAATCCCCCAGACCCCCTCTTTTTTTTAAGTATTAAAAGAAAAGGGTGGGGGGAATTGGGGGGCGGTTCTCCGCCCCCCAAGGTCTTGATGTTTATTTTTCCGATATATGAACATGATGCCTTGCGGGCAAAAAAATCAAAATAAAAATTAAAACCCTGGGGGATTCAATGTTGGGCAAAAATTTTATTTTGTCCGTTATCGGTAAAAAGAAGGACTTGATAACGGTCTGGTTTGGTATGGGGAATTTCCATCCCTGGAGAGCCGATAGGCATGCCAGGTGCTGCGATTCCCTTGGCAATCGGATGCTCCTCAAGAAGACGCAAAATATCTTCTATTGGAACATGTCCTTCCACTAAATAGCCGTTAATAACTCCTGTATGACAAGAACTTAATTGGTCTGGAACACCAAGTCGATTTTTGATTTCGGTCATGTTTGGATGATTTTCGACCGTCACTTGGATACCGTTCTTTTCTAAATAGTGAATCCATTCGGTACAACAGCCGCAAGTTGGGGACTTATGGACAATCATGTGCAAAGGCGTTTTAGAGTTTATTTCCTTGGCAGATTCTGTTGTTTTTGGAAATAAAATCCACCCCCCAAAGATCAAAATAGCTGCTGTCGCTATCCCCAGCCGTTGGATAATTTCTGGATAGATTTTTTTTGCTGTTGCATGGTCTGACATGATTCATATCCTTCCTAGAGAATGACGTATTGCCCAAGCCAACGGTTATGGGGTTCGCGTTGTAAAAGAAATTTTTTGAATGCCGTTATTTTGCGCTAACGAAAGAAGTTGGGCGACCTTTTCGTAAGGGGTCTCTTTGTCCCCATCGATACGCAAGATAAGGTCAGGATTCCGTTGACTGGCATCTTGAAAATGGCGGGCGAGGGCTTCTGTTTGAAAAATTTGTTCTCCAATGAGTGTGGAGCCATCGGGGCGCAAGGTGACGGTAAGTGGATCTGTGGTTATGGCACTCTCCCCGGCAGCTTTGGGCAGGGTTACCCGCAACGAGTTGGCCATTGCAGGAGCCAGAATAATAAAAATAATCAAAAGAACCAACATGACATCCACCATAGGGGTCACATTGATCTCTGCAAGAGGGCGATCTTCCCCTTCGGAATCATGTATTCCGCTTGCCATGCTTTTCTCCTATCGAGACCGATTTGGCAGCCGTGTTGGGTAAAAGGCGCAACAAGTTACCTTCGGCCAAGGTCATTACGTGGCGTAAACGGCGCAAGAGTAAATTATAGCCCAACGCCGCTGGAATGGCGGCAAACAGACCTGCTGCGGTGGCCACCAAAGCCTCGGCAACTGGTCCTGCCACGAGATCCAATGAAAGAGAGGTTTGATGACCCAACCCTTCCAAGGCGTGCATGATACCCCAAACTGTTCCAAAGAGGCCAATAAAAGGGGCCGATGTGCCAATGGAGGCCAAAAAGGTTAGGCCGTTCTCCAGATCTACCCGTTTTTCTCGCACCCCATGGGTGACGATCATCTCCCAATGCTCGGTATCTGTTTGTCTTGCCAGAGCTCCGAATAATGCCTTGGGGGCAGGCGAGGGTAAACTCTTCCCCTCCTCTTGGTTTAAAAAAAGACGCACCCGTTGTTCTTGTAGGTATAAACGGGTTAGTTGTACCCCTTTATAAAAAATAATACTCCAACCCACCACCGACAGAACAGCCAAAATAACAAATACACCTCTAACCACCCCGTCCGAGTTGGCCCACCAAGCAATCCATGTTAAAGAAATATCCACAAGCGCTCCTATTTTGTAGAACGTAATGCCCTGCGGGCGAAAAAAAATCAAAGGCCAAACCCTGGGGGATGAATCCCCCAGACCCCCTCTTTTTTTTAAGGATCAAAAGAAAAGGGTGGGGGGGATTGGGGGGGCGGTTCTCCGCCCTCCAAGCTCTTATACATTTAATTATGCCAGATTTGGCCGATCTTTTCAATTAAATGCGTATCAACTTTTTGTTTCTATAGGTCAAAAGTAAAAAAAGTGTTTTTTAATATGAGAATGTGATATTTATTTATACACTAATTCAATTCAATATAAATTATGTTGGTCTCACCAACACACCTTCATAGGAGAAAATTATGGGGCATTCTGGTTTATTTACGACGATTTGTTGCTCAATGATCACTTACTTCACCATAACCTTGACTGCCTATGCAGGAGGAATTGCTCAGGTTAAAAATATCAAGGGTTCTGCTTTTATTGAAAGAGAAGGCAGACAGGCCATTCTCAAAGTAGGGGATGTGTTGGAACAGGCCGATATTATTTATACTGAAGCAGATGGGGCGGTTGGTATCGTTTTTATGGATAACTCTCTTGTTTCTGTTGGACCAGAGACGGTGTTGGCCCTTGATCAATTTGAATTTAACACCACCACACATGAAGGGGTTTTTAACAGCTCTTTGCGCCAGGGGACGTTGGCGGTCAAATCAGGAAAAATAGTTAAACACTCCCCAGAGGCTATGAAAATCAATACCCGCCATGCCGTCTTGGCGGTACGTGGGACCGAATTTGTGGTTAGTGCCGATTACTGAAATTGGGATATGTATAAAATGAGAAAAATTTTTGCACTATGGAATCTATTTTTATTGGGTATCCTCTTTCTCGTGACGGCTTGTAGCAAAAATTTAGTTGTGATCCTTCCCAATGCCGACGGCACCTCTGGTTCGGTGGTGGTTCAGCAGGGAGGCACTTCCGTGGTGTTAGATAAACCTTATGCCGCTACTAAATTGGATGGTCAGGCTGAAACTCAACCAATCATAATGGATTCCCAGGAGGTGAAGCGTATCTTTGCCGAGAGTCTGGCGGCACAGCCTTTGCCACCAGTTTCCTTTAACCTCTATTATAAAGAGGGGGGAACACAATTGATGCCTGACTCTGTTTCTGTATTGGATCAAATTTTTCAAGAACTTGAAAAGCGTTTGGTATATGAAATAACGGTCATTGGTCATACGGATAGAGTGGGATCTGTGCAGGATAACGATGCTTTGGCTTTAAAACGCGCTAAATCAGTCATGCAAATCATGATTGATCGTGGTGTTAAAACTTGGCTTATTGATGCCGCAGGACGGGGTGAAAGAGAACCTTTGATCGCGACGAATGATGAAGTACCGCAACCGCGGAATCGGCGGACAGCCCCCCCAAGGTCTTGATTTTTATTTTTCCGTTTGATAACCTTGGAGGTGAAAGTTCTTTATCCAGCCTGATGGGGCAAAGGATTATGATGTCATACTCTTCTCCTTCACAGGCTGCGAATCGGCAGCCGTTATGTGTTGGTCAACATGGCTCACCTAACCTCCAATTCCTCCATATCTCCTCCAGCTTGCAGATGGTCCAGCACCCATTTTGGCCTGCGCCCCCTGCCACTCCATGTCTGTTCCGGGTTGATGGGGTCTTGATACTTGAACGGTCCTCCTGCACTTTGGTTGCTCCTGGATTGTTCACCCTTTCGATCCGGCACCAGTGTTTCGATAGCCTTAATTCCGACTGATTGCGCCAGTAACGGCTTCTGGTTGTTGCTGGCATCCTGTGCTTCATTGCTGACGGGAATCCGGGTATCAATTTTCTTCCGAACACTCTTTTCCCGTTCAGCCCTAATGACAGGGATGCGCTCAGGCTCCTTGGCTGGAGTCGGTTTATCCATGGCAGAGCTGCGTTTTTGGACCGTGACCCTCTTTGGCTTCTCCACGGCAGGCTTACGTTCTGGCACTTGAGCCAGCGTTTTGGCTGGAGTCTTGCTCGGTATCTTGGCCGAAGTCTTGGCTGGGGTCGGCTTCACATTTTTTGCCACTGGCCGTGGTACTTCCAATTCAACACTCCCTTCCGCCATATCAAGGCCAAAAAGCTGGGAGATGTCATCGGTTTCGAGCAGCCTTCCAGCTTCGGGGGCCTGTTTGGCCAGCGGAACGGCAGTATCCATGTGGGCCAGCAGGTCCGTATGATGCACCTCTCGAAGAAGAAACAGAAGCTCCGGATTTTCATCAAGCCGAGAACCAATGCCATACAGCACCGCCGCTATATGCTTGCACATAGAGGCATAATCGGGACAACTACAGGAAAACTTGATCTCAGATGGTTTCGGGAACAGCCCGTTGTCCTGACGACAGAGCCGATCCATAACTCCCTTGTTGAAACGACCCTGCAACAGTTCCACCAGGGAATCGATGCCAGCCGAACAATCCTTACATATGGCTTGCCACACAGACTGCGACAATGCGGCAACGCTGACCGTGACTTGGTAGATGGATGATCCGCTCACAACTGCTCGCACTTCTTTAGAGGTAATCTGTAGGTCAATCACCGAACCATTGCGAACATAGGTGCGACCACGTGGCAAGCGGTTTTCGTAATCTTGGTAGCTCTCAAGATTGGCGCACCATGCTTTTCCCCAGAAGGTGGTGGCGATCAACCGACCAGCAATGACAACCGGAGCCATAGGTTGGCCCTTCTTGCGCATTTTTTCCACCTCGCGCATTGCCTTCTTGCGGCGTTCAGCGACCGGGACATAGGGTGCCCATCCTCCATATCCATAGCGCGACATGATTTTACTCCTCCATCACCGCATTCAAATCGAAGGCGATCAATTTCAACAGCTCGTTGTCATCCATTTCCGTCACCTTTATTTCGCCTGTGCCACCCAGCAGATCCTCTGTCAGTGCCTTTTTGGATTCGATCAAGGCATCAATTTTTTCCTCAAGTGTACCTTGGCAAACAAATTTATGCACCAGAACATTTTTCTTTTGCCCGATGCGAAAAGCCCGGTCAGTGGCTTGGTTTTCCACGGCAGGGTTCCACCAGCGGTCAAAATGCACGATATGCGATGCTGCGGTTAGGGTCAAGCCCGACCCTCCCGCCTTGAGCGACAGGACAAAAAAGGGTACAGTCTCATCTTCCTGAAAGGTTCGTACCAGCTCTTTGCGTCTCTTTACCAAGGTTTCGCCATGCAACACCAACCCAGGTCGGCCAAAGATTCTCCCCAGGAAAGTCTCCAGAGGTGCGGTTATCTCTCGAAACTGAGTAAAAACCAGCATTTTTTCCTGGCGCGCTGCCACCACCTCGGCAATCTCCCGCAGACGGGCAAACTTGCCGCTCTCCTCCTCCGCCCAAACAGAGTCATTCAACCACTGGGAGGGATGGTTACAAATTTGTTTCAAGCGCATCATGGTCGCGAGGATCAGCCCCTTGCGCTGGATGCCATCGCTCCCTTCCTTTAGTGCCTTGGCCAATTCCGCCACCGTCTGGGTATAGAGGGCAGCCTGTTTGCGACTCAAGGTGCAGTGCGCCTTGACCTCAATTTTGTCCGGCAGATCCGCGATGACCGATTTGTCTGTCTTCATCCTGCGCAAAATGTAAGGGCGCACCAACTCCCGCAGAGGACCATAGGGATTGTGTTCCCGTTCTGTCAGTCTCTTGGCGTACCCGCTGAATTCTTTCAATGTTCCCAGAAGTCCGGGGTTGATGAAATCGAAGATCGACCACAGATCCCCCATATGGTTCTCGACCGGGGTGCCGGTCAGGGCGATGCGCGCCCGTGCCTTCAATGACTTGGTAGTTTGGGTCTGTTTGGCCTTCGGGTTCTTGATGGCCTGCGCCTCATCGACCACCACCAAGTGCCAGTGTACCTCCGCCAGGACTGGCAATCGCAGGAGTGTGCCATAGCTGGTGATGGTGAGATCGATTCCCTGGAACCGCTCTGGCAGTAACGCCTTCATCTGCTCAACCGGCATAGCCGAGGGATGCACGATCAGGGCAGTCAGGCTGGGGGCAAAGCGTTCAATTTCTGTTGCCCAGTTGGCCAGCAAAGAAGCTGGAGCAACCAGAAGGTTTGGCTGCTTCAAGCCACCTTTTTGCCCCTGTACCAGCAGTAGAGATAAAATCTGGATGGTTTTCCCAAGGCCCATGTCGTCGGCAAGACATGCGCCCAGACCAAGCCCGCTCAACAGCTGCATCCACTCCACACCAGCCTTCTGGTATGGGCGCAATGTTCCTTTCAAAGCGGGACCGGGATCAACTCCTGCGCCACTGGGGCTACGTAAAGCCTTCAATGTCTCGGCCAGCCAGGGTCCGGCCACCACCTTCGACCACTCCGTTCCAGGAGCAGTATTTTGGGCATCGGAAAATGTGGTCCCGGCCAACATGCGCATGGCTTCGGCGAAGGTCAGGCCGCTCTGCTCTGCCAAGCGTTCTGCCTCCTGGAACTGCCGCATGGTTTGCTCCATACGCTCGCGATCCACCTCAACCCATTGGCCACGTAACATGACCAGGGAATCGGTGCCCGCTAGGAGCAGGGCGATCTCTCGATCATCCAGAGGCTCACCCTCCAACATTACCTCCATGCGAAAATCAAGCAGCCCGTGGAGACCAACTTCAGATGGCGTCTTCGCGCCGACAACCGCCGTAACCTGGGGTCGTGCCGGACGGTTGGCCCGCCATGTAGCAGGCATCCGCACCACCACACCGGCGGTTTCGAGCTCCGGGACACTGGAGAGAAACTGTGAGGCTTCGCCGGGACTCCAGCGTAGAGGATGGAAAATCTCTCCGGCATCGACCATCGCCTTCAACCAGTTACAGCGTTCGGCGGCCCGTTGCACTGGCACCAGCAGAGAGAGGAGTTTGTCCCGGTTATTCACCCCGGAATATTCGCGTAAGGCCTGTCCAAGTGGTACATGCTGGGCTTTGGCAGCGGCTGAGAGGCGAGTCGTGTACGTGGCCATGAAGGCAAAAGGCCATTCTGGATCACGCCGGTTTTCCGCTAGATTGAAATGTACCCGCCCGACCAGATTCCAGACCGGGTTCATCCCCTGCAGAAAGGTCTGTAAATCCGATCCCGCCTCCGTAAGGGATGCGGCAAAAGCGGCACCGATCTTCCCCCACAGTCCGAGCAGAACATCCTCATTCAGATACTCCCCCCCAGGCATCAGGGGAGCGGCCAAAACCAGCGAGATCAGATCACTGTTAATCGGTGGTGGCACCTCGACAAATTGATCCGACGCACGCAGACAAAGCCCACCCACATAGCGGGCTGCAAAATCACGCCACCATCCGAATACGGGGGGCAATGTTCGTCCCACCTCACCTGCCCCAAGCCGCATCAGGCCATGGCCAGCCCCGTGAGAGAATGCCTGGATCAATCGCGCAGCAACCGCCTGATCCAGAGAGGGCGAATCTTCGTCTTCCTCCAGGACAAGGTTTCCTTGTGGCGTTAGACGAATTCCGAGCGACAAATACCCGTTCATGACGGTTGTGGTTGAACAATGCGAGTCCAATGGCGGTACCACCATATTCAAGTGTGGACGATAAAAGTTTTACGTTGTGGAGGAATTTTGTAGCTCAACAATTCCTTCATTGTCCATTGATGATCAGTCAATCCTGCCGCCAGAGCAGGAGTTCGTTTAATCCATTTCCTGGTTCCTCCTACAGGTGCTGCGACACGTAGTGATTCATGGAAGTAGCAAAAATTGAACATGATGCCCTGCGGGCAAAAAATTAAAATCAAAACCCTGGGGGATGAATCCCCCAGCCCCCCTCTTTTTTTTAAGACTTAAAAAAAAAGGGTGGGGGGAATTGGGGGGCGGTTCTCCGCCCTCCAAGGTCTTGATTTTTATTTTTCCGAAACATTGAAATGTGGTCTTTTTGCAGCAATAAAAACAATAAACAATGGATTTGGCTGGTCATTGATAGAGACACCAGGGAAATTATAGGCGTTTATATCGGTAGTCGTGACCGCGATAGTGCGCAATCTTTGTGGGATAGCCTGCCACCTATTTATCGTTAATGTTCTGTTTCCTATGCAGATTTTTTGACAGCATATGGGACCATTATCCCCAGCAAGCGGCATAAAGCCGTAGGGAAAGAGTCAGGGAAAACCAATCACATTGAGCGTTTTAATAATACGATGCGGCAAAGAATTTCTCGCTTGGTTAGAAGCACTCTCTCATTTTCAAAAAAAATAGAAAACCACATCGGAGGCATTTGGATGTTTATCCATCACTATAATGCGTCGTTGACTGTGGGGGGTTAATCATCATCTAATTTCAGGACTACCCCACGTCGTTCAAACTGTTCCATCCGATGAAGGAAGCCAGGACGGTCAGAAGTAAACGATGCCGAAACCAGCACCTAGTTTGACAGCCAATTTAAGATTTTTCATTGCACCCCCCTTTAAAAAATAGATTAAACCGAAACCATTTTGAGATATGTAGTTTTCAAACGTCATTCCCGCGAAGGCGGGAATCCAGAATTCGCGGTACCCACCTTGGATCCCCGCTTTCGCGGGAATGACAAAAACTATGCATCCCATGGTGGTGCGGTATAATAGATTTACTTGTTAAGATTGTTATGATCATTTCATAACCATTCAACCTTACCGTTTTCGATATGATAGATGGCCCCGACCATCTTGACTTTGCCCTCTTTACGCAAATTGAACAACTCTTTGGAGTTGGTCAGAAGATCATTAATGGACTGTTGCACATTTTCTTTGATAACGTCCAGTACCAGAGCATCTCCGGTAAGTCCCTTGGCTTTGGACCGTTCAGCTGCAGGGATGATGTTGTCCACCAGTTTAGGAATGCTGCCTTCCACCTTGTCGCCTTTGACCACGGCGGTCACGGCTCCGCATTTGGTGTGGCCCAGCACCAGTATCAACGGGGTTACCAGATGGCCTGCGCCATATTCAGCAGTACCAATTTCGTCAGTGTCCGCCACGTTGCCAGCTACCCGGATGACAAACAGATCTCCGATACCACGATCAAATATGTGTTCTACTGGCACACGGGAGTCCGAACAGGAGACAATGGTGACAAAAGGATGCTGACCTTTGGAAAAAGTCTCTTCTATCCGTTCCAACGTCAGATTGGGACGTTCCGGTTTCCCGGCCAGAAAACGGGCGTTCCCCTCTTTGAGTAATTGTAGAGCCTGTTCTGGACTTATTTCTGCCGTCGGGTGGCTTACCGGGTCACTCGCCCCCCAAGAAAGTTTTGGCAAAACAATAGCAGATAACCCGACAGCCACACCAGTGAGTATTTTGCGACGACTTAACAGATGATTACACATGACATTCACTCCTGAATTTGATTAAGATTGATCTTAAGAAACATCAAGCTTTGGTATATTCTATGTTCATGTATCGGAAAAACAAAAATCAAGACCTTGGGGGGGGCGGAGAACCGCCCCCCAATCCCCCACCCTTTTCTTTTGATCATTAAAAAAAAGAGGGGGGCTGGGGGATTCATCCCCCAGGGTTTTGATTTTAATTTTTTGCCCGCAGGGCATCATGTTCTATGTTGGTTCTTTAAGCCACTCTTGATGCCCGTCTGTCTTGCGAAAACAGAAGGTCAAGGTTCGCAAAACTCCGGAAGAAACTTATTTATATCATTTATAATCGCCAATATTAAATAAAATAGTATGCGCTCACAGTCAAGCAAATTCAAACTCCATGTTCAAATTTTGTTAGCGCGCCAAACCGATGTGATGGATGTACAATGCTAAAAAATCAACCAACTTGTTAACACTCCAAACTGATGGATGATTATTTGGCTACAGCCAAAGGCAAAACCTGAAATTGTTGCCAGTACTGATCCCATCCTTGGTTCAACACGAGGGTTCGTAGTGCGGCAAGACCGTCACTAACATCTTGGCTCCAAGGCATTCCTTGATGCTTTTGTCGACGTGAAACAATCAAGTCATTGGCTTTTTCCGCAAAACCACTGCCGATGAATTGGCGATTCTTACGACGCTCTTTGTAATCAGGCAAAAATGATAGCCGAGTATTCAGATACGAGATAAGTGTATCCAGTGCCTCGACATTTTTTGCTTGGGGTCGATAGTCCTGCAAAATGGACAATGCAGATTCTCCTTTCCCTCGCCAAAGAAAGTAAAGTAGCTGACCCAATAGCTTTTTTTGGCAATGTTACCTCGACAAATCATGCTCGTTAGGTCGGAGCATTTTTTTGCGAGATGATACCAATCCAATATCATTTCGCTGGCGGTCCAACTGGCCAACCGTTCTGTGAAAAAGCCGGCAATCCAGCGAGCCCCATCTCCAAGTAGGGTCAGTTTTTTACTAAATCCACCACAAAGCAGCAATAAAAAATATAGCTGTTTCAATACAGATTCGGGATTACCGCTCAAATAACGGATTCCTTCACTGGTACGCACACAAGCGGTTCTTATTCCCAACCAACATCGTTTTTCAGTGCTACGAACACAAATATCGTCTGTGCCTGCAACTACTTCGTCTGAGCGGACTTCTGGCCCAAGACGGCACAATTTTTGTAGTTCCTGTTCTTCTGTCCGTGCTTTGAGTATGCGTTCCCAGTCCCCTGCAGACACTCCTTCTGGATGAAGGCTATTTGGTTGATTTAAAGCAACTTTCACGGCTTCGTCAAGGTCTGGTGCCCACGCTGCTGGACGACGTATTTTGTTTATGGGGATCAACTGTGCTTGCAAACCATCCAAGTTCTTGCGGGCGGATAATTCCTGGATCTCCGTTTGTTCAGCATCTCGGATGAGTTGTCCGTGATAAGCAACCCAACGACGCATTTGTGTCTCCGAAATTGTATCTGGATCTCCCGTCTTCCAACCTAATAAACGTTGCGCTGTGGCAAACGGAACATCCTGAGATATAAGGAAAATCAATTCCTGAAGACCTCTGGTCGTGATTTGACCATTATGAACTGGCAAACCTGCATTGCCAGGCAAAATATGATAATTATTCATGCAATTTATGCAAACTTGGCGTTGCAAATAAACAATGCCAAAACGGCTCGCCACTTTTATGGAGTCAAATCCATCATGCCCCACCCCCTCCGTAGGCGCATATTTGTTATAATAGAGGATCACAAAAGCTTGGTCAGTCAATCGCCATTGCTATTCAAACAGTTTACGCATCATTTCTGAACCAGCATCAGAAATAACTTCTTCAATATTATCCAGATATCGCTCAGTATCTAGTTCTTCTAATGATATTTCCGGTAATGGTCGACGCCAAATCTCTGTCAAACTTTCTGGCTTCTCATCGTCAACACGAACGATCATTACAATCAAGTGTTCCATAGCATCCTCCTGGATTCCTGTGAGTTCCGTTAACGTTTCTTCAGCATACACGTATGGGCCAGGATAAAGCCATGATTTCGTAAATTTGCTCAACCAACACAGTTTACTGATTTTTTAGTGTTGTACATCCAACACATCGGTTTGGCGCGCTAACCAAAATTTGAATCGAATCATCGACACTCATGGAAAAAGCATATTGCTGATGTCGGTGTTTTTTTAGGGGCTACATGTAGGCCAAAAGTGAAAAATGGTGGGGGGGACACCCAATTTTACATTTTTGGATGGTCAGATGAGGTTTTGAGGAGGGACAAGAGTTTTGAATATATATATTATTTTTTCCATGCTATGCTATTATGCTCGATAAGTTCAAGAAGACTGGCAGACCATGCACTTTTCTGGGAGTTTTTTCCCAAATATCAAAGATTCTGGTAATAGTAAAAGGAGAAACTTATGGATACAGATGAAAAAAAAAGTTCTACAGGATGTCCCATCATGCACGGAGGAGCTACATCGTCAGAGCAGTCCGTTATTGCTTGGTGGCCAAAGGCCTTGAACCTGGATATTTTGCACCAGCACGATACCAAAACTAATCCGATGGGAGTCGATTTTGACTATCGCAAAGAGGTCAGAAAACTGGACGTGGAGGCAATCAAGAAGGATCTCCACGAACTGATGACCGATAGCCAAGCGTGGTGGCCTGCAGACTGGGGTCACTATGGTGGTTTGATGATCCGTATGGCTTGGCATGCTGCGGGCAGCTACCGTATTGCCGATGGTCGGGGTGGTGCAGGAACAGGGAACCAGCGTTTTGCACCGCTAAATTCCTGGCCCGACAATGCCAACTTGGACAAAGCTCGGCGTTTGCTATGGCCTATTAAAAAGAAGTACGGCAACAAAATCAGTTGGGCCGACTTGATCATTCTGGCCGGTACAATGGCTTACGAATCCATGGGGCTCAAGACGTTTGGCTTTGCTTTTGGTCGAGATGATATCTGGCACCCGGAAAAAGATATATACTGGGGGTCCGAGAAAGAATGGCTTGCTCCCAGTGGCAGCGAAGGAAGCCGCTATTCTGGTGAGCGTAACCTGGAGAACCCGCTGGCTGCTGTGATGATGGGGCTGATCTATGTCAACCCTGAAGGGGTGGATGGCAAGCCTGATCCGTTGAAAACCGCTCGCGATATCCGTGTAACTTTCGGCCGCATGGCTATGAATGATGAGGAAACTGTGGCTTTGACTGCAGGAGGTCATACGGTCGGCAAGGCTCATGGCAACGGTAGTGCGGCTCATCTTGGTCCTGCACCAGAAGGTGCTAACCTTGAAGAGCAAGGGTTGGGTTGGATAAACCATACCACCCGAGGTATCGGTCGGGATACTGTAACCAGCGGCATTGAAGGTGCCTGGACCACCCATCCCACCCAATGGGACAATGGCTACTTTGATCTGCTTTTTGGTTATGATTGGTGGTTGCAAAAATCTCCTGCCGGAGCTTGGCAGTGGGAGCCGGTCAACATCAAAGAGAAAGATATGCCGGTCGATGTCGAGGATCCATTGATTCGGTGTAAGCCCATCATGACCGATGCCGACATGGCCATGAGATTTGACCCAGAGTATCGCAAGATTGCAGAACGCTTCCACAAGGACCATGCTTATTTCTCAGAAGTATTCGCACGCGCATGGTTCAAGTTGACTCATCGGGATCTAGGGCCCAAGTCACGCTATATCGGACCTGACGTGCCCCAAGAAGATCTGATCTGGCAGGATCCGGTGCCCATCGGTGACAGGGACTACGACGTTGCAGCCGTGAAGGCAAGAATTACCGCAAGTAGCCTTAGCATCAGCGATATGGTGGCAACGGCCTGGGACAGTGCTCGCACGTTCCGAGGTTCAGATAAGCGTGGTGGTGCCAATGGTGCCCGAATTCGGTTGGCTCCACAAAAAAATTGGGCAGGCAATGAACCGGAACGGTTGGCCAGGGTTTTAGCTATTTTAGAGAGAATTGCCGCTGAGAGTGGTGCCAGCGTGGCAGATGTGATCGTGCTGTCCGGCAATGTTGCCATCGAACAGGCCGCCAAAGCGGCTGGTATTGAGGTTACTGTTCCGTTTACCCCAGGCCGAGGGGATGCTTCAGAAAACATGACCGATGCGCAATCCTTCACCGTTTTGGAACCCCTACATGATGGTTTCCGCAACTGGCTAAAAAAGGATTATAGCGTTAGCGCGGAAGAAATGCTCTTGGACCGGGCCCAACTCATGGGTTTAACCGCACCAGAAATGACGGTTTTGGTAGGAGGTATGCGGGTTCTTGGTGCCAACCATAAGAAAAATCCGCACGGGGTATTCACGGATCAGGAAGGGATGCTGACGAATGACTTTTTCGTTAACCTAACGGACATGAATTATATTTGGGAACCGGCAAGTAGCAACCTATACAACATCCGTGACCGTAAAACTGGTTCTGTCAAATGGACTGCGACCCGGGTCGATTTGGTCTTCGGATCGAATTCGATCCTCAGAGCCTATGCTGAAGTTTATGCCCAGAATGATAATAAAGAGAAATTCGTCAACGACTTTGTTGCCGCGTGGACAAAAGTGATGAACGCCGACCGCTTCGACCTAAACTAACTGTGCATATAGTCTCCCCACACAATCAGTTGGGTTGCGTGGAGAGACTATAATGGACCCCAATTTTCAGACAATGTGTTAAGCTCTGAACCATCTCAAACTTAGAGGAGTGGATATGAGCAATATACGCAAACACTCGATGTTCAAAGTTTTCAGCAAATTTTCCAAAATTTGCTGAGTCTAGCCGTCAAGCAGCTTTTTTATATTTGAGAGATGGAGTGGGTTCCTGTCGTCCAAGATCTCTTCCCACCA
>JAMOAW010000084.1:0-10839 GCA_039908535.1 Magnetococcus sp. DMHC-6 | reverse complement strand
TCGCCATGACTTGAGTCTCTTGAGGAGAGAGCTGGGTCACCACAAAATCCATCGCCACTTCTGGGGGAAGATCGCTTGACTCCTCCATGGCCTCTGGCACTAAAATATCCTCAACAACCTGGGGACCAGAAGGTAACTCAAAAGGCTTATAATCATCTGGGGCGATCTGTGCCGAAACATCAACTGAAGAGTCCGGCACCTCTTGTATCGATTCTGACAGATGGCTGCCGTCGGTACTCGGCAAAGCGTCGCTTGGTTCGTCCAATATAAAAATATCCGGGATCACCTCAGTAGAAACCGTAACGATGCTCTCTTTCTGTTGAGAAATAGCCAAAAATCGCTCTAAAGAGGCCGCCTGATCCTTTTTATCTATTGGAGGCTGAACTGGAAGAACAACAGGCTTGACGAGATCCAACGCCGGCTCAACGACTTTGGGTATGGGCGCACAGGGTTCCAGTTCAGACGTTAACATAAGAACGGCACCATCCTCTAATGGGTCGGGCTTGTTAAACACAACGCCTGGAAATTCCGGTGTCTTTTTCTGCGGTATCGATGGAGAAGATTTGGCCGCCTTGCGCACGGTTAACATCGACTGGGTCAATAAAGAAACCAAACGCTCACGATTTTCTGGCTCTTCCGAACCCTGGGAAGCCAAAGGCCTCTCCACCTCAACAACATGGGGGAAAACCTTGGCTTTTTGAGCAGTCAAACGCTTGCGAATCGCGCTTAAAATCGCTTGATCGGCCTGATCAAAACGTTGCGTCTGCACTGGTTCACCTTGTGCCTCAAGTGCGGCCTCAATGCGGGAATTGGGCTGCAATGGCAGAAAAGGTTCGTCGTATAATGAGGCCAATTTATCTACTTGCCGTTTAAAATCCTTTAAGCCAGACTTCTCTTGGGGATCCATATGTATCCCTTCCTGGGCCAAAATCCAAGCATCGCTATGGATTAAATTGGGTTTTGCCATAAGATTGTGCCTATTTAACGCTGGAGTCTATTTGCCCGATTCCAATTGATCCGCCTGTCGAGAGTAGGGAAGTGCTTCCGCACTTCTGCCCAATTGCTCAAGTGCAAATCCCAGCGAGCGATAGACGCGCGGATCATGGGCACGAATGGCAATCGCTTTTTGAAAGGGCACCAAAGCCGCCTCATAATGATGTATGTTACTCAGTGCAACCCCCAGGCGATAATTTAGGTTAAAATTATTTGGATATAAGACAATTCCTTGCTCTAATAAAGCAATCGCTTTATCAAATTGTTGTTCTTGAATATAGGCCAGACCCAAAATAGAGGCCAACCGTGGCGTGCAACCTTCCAAGGATTGCACACGTTCCAAAATTTGAATTCCAGCCCGAATATATTCCAGACGTAAATAACAAAATCCCAAATAAAACAATGCGTTTACATGATCTGGAGAAACCATTAAAATTTCCTCCAATAACAACACCGCCTGTGAATAATGGCCTTTTTGAGCGTAATGAATCCCCTTACGCAAATAATAAGAGCGTCGTCGTTGCGGGGTAATCGCAAATAGTTCGTTAAAACCACGCACTGCATGGCTGGATATCTTTTTTGCAACTTGACCACTGGTATGCAGCATCAAACCAAGTTCATCTAATAGATTGGTTTTATAACGATTGCTCTTCATGAGGCTCCTATGTGTTGCGATTGTTTTCACTTTCAGAGATACGGGAGATCTCTTGATGAATGACAGCAAATTCTGGCACAGAACCCGCCGTAGATTTAAAATGCACACCAACATCTCCAATATGAGGGATCGTGCTGGTAATCATATCCTCCACCCGCAAACCAATCAACTTGGCCTCCCGAATCGATTGGTCTGGTTCAACACCAACCACCAAGTTGATCCATACCTCTTGACCCACCCGGCGCGTTTGCATCTCTTCTATCGATTTAACCCCAGGAACAGAAAGAACCTGAGACTTGATTTTTTTTAAGGTCAGCACAGGAAGACTGGAATCCATCAATCCTTGAAAAGCCTCCCAGGCCACTTCACCACTAAAATATAAAAGGTCCAAACATTCAAAAAGGGCAATCAGGGTATCTAACCAGGGCATCCCCAAATAGTGAGAACCAATAATTCCAAAAGCCACCGAAGCCGAGGCAATGGAATCCCCTTTGTGATGCTTAGAAAGAATCTCGACAATGGGACTGTTAATCTCATGAGAGACACATCTGGTATAAAAATACATAAAAATATTGATGGCCAAAGATAATAAAGCCGTCCATAAGGCAATTAAATGTGGCGGTTTATGTCTTCCCTCTAAAAATAATCCAATGGCAAAATAAAAAAGCACGCAGGTAACAACGATTAAAACAATACTGACAACCAAGGAAAGGATAAATTCCACTTTGCCATGGCCAAAAGGGTGTTCTTGATCAATGGGTTTTTTAGAAACTTTAAGAGCCAATATAATCAAAATAGAGGTGGTCACATCCTTGAGAGAATAGACCGAATCCACCATCAAGGCATGCGAACCTGACAAAAAACCTACAAAAATTTTAACCGAAGAGAGTGCTAGATTGACAAAAAGGCCAATCCAACCTACCGCTTCGTTACAAACAACACATTTAGAATACCTCATCGACGGGTGCCACCTTTGTGAATCGTGCTCCCGACATCTTACGGGACAGAATAAAAACTGAAGGTAAAAAACAATCTATGTATTTAGAACATGATGCCCTGCGGGCAAAAAAAAAATCAAAGGCCAAACCCTGGGGGATGAATCCCCCAGACCCCCTCTTTTTTTTTTAAGAATTAAAAGAAAAGGGTGGGGGGATTGGGGGGCGGTTCTCCGCCCCCCAAGGTCTTGATTTTTATTTTTCCGATACATTAAAAAAGGTGAGGGGAATTGGAAAACAGTTCTGGCCCCCACGAAATTTTGAATGTTATTTTTCCCATACATACATGAACCCCTTTTTTTAAGAGGTGGATTCATCGGTATGGGAGGTGAGTTCTGAGCCACCATTCTTTAAAATAGATTGCGTCAAAAGGAGAGCCGAACTTCCAACCAAACCAAGTGTCCCTAAAACAATGTTGGATCCGCCTTGAAAAATTTGTCCAACTCCCGTCACCACCCCTAACGCCCCTTGAGAAATTTTTCCAGAGTTTTGCAAAACTTGCTGCGGTCCCCGCACAGTAGAGGAGGCGGAGGTTACCCTGCGTACTCCGGTTACCAAATCCCCCAGCAAAGACTTTACCCCTTCTCCAAAGGTCTCCACCGGAACCGCATAGTATCCACACGATTCGGATAATCCTTCCGCCTCTTCATCGGGTTCCGACTCTGACAAAAGTTCTGAATCATGCACAGATAAACGTGGCGTATAGCCCGTCAAGGGTTTGAACATGGCATCGGTCTCATGAAGATACAAACCATCAATGGCATTATAATCGATCGATTCCTCCATGCCCGTAGAGACGGCCATTTCGTCACCCTCACCACTATTGATCTCCCTCGTATGGTTCTCTAATTCGGTCATATCCACTTTTTAAAAATTCCCTACCTTGATTTTGTTGGTTATTGAAGCGTTGCAAACATACGCCGATTGGCACGTTCTATTTGCAAAAGCAGGCTACCTTGAAGCCCAGCGGGGCCTGCGCTTTGTAAAATTTGGTTTAAATCCACTGCCGAACCAATAGGTTGACCATTGACTGCCACAATAAAATCTTTGGGACGAATGCCCGATTTATCTGCCGCAGATCCCGCGTCCACCTCAAGGACATAAACACCCTGTTTGCCTGCCAACTGGGGATTGCTTTGTATGAACTGGGCATCCACAGAGGTTAACTCCATCCCCATAAAATCAAAACGGATCGGCTGTTGGGACGCAACTCCGCCCATGGCCAATGGAGCCACCGGTTGTTGTACCAAAGCCACCGGTTGCGCCTGAGGGGGCATGGCGGGCGCCGTTACATAAATATCCTGGCGTTGTTGATTGCGCACAATAGAAAGACGCATGTCACTTTTGGGATTTATCTCGGCCAAGGTTTGATAAAATTGCTCTGGTGTCGTCACTGGACGGCCATTCAGTTTAAAAATCACATCCCCAATCGCCACTCCCGCCCCATCCGCTCGAGAACCAGAAATAACACTTTGTACTAACAAAGCATCGGGATAAGGGGATTTGCTCGTTGCCAGTATATTTTGATCCATGGGCACCACTTGAACCCCAAACGCCTCCTGAGAATTTTGCCAGGCCACATTCAATGCCCGCCCACCTCCAGGCCCAATACCATACGGTGGCACCAGCGTACCACCAGGAGAAGCACCTCCCCCAGGCCAAAATCCTACCGGCTGTTGCGCGGCTATAATTTGATGGCACGACTCACATGGACCACGGTCGCCGTGGGGCGGCTTGGCATTGGCCTGAATCGGAGGCGGTGGACGCGCTGCAATATGTGCCCCACCTGGGGGCGTTAAATTGGGGGCTGGAACAGTGGGTAATTGAACAAATTCTTCTAAAAATTCCATAGCAGAGTTGATCGGAACCGCGAAACCAACCCCAGAAAAGGCGTTCGTGGAGGAGTAAATGGCCGTGTTAATGCCAACCACCTGACCATTGGTATCCACCAAAGGACCACCAGAATTGCCCCGGTTGATGGCTGCATCGGTTTGAATGAGTCCTTTATGAATGGTGCCACCAATGTCAATGGTATGACGTTTTCCAGAGATAATCCCTTGACTGACGGTTTGATCTAAACCAAATGGACTGCCAATGGTGATCACAGGATCTCCCACCCGCAAGGCATCGCTGTTGCCTAAAGGAGCAGGAATAAGCGGAATTTGCGGCTCAATTTTAAGTAACGCCAAATCCAAAGCGGGGTTACTCTGCACCACCACGGCATCGTGATGTTTGTTCCCTTTGTTATTAAAAACCGTTACCTGAATTTGGCGCGCATTCTCAATAACATGATAATTGGTCAAAATATCCCCCTCCATGGTGAGAATAATTCCCGAACCAATGCTTTCCACGATGACACCCGAAAAGGGGTCCGAGTAGGCGATGTTTGGGGTTGGCGGGGAGGGAGGGGGAGGGGAGGGAGGGAGCGTCGCTGGATCTTGTTGGAGCGATGGCGTCACAGAAGCTGAGGGATTGGGGCGTTGCGTCGAGGCAGACACACTCACAACACTCGGTAAAACATACTCTGCGACAACTGAAAAACGACTCAAATCCACATCTGCTGTGGGGAGCACGGCGGCAACCGTCTGGGCCGTGGGTTGGGCAACAAAACCATCCAACGCCATCCCGTTGGGTTGCAACAAGGGATTATTGACCGGTAATGAACCTTGCGTGCTAAAGGTAAAAACATACCAATAGCTCACCAGTAAAAACAAAAGCACACCAATCGCTAAAATATGCAGGTGTCTCTTCGAGTTGGAAGGAATGTTTACACGGGGCATCTCAACAGGCATGGCGATTTCTTAGATTTCGAATTAAGCTTGAGTGCGATAACGGTGGCAGTATATTAGGACATACAAGAATAAACCCTTTTAAACAATAAATCTATACATTTTATGCGTTATTCTGACATTTGAATATAAAAAAATCTTTTCCACCCCCGGACATAGTTTTTAAAAAAACTAACAAGCATAAATAATGCCAAAATTATTATGTTGTATCTAAAAATAATGCATTATTTTTCATAAAATTTTCATTTTTGGACACCAACATATCCATAAAATATCTTTGCTCCAAATGATATTTAACTCTAGCCCGTATCACCGCTGGATGAAACGGCTTTCTGATAAAATCCACTGCGCCAAGAGCAAATGCCTTGGCCTCATCCTGACCGCTCTCCCGACCAGATAAAAAAATAATTGGAATCCCTCGCCTCTCTGGATTCTCTTTTAAACATGTGCAAATTTCAAAACCATCCATGTCGGGCATTTCAATATCCAATAAAATTAAATTTGGCTTGTGAATCTCAACCAATTTTAAGGCAATCTCTCCGTTGGGAGCTAAAACAATTTTATACTCCGATTCCAAAATTTTACTCAATAATAATAAAATGGCCGAAACATCATCAACAAGTAAAACAATCGGTTTCTCATCCATCGGGATCATGTCGCTTCCTCGTAACCGTTCAGATAAAAAAAATCAAAAACAAAACCTTGGGGGATTGCATCCCCCAACCCCCCTGCTATTTGAAGAAAGCAAAACCGAATTCAAAAACAAAGTCAAAAGCAAAGTCAAAAACAAAGTCAAAAACAAAGTCAAAATCAAAACCCTGGGGGCAATCCCCCAGACCCCTTTTTTTTATTAATTTTACTTCGGTGAACGGTTACGTTTCCTCTAAAGATGTATGGAGTTGCTGCGCAATACGAACCAAAAGTACGCGTGCTGCCGTAAAATCATATTGATTTATCTTCTTTTCCAGTTGATCCACCTCTATTTCCAATCCATAAGCCAAGAGTGCCGATTTCACCAAAGGAAAAGCATGTAAGGCATCATTTTCATAATATTCCAAATGTTTGGCCAGCTTTACCATAAATGGACGTAAAAGGGTCACATCAGGAGGTCGAGAAAGAGTAGAAGCAGTTTGCAGATCAACCCTGGGTTCACTCACCTCTATGGATGCCAAAACTTGTCGCAACTCCCCTTCCAATTTGGTCATAAACAGAGACCAGTCGGTTGTGGACCCCTCCTTGATCGCAATATCCAAGGCACGGGCCACCTCGTAAACTTGAGTCGCCCCAATGGCTCCCGCCACCCCCTTAAGTTGATGAGCCATCTTCCGAGCCTTTTCAACCTCTCCTTGCTGAAAAGCCAACCTCATTTTTTCAACTATGTCGGCATAATCCCGCTTAAAATCAGCGAATAATCGCCAAAGAAGCTCTTGATTGCCCATCACCCGCCGCAAGGCCGTTTCCATCTCTATCCCAACCATGCTGGTCAGTTTGGGGGAGACAGGTAAGAGTTTTTTTAACAAACTCTCCTTGTCAACCTTGGGTCTATCCTGCCGCTTAATATGGGTCATTAATACTTTAAAAAGTAATTTTATATCAATCGGTTTTCCAATGTGATCGTTCATACCAACCGACATACAGCGCAACCGTACCTCTGCCATGGCGTGAGCCGTCATGGCAATAATGGGCAGATGCACCGCATCAAACTCTTTGCGAATCCTGAGCGTCGCGTCATAACCATCCATGACAGGCATTTGAATATCCATGAGTACCACATCATACCCCTTAACCGAAACCATTTGAATTGCCTCGACACCATTATTGGCAATATCCACCCCCATGCCAACCCCCTCTAAAAGCTCCTTGACCACCTGCTGATTGATAGGAGTATCTTCCACCAATAACACCGATCCCCCTCCCAAATGGTCTATGAGATGCGCATAATTCAACTCTCCTTCTCGACGGGAGAAAGAGCCCCCCTCCCCACCTGCAAACAAATCTGAAATCGCTTGAACCAACTGTAAACGATTAAAAGGTTTGCTTAGAAAACCATCCAAGGCAGGATAGCGCATAGCTAAATCCAATCGATCCTCCGCGCCAAAAGCACTCATTAAAAGAATTTTTGGTTTTTGAATATGTTGAAATTCTATAGAAAAAATATCAGAAATCTGCTTGGCCACTTCTACACCATCCATCCCTCGCATACGATCGTCCAATAATAACAAACGAAAAGGAGTCCCCTCTAAAGTGGCCTTGCGCACCGCTTGCAAAGCCGCAAGACCAGAATCCATCAAAATTGGCACCAGACCAAGACCCTTTAACATGCCATGACACACCTGCAAAACCGACTTGTTATCATCCACGACCAAAATTTTAACCCCATGCAGAGCATCTGGAAGGAGGACAGAGGACTCCTTCTTCTGAAAGGATGGTTTAAATAACACCGTAAAACGAAAAACCGACCCCTGTCCCAACACGCTTTCCAGCCAAATCTGCCCCCCCATTAACTCAATCAAACGCTTACAAATGGTCAAACCCAGGCCAGTTCCGCCAAATTGACGGGTGGTGGAGCTGTCGGCTTGTTCAAACGGATCAAACAATCTCTCTATAGACCCAACATCCAAGCCAATGCCGGTGTCCCGAACAAAAAATTGGCAGGTGATCTGCTCAGGAGTGTGTGAAACCATCCCGACACGAACTTCAATGATCCCCTTGTCCGTAAACTTGATGGCATTGCTGATAAGATTGATTAAAACCTGCTCTAGTCGATACACATCACCATAAAAAGTATCATGACAATCATGGGCGATTCCCATCACTAGTTCTATCCCTTTTTGAGCCGCCGTATTGCGAAACATATCGGCCAAACGGTCAAAAAGAGGTTCTATTTCAAAATGGATATACTCCAGAACAATTTTGCCAGCTTCAATTTTAGAAAAATCTAAAACATCGTTAATAATACGGAGTAAAGACCGAGAAGAACTCTCAATCTTCGTTAAATAGTCCAGCATTTTAGCCGTCATTTCACAGCGCAAAGCCAAGGCGGTCAAGCCAATAATCGCGTTCATCGGAGTGCGAATTTCATGGCTCATAGTGGCCAAAAAGTTGCTTTTAGCTTGATTGGCCATTTGAGCCGCCAACAATTGTGCCTCCTTCGTCCGTAACGCCTCTTGGGCCATTTTAAAATCCGTAATCTCTTTAACAACCAAAATAATCCCACGCATCCGTTCTTCCTCGCGCATCACCGCCCCAGAGACCAAAACCGGTAAACGCCTCCCCTCCAAACCAAAAAGAGTGGTTTCAAAATTGCGAATCGACCCTTCATGAATCAATGTCTCTATTTGGGCCATGCCAAAGGCGGGAATATCTTCAGTTTCAATAAAAAGCAAATCAATTGGTCGGTCCAGCAGCGACCGCACGTCATGCCCCAATTGTTCAGGATGGTTAACCCGTTCTATCCGCCCTTGCGTAGAAACGACCACAATCAAGTCGGTCATGGATTCGATCATCCGGTCCACATAACTCCTAGAGACCGTCACGGTCTCTAAATCAACAACCATTTGTTCAAAAGAGTGGACAAGAAGTTGTAATTCATCCCGCTGTTGAATATCTTTTTTCGCCTCCCAACCCACCCGTATGGCGTTGGCACGCCTCGCTAGATGCCCAGAGGCAATCTCTTGCGCAGCCAAGACCAACCCTTGAATGGGTTGGGTAAATCGACGCGCAAAAAAGAAAGCCAAAATAATCGCCAAACCAATACCCACAACACTAATAAACAAAATTCGATTGCGCAGTTCCGCCGCTGGAGCCAAAGCCATATCCCTAGCAATAACAAACTGAATCCACCAGCCAATACCCTTAAAATCCAAATATCCAGGTTCATGGGCATGAAAAATAATTTTATTTTTTGCGATATCCTCATATATGGAATTATCATCCATAAAATAATCAGAAAAATAGCTGTTTAAAATTCCAGCATGGTTGTGGTTAGAGTAAAGTAATAATCCATCTCTATCCATCAAATCAACTTCAGTATGGCTGAGGTCATGTCTAAATTTGCTGGCCGAAAATAAATTATGAAGATGCGACAATGCGACATGGGCAACAACAACTCCGTTGGGTGATTTATCTGATAAACATCGCACGGGATTGGTAAAATAGATTACTTTTTCATTTAATGTGGTAGAGTGACCTACTAAAATATTAAAATTAGATTTCAAAACAGTTTCCCACTGCTGACCAAGTGTCGATCCCTTCTCCTCTTTCAGACCGATATCCAAACCACCACTATCCGCCAAGCGAACCGCCTCATTGGAATAATAAGACAGACTTAAATACATTTTAAATAGATTACGATATTTAACAAGATTTTGAGAAATTTTTTTCGAATTTACAGGTGATTCGCAAAACAACGGATCTTTAATCAAAAGACGTAAATCACCCACTCTTTCAAACAACATGCGGTCGATCTCTAATAAATAAATGGATGATTGCATTTTAATACGTTGCAATATCTCCCCTTCTAATGTTTTTGCCAACACAATATAAGTAAACGTAGCAATACTGATTCCAGTCAAGGTCACCAGACCCGCACAAAGAAAAATCAATTTAGTAGAAAATTTCATTTTGTTAACTCATGCTTTAAAGAGATAATAAATTGCGGTTCAATCAAATCATCCATAGTAGGAACAGTCAATAATTGGCCACGACTTAAAAGAAATTGCAAAAAAAATTCTCCAGAAACATAAAGAGAGGTTGGGGCGGTGCCTTGGGACATAGCGGCAATATTGCCTCTCAGATTTAGCATAGCAACCCCATCTACACCACGGGTCATCGCCGCTTTGGAAATCCCCTCGGCTTCAGCCATCAGGGCGATAGACTCCTCTCTATGGGTCATTAAAAAAGCATGGGCATCCAGTAGAGCATTCACCACTGCTTGTATCTCTTGTGGACGTTCTTTAATGGTCTGGGCACTAAACAATAAAACATCAGTTATAATACCCGGAAAATCCCCTGCCTTGGTAAGAATTTTATACCCCTGAGCTAAGGCTTGACTGGTGGTGGGTTCCCAGGTGTGACCCGCATCTATACACCCTTGATCCAAAGCCGAGAGAACTTCATGGGCAGGAATAACCTTAAATTGAACGTCACTCTCCCCCAATTTATAAAAATCCAAGGCTTTTAAAACAAAAAGATGCGAAAAAGAGTTCACCTTTTCAAAACTGATACGATGACCCTTAAGATCCTCCAAAGAGCTAAAATCCCCTCGACCCACAATCACATCCCCAGAATAAGAGTAGTCTACAACATAAACTACTTTAGTTGGAAATCCTGCGGTGACGTGCAAAATGGTATTTGAAAAGACATCAAACAGACCATCCACCTCCCTATTATGGTATTGAGTAACCGA
>JAMOAW010000083.1:0-18100 GCA_039908535.1 Magnetococcus sp. DMHC-6 | reverse complement strand
TTGCTCTCAAAATCCAACCTACCCGCCGTCAATACCAAATTTGTCCCAGAAATGGAAAAATGGCTCGAATCATTCCCCCCGACAATCGAATAGGTCGCGGTATCCCCCGCATCCACATCCAAAGTAGAGAGTATCCCAATAACCGTACCCGCAGATGTATCCATATTTTCATCTATCGAAGCGTTCGTCAGCATCAAATCAGTCGGAGATTCATTCAAATCATTCACGGTTATCGTGAATGATTTTGTGTAAAATAACGAACCACTATCCTCCACGCGAATCGACAGGTCATACGAGCTTTTGCTCTCAAAATCCAGACTTCCTGCGGTCAACACCAAATTTGACCCAGAAACCGCAAAAAACGCGGCATCAGTTCCCCCAACGACCGAAAAAGTCGCCGTATCACCAGCATCCACATCCACGCTGGTCAGGCTCCCGATCGTCGTGCCAGCAGAGGTATCCATATTTTCATCTATGGTAGAGGCCGAAAGAAGAATATCAGTCGGATCCTCATTGATGTCCGTCACTGTAATAGACACCGCATGGGTCGCAGATAGTGCACCGCTATCAGTGGCAATAATATTGATATCATAGATATTATTGCCACCTGTATCGGATGGTAACTCAAAATTGGGCGATGTTTTAAAGGTCACATTGCCAGTCGCATCTATGCTAAACAGGGCCGCATCCAAACCAGACAAAGACCATGTAAACTGGGTATCCCCATCCACATCAGTGGCTGTTGCCGTGTAAACCGTACCCGTTACGTTCTCTATAACATTGGCACTGGTTCCTGAGGTAATCACAGGAGCATCATTGACATTCACCACCGCAACCGTCGAATCACTGCTCACGCTCTCCGCCGTGCCGTGGCCATCCGTATAACGCGCCGTAACCGTGATCACTTTACCCACCTGCGCTTCCAAAAGAAGCAACGTGCCACCGGTCGCACCGCTGATATCGGCCCCATCCGCCTGCCACTGATAGGTGATCACCCCCAAACCATCCGCATCGGCCAAATTATCGCTAACCGTAAGAAGCTCGCCCTGCCGCGCCGTGCCACCAATGGTGACACTTCCGGTGGGAAGATCGTTGACGTTGGCCACAGGAGCGGTCGCCAGAGTGGAAACCCGTTCCCCCGTCCCTTGACCATCGGTATAACTGGCCACCGCCGTGATCACTTTACCCACTTGCGCCTCGGCCAAAACCAGGGTCGTACCCGTTGCACCATCAATGTTGACCCCATTGGCTTGCCACTGATAGGTGATCGTCCCCATCCCATCGGCATCCGCCAAATCATTCGCAGCCGTCAAAATCTCCCCTTGACGCGCCTGACCAGTGATGGTCACCTGACCAGTAGGAGCATGATTAATAACGGTCACCGCCGCGGTCGGATCGCTCACCACCCGCTCAAGAGTGCCACCGCCATCGGTGTAAGAGGCCACAACGGTGATCACTTTGCCAACCTGTCCGGCCCCCAATAGCAACGTACTCCCCGTCGCACCGCTGATATCCACCCCATCCGCTTGCCACTGATAGGTGATCGTCCCCATGCCATCGGTATCTGCCAAATCATTCGCAGCCGTCAGGGTTTGACCCAACGTCGCCGTGCCATTGATGGTCACGCTACCGGTGGGCGGATCATTCAAATTGGCAACAGGAGCGGTCGCCGCGCTGGTGACACTCTCCAAGGTGCCATGGCCATCCAGATAACGGGCCACCACCGTGATGACTTTCCCCACATGGGCGGCCGTCAAGGCCAACGTGGCCGAGGTGGCACCAACTAGATCCGTACCATCGGCCTGCCACTGATAGGTGATCGTCCCCAAACCATCCAGATCGGCCAAATCGTTGGCAGCCGTTAACGTGCTCCCCTGGACCACCTGACCGCTGATCGTCACACCACCGGTGGGAAGATCGTTGACGTTGGCCACAGGAGCGGTTCCGGTGCTGCTCACGCTCTCCGCCGTCCCATGACCATCGGTATAACTCACCACAACGGTGATCACTTGACCCACCTGGGCTTCGGTCAAAACCAAACTGCTCTGGTTGGCCCCGCTCACCGAGCTACCATTGGCTTGCCACTGATAACTCAAGGAACCCAAACCATCCGCGTCGTCTAGGGTATTCTCAACACTCAAAGTCTGCCCTTGAAGCGCCGATCCAGTGATCGTCACGCTGCCCGTGGGCAGATCGTTCACATTCGCCACCGCACCAGTCGCGCTACTCGCCACCTGTTCCGCCGTCCCATGACCATCGGTGTACGAAGCAACAACGGTGATCACTTGCCCCACATGCGCTTCCAACAACCCCAAGGTCGCACCAGTCGCCCCGCTGATTGGGGCACCATCCGCAGACCATTGATAGGTGATCACCCCCAAACCATCCGCATCGGCCAATGTGTTGGACACCGTCAAACTCTGCCCTTGCATCGCCTGACCGCCAATCGTCACGCTGCCGGTGGGCAGATCATTCACATTCACCACCGCAACCGTCGGATCACTGCTCACGCTCTCCGCCGTGCCGTGGCCATCCGTATAACGCGCCATAACCGTGATCACTTTACCCACCTGCGCTTCCAAAAGAAGCAACGTGCCACCGGTCGCACCGCTGATAGCGGCTCCATCCGCCTGCCACTGATAGGTGATCACCCCCAAACCATCCGCATCGGCCAAATTATCGCTAACCGTAAGAATCTCGCCCTGCCGCGCCGTGCCACCAATGGTGACACTTCCGGTGGGAAGATCGTTGACGTTGGCCACAGGAGCGGTTCCAGCGCTGCTCACGCTCTCCGGCGTCCCATGACCATCGGTATAGCTCACCACAACGGTGATCACTTGACCCACCAGGGCTTCGGTCAAAACCAAACTGCTCTGGTTGGCCCCGCTCACCGAGCTACCATTGGCTTGCCACTGATAGATCAAGGAACCCAAACCATCCGCGTCGTCTAGGGTATTCCCAACACTCAAGGTCTGCCCTTGGAGCGCCGATCCAGTGATCGTCACGCTGCCCGTGGGCAGATCGTTTACATTCACCACCACACCAGTCGCGCTGCTCGCCACCTGTTCCGCCGTCCCATGACCATCGGTGTACGCCGCAACAACGGTGATCACTTGACCCACATGCTCTTCCAACAACCCCAAGGTCGTACCAGTCGCCCCGCTGATTGGGGCTCCATCCGCATACCATTGATAGCTGACCTCCCCCAAACCATCCACATCGGCCAACGTGTTGGACGCCGTCAAACTCTGCCCTTGCATCGCCTGACCGCCAATCGTCACGCTGCCGGTGGGCAGATCATTCACATTCACCACCGCAACCGTTGGATCACTGCTCACGCTCTCCGCAGTGCCATGACCATCCGTATAACGAGCCATAACCGTGATCACTTTACCCACCTGCGCTTCCAAAAGAAGCAACGTGCCACCGGTCGCACCGCTGATATCGGACCCATCCGCCTGCCACTGATAGGTGATCCCCCCCAAACCATCCACATCGGCCAAATTATCGCTGACCGAAAGGATCTCGCCCTGCTGTACCGTGCCACTGATGGTAACACTCCCAGTAGGAAGATCGTTGACATTGACCACCGCTATCGTCGCCTGACTAGAGACCCGTTCCTCTGTACCTTGACCATCCAGATAAGAGATCACGACCGTGATCACTTTTCCTACTTGAGCCTCTGTCAACGCCAACATTTCACCCGTTGCACCGCTGATATTGACACCATTGGCCTGCCATTGATAACTCATCGTCCCTATGATCCCATCGGCATCCGCCAAATCATTAAAGACGGTTAAGCTCTCTCCTTGCATGACCTGACCACTGATCGTCACTTGACCGGTAGGAACATGATTAAAAGCGGTCACCGCATGGGTTGGATCACTGGTGACGCTCTCAACAATACCACCACCATCTGTGTAAGAGGCCACAACGGTAATCACTTTGCCAACCTCTCCAGCCCCCAATAGCAGCGTACTCCCCGTCGCACCGCTGATATCCACCCCATCCGCTTGCCACTGATAGGTGATCGTCCCTATCCCATCGGCATCCGCCAAATCATTCGCAGCCGTCAGGGTTTGACCCAACGTCGCCGTACCATTAATGGTCACACTACCGGTGGGAGGATCGTTTTGATTGGCAACGGCAGCGGTCTCCCCGCTGGTGACACTCTCCAAGGTGCCATGACCATCCAGATAACGGGCCACCACCGTGATGATTTTACCCACATGGGCGGTCGTCAAGGCCAATGTGGCCGAGGTGGCTCCAACAATATCCGTACCGTCTGCCTGCCACTGATAGATAATCGTCCCCAAACCATCAAGATCGGCCAAATCGTTGGCGGCCGTTAAAATACCCCCTTGGACCACCTGACCAGTGATCGTCACGCCACCTGTGGGAAGATCATTGACATTGGCTACCGCAGCAGTCGCTGCACTGGTTAAACTCTCCAGTGTGCCAAAACCATCCGTAAAACTCACAACAACAGTGATCACTTTCCCCACTTGAGCCTCTGACAAATCCAGAGAATCACCACTCACATCGCTTATGGAGGATTCGTTCGCAAACCACTGGTAGCTCAAAACGCCCAAGCCATCCTCATCACTTATCCCACTGGTATCCACCACAAGCGTTTGACCTTGTATGGGCGTACCGGTGATGTACACTTGACCAAAAAGCGGCTCACTGACATTGGTCACGGTAATGGCCACGGATTGACTCTTCGTCAACAAATCCACATCCGTTACAGTGACCAGAATATCATAGACATTATTGGCATCCTTGTCCTTTGGTAACTCAAAGTTGGGGGCACTTTTAAAGGTCACTTTGCCAGTAGAGGCCTCTATACTGAACAAACCCGCATCGGTGCCAGATAAAGACCATTTTTGTGTATCACCAACATCCGCATCGCTGGCAGTAGCCGTATAGACGGTTCCCGTTCCATTTTCCGCAAAACTCACCGTTGCACCTGATGTGACAGATGGGGCCGTCTCATTGACATTGGTCACAGTAATGGCCACTGACTTAGTGTCCGACTTGTTAAATCTATTCGTGACAGTAATGTTGATATTATAAACATTGTTTTTATCCGAGTCAGTCGGCAACTCGAAATTGGGTGCCGTTTTAAAGGTGATAACACCCGAAGAAGAGATAGCAAATAGATCCGCATCTACGCCAGAAAGAGACCAAACAAACGATTTTTCAGTCCCAATGTTCTTATCCGTTGCTGTCGCCGTATAAACCGTCCCCTTGCTGTTTTCTGGAAAAGAAGAGACATCTCCTGAAGAAATTGTTGGTGACTTGATGGTTGAACCTGAACTCCCACCAGAGCCTGAACTCCCACCAGAGCCTGAACTCCCACCAGAGCCTGAACCGGTATCGGTACCAATATCTGTTGTCCCAGTATTCGTCTCTGTGTCTGTGTCCGTGTCTGTGTCTGTTGTTTTACCGGATTCCCCACCTGTCTTAATATCGGAATTTTTATCTTTGCCTGAAACATCGGTATCGGTATCGGTATCGGTATCCGTATCCGTATCGGTATCGGTATCCGTATCGGTATCGGTATCCGTATCGGTATCCGTATCGGTATCCATTGTCTGCTTGGTGTCCCTAGACTTAACCGTGTTCGCAGCTGCACTCTTCAAATCCTTGACACCTAATTTTTCAGCCTCCTTCTGCGCCGACTCACGACTCTTACTCACGCGATCTTTTATAGCTTCTTGCACCGTTTTTCCGGATTTTACCGCAACAGAAAGATCATTAACGACATTATTCAGACTATTCGTCACCTTTTGCGTCACTTTATCTTTCTGAGAATTATGGATCTCTGGACTTTCTTCCGCCTCAAATGCCTTCTCAGCCTGAGAGTTCTCCTTCTGTAAAACCTCCTGCTCTTTCTTCAAGTTACTCAATTTTTCCTGGTCCGCCTTGGACAATTTAGGTTGGCTTTCCAGTTGGGTAATTTCCTCCTGAACCTGATCCAGTTTAACTTCCCGTTCAACATGCTGGTCAATATTCTGATGTGCCTCATTCGTAAATGCTTCTTCAGTTTTTTCGACGATCTCATCCAAAAGTTCTGGATTTTCATTGATTAATTTTTTCGCTTCCGCCGTATCCGTCACGACGCCTTGCTTAACCATTTCTTCTGCCAATTGACTGGCAACCTCTTGCCGTGCTTCGGCACTCATTTTTTTAAATACCGTATTTTTATAAACAGAGCTTAACTCTTTTTCTGTAGCTTTACGCTTTTCGGTAACGCCCTTTTTTTTATCCGCCTTTAATTTCTCATTTTCCTTTAAAGACATCCCCTCTTGAGAGGTATCCGCCTTGGCATAGGCATTGTGAATAAAAGGAAGATAAAAAAGAGAAGAGGTATGAGAAGGGGTCAATTCAGGGTTATCCAACCAGACAACCAACTCTTTTTTCAGTGTAATGACCTCAATCTCCCCTCCTCCACTCTCTGCGTTATCCCCAGATTCAACACGCGCATAGCCTTTGGTGCCACGCACACCAAGGGTGGCGACTGGAGTGCTGATTTGGAAAGGGTGTTTTTTCAGTTTGGCCAGTTGGCCAGTTGTAAACTTGATAAATCCCCGCGTCATATTGAGCACTCCGTTGCCAGTTTTGGCCTCGGCGGAAAAATCATACTGCTCAACAAAAAATTCACTGTCATCACCCAAAGCAATAATGGCATCGTCAATCATTTTGAGAATCACACGCGCCTTGCGACCCGTGATGATACGATCCCCAGCAAAAATCGGGGCACCCTGTTTAAGAGTGCGTTTGATTTCTTTGTATTCTGAAATCACCAACCCCTTAAACTGGGTCACACGACCAACAACTTGCCGAACCTCTTCCTGTTGTTCATTCGGCTGAGCCTCCCCCTGTCGTTCCTCTTTCGAAAGAGAAATCGCTTTTTTTTCAATCACTCGAACCTCTGATGCCGGCTCTTTTCCAACCATCAGATAGACACTTGCCGCAGCAATTCCAACGAGCAATAAAATGGCAGCGGCCCATTTGCTTAGGAAAAGCTTACGCATCTAGTGACTCCTTAAAAAAATATAGTTTCTAAACATGTCAATTTTAATTTCCAATGTCTCTACTCTTATTCTACATCAATTTTCTCTACGTTTCACAAAAAAATACACTTTCCTTCTCTATTCTCGACCATTCATGAGGCTCTCATGAAACCACAAAAAAAAGGTAGAGGCATACACGCCCCTACCTTTTTTAACATCATCAATAAGATGACAACAGTTACTGAGACACGACACTAGCCTGAAGCCCTGTCTCATCCGTAATCCGAGCCAAGGCTTGATGGGCCTCCTCGCGACTATTAAAAGGCCCAGAACGGACACGTATATAGGTTTTTCCCTGCAACTGAGTAGACTCTCGAAAACTTGGAAAACCCGTTTTGGAAAGTTGTTGAAGGATCATCTCGGCATTTTCCAACTGTTGATAAGACCCCAAATCAATCAGATAGGTCTCTTTCGTTTTTTGAGGCTGAACGGTTTCAACTGGAGAGGATGCCGGCGCAGATTCCTTTGGCGTCTCTGCCAAGACAATCATTCGATCAGAACCCGTCGCTGGCAAAATCGTCTCCTGACGACCGGTCTCGCTGTGTTTAGTAAAATCTAGATAAGTTTCAGAGCTCAGAGGCCTGATAGAAGCTTCTGTTTTGGCAGCGGCATTGGGAGCAGACGCAACGCTCTTTTCAGGTGTCGAAACAATGGGTTTAGAAACTGCTGGCGCAACCTCTTTCGGTGCTGCTGGCGCAACCTCTTTCGGTGCTGCTGGCGCAACCTCCTTTTCTTTTGGAGCTGGCTCCTTATTTTTTTGAGCGACCTCTTTCACCTCAGGAACCGCCTCAGAAGCAGGTTGCGGCAATTTAATCGCACTGGCAGTGGCCTCTGCAGGAGCAACGGATTTCACATCCGAGTTTTGTTGCTCCTTCTTATTCAAAGGAGGAATTTGCGCACCAGGAATAGCCGACATCGAATTTTGACGCGGCTTGCCATGAGACATCACAACGGGACGCAAAAAAACCACCAATTCACTTTTGGTCACGGTATCGTCTTTATAACCAAATAAAGACCCAATAATCGGCATCTTTGATAAGGATGGAATACCATTGCTATTTTTGTCCAATTTGTCCTGCATCAACCCACCCAACACAGCCACCTGACCAGAATGCACGCGCATCATGGTTTCCATCTCTTTGACCTGTATTTCAGGAATCTGGTTAACCAATGTTTCTTTCAAGCCAGTCTGAAGATTATCGGCCTGCAGAGCTGGATTCGGATCATTCTTCCAACTGCTGATCCGAGAAATCGTCGGACGCACATTCAAACTCACGACATCATTGACGCTTATCTGGGGTGTAACCGTCATAATCAAACCCACTGGTACGGTATGAATACGCGTATTAAAAGTGGCATAATTGGTAGATGTATCCGTCGTCGTCGTGGTCGTACTATTTGACCTAGGAGTCGTTTCAAGCGTAAAAAAAACCTTATTTTCAACGACCTTTAACACAGCCGGCTGATTATTTAAAGCCATAATTTTCGGACTAGACAGCACCTTCGTATTACCAAAAGTCTCCAAAGCCTTAATGGTCGCCGTAACACCCACATTGGATCCAATAGACGAACCAGTCAACGTAAAATAATTTGCCAAACTGGGATCACGACCTAAAATGGTGCCACCAATCCCACTCTCGGCCACATTATCAATAAATTTAGCACCCGAAAAAAAACCTGAAGCCGCAACGTTGGCCGCCGCACTGTAAACCTGCCCCCAATCCACCCCCTCCTGATGATTATCACTCAACTCCACCTCGACAACCGTCGATTCAATCAAAACCTGCCGATGGACATTTTCAAGAGCACTATCCAAATATTGTTGAATACGCTCATGTTGGCTCGCAGTCGCATAGATGGTGATCATCCCTGCTTCTGGATTAATGGTTACAATACCATTTTCACTGGGTTGAGAAGTATTTCCTACCCCTCCAATCCCACCAGTCGAGTCCGCCTGTCCTCCCCCCTTATTATTGATTCCGGTTCCAGTTCCCCCCAAACCTCCCCCTACAGGTGGGAGATCTGCAAGAGCAAACGGCTCCGAGCTCGTCGATGTTTGACGCAAAATGGCATTGATATTGCGCGACAAACTGCTCCAAAATTTATTCGTAGAATTGGTGGTCAATTGCGTTTCAGATTGATTTTTATCATCTTGTTCAGCACCCATCGACGAAGTAGAGACTTGCGTGGACAACTGCGTCGAAATTTTATTGCTACTCGTATTTTCCCTCGAGATATTCACATAATCGACTTGATAAATTTTTAAATAAGGTCTATCTGGGGAAACGACGATGGTTTGATCATTGATATCATAACGCAAATCCACCTGCTTGGAGACACGATCCAAAATTTGCGGCAATGTTTGGTCAATGGCACTCAACGTTACCCGCCCCTGAATCCCCGGATAGACATCAATATTTTTATTCGCGTCCCGCGCCAGAGCAAATAAAAGATCACGCACAGGCATATCCGTCACCGTAATGGTATATACCTCTTCTGCATGTTCTGACGCAGCCCGTGGTGGAACATTGACGGCTGATGGCGTCTGGGGAGCCTGGATAGAATCCAGCATCGGTGGATTGGTCGGACGCAAAAAATGCGAATTGGAAGATTTAATCTCAGAAGGGGCAGATTGGCAACCCGCAAGTAATGCCCCGCACATGGCTAACCCTATGAAATGGAAAAAAATTCCATCTCCTCGCTCCTCCTGGGAACCTAGAACGACTAGGGGGTTGCGTTGCCGCAACAAAAAAGGCTTTTTCGCCAACATAATCATCTTCCTTCAAAAAATCAAATCGTTACCGATTTTTCTGGGCCAAATATAAGACAATAGCCCACCAAACTACCGATTCATGACATACCATCAAAAAAATAGATAGCACTGCCATTATCATTAGCAATTCGTATGCCAGAAAAAACATGTTGAAAAATTTAATTATTTATTCAAGAAGGAAGCAAAGCAGATCAAACACGGCAAATAATACCAAACAATTTCGTCTCTGGAGTCACAGCAAACAGCTCACCCCATCAACGCCTTCTCTTCAGCTGTAAAAAATTTTGAAATAAGGTTTGATAGGAGACAATCATATGATCTATCACAAAATTTTGCAGGATATTCTCCCGCCCACAAAGACCAAATTTTACAGCCAATTCCCGATCACAAAACAACATTTCCATCGCCTTAGCCAAGGCCAAGGCATTGGCTGGCGGAACTAAAACTCCTGTTTTTCCCTCTAAAATCAAATCTGGCACCCCTCCAACACGAGTGGCCACCACCGGTAACCCAGTGGCCATGGCCTCCAAAATTGTCATCGGAGTGCCTTCCGCCAAAGATGGCAATACAAAAAGATCCATCACCCGAAGCAATTGGGCAATATCCTGCCGCCAACCCGTAATCCAAACCAAATGGTCTAACTCTAACGTGTGGATCAGCTCCTCCAACCGACCCCGTAACAGACCATCCCCAACCAAAACCAATCGGGGCAACCGCTGCCCAGCAGGAATATTTTTAATTAAATGAGCAAAGGCCAACACCAGATTGGCATGATCCTTTACCGGCCAAAACCGACCAACCGTGCCAATAATAAAATCCTCGGCCCTAACCTGCCACACGCTCGGCAAAATCGTCCGTTCCTCCTCCAAAGCGGGGAAAAATTGTGCTACATCAACCCCATTGACAATCAATTTAACCTTGGCACCCTGAATCCCAACCCGCTCTACCAACCAACGCGCCAAATCCCCAGAAACAGGAACAATTTCCAGTTATCACCTGTTAAATCATGCCAATCCCGCCCATGCTCGGCATGAATCCGTACCGGCACACCCGCCAAAAACGCCGGCAAATGGGACTCCAAAGCCGCAATATTAAACGTATGCACAACCAAAGGACGCAATTTTTTTAAAAGTCGATACAAACGAACCCAAACACCAAAATCTTGACCTGCCCGTTTGTGAAGCGCGTAAAATGCCACCCCAGGAGAACAAATCCGCTGCCGAAAATCGGTACACTCCGTCAAACAAATCACCACATGACGAAAACGATCCGCTGGCAGACGATTGATTAAATGGACCAAAACCGTCTCTAAGCCGCCTACATCCAAACGAAAAAGGATATGCGCCAACAAAACAGGAGGTTCTGGCACCTCTATGCCAATATCTGACTCACCCGCTCGAGATTGTTTTCCCAATTATAATACGCCTCCACATGCTGACGACCTCGATCCCCTAGACTTTGCGCCGCCAGCGGATTCTCCAACAACCAAACCGCTCGATCCGCCATCTGCGCCGCATCGTCACAGACCAAACCATCTAACTGCGGACACCTACGAATCCCTTCCATCCCCTTGTGCGTCGTCAAAACAGGCTTCCCCATAGCAAAAGCCTCCAATATTTTATTCTGCACCCCTTGAGCAATACGCAACGGTGCCACCGCCAGTTGGGCATACGCCACATAAGGACGGATATCCGCCACCCGACCCGTCACCCAAACCCCAGGTACTTTTCCCAAAGCCACCACCTCAGCCGTTGGATGACCCCCCACAATCACAAAACGCGCCTGCGGCAACCGCTCCCGAATACGAAAAAAAACCGACCGCACAAACCAACACACCGCATCTATATTGGCCCAATAATCCATGGCACCCGTAAAAACCATGACAAAATTTTGACTATCGGCATCGCCTAAACCATAAGGATTCCCAACACCCCCTTTTCCCACAGCAAAATCTGCCGAAAAATAGGTGCTATCCACCCCATTCTCCCAATAATCAATCTTATCTGCCGACTCCGGGGCCAAAGATCGAAAGAGAGCCGCCTCCGTAGGACTTACCAACAAAGTGGCATCAAAAGCCAAAGCAATCCGACGCTCAGCCTCCAAAAGCTTCACCCCTTCCCGGCGATAAATCCAACCTGCCAACCCTTTTTTCCGCTGACCATACTGGCTCCACTTGCTGGAATCCACATCCACCAAATCCACTACCCGCCGCATGCGCTCCAATCCCGGCTTCATAACCAACGGGGCCAAGGCCGATGAAAAAACCACCACCCGCTCAATCGGACAATCCACCAACAATCGATCCACCCAACCCGCCAATTGTCGATGGCGATAATAGTGCAACGTCAAGGGATCACCCATCCACAACCCCGGCACACTTTTCATCTTGGCTCGAAAAGGATGCAACGAAAGCAAACAGGTCTGCCCACCACACAGATTCTTGACCCTCTCCTCGTGTACCCAATCCTTGGGATCGTCCACAAAACCACCCAAATGAACACGATAACCTTGCGCCAAATGCCGCAATAAATGATAAGAACGAATCTTATCCCCTTTGTCAGGAGGATAAGGTATCCGATGGACCAAAAAAAGAAGATCGGTCACAACTCACCCAAGATATTTAGAAATCCATGGGCCAACCCTCTGCGAAACAGAGAGCGGAAGGTGTTTCCAAATTTTTATAAATAGTTGATATTTAGGATTGTTTGGACTTAAATTAGGCATTTGGCGAGAGTTAACCAAATGATATTCATAAAACAATGGTAAAGGCTCAAATCCATAATATTTTTTAAAATCAAAAGAGCCACTGCCAACCTTACTCCGACCAAAATCAAACAAACGCGCTCCTCGATTGGCCGCCAAACGCATCAATTCCCAATACATAAATTGTGTGCCACCCAACGCCCTGGCCTGAGCCGTCCCCCCACCATAATAAGGCAAGACCTCATCACGAAAATAAAAACTCAAAACCGCACTCACAGGCTCATGCGCATAGGTAATGACCAGAGGTTCACACCGAGAACCAAAGACCTCTTGAAGTATGCGAAAATAGTTCCTGGAAAAAACCGGGGTTCCCAAATTGCGCACACTCTCTGAATACACACGATAACAGGCCTCCCCCGCATCCTCATCCACCCGTCCCATCAAACCATGCCGGATCCCCTTACGCACCTCGGCGCGCTGTTTGCGGGGAATCGCCAATAAATTTTTTTCAGGATCGGCATCAATAGGCTTACGAAACGTATAATAAAGATCTTTGCGCAACCAATCCTCTCGACGTGGTTGTTGATTGCGCAACTCTAAATAATCCACGCCTAACTGATGCGCCAGTTCACACGCCCGCGCCTCTAACGCTGCTCGAACCCCATCCCCCAAAGAAACAATGCCCCCATACACACAAAAAGGGCTAGAAATCAACGCATCCCCAAATAAACGACTTCGCACCCGGACCAAGGGCAAAATCCCCAAAATCTTCCCATCCAAACCTTCTGCCAATAAATAATGGCTGCGATGCCCAAACGCACGCCACAACACCTCCTGCCATGCGGATAAATGAAAAAATGTTCCCGAAGCGTGCGCATGGACAAAACAGTCCCACGCCACTTCATCCTTAGGCTGCCAAGCGCGTACTCGACAAAAAGAATCCGTCACTAGGAAGACTTTCCAAAAATGACATCGCTAAAGACCCGATCCATCCGATCCCATGAAAAATCTCCCAATAGTCGCCCCAATCGGGCTTCCATACGCGTTAAATTTAAATAATGGCGCAATCGTGTCCGTACCGACACCCCAGATAAACGCGGTTGACCAGGATCTAATTCCCAAGGATGAAAATAAAATACCCCAGAACGATCCTCTACTTGATTCAACCGCTGCCAAGCCCAACGCGATAAATCGTAGGGAAATAGACGAAAATATCCACCCCCCCCACAAGGAAGACGTCGACCAAAAATCTCTGCCGTCGCCACAGGAATTTCAACAACACCCTCAACCCGTGGCCAAAAAGGCCACCGAGAGGCCTCTGGCATCCCATAAAAATCATGGCGAATTGGATAAATACTAGAACTATAACGATATCCTGCCTTTTTCAATACCTCCAAGGCCCATAAATTACCAGCCCCAATGGAATACGTCGCGGCCCGATATCCCAATACCGCCACACCACCAATCTCTTCCAAGGTCATTCGCGTGCGATAGACATCGTCATAAAAGGCCTCCGGGGTTTGCCTGTCGGCCCGAATATGCCGCCAACCATGGCTGGCCAGTTCATGTCCCTGCTCTAAAATACGCCGACACAATTTAGGATGACGTTGCGCGACCCATCCCAACATAAAAAACGTCGCCTGAACCCCTCCCTTCCCCAAAAGATCCAAAATGCGCAACGTATTCTCCTCGACCCGACTCTCCCTAGACTCCCAAGTATCAAAATGCACCTGCTCTTCAAAAGCAAAAACCTGAAAATAATCCTCCACATCAATGGTCAACGCATTGATTTTCTTGTTTCGTCTGACCATATCAATTCACTTTTAATTTAATTATGATAAAAAAAAGAGGTCTGGGAAATTACCCAAAATTTTGATTTATAAACCAAAAAGGCGTTGAAAAAATCCCTTTTCAGTGCGCTTTTGGCCACTATATGAACCAACATAGCCACCTGTTCCACTATAACTCCCTTCCTCATCCCCCCCTCCACCGCTCTCCTCAGAACCATACCCCCCATAACCCCCATAACCCCGATACCCCCCATAGCGACCGCCATAACCATAATAATACCCCCTCCCACTCCGATGCGGGGCCTTATTAAGAACTAAACCAACAATTTCTAAATTTTCCAGTTGTTCCAAAGCATCCTTTACCGCATATTGCGGCGTGCGTTCGGCCTCCACCACCATGACAATCTGCCCCATATTCCGAGCCAATTCACGGGCCTCCGTTGTCACCAATAACGGCGGTGAGTCAAACACCACAATCCGATCTTTTTCGGATTGGCCTAACTCTTCCACCAAAAGACGCATATTTTCACTGGCTAAAAGTTCTGTCGAATGATGATGCCTCTGGCCAGAGGGAAGAAGCGTCAGTTTAGGAACATTGGTTTGAATCAAAACATCAGAAAGTTCCAACTTGCCCATTAAAAGATCGAGCAACCCCACCTTGGCCTTAAATCCTAAAATACGACTGACCGATGGTTTGGCGACATCACCATCAACCAATAACACCGTATTATCCATTTCTGTTGCCAGACTAATGGCCAAATTAATGGCAGTAAATGTTTTTCCCTCCTTCGGAAAGGCACTGGTCACCATAATCATCTTGGCTTTAGCCGCTTTTTCAAGGTCCTTATGATTGGTATTCAGAAGAAGAGGACGTTTAATAATCCGATATTCTTCAGCAACGGTACTCCTTCCCGCATCAGGGGTCAAAATACCCTTGGCACGCAGCTTATCAAAATCCAAAATCACCTTTTTACGAATAATCATTTCCGTTATCTATTCCCAGTTACAACACAAACGAAAAAAAAGGTACTCAAGACCTTGGGGGATTGCATCCCCCAATCCCCCTGCTTTTTGAAGGAAGCAAAACCGAGGTCAAAAGCAAAATCAAAAGCAAAACCCTGGGGGCAATCCCCCAGACCCCTTTTTTTTTAAATAATAAAACCAAAAAATAGACAACCACGGTTAAGTGTGGTGGTACCAAAAAAAAACAGCGAACGTCAAAAATTTTTTGAAAAGGTAAACACAACCAAATAAACCCCAAACAAACAAAACAAAAATATAAAAAACAATGTTTTAGATAAAAACAAACTCTGAACAGGACCTTGATCTACCATAGAAACAACACCAAGAACTGGCAAACCAAGCTCTCGTTTTAAAAATATTCCCATCGCCAACCCTGCGACAACGCCACCAACCAAAACAATAGAAAGAAACAGAGGACGATTTGGACCCATAGGAGAAGTGGGAACATAGGGACGTTCCAAAACTTTAAAACGAACATATTTACTCAAACTTTCTTCTACATCCCCAGAAAAACGCGCAAAACCTTCACGTTCCATCATGGACTTCACTTTGCTTTTGGTCATCTCCAAATTTTGCTCCATACGCAGCAACTCATTTTCCGCCGCAGGTAAAGAGGCTTCCAATTTTTTAAGTTCCATCAGCTTGCGCTTGTCCTCTTCTATCCGTGTACGCAGAGAGGTCATCTCTAACTCTACTTCACTTACGGTGATCCTCAATTGCCGAAAAACTGGATTCGCCTCTAATTCCCAATCATCTTTCGCATCTATCTTAGTTTGCAATCGATTGATCCGATCTTTCTTCTCTGACTCAAGTCCCTCTATCGACTTACGCAGACTAATGACTTCCATATGCCCTTCCGTATACAGGGGCATGCGCTGTCCACCTTTGACATAATATTTAGAGAGTAAATCTTTAATCTGACCTTGAATTTCAACAATTTTGTCATCTAAATCTTTGACTGGGGATTCTGTTTTTCCCGCGATTTCATTCATTTGTCTTTGCAATTCCCCGCGCTTTTCTTCTAATTGACGCAGGTCAAACGTCTCCTTTTCCAAGGCAGCCGTCAATTTACTCACCCTCTGATAATATCCACCATCTTCACCAGGAAGCAGGTCTACATTGTTCGCTTTAAATATCCGAAGTTTAGACTCAGCCTCAATCACACGGGCCATGTACTCTTCCAATTGTTCATTCAAAAATGCCTGGGCCGTCCGCGCCTGCGTGGCGTTAATCTCCTGAAGATTTCCCTGAGGAAGCAAATTCAAAACGGCCTCTACCACCTGCTGGGTAATGTGCGCATCGGTATGATGATGCGTAATCACATACACATTGGAATCTTTACTCTCTGGAGAAACACTCAATTGCATCTGTACCCGTTCGAGAGCCATTTGCATCTCTGTTTCATCATGGATATCCATGGCAATATTGGTCTGCCGAATGACTTTCAAAAGATTCTCACGACTGCGCAGATCGTTTAAAATAACACGAGCCTGACGAGTGACATCAATCAGATCAAAACTATCTTTACCACTCTTATCTTTTTTAAAATATTCCGCAAGCTGAGTACGTGGATCCTCAATAAGCACCTTGGCAGTGGCAACGTATTGATCTTCCATCAAATAAACACCAACCCACCCACTCAAACAGACAAACCACGCCACAAGAACCATATGCCAACGATGCCGCCACATACCCCGCAGATAAACAAACATCGTATAATAAAGTTCTTGTAAATTAAATTCCTGCATACCGAGCCAAACCAAATAAGTTAAAATTAAAGAACAAACAAAACACTAACGAACCAACATCCAAACTCACCTGCCCTTTTGAGCCAATATACCTCAAAAAAGGAGTTCGAGTATAGCCCCATCCAGATCATGAACGATAAAATGTTTTCAGGACTCCTGGTTAAAAAAAACGGCATCCCCCTTTCGCTCGGACATGATGCCCTTCGGGCAAAAAAAATCAAAGGCCAAACCCTGGGGGATGAATCCCCCAGACCCCCTCTTTTTTTTAAGAATTAAAAAAAAGAGGGGGTCTGGGGGGCGGTTCTCCGCCCCCCAAGGTCTTGATTTTTATTTTTCCGATACATGAACAGGAGACCCTTCGGGCAAAAGGTCTTGAGCCTCAAAAGATCCATCCTCACGAACGCTTCGTAGGACCATGGACACCTTTACCAAATATGACCACTTCAACAGAATGAATCAAGACCATTAAATCCAAAAACAGACTCCTATTCTTAACATAATACAAATCAAACTTCAATTTTTCTGCCGCATCATTTTCTGTGGAACCATACCCATAACAAATTTGAGCCCATCCCGTAATACCAGGTTTGACCCGTAATCTTTCACTATAAAAAGGAATCTTCCGACGCAAAGTCTCCACAAATTCAGGTCGCTCTGGCCGCGGTCCGACCAAGCTCATCTCACCATTCAAAACGTTAAAAAATTGCGGAAGTTCATCAATCCGCGTATTGCGAATAAATCGACCAACCCGAGTGATCCGTTTATCATTCCTTTGCGCCCAACGGGCAATGCCATCCTGCTCCGCATCGTTACACATACTCCGAAACTTCATCACCTGAAAAATTCGCCCACCATACCCAACTCGTTTTTGTTTATAAAATATTGGACCCCCACTTTCAATCCAAATGGCCAGGGCCGTTAGGATCATAACCGGAATGGTAACCAGGAGCAAAATCAGGCTAATTAAAATATCAAAAATCTTCT
>JAMOAW010000016.1:0-85285 GCA_039908535.1 Magnetococcus sp. DMHC-6 | reverse complement strand
CAAAACCCTGGGGGCAATCCCCCAGACCCCTTTTTTTTATTAATATATGAACGGTTACGCCAAAGCAATAAATTATTGAGTTTCAATTAACGTAAAATTTTACTTCGGTGAACGGTTACGGATCGGGAATGGGGTCTCTTCGTGTCGGTACTGGAGGGGTTTTTCCTTGTATCACATAGTGAGGGCGGCGGCGCGCTTCATCGGTGCCACGCCAGACATATTCACCCAATAACCCTAGGGTGATTATATTCAATCCTCCCATAAAGAGAATGACCACCATCAAGGATGTCCAACCAGAAACCGGAACTCCCGTATAATAATTATAGATGAGAGAGATCGCATAGAAGATCCCCATTAAGGCGCATCCCATCCCCAAGCCAAGGATGAGTCGGATGGGCATGTGGGTAAATGAGGTGATGGTATCCATGACCAGTTTGAGCTTGCGTAAGAGCGACCAGCCCGATTGGCCGTGTTGGCGCGCCTCTTTGATATATTCAATTTTATCCTGTACAAAACCAAGCCAGTTGATGAGGGCGATCAGGTTGACATTTTTTTCTGGAAATCGGATCAGGGCGCGCATCACGCAACGATCCATGAGCCAAGCATCCGTTCCATTTGGGGGAAAATCTTTGAGACCGGACAAACGGCGGATCAACCAGTAGAACAGGCGAGAGGCCAATTGATCAAACAGAGAGATCCCTTGACGGGCGGAGCGGACGGCCCACACCACGTGGGCACCTTGTCGCCATTTTTCGATCAAGGTGACCACCATCTCTGGCGGGTCTTGAAGATCAGCCGCCAGGACCATGCAGCAAGCCCCTCGCACAAGTTTGATTCCGCAACCCAGGGCGGCATGGGAGCCGAAATTGCGTGATAACTGTACCCCTCGCACCCTTGGGTCTGCTTGAGCGAGGGCGCAGAGGACGGCAAAAGTGTTATCCTGAGAGTGATCATCCACAACCACCCACTCCCAGTTTAATTGATTTACCTCGCCTACTTGACAAATACGTTCATAAAGAAGCGGAAGGTTGATCTCTTCGTTATATGCTGGAGAGAGAAAAGAGACTAAAAAAGGAACGGAATGGGTTGCAGCGATATTCTCTTCAACGGTGTGCGTGGTATTGTTCAACGGATCGTCTCTCCTGTGATGCAACCAATAGAATGGTCAGAACGATGCCCTGCGGGCAAAAGAAAAAATCAAAGACAAAACCTTGGGGGATGAATCCCCCAAACCCCCTCTTTTTTTTTAAGTATTAAAAGAAAAGAGGGGAGGGGATTGGGGGGCGGTTCTTCGTCCCCAAAGGTCTTTATTTTTATTGTTTCGATACATATAACGCGTAAAATGGGTCTGACCTTACAATCCCATATCATGATCAGGCATTCCGTAGGAGTGATTACGAATCAAGAACGGGGAGTGTTCGATAGGTGGTGTCTCCCAGGTCAGGCTGTGATACATGGGATAGGAACGCCAATCCTGGGGCAAGGTTAAGGTTAACAATAAAGGCAGCGACTCGAAACCCACTACCCGATACAAACCCGTTAAGCAGCTTCGTTGTGCGGTCATCATCTCCACTCCTTTGAAATAGAAGGAGGTCGAGCGATAAACCGGATAATAGATCGCCAAATCGCCCTGCTTAGGAATGACCACTGTGGTTTCCCGATCAAAGTTGTGTGCTCTTCTTTTTTGTTTTTCATAGCGGAAAGCGACATCAACCTCGTTTAATCCGCAGGTGCTGCGATTGAATATCGCCAGTAGATAATCGGACTGGGCTGTGTCGCGCAGATTGGTCACGTTTGGAAAACCTTCCCCTTGAATAAGGATTTTGTCATCCGACAGGAGGGTTTCCTTCAATGGGAGAGGCTCCTTCGACAGGGAGGTCACGCGTTCTAAAAAGGGTATCACCCGTGATTCTTGATAAAAACGCAATCCATGTAGCAATCCCAGCAGAGGAAGTCCGACAATCAACACGAACAGCAGCAGCCGTTTGCCGACACCATTCCATGTCTGGGGCCAATGTGGAGCTGCGAATATTTCCTGAAAAAATAAATTTATTCCATTTTTCGATCGGAAAATAAAATTGCGCAACAAAAACTGTACCCCAATTTGAAGAAACAAAGCACTCACCCAAAACTGCAATAATATCAGATGAGAGTAATGACGAGGTTTAAAAAGAATAGCCGGATATCCTCCCACTATGAGTAGCATCAGAGCCAATAAAATTCCCGCACGTAGATGGTTGGCGGCCAGAAGGAGTCCAGCAGTGCCGGCCAGAATCACTCCTATGTTCGCTGGCCACACCAAATTCAGTATCGCCTTTAAAGCAGACAAGCCACGGACGAGTAGATCGGCCGGAAAGTAGGCGATGACCTCGTGAATTTGGCGTTGCGCGGCGCGGGCGGGTTTTTCCAAATACATGTCGACTTCGGATTGGGTCGTCGGATTATATAAAGAAATATCTTCATGATATAGTCGGTCCGCATGTTCCTGAATTTGAGTATACAAGTACATATCGTGGTATTGGTAACCGATTTCATAAAGAGAGTGGCGTACCCCCATGTAGCGAGAAAAACCATTTTGAAACCCCATGAACATGGTTGGAGAGGGGTCGCCTTCTTGGAATAAGGAGTATAGAATTGGGGCACCAGACAGGCCCATGACACTGAGCATGACCACAGTAGCCAGCAAACGGTGCCGCCACTGCTCTCGCCATGATCCGTCCACTAGAAAAAAAAGTGTCACCATCACCAGTGGCATCAAGACCAATAGATCAATGCGAAACCCGATGCCAATTCCAAAAACCAAGCCCTGTAAAGCCGCCAGCCAGAGCAAACGATGACGGCTAGAGGTGGTTTTTATCATCAGCCCAAGCAGAAGCACTGTTAGAAAAATAAAGGGGATTTTGGCGTAATCGCGCACCTGCATCACCATCCAATAGATGCCAGGTGTGAGCATAACACTACCAGCGAACAACAGGGAGACGGCACGACTGAAGAGTAATCGACCGATACCATAAGCGGTGACTACCGTAATACCGTGCATAAGGCCATACAAGGGGTATAAGCCACTCCAGGAGACGGTTCCGGTGATTTTCCACCATAAAGCGGCTATTCCAAAGAGATAGAGTTGCATATTTTGCATACCATCAGATGGAAACAAGGGCATCTTCGGTGGAATATCGTGGCAATCAAAGCGGTCTGAGCGATTCTCGGCCTCAAGTACTAGAAATTTAGTTAGAGCAGGGGAGGTGCTGGCATCTGGGTATTGATAGCCTTTTCCACAGGCAAACATGACAGCAGCACTCAGTTTTGCGTGATATAGGGAGAAAAAATTGCGTGGCTGTCCATGATTATGGAGGGCTGTATACCCCAAAAACCAGCCAGTCAAGAATAAAATTATAATGAGAGATACATCAAATAATAGTTTGTTTTTTTTGAACATAAAATGATTCCATAAATAATTTGGAGATGATGCCCCTTGGGCAAAATATTCAGATCAAAACCCTGGGGGATGAATCCCCAAGCCCCCCTCTTTTTTTTAAGACTTAAAAAAAAGAGGGGGGCTTGGGGGCGGTTCTCCGCCCCCAAGGTTTTGGTTTTTATTTTGTTGAGACATGAAAAAATGGGAAAAAATGATTATGTTAGGTCCGAATGCCTAACTGATGGTTTATATCCATTAAATTTTTATAAAATCTATCACATCTGTCTCTTAAAAATCCACTTCTATTTTTGGTCAGCGTCACTATTTTGGTGGTATAAAAAATCCTCATCTAAAAATATAAGTAAATTATTTTATATTTTTCTTGTTTATCAAATAGTTAAAAATAAAAAAAAACTTGAAATACTCTTGTGTATTTGATAAATTGAATACCCTTCATCTTGCAGATAAATGTACATAAACGATGCGTGTGACCAGTCAAGTGCGCATAGAAGTGACTTAAACGTTTATCGATTTTTAAATATCAAGTTCCAGTAACATGTAACCTAAGGGGAGAGGCTACCATGATGATCCGGGTCAAACGTCAGGATTCAGGAACGGTTTTTCAATTGCCTAAATTATTAGATTCTAACACGATTCAAGCCCTGGCGGCCTTCTTTCCCTTGCCCGATAACGATGGACCCTATTTTTTGGATTTTAAATATACGGTCAATATGGATACGGCAGCGTTGGTCATGCTAAAAAAAATGACCGAATCTCCTTGTGCCCTTCGGGGTAAGCTCTCGGCGATTAATTGCAATCAGGCCATTCAAAAAGCGATGAAAAAATGGCGTACCATAGCCCTTCATGAAGAAAAATCTTAAATCAAGACCTTGGGGGGCAGAACAGCCTCCCAGACCCTCTCTTTTTTTTAAGTCTAAAAAATAAAGAGGGGGTCTGGGGGATTCATCCCCCAGGGTGTGGCCTTTGATTTTTTTTTGATCATATTTCATTATATCTTTAATTCCATCCGTACCTCTCCATCCACCAACTCTTCTTGGCGTTGAAATTTAAATTTTTTCAAAAGATGTAACATGGTGGCTTGGGTGGGCAAGACGTTGCAGATAAGGGTTTGCAAGTGGCGTTTTTTGGCCGTATGCAGACATTCCTGGAGTAATTGCTGGCCGATTCCCAATCCGCGTTTGCTTCTGCGTACCATCAAGGCCAATTCAGCTTCGGTTTTCTTTTTGGTTATTTTGCAATAGATGAGCCCTTGAATAATCTCTCGTGGGCCCTGTCTGGAGACCACACACAAGGTAAAATCCCGGTCATCCTGGCTGTGAACCAGGGCATAGGCATCGGTGCGGGAGATGCGTGCCTGGGGTTTGGGGTTGTTGGGTAAAACGATGTCGGCCTCCTGGGAGTAAAAAAACTCTTGGAGCCGATTTTCATCGGAGGGGTGCAGTTGGCGCAGAAAATATTTGCCATCCCCCAGTTTTAACTTGATGACATCCAAATCCTCCATTTCATCGACTGGCAAGACGTCAATCTTTTGATGGGCAGGGATCAAGCCCGTGCTTTGGGCCTTTTTGAGTAACCACTCCCGGTGTTTTGGGTGGGCAATTTGGATCAATTCCAAGGCCCGTTCGCGCACACTTTTACCCCGTAGCGTGGCAATGCCATATTCGGTCACCACATAATGGACATCCCCCCGAGAGGTTACCACCCCTGATCCCTTGGTTAAATGGGGGACAATTCTGGAAATAGATCCTTTTTTGGCCGTGGAGGGGAGGGCGATAATGGGGATGCCGCCGCGACTCATGGCCGCTCCGCGAATAAAATCCACCTGTCCACCGATGCCACTATAAAATTGAAATCCCAACGAGTCGGCCACCACCTGACCGGTTAGATCGATCTCAATGGCACTATTGATGGCCACCATGCGGTCGTTGCGGGCAATGCGGGTAGGGGAGTTGACATAATCGGAAGGGTGAAATTCCACATGGGGATTTTTGTGGACATAATCGTATAAACGCTTGCTGCCCATACAAAAGGTGGTGACTATTTTGCCTGGATGAAAGGTTTTTTTGCGATTGGTAATCACCCCTTTTTCCACCAGATCCAGTACCCCATCACTGAACATTTCTGAATGGATACCTAAATCTTTATGATTGCCCAACGCCTTGAGGACGGCGTTGGGAATTTTGCCAATCCCCATTTGCAAAGTGGCCCCATCTTCAATCAACATGGCGACATATTTGCCAATGCGGGTGGAGTCTTTATCCAACTTAGCGGGTTCCAGTTCGGGAATGGGCACTTCGGCTTCTAGGAAGGCGGTAATTTGATCGACATGAATAAAGCTTTGTCCATAGGTGATGGGCATGCGTGGGTTGATTTGGGCCAAAATGGTGCGGGCCGATCGGCAGGCCGCTGGAATGATATCGACTGAAACCCCAAAGGAGCAATACCCTTGCGAATCTGGGGGGGAAACTTGAATCAAAGCAACATCAATAGGTAAAATCCCTTCGGTAAACAGTCCTGGGATCTCCGATAGAAAACAAGGGGTATAATCCGCATACCCTTTTTCAACCGCTAGCCGCGCTCCGGCACCTAAAAATAAAGAGTTGATACGAAAGAGATCTTTATAATCTGGTCCCGTCCATCGATCATCCCCTAATGTTAAAATATGGACGATCTCAATGTCACGTAAGGATTCCGCTTGTTCGAGTATGGCATCTGCCAACGCCGTCGGAATGGCGGCATTGGAACCGATAAAGACTCGGTTGCCTGGCTTGATATAAGCGGAGAGTTCTTTGATTTTTAATTTTTTTAGACCACCCATGGCGACGCTCCCAAAAAAAATTGTTTTTTAGTCATTTATAGAAGGATTTGCTACTTGGCTGTCCAAGTCAAGTGCTGAAATGGTCAAAGGAGATGGCTGTGGAACATATATCTTATGATAGAAAAGATTGTATGATGTGATAAAATCCGCTCGATGTATCGGAAAAATAAAAATCAAGACCTTGGGTGGGGGAGAACCGCCCCCCAATTCCCCCCCACCCTTTTTTTTAAGTCTTAAAAAAAAAGAGGGGGTCTGGGGGATTCATCCCCCAGGGTTTGGCCTTTGATTTTTTTTGTCCGCAGGGCACTATGTTCGATGGGAGTAGAAATGGATGGATAGAGATGATAAGCGAAGGGGCGGGTGTCGATTAGAGTGGGTTTTGCTTTTGGGTTTAATCCATATGCTAACTATTTTTCAGCCTAAATGGGTTTTGGCAGAGGCCGAAAATATGGCGATAGTTGTCACAGGAACCATCATCAATGCCAGTGCATCGGGCAAGACTCTGATACCTTCAACGCCATCCACGCCAGATGAAAAGAGGTTGCATCCTCCCGATGTGCAGCGCATTCTCGACCGCGGTCAACTGGTTGTGGCCATGTATCAAGAAGATACCCCCCCTTTTTATTTTAAGAATAAAAGCGGCAGCATGGATGGGATTGATGTGCACCTGATCACGGGGTTTGCCACGCAGTTGGGGGTGACGGTGCGGTTTGATCGGAGTGCCTCTTCCTTTGAAAAAGTGGTGGATCTTGTGGCCACCCATCAAGCAGATTTGGCCATTTCCAAGTTGGGAATGACCTTTTCTCGTGCCATGCGCGTTCGTTATAGTAAACCATACATCACTCTGCATCAGGCCCTACTGATCAATCGTTTGGTGTTGGCACAACATGCCGATGGTCGAGAGCGGGCAGAGGTCATGCGCAATTTGGATGGCAAATTGGGCGTTATCGCAAAATCTTCTTATGTGGATAATGCCAAGGCTCGCTTTAAAAAAGCCACGGTGGTAGGGTTTGATAGTTGGGAAAAGGTGGTAGATGCGACCGCACGGGGGGAGGTGATGGCCGCTTATCGGGATGAGGTGGAAATTAAAAAAATTATTTTGGATCGACCTGGAACCGCCTTGCAGTTTCTCATGGTGGTTTTGACGGATGCCAATGATCCTAAGGCCATCATCACCCCTTGGGAGAGTCCAAATTTATTGGCTCTGGTTGATTTTTTTCTAAATACCCTTGACTTGAATTTGACCGCAGATCGCATTTTGCATCATTATGATGACGTGATTCAGGAAATTGAATCCAAAATTCGTCAGGGGGTGCGCTAGTGGCGTCGCGCAAAAAAGAACATGGTGCCCTGCGGGCAAAAAATTAAAATCAAAGACAAAACCTTGGGGGATGAATCCCCCAAACCCCCTCTTTTTTTTAAGTATTAAAAGAAAAGGGTGGGGGGATTGGGGGCGGTTCTCCGCCCCCCAAGGTCTTGATTTTTATTTTTCCGATACATGCGCAGCGGGCGATTCAAGGGATTGGGGTTTGTGGCAAACGAGTATCGTTAGAACGCAGTTGGCAAATACGGTAAGCAAAACCAGCATGGGGAGCAGAATGGTGTCAATGGAAGAGATGAGGACAATCGCTACCTGACTGGGAAGATTGAGCAGTTGGATGACAATGGCCAACATGCTTAAGCCGGGCAGACCCGCTAGGGCGGCCATGCCAGCAAAAATGGAGCCAATCCAGGTGATGATCACATGTTCTGGGTGGATGGGGATATCATAAAGTTGCATCATAAACACACCGGCCAGAGCAAATTGGAACACCGAACCGTGGCGGTTTAGGTTGATGCCTAACGGATAGATCAAATTGGTGGTATCGTTGGGTAGTTTAAAATCGTTTTGCAGTGTGGAGAGGGCTGTGGGAATGGTCGCAAAGGCACTGGAGGTCAAGGCGATGACCAGGGTCTGTTGGAATTTTAAAAAAATGGTCGCAAAAGAACCCCGCACTCGCCACCAAATGGCCAGGGCATAAATTATAACGAGAAAGAGACTCCCTAAGGCACAGGCAACGATGAGTCTTAATAACACCTGTAAAATGTCTGGTCCGGTTTGGGCAATCTGGTTGGCAAACAATCCGATCAGACCAAAGGGCAACCCATAGAGTACCGAAAAAATAATTTTAAGAAAAACTCCGTATATGCCCTCCATCACGAGTAAAACCGCTTGAGCGGCTGGAGTCTGCATCAGGCCGAGAGCCGTGCCAAAAAGGATGGAAAAAAATAAAACGCCCAAATTTGGACCCAAGCTCATGGCGGCAACAATATTGCGTGGGACCATTTGCATGAGCATGGGAAGCAAAGATGAGGGGGATTTTTTTGACTCCAAACTGGTATCCGAAAAAAAATCTGCTTGAAGTTGTCGACCCAGAACCTCCCGGTCCTTTTGGTTGAGTCCAGAACCAGGTTTTACCAATAGGCCCACCGACAGACCAACGGCACTGGCCAACATAAGCCCAGCCAAAAAAACAATCAGCAATCGCACCGGAGGTATGCGCGGGGCTTGGGGGCTAAATAAACGCCCAAGCCCGGAAATGATGGCTGTCACCATGAGAGGAAGTACACACATCTCCAGAAGGGCCAGATAGATATCCCCGGCTGGAGCCAAAAAATAGGCCAGGGGTTTATTGTAAATGCCAATGGTGACACCGGTGCAGACAGAGAGAAAAATGATTGGGGGGCTGATCAGCCATTTGAGTAGATTTTTTTTGGCAGGGCGTGCGTTCATGATGGTGTGTCAACTGTCTGGGCGGGCGGGGGCTGCATAAGGCGTTGGTAGAGTTTTGGAATCAGACCTTCTGCACGTATTTTAGCCAGTCCGGTGTTGAAGGCTTGAATGAGATCATTACTGTGACAAATGAGGTGGAAATTTTTTGGTGTAAAAATGTGGTGAATGGTAATGGGTTGCTCAATATCTAACTGGGAGGCCATTTGAAGGCGAAAATAGTCAAAGATGATTGGATCAGACAGGACTACCTCCACCCGTTTTCGGTAGAGCAAAACGGGTTGAATGGCATTTTTAAGCCGTTCTCGATAATGGAGATTGTTGGCAACGACCTCGTTAAATGAAGGGCCGAGTATTTTTTTTGCTCCTTTAAAGGCGATGATATTTTTATTGGCAAGATCAGATACGTGATCGATTTTAAAGTTTTTTTCAGTCAAGGTGATGGCTGTGGTTTCCAGGGTGATGACGGGATCAGAGAGAAATCCTTTGATTTCGGTTTGGCTGGGAATGGTGCTGGCGCAGGCCACATCTTTATTGACAAAGGCGGCGATGCGTGGTTTGTCAATATAAAAGATGGGCAAAATTTGATAGCCCACCTGAGCAAAAGACTCTTTGATGATCTCCATTTCAATGCCGCTATCCAACTCTTTTATAAAAAAAGGGGGAATGGAAATGGATACCGCTAACTTGATCACTTCTGGGGTGGTCTGGAGTGGGCCAGCCGAGGAGGAGATGCTAAACAATCCGCCAAAAATAAACAGAAAAATCTGAATAGAATGTTTCATAATAGAATTCACCTAAGGTTTTCCCATGTTGTTCATAAATCGCATGGGGGAGGTGAAGGAGCCTATACCATAGTTCATGTCACGCGACATGGAACCCATGTTTTGATTCATCTGGCTGACATTACCGGTCATGACCCCCACATTGCCAGAGAGAAAACGAATATCTTCCAACATTTGCTTCATGTTGACATGCATTCCATGCATATCGGAGGCCATATCGGTTTGAATTTTTTTGATGGAATAGTTCATGGTGAGCATGTTATCGTCCATGCCGACAATGCTGGCGTTCATGTCTACGATACTGGCATCAATATCCTTGATGCTATAGTTCATTTCTTTCATGTAGCGGGTCATGGCATGGACGTTTTGGTCCATATGGATAACGCTTTGGCTCATGGCAGTGACAGATTGAGTCATTTCACTCATGAGTTTGACCATCCAGAAGAATAGGAGTCCCATGATCGCACCCGCACCCACTCCGGCAAAAAGGAGTGAACGTGCCATGCGTCTTGGTTGATTTAAAATTTGCGGTAGATGTGGATCGGTCATCGTTCATTTTTTCCTATGCAGGTCTTTTTTGGTCGGTCACTATTTTGGATGATGGGATTATTGAGAGTCATTTGAACATGGTGCCCTGCGGGCAAAAAATTAAAAAAAAAGGGTGGGGGGAATTGGGGGGCGGTTCTCCGCCCCCCAAGGTCTTGATCTTTATTTTTCCGATACATGAACATAATGCCCTGCGGGCATAAAATCAAAACCCTGGGGGATGAATCCCCCAGACCCCCTCTTTTTTTTAAGAATTAAAAGAAAAGGGGGGGGGATTGGGGGGCGGTTCTCCGCCCCCCAAGGTCTTGATTTTAATTTTTCCGATACATGAACATTTCATAATCAGAATAGTTGGATTATTATATTGAATGCAAGAAATTCTGAAATTCTCTTTTAATTTTTGATTTTAATAAATATTTTATTTATGTATAGGGATAAATGAGAGGGCGATGCTTTTTTTTGGGGGGGTGAGAGCTTTCATCGCTTGCCATACTTTAGTAACTATGTCACTAATTTGTTTTATGTGTAAAAAAATGGAGTTTACGAATAACTTGTTGACCTTTGGATAAATCCGTTATAAAGAGAATTGCTTTTGAAAGATGTTTTCTATGTAAAAGGAGATGTGAACGATGTCGAAAATAAATTTTGGTCTGGCATGTTCTATGGCGATGTTGTTGACCACTGGTTCTGTTTTGGCGAGCAATGGCTATTTTGCGCACGGTTTTGGCAGTAAGAGCAAATCTTTGGCTGGTGCGGGCACGGCTTTGCCAATGGATGCCATGGCTACGGCCTTGAATCCGGCTTTAATGGCCTATATGGGGGAGCGGTTGGATTTGGGGATAGCCTTGTTTTTACCAACCCGTGGTTTCACCGCCGATGACCCGACACCCCCGCCAGGGGCGTTCACTCCAGGGTATTATGAAAGCGATAACGATATTTTTTTCATTCCCCATATTGGTTACAACAAAATGTTGACCAATGATACCTCTTTAGGCATCAGTATTGGCGGCAATGGGGGAATGAATACCGAATATGATTCGGCTGTCTTTGCCAATTTTGGTGCCGGTAGCGCGCCAACGGGCATCGATTTGATGCAAATGTTTATCGGCCTTTCTCTGGCCCATAAAATAGCTCCGAATCACTCTTTGGGTATCGCTCCTATTCTGGCGGTTCAAAACGTTGAAACTCAGGGGTTGGAGGCCTTTCAAGGTCTCTCTATACACCCAGATCAGGTGACCAATAAGGGGCATGATTGGTCTTACGGTGGAGGGGTGCGGGTTGGCTGGTATGGCCAACTGACTCCCGATCTCTCGGCGGGTATCTCTTATCAAAGCCGTCTTTGGATGACGAAATATGAGGATTATCAAGGATTGATTGCAGAAGAAGGGAGCTTTGATATCCCTCCTATCTTTAACGCCGGTTTGGCTTATAAACTGACACCATCATGGACCACCGTGCTGGATGTTCAGCATATTTTCTTCGGAGATATCAAATCGTTGGCAAATTCCAACGGCGTTTTTATGACCCCCGGGGCTCTGGGTGGATCGGATGGACTGGGATTCGGTTGGGAAGATATGACCGTCTATAAGTTAGGAATGCAGTGGGTGATGAACAACGACTGGACTTTGCGGGCTGGGTACAGCAAGGCCTCAGACGTGCTTTCTGGTGGACAGGCTTTGTTTAACATTTTGGCTCCAGCTACGGTGACCGATCATGTAACGGCAGGCTTTACTTATAAGCTTAATGACAAAGATGAAATCAACTTTGCCGCCATGCACGCTTTTTATGAAAAACTTCCCGGCTCCAACCCCAACACCCCCAATCAGACCGGCTCATTGGAGATGAAGCAGAACGAGTTGGAGTTAAGTTGGAGTCGTAAATTTTAGAATTAGAATATGATGCCTTGCGGGCAAAAAATTAAAAAAAAAGGGTGGGGGGAATTGGGGGGCGGTTCTCCGCCCCCCAAGGTCTTGTTTTTTTGTTTTTCATGAACATAGTGCCCTGCGGGCAAAAAAAAATCAAAATCAAAACCCTGGGGGATGAATCCCCCAGACCCCCTCTTTTTTTTAAATATTCAAAGAAAAGGGTGGGTGGGGGCGGTTCTCCGCCCCCACCCACCCAAGCTCTTTTCCGATACATTAAAAATTACGCCGCCTTGTTGGTATTGTTCATCGCCCCTGCGCTTTGCAACGCATGAAACTCTTCCACTGAGAATATTTTATCGGTATCCAAAAGAATGACAAAATGATCCGCCTGTTTTCCCATGCCCAAAATATAATCCGTGCGTAACCCCGTACCAATCTTTGGGGCTGGTTCGATATGGTTGGGTTGAAGTTCCATCACCTCTTTGACCGAGTCGGCCATGGCCCCAATGACCACAGTTCCCGACTCCTGCACCACTTCAATGATGATGATGCAGGTATTGACCGTTCGTTGACTTTTGGGCATGCCAAACTTTAAACGCATATCCACGACTGGCACAACACTACCACGCAAGTTGATGACCCCATTCATATAATCTGGCACCCTGGGAATGGTGGTCATGTTGGTATATTCTAGAACCTCTTTTATTTTGGAGATATCAATGGCAAATACCTCCGAGGCTAAATGAAAGGTTAAAAATTGGGTTGGTTCTGTAATTGTAGAAACGCTCATCGACTCTTCTCCTATATAACTGCCACATGAATAAAAAAAGGGCGGGGGAATTTGGGGGGTGTTTCACCCCCCCCCAAAAAAAAAGATTTTAAAAACTCTCAAACTCGTCGTCCGAAGCACCCATCCCCATATCTAACTTTGCCCCAGCACTCCGGGCAGGAGCTGGCAATGCCTTGGTAGGAGCACGTTTTTGAATTTGATGTGAAATCTGTGGGGTTTTCCTAACAGGCTTTTTACTCGCAGTTGGGCGTCTTGATGCAGAGTCATGATTGCCCAAATTAAAGAAAGAAATGGTTTGGCTCATGGTTTCCGCCTGCGCGCTCAACTCTTCGGCAGTGGCGGCCATCTCTTCTGAGGCCCCAGCGTTTTGTTGAATCACTTGGTCCAGTTGTTGAATTGCCTGATTGACTTGGGATGCCCCCTGATTTTGTTCTTGGCTAGAGGCGGCGATCTCTTGAATTAATTCGGCGGTTTTTTGGATATCGGGGACCAATTTATTGATAATCGCCCCGGCCTTTTCTGCAACTTCCACGCTAGACGAGGACAAGTGGCTGATTTCGCCTGCCGCAGTTTGACTGCGTTCGGCCAATTTGCGCACCTCAGCGGCCACCACGGCAAACCCTTTCCCGTGTTCACCAGCCCGGGCCGCTTCAATGGCGGCATTGAGAGCCAATAGATTGGTTTGCCGGGCAATCTCTTCAATGATACCAATTTTGGAGGCGATCTCTTTCATGGCGTTTACCGATTCCCCAACCGCTTTGCCACCCTCGGCGGCATCTTGAGCGGCTTGCTGCGAAATATTTTGGGTGGTGTTGGCGTTGTCGGTGTTTTGTTGAATGTTCGAGGCCATCTCTTCCATGGCTGAAGAGGTCTCTTCGATAGAGGCGGCCTGCTCGGTGGCCCCTTGGGAGAGATTTTGCGCCGAATCGGAAATTTCGTTGCTTCCCACCGCCACTTGGTCGGCCGCTGTGATCATTTCGCCGATGATTTGACGTAATTTGTCCACCATATCTTGCAGTGCTTTGGCCAATTGACCCACTTCATCTTTTTGATCCAAATCAATCGTTGCCGTCAAATCGCCATCGGCAATGCGACGAGCAAACGCCACACCCAACGTCAAGGCAGTGACAATCATTCGAGTGAGAAATACTGCAATTAACAGACCAAGGACCACTGCCCCCAGGCTAACAATGGAAATGATAGAGATAGAGGAGGTGACTTGATCTGCGGCCTTTTTCTTTTGTCCGGTTATCGTCTTATCAATCTTATCTTCCATCGTTTTTAAGCTGCTTACCATCTCTTTTTCAATTTTATCCTGCTCCTTCATCGCCCCCAGCATCCCATCAAACTCTTTTTGGTAAGATTGGATAGCCGCAATCACCAATTTTACTTGGTCGATATTGACCTGTTGTGTAAATTTTGGGAGCAATTCCTGAGCGATTTTTAAAGCTTTATCCGCACCACTCAAGGCCCGTTTTAACTGCTCTTCATCCCTGCCGCGAGAGATAATCACCTCTTTTTCGCCGATACGACCCTCTTTAAGAGAGATAATGATTTCATTAGAGGCATGAATCTTTTCGATGCGATCTGGTAGCTTGGCTTGTTTTTCAGCCAAGGAGGATGGGTCCAAGGCAATCCCACCCTTACCCGCAAGTTCTGCGAGTTGTTCTTCCAATTTTTTGGATTGATTCTCTGCCAAAGCAGCCGTTTCTTTATTTACCATCCTGGCGGCCTCTCTGATTTTTGTCATCGCCTCATCCCGTTTTCTCTGGAGATCGACATAACTTTGAAAGGCCTTTTCATTGGTATCCGCTTCCGCAATCACCTGATCCATCTCCGCCTTGTCCTCTTGGGCCTTGAATTTTTGATCTCGGGTTAGCATGGCTTGATTTTTCATGGCCTCCATGGCTTTTAATCCCTCTTCCAATAGGGCATACTCTTTAGAGATCATAAAATCTTTTTCTGCTCGTGTGATTCCTCCAAGACTATCCAATAGTGCGGCCATATCATTGTTCTTGTCGATTCGGTCTGCCAGTCCCATCAAACCATTGTAACCCGTCAGGGCTACCGCAATGGTAAGAAGTAGGACTACTCCGAAAGACAAGCCAAGCTTTACCCCCAATTTTAAATCTTTCATCATGCATATCTCCTTGAATTTTGTTGTCGAGAACAAAGTAAAAATATGTAACAAAAAAATATTTATCAAAATAATGAATATAATACAAGAAAATAATTTATTTTGGTAAAATCATAGATAATATTGCTATTTTTTTTACATGAGTGACATACTACGTAAAACTGCTGAGAGCCTGGGATCGTCTTTGGCCATGTTTTGTAAAGAAAGATGAATCTTTTGTAAAAGAGAGAGATGCGTTTGCAGGAGTTCCTGAGTTGTTTTAATTTCTGTTTCATTATGGGTGATGCGTTTTTCTAATGGTTTCAAAATCGTCTGACGATCCCATAAGATAAAACCAATAAAAGAGATAATAATACCCAATAAAGATCCAAACATAGTAAGAATCAGACGATTTGTCTCTTCAAAACGCCGTTCAATCGCCTCAAATCGTTTGTCGATCGCCTCAAATCGTTTGTCGATCGCCTCAAATCGTTTGTCGATCTCTTCAAACCGTTTGTTAAATAATAGAATAAGATCATCGATTCTTTTGTTGATAGATTGATTATTCTCTTCAATTCGTTTATTGATATCATCGAAACGTCTATTGATATCATCGAAACGTTTATTAACATCATCGAAACGTTTATTGACATCATCGAAACGTTTATTAACATCCTCAAAACGTTGATTCAGTTTATCCTGTCCGGCCTCAAGCGTGGTAAGTTTTTGGATAATCTCTCGATCACTTATGCGTGGGGCGACCTCTACAGCGAAGGCGGATTGTCCACAAAAAATCATGCCAATGACTTGTAAGATCAAGAAAAAAGAGAATAAAGAAAATAAAATTAAAAGTCGTTTTAAACGGCTTCGGATGACCATTTTGCCTCCTTTAGGAAAGGGGACCTTTTTAAGGAATATTCAATTTTATTATAACAGGATTATGATACACAATTTAAAAATATTTTGTCCTACGGGCAAAAAAAAATCAAAGATAAAAATCCTGGGGGATGAATCCCCCAGACCCCCTCTTTTTTTTAAGACTTAAAAAAAAAGGGTGGGGGGAATTGGGGGGCGGTTCTCCGCCCCCCAAGGTCTTGATCTTTATTTTTCCGATACATAAAAAAAATCAAAGACAAAAACCCTGGGGGATGAATCCCCCAGACCCCCTCTTTTTTTTAATCATTAAAGACAAAGAGGGGGCGCATACTCCGCTTAATATTGGTGCTCCCACTGCACGCCAATGGCGGAATTTTGTCGTTGGTCTACTTCGGTATTCACCTTGATATCCTTTAAAACCTCCATCTCCACGCGAACCTTGCCGCTGCCAGCGGTCATCCCTTTTTCCACCTCCAAAAAGAGATTATCGCCAATATATTTTCCAACCTTAACCGTGCCACTTTCTAAAGTATCCCCGCCGGTTTCAAAGGTATCGATCCCTACCGCCTCCCGGACTTTATCCAAAATGCCAGGTCCACCACCACGCAAATTGTTCAGAGCAGCGGCCAGTTTGACCGCTTCTACCGGGGAGATGGCGTCGGTGCTGCGTTTAAATAAAAGTTTGGATAAAATTTCGTCTTGGGGAAGTTCTGGAGTGCTGGTGAGCGTCAGAGTCGGTGCAGTGACCGCTCCCTCTACGCGTATAACCGCCGTCATCTCTTCTTCTACAGCGGTGGCAGATAAATCTATGGTTGGGGCAATGGGAGAAACGCCGCTGAGTTCGATACTCCCTTCTCCTAATTTAAAGCGATGATTCAACAGATCAAAAATACCACGACGTACCTTTAAATTGCCCATAATTTTTGGATCGTTGCTCGTCCCCTGAATCCTAAAATCTCCCCCCCATTCCGACTCCAACCCCCGACCTCGAACAAAAACTTGACCGGGCAACAGCACCTGTAAATCTAAATCTATACCGCCCTCTTGCACAACTGGCTTGTGCTGCGGGAAAGGGGTCTTAAAACCTCTTTCCGTCACAGAAATGGTCTCAATATCCGGTCCCAGACGATCAGGTAGAAAAAAAATGACGCGATCAGAATGCAACTTGCCCGTTAAAACTAAATGCTCCAACGGACCCGTGAACGCCAACTGACCACTCATCACCGCCCCCATCTCCTCATGGCGAACCACCCAAAAATTGGTTATTTTGCTTGTTATATCAAAGATAATTCCTTTGTTAAAGCGCACCTCGCCGCTGCCCTCTATCTTGCCTTTCCCCCCATCACCCGCACTCATCTTTTGAATGACAAAAACGCCATTTTGGGCCACGGCTTCCAATTGAATCTTTTCCAGCACCGTGCCACTATCCAAATTTTCAAAGGTGCCTTCTTGTAAAAAAATCTTTCCACCCAATTGTGGTGCTCGCTCCGTGTTTGAAAAAATCTCTTTCGCCTTGCCAGCTAAAGTCAAATCCACCCGCACTTGACCCGCCATCCGTTGTCGATCCAAACCCAATATGCGATCCAAATGGGCCAAAGGCACGCTACCCAACAGCTGTCCAGCCACATCGGCTTCTGGAAGAGGGGAAAAACGCACTGGAATTAATGAAAATTGCACCGGAACCAACAATGAAAGTTTGGCGGGTTCCTGTAAAAGATCGGTTAACGTACCCTCTAAACGCGCTACCCCCTCACGAACCTCCAAATGGGCCGCAAGGTGCGCTTTGGGAATCTCGGTGGCTTTCAATTTGGACTGAAAATTTATTTTGGTGATATCCAACCCCATCTCTAACATGGGTTGGCTCGGTGTCCCAGATAATTTGCCCTCCACCAATAATTGACCAGTCATTTCAGGTCCACCCCATCGTTCAAGATCGGCCAATGGCATGGTCAGATCCCATCTCCCCTCTACGCTCTTCAATCCCTGTTTACCCTGAAGATGAAAGCGTCCGTGCGGCCCAAAATCAACCGTTATCGGTGCTAAAGTGATTTGGTTTCCCGCAATCAAAACATCGGTTGGCTCTTCCATGATGATTTTCTCCCCAGCATATTGACCGCTCAAGCTGAGTAGATGTACCTCTAACGAGTTCTCTTTAAAACGAATCCGACTCTCCATTTTACCCTGCAACGGTTTGTTCTTTTTACCCTGGAAAGCACCTTTGACCATCATCTCTTGGCGATCCCCTTGCACTTCTAGGTGGGCATCTTCCACTTGCCCTTCAGCCATCTGCCAATGGGTTAATTGCATGATGCCCTCCCCATGGGGGGTACTCAATAAATCAACTCCACTCCCATGAAACGTCACCTGACTCACCCGACCAAAAGCCCCCCCCTGCAACTCCTGGATGGTGCCCGTAACAGTCGCCTCCTGGCCCGACTTACCCGCTTTTAAATGGATATCCAGGCCAAGCCGACCAGAAAGATCTTGGTCCAAATGCAGCAAAGTCGCCAACGAAGCCAACTGAGCGATTTCACCTTTGAGCTGACCCGTCACCTGTGCTCCATTCAACTCTACCTGCATCCCCCCCGCCACCGTTGCCCCTAGACCAGAAAGGGAAAAATCGGTTAATTTTAAGGTCGAACCATCCAGTAAAAAGAGCGAATCAAGATCTATCTTTTTTTGAGCAATACCTCCTTGTCCATGCACATGCCCTTGCGGTTGCTGCATGAGATCCCGTATGACCCCTTTGACGGTCAATTGCTCCATGGTTTGTCCAGATATGGCCAATTGTTTGCCACTTACATCCAATTCTACCACCGGATCGGCCCATTTTCCGTGCACCCGACCCAGAAGGTGGAGACTCCCTGCCAATTTTTCCCCGGCCACACGGGACAACACCCCCACATCAGGCACCTGTACCCGTAAACTCCCGGAGAGGCTCTCTTGCAATAAATCGATTTTGATCTGCTTGCCTTCCAGACGCGCCGCTTTACCCTCTAAGATGGTGTGAGAAAAAAACACCTCTTTGTCAACCACCATGGCTATCTGACTGGTAAATTGTACCTTGCGACCCAATAAAGCACTCAGAACCTCAGGCAACCCGGATAGCTCCACCATCTCGCCCTTTATATCCATCCCGATCCGGCTAAATTTTTCCTCTATTTTAAAATCAGAGGCAAGCGTCACCCCTCCTTTGCCCGCCATATCCAAGGTCGAAAGCCACGGCGACTCTTTCTCCAGTGTTGCTTTCAATTGTCCCGTACCCGTACCCGTCGGTATCTCCAAGGTGGTAGTACCCGTCAATTGTAAACCGGCCATCTGGGCTAAGATATCCGAAAAGAGCCAACGGCCATCGGAAAACTGTTGCAAGGCCAATTGCCAATGCATTGGAGCGGTTACATGGTTAAGGTGTAGGGCGTGAATATTCCCGTTTCCCGTGACAATAAGCGGGGAGGAACCGACCAAATCAGAGAGCACGACCTCTGCGGTTATCTGTTCCAGATTCACCGTGGCCACCCGTAGGCTCTTCCCTTGTAGTTTTAAATGGACTTTTGGATCCGCGAGATTACCCGCCACCGTGGCCTCTAAATGCAGAGCATTCCCAGCTAAATCTACCCCCGCCAACTCCGACAGCAAAGCCACAGAGTCTGTCGCTATCTGACCTTTAGCCTGCACCTGCCCTTGAGATGTAATCTCTCCCGCAGCCTGTACCTCTCCTATGGCCAGACCTAAGGTGAGGTGATCCACCTGAATATCCCCGATTGGCAACCATCTGGCTTGTGCGGCAAAGGTTGGCATCTGTCCAAGAATTGGGGCTAATTGTTGATTCAAACTGGTCAAAAGTATCTGGGTAGAGCCTTGCACCCCCATTGTCAACCCTGCGTTTTCCTCCCAAGCGAGTTGGATTTGGCTCTGCACATGACCCACCCGTTCCAGATGGATATCCAACCCTCCCTGCCATTGTGAAAGCGGTCCCTCTCCCTGAAGTCGTATCTGAGCCTCCCCCGCCTCTGGTACATTTAACCAAGCGGCCAACAGACCGCCGCGCTCCTGACCGTTGAGATCCACGGCCATGGTTTGTGCCTGAAGATCGATTTGAAGTTGGGCCGTTAAGTTGGCAGAATCTTCATCCAGGCGCTGGACAGAGAGTTGAATGCCCAGCTTTGGATGGGTCTGGATGGCCTTCCAAACACCTCCCTGAATACCCAACACCGCCGCCTTTCCCATAACGGCCTCACCCAATTCCAGGCGATGGATAGATAATTGTTCAATGTTGGGGAAATTATTTTTTAAAAAAGCGGACCACTGGTTGGAAGAGAGTTCTGGAGAGGAAGAGAACTCTTCGTGCTGCTCTTCAGGAGGATAGCTAGGTAAATGATGCAAAATGAATTTATTTACCGCTAAATTGGTGATATGCAAACGGCCTTGCAATAGATCGACAAAGGACCAATCCAGATGGAGTTGATCCATCTCCAACCAAACCCCCTGTGCATCGGCAAAGGTTAAGTGCTCCAAGGAGATATCAAAAGGAAGGGTTCCGTTTAAATGTTCTATCTGAACGGAATGGGTTTTGCTGGATAAAAGTGCAGCAAGGTATCGCGTCAATTGCTCCCGGCCCCAATCGCTTTGGAAGGTCAGGAGAATACTAACGATAGCCAACAATAGGATGCCCAGCGACCTTGCTATGCCCCGAATCATAAAAAAATCCCCTTAAAAGGATTAAGATCAAAACCCTGGGGGATGAATCCCCCAGCCCCCCTCTTTTTTTTAAGAGTAAAAAAAAAGGGTGGGGGGAATTGGGGGGCGGTTCTCCGCCCCCCAAGGTCTTGATTTTTATTTTTCTGAAACATTATAAAAAATAAAATCAAGACCTTGGGGGATTGCATCCCCCAACCCCCCTGCTATTTGTAGGAAGCAAAACCGAAGTCAAAAGCAAAACCCTGGGGGCAATCCCCCAGACCCCTTTTTTTTTAAATAATAAAAATTAAAACGCCTGACCTAAACTTAAATAAAATTGCCAATCATCCTTCACCCCATCTCGTTTATCCAACGGCATGGCCACATCTATCCGAAATGGTCCAACAGGGCTGTGATAACGCATACCAACCCCAACGCCTACAAACATCGCATCGTTAAAATCGGGCACAACCGACTCATAGGCCCTCCCGGCCTCTAAAAATGTTGCTAATTCAATTGATTCGCTTACTCTAATCCGCATTTCCCCCCCCATCTCTAACGCCGATATCCCCCCTAGTGGTTTCTGATCCACATCCAATGGCCCGGCCAATTGATAGGCATATCCCCGCAACGATCCACCCCCTCCCACATAAAATCGTTCATCGGCGGGCACTTTTTCCCGCTCCGCCCCAAGCAAACTCCCCACACTCACCCGTCCCGCAAAAATGAATTGTGGGGCCTTTTTTAACGTCATATAACGGCGATGCTCCAGTTGCAATTTGCCAAAATGGGAACCATTCTCCAAGGTCTCCACATAGGGGGTAGCCCGCAAAGTCAAACGCCAACCACGCTTTGGGTCTAACAAATCGTTGCTCGTATCCATTTCAAGCTTCGTGGGCAAAGAGAGAAGGCCATAATTGTTCTGTGTTTGATTGGACTTTTCGGTCAAATCCACCAAACGATAGGAACAACTCAAAGAGCCTTTGATCTGTGAGGTGAAACTTCGCTCAAGCCCAACCGCTGTCTCAACCGAAGTCCGATCATAGGCATCGGTATCGTCGGTTTGCACCAAAAGAGAACCCAGCACCGTCTGATCTTGAATTAAAAAGTGTGACTTTCCCAATGTGGTTTTTAAACTTTGCGCATTTAACGCCGCTTGGCCGTCCACCACCAAATTTTCCCCTTTACCGAGAAAATTGCGATGCTCCCACCCTCCGGTCACCCCTAACCCGGTATCTGTGCTAAACCGCAAACCACCCCGCACCGTGCGGGGCTTTTTTTCCATTAATGTCAATAAGACCGGATAAAACCCTTGTTGATCCGCTTGCGAAGACAACGCCACCCGAACTATGCCAAACAGATTGGTTTGCACCAACGCCTTGCGCAATTTTTCTAAAGTAGCTGGATGATAGAGCTGACCTGGTTGCCAATGGATAAACTCTTGCAAGTAGGCCTTTTCCACTGTTTCCACCCCTGTAAAGTCAGCACGGCCCAAACGAATTTTGGAGCCGAGTTCCAGATATAACTCTAAATCAAGTAGATGTTTTTCTCTGTCTATGCTCGCTTGATACGTTTTACTCACCGCAAAAGCATAGCCCTGCTCCTGGGCTTTTTGCATCAAAAGAGGATTGGCATCTAATATCAATCGAGAAATCGCTGCTCCTCCTTTATGAAGACCCAAAGCAGAAAAAGGGGGCGGAATAAAATTAGCATCCAATTTATTGGTAATTATGGATAATTTTTCAAATCGATATAAAGGACCAAGATCTATGTGGAAGGTCAACAGGATGGGAGAAACTTCAAAATCTATTTGCGCCGTCACCAGAGCATCTAAATAACCCCGCGAGTTTAATGCCTGAGCAAGACGCTTTTCGTCTTGCATGGCTCGATGACGTAAAATACTTTTTGTTTCAGGAGGATGCTCCATCAATGTGCGACTGGTGGAACTCTCCTCTAGGAGAGAAAGAAGGGTAGACTCCTCTACCCCCTCTAAAACAATTCGATATTCTAATGTTGTGGGGGATGCCCAGACCAAACAGGCAGAATTTAACCAAAAAAATAGAACAATCCATAATTTTTTCTCAAAATTCATGTCATGTCCTGTGGATTTTTTTGTTTCACATACCCCATCATTCGGTCAATTTTTTCCAGGTACTGCGCAAATGCAGCTCTTGTAACTGGCTCGCATCCACTATGGAGGGGGCGGAGGTTAACGTACATGCCGCCTTTTGGGTCTTAGGAAAGGCGATCACATCGCGAATGGAATCCAAACCCAGCATCAAAGCCACTAACCGATCTAAACCCAATGCCAACCCACCATGGGGCGGCGCACCAAACTCCAACGCCTTTAATAAAAAGCCAAATTTTTCGTGCGCTTCTTGGGCACCAATGCGCAGGAGCGCAAATAAACGCTGCTGAATTTCTGGATCGTGGATACGAATTGAGCCTCCCCCCACCTCAATGCCATTCAAAACCAAATCATAGGCACGCGAGCGAATTTGCTGGCCAAATTGGGCCGAAACCTGATCCAACATGCCCACATCCTCTGGATGCGGGGCAGTAAATGGGTGATGCACCGCCGCTGGGCGCTGACCCTGGGCATCCCAATCCAATAACGGAAAATCGGTCACCCAAAGCAGGGCAAAACGGTCGTTGTTCATAAATCCCATATCCCGTCCAACCCGAACCCGCAAACGTCCCAACGCTTCGTTGACAACCCGGAGCTTATCTGCACCAAAAAAGAGAATATCCCCGGTCTCAACCCCGGTAGCATCCTCAATGGCCTGTTTTTCGCTCGCAGAGAAAAATTTGACGATAGGCGATTGCCACCCATCCTCTTGCCAAGGCCCATTGATCTTGATCCAAGCCAACCCGGAAGCCCCATAAATTGAGACAAATTCTGTATATTCGTCGATCATCTTCCGGGTTAAACGCCCCCCCCCGGGCACCCGCAATACCTTAACGACGCCATGTTCTCCCCAACCGCCGGTGCGATTGGCGGCTTGGGCAAATACTTTAAATCCCGTCTGACGCATGGCATCCGTCACATCCACCAACTGTAAATCAATTCGTAAATCTGGGGCATCCACACCATAGCGGTCCATCACCTGGGCATAGGTCATACAGGGCAACGGCAGAGATAACTCTATCCCAAGCCCCTCTTTAAACAGGCGGGCGACCATCTGTTCGGTGATCGACATGATGTCTTGTGGTTCAACAAAAGAGGCCTCTAAATCGATCTGGGTAAATTCCGGTTGCCGATCGGCACGCAAATCTTCATCCCGAAAACAGCGGGTAATTTGAAAATAACGATCAAAACCCGCCATCATCAACAACTGTTTAAACAATTGGGGCGACTGGGGTAAGGCATAAAATTGACCTGGATTCACCCGCGATGGCACCAAATAATCCCGCGCACCCTCCGGGGTCGAACGGGTCAGCATGGGGGTTTCCACCTCAATAAAACCAGATTCATCCAAAAAACGCCGCGTTGTTTGCATCACCCGATGTCGAAAAAACAGGTTGCGTTGCATCGCTGGTCGACGTAAATCCAAAAAGCGATTGACCAACCGAGTGCTTTCGTTGATATCCGTATCGTCCAGTTGAAAGGGAATGGGCAGGGAGGCGTTGAGAATTTCCAAATAATCCACCATCACCTCCACCATCCCAGTCGCAAGATTTGGATTCTCCGTCTCTTTGGTACGCTGGATCACCACACCCTGAATACGCAAAACAAATTCATTGCGCACCGAATGGGCCTGGGCATGGATATCGGGATGTTGTAACGGGCTAAAAACAACCTGGATAATTCCACTCCGATCCCGTAAATCGATAAAAATTACCCCGCCATGGTCCCGACGACGGTTGACCCAACCAGCCAGATCCACCCGTTGTCCAATTAGAGAGAGACCAACTTCGTTGCAATAGTGGCTGCGATTCATAAAGAAGACTCCATCTCCGTCTCATCTTGGGTGGCGTTGTCACTCTCTTCTTCATCGTCCAGCGGGCGCTGATCGCGGGCCCGTTCCAAGGATTCGTCTACCAAGCGTATCATATAGGCCTTCTCTTCTTCACGAAACTTATTGGAATACTCCCGCGCCTTTTCGTAGGCTTGGATAGCACTTTCCCATTTATCTAAGGAGTGATTCAGTAAACCGTTTAAATAATGGTTAAATGGATTTTCTGCGGCTCCCTGCAACGCCTCTTCGATCCAGGTTTCAGCGGCATCCAAATCCCCCTGATCCAGATAAAAAGCGGCGAGCTTTTGGGCAACCTGCCACCCTTCTACGCGGCGCAGCTGGTCGAATTCATCCAGCAAAAACCGCTCGGCCTCCCCTGAGCTGTCGGCTTCCACCAACCATTCGGCATAACGGGCCACCCAATAATCAAACAACAAGTTGGGATCTTCGCGCTCGCCATCCAAAACTTGTTTCAAAAGTTCCAACCCTGTTTCGACATGCCCACTGCGATGGTAAGCCACCGCCATCTCCACCAAGACCAACTCGCTGGCCTTTTCCCGAGGGACCGTATCCAGAACGCTCACGGGTAACGCATGAATTAAATTGGCCACCGCCATGGTCCGAATGGCCGGAGTAGGTGAACCCAATTTCCAGGCCACCACATTCTCTTGGCCCAAATGACACTGTTTATATTTTTTGCCAGATCCACACGGGCAGGCCTCATTGCGACCGATTTTAGGGATTGGAATCGTTCGCCGAGGACGGGCCTGAAACCCATTCTCTGGTTTCGGAGCCAAATCGATCAATCGTTCAGCAAGATAAATATACCATTTGGCAAACGGGGTGACCGAAATATCTTCTGCCCCAGCCAACCAAGCGGCAATTTTTAAAACATCGGGCTCCAAAGCGGCATGAACTAACCCTTGCGCATACAGTTCGGGCACATTGAGATCTTTTGGTGAATCCACGTCTACCAACTCCCTTATTCGAATTTATTTAGATGACAAACAAATAAAATCCTACGACTCTGGCCCTTGCACCACCATCACCGGACAACGAGCCCGACCAATAAGATGAATCAGTTTATTGGTATTAAACAGTTTTTCTATGACCGACCGATCACGTGGTTCACAGACGATAATGTCTGCCGAGCGTTGTCGCGCCACTTCTAAGATGACATCGTCGATTTCCCCCGATTGCACCATACTATCCACTTCCAGATTTTTTAATTTAGCCATAGCCACCAGACGGTTGAGCAATTGATAATTTTCTCGATCTTCCACCTCGTCGTCATCGACAACCAACAAAATGGTCAGCGGTACTTGCGCAGATTGCGCCAAGTGAAAGGCGGCCAAGGCGGCTCGGTCTCCATCTGGCTCCATGGAGTCTAAAGCCAACAGCACCCCACTGTTCCAACTGGTCACCAAACGCGACACCACCAACACCGAGCATTCGGCTTTGTCAATCACCTTGGTGGTGGCATCACCGACCATCAGTTTGGCCAACCCCCGTCGTCCTCGACACCCTAAAATCACCAGTTGCGCCCCGACATCTTTGATGGTCGATAGAATTCCTTGGCTGGGTTCCTGGCAAAATTGGATCAAAGGGGTACAAGAAATCCCCCGTTCGGCACTCTGATGGATCACCCGTTCCAGGTCAATTTTGGCCTCTTGCTCTTCGGCACTGGCCTCGTCACTCCCCTCTTCAGACAACAATAGTCGCAATACATACAACTGCGATTGATGCTGGGAGGCCATCTCCATGCCCACCTGCTCCACACCGGCACTGAACTCAGAACCATCTGTCGCCAGAAGAATGGTTTTAAAAGGATTCAACTCCTCCATGTCTGTGTCATTCATCATTTATTTACCTCTTAACATGTTTCGTTCTGGTACACATCCATGACCGTAAATCCAACTGGATTTTTAACTCTCATTTTTAATTAATATCAGAACCAATAGCGATCTTTCAAGGTAACATGCCACTTCGGGACCCTTTCTCCTCTATATTTGGACTTTATTGCCTCTCCAAGTCAAGATAATTTACCTATCCGTCAAAAAGAAGGCGTTTCCTCAAAATTACTCAATGGGGTTTCTAAAAAAAAATGATAAACTTCTTGACTTGTGACAGACAAAAAATTAACCTTAATGGACTATTAACTTAATAATGGAGGATATGTGGACACACACAGTATGAACAGCTTTGATACGTCGTAGAATTCAGAGGACGTTCGACCACGGTTTTCCCTCCTTCGATCTTCCCCGCTGCACGTTCAAAGCTCTTTTCACTCTCGTTGATCCCGTAAAAAAGGTGTAGGCCCTTTTTTGTAGAGATTTCTGCAAAAGGTGCTTAAGGTTTTCTACTTTTGTTACCTTACTAAATTGTGGTAGGGCAATAGATGTTGATACCCACGATACTGTGTGCCCATTCCTGCTTTCACCTCTATGAAATCAGAGAAAGAAGAATTAAATGAGCATGATGGTCGTTGACGAACCTCAAAACGCGATAGAAACGCACCAAGCCCCCATGTATGTGGAGACCATCCGTCGTTTATACCACAAAGGGGCCACCACCCAACTCACCCGCGTGATTGGAAAACTGCTTCCGGCGGATATCGCCTTGGTCATCAACTCCTCAGAGGATGTTGATGAGGCCATGGACCTTTTCAACCTGATCCCCAATACCCAACAGGCTGGAGAGACTTTAAAGGAGTTAAATGAGGATTTCCAAATCCATATTATCTCTTTAATGACTCTGGATCGGGCGGTTCCCATTTTAGAGAGCCTCCCTCCCGATACCCGTAGCCAAATCATCGGTATTTTAAGTCCGGAGGTGGGCGATCATCTCATGAATGCCATGGGACAAAAATCCCAAAAAGAGGTTCAAGATCTTCTGCAATATCTGCCCGATACCGCTGGCAACCTCATGACCTCGCAATTTTTTGCCATTCAAGAGACCCTCACAGCGGCAGAAGCCTTGGAGGCCTTGCATGGTTTACCCTTTCACGAATTTGTCTTTTACGTCTATGTCCTGGATGAAAACAACCGTTTAACCGGTGTCAGTTCGTTGCGCCGTTTATTGCTCTCGCCCACCAAAACTCTGATTCGCGACATTATGGAAGTGCGTGTCCATACCGTCAATATCGACACCCCACAAGAAGAGGCGGCCAAACTGGTGACCCAACACGATTTAATGGCTATTCCAGTGGTAAATGATCAAGGCGTGTTACGCGGAATTATTACCGTCGATGACCTGATCCACGTCATCCAAGAGGCCGATACCCACGCCATGCTCAAAACGGTGGGTGTGGATATTGAACACAAATTGAGCATCCTCGCTCAACCCTTTACCAATGTTGCTAAAACCCGCCTTCCTTGGTTGGCAGCCCCCTTTCTGGGTGGATTGTTGGCGGCCTGGATTCTTGGTTTTTTTGAAGGAACCATGGCCAAGGTGATCCAGTTAAGCTTTTTTATGCCGATGATCTTTGGCATGGCGGGCAATGTTGGCAGCCAAACCGCCGTTGTGGCGGTGCGTGGTTTGGGCACAGGGGCCATCACGGTGAATGACTATTATAAACTCTTGTTCAAAGAGACTAAAGTCGGTTTGCTCATTGGTATTTTTTACGGTCTTTGTCTTTCTACCTACGCATATGTGGTGTTTAAAAGTACGATTTTGGCCTTTGTCGTTGGCATCAGTATTCTTTCTAATATTACCTATGCGGGCATTATTGCGTCTAGTTTACCACTGTTATTACAAAAATTAGGACATGATCCCGCTATTGGCGGTGGACCCTACGTGCTGACGACGGTTGATGTCCTGGGGGTCGTTAATTATCTGGTGATCGCCACCACGGTATATGGGCTCTAAACCTAAGACTACTACTCATTAACTTAATAAAAGAAAGAGACCGCCATGTCCATGATGGTTCTGGATGACGATAAGACGGCTGCATCGCCGCCCAAAAACGCCAAAATTTCCGAAACAATTGTTCGACTCCATCGCCGGGGAGCCTTTTCTCATTTAACCCAACTGATGAGCAAACTCAAGCCTGTTGATATTGCCAATGTTTTAAATGGCTTTGCGGAGCACCGGGCCACCGATATTTTTGGCCATATTGCCCCCCCTGCCCATGCGGCTCAAGTTTTGACTGAACTGAGCGACCAGCATAAAAAATTTATTCTCTCTCATTGCAGTTTAGAACAGGCCTTGGCGATATTGAAACTATTGCCTCCTCAGAGTCAGCAAAATTATCTCAAAGCCTTGGACGAAAATGATGCCAAACGCCTTTTGGAGGCTATGGAGCAAAAAAAACCACGTCAAGAGACCGAAGAGAAAACGGTTGTTTACGCAAAAAACAGTGCAGGTAGCCTGATGGACATGAATATTCTGGCCCTTCCAGAGTCTACCACGGCGGCCAGTGCCATCCGGGCGGTGCAGCAAATGCCTTCTCATGATTCGATTTTTTATCTCTATGTCGTGGATGATCTGCAACGACTCACGGGGGTTTGCTCCTTACGGCGTCTCATTTTGGCTGAGCCAAACAAAACCCTCAAAGAGTTTACCCATAATCGATTGATCAAGGTTCATGTGGATACCCACCAAGGGACCGTGGCCAGCCAAATATCCCGCTATCGTCTGTTGGCTATGCCGGTGGTGGATGATTTAGGGGTTTTGGTGGGACAAATTACCATTGATAATTTGATTGACATTATCCAAGAAGAGAACACAAATGCCATTTTAAAAATGGCTGGTATTGGTTCTAAAAATACCAATGTTCTTCAGCAATCCTCTATGACCATCTTTCGCGCCCGTGTCCCCTGGCTGATCACCGCCTTTATTGCCTATTTGCTGGTTTCGGCAATTTTAGAAGGGTTTGAAAAAACGTTGGAAGCGGTAGTACAATTGGCCTTCTTTTTTCCTATTGTCATCGGTATGTCGGGCAATGCGGGGAGTCAAACAGGGGCAGTGGTGGTGCGTGGTTTGGCCCTGGGTACCATACACAACGCCCATTTTTTCAAATTGTTGTTCAAAGAGTTGGCCGCCAATTTTATTCAAGGGGCCTTTTATGGCTCTTGTTTGGCCGTGGCATCCTACTTTATTTTTCATAACCCTGTGCTTTCCATGACGTTGGGGTTGGCCATGACTTTGAGCATCTCTTTTGCGGCGGTGATCGCCATGTCGTTGCCTTTTTTCTTCAAAAAGATTGGAGCCGATCCAGCCGTTGCCGCTGGTCCCCTGGCTTTGGCCTTTATCGATATGGTCGGGTCTATCAACTATTTGACCATTGCCTTTTTTATGTTTGAACTATGAGCACAACAGCACAGGGATGGCCATATTTAAAAAAAAAGGGGTCTGGGGGATTGCCCCCAGGGTTTTGATTTTGCTTTTGACCTCGGTTTTGCTTCCTTCAAAAAGCAGGGGGATTGGGGGATGCAATCCCCCAAGGTCTTGATTTTGCTTTTTGTTCAGGCACTCGTTCATCGTTCACACTTAAATGTGGTGGTACCACATGATCTCCTTTGGACAAAAAATAAAACCCTGGGGGATGAATCCCCCAGGCCCTCTCTTTTTTTTAATGATCATTATTTTTCCGATACATGCACCTTAATGGCGCGCGGTTTGGCCTCTTCGCGCTTGGGAAGCGTGATTTCCAAGACACCGTTTTTATAAGTCGCGCTGATGTTGTTTGTATCGGTGGAGTTGGGCAGCTGGAATGAACGGCTAAAGTGACCATAGGCACGTTCTATCCGATGATAGTTTTCACGCCGCGCCTCATCTTCAAACTTGCGCTCCCCAGAAATCGTTAGATATCCGTTATCGACGTTCACCGAAATATTTTTTTGATCCATTCCTGGGACATCGGCCTTGAGAACAATTTGGTTGACATCCTCCCGAATATCCACCCGCATGGGCCATTGGGTCATCTGACCAGTGGAAACCTCCATATCCCGATCAAAAATCCGATTGATCTCATTTTGCAGTGAACGGAAACTCCGAAAAGGATCATAAGTGACAAGTGTAGACATCTGTTTTCTCCTTTATCATAATGTTTTATTTTATGTTTGTACATACTAGGTTGGCTTGCCAACCACCGTTATTCAAAAGATAAGTGGCCCTTTTCATCTTACAAGAGGCAAACAATTTTTTTTTGCCATGGGAAATGATTTTCTCCTTCTTTACATGGATTCATAATTGCATGATGGATGATAGGTCTAGTATAAAAAATGAGCTTTGCTTGATAATTTATTTTAAAATCAATTTATTAAATATAAACAATTTTTTTGAATGAAATAAAATTATCAAAAATGAGAAACCGACCGGTTTTAATTCCCAAGAGTAAGAAATCGTCTTTTTGGTCTTTCAATAGAAAAGATCGGTCTTTATGAATAGACGGTTTATCAAACATTTTTTTGGGAGAGAATCTCATCCGAAATGGTGGGCTCTCATGGCACTTGTTTTTTTGGCTGGATGCGTGACCACCCAGACGGATGAGTTGACGAATGGAGAAATTTATTGGCCAAGGCCTCCTCAACTGCCTCGTTTTGCTTGGCAATCTGTGATTCATAAGGCCAATGATATTGAGATTAAAGAGCCAGAACAAAAAGATTTTTTAAATATTTCAGATGAGCATATCGATAAAGATGTTTTTATAAAACCGGTCCGGGTCGCGGCTTTTGGAGGACGCATTTTTGTGACCGATACCATGGCCAAACTGGTGCATGTCTTTGATGCCGTTCGCCGTCGTTATTACCAATTTGGTGCCCGTTTTGAAGGAACTTTGGGACAACCTCTTGGGATTGCCGTTGACCGCCAGGGAATGGTGTATGTTGCCGATGGCACAAAAAAGGTCGTGGTTGTGTTTGATCAACTCGGATTATGGTCTAAATTTATTGGCAACGCCTCTTTGTTGAAACATCCTGTCGCTGTGGCTCTCTCCCCGACAGGGGATCGCATTTATGTCATCGACAATGATGGAACGGGTACGTCGACACATCGGATGGTCATATTTGATCAGGAGGGAAAAATGGTCGGACAACCCATTGGACAGCGCGGCAAAGAAGAGGGCGAGTTTAACATGCCCACCGATCTTTGCGTGGGAAGCGATGGTCGGGTGTATGTGCTGGATGCAGGTAATTTTCGGGTGCAAATTTTTGATCGAGATGGAAAATTTTTAGCGAAATGGGGGCGTTTAGGCCGCGGGATTGGACAGTTTGCCCGACCCCGTGCCATCGCCATTGACAAGGATAATTTGATCTATGTCGTAGATGGTGCGTTTGCCAATCTGCAAATTTTTAATGACCAAGGGCAACTGTTACTTCCCATTGGTGAAGGCTCTAGCACCGATGGACCCGCAACCTTTGCCTCACCTTCAGGAGTAACCGTTGATGAAGCAGGTTATGTTTATATTGTCGATCAATGGTTACGCAAAGTCGAAATTTTACGTAAACTTACGGAAACAGAGGGAAAATTGGTTTTAAATGGACAAGATTTACCACCTTTGCGGGCGATGGTTCCATAAAAATAAAGTACATTTTAGGGGGAATTTTTCATGAAAAGGCTCGGCTTTATTCAAATCATTTTAAACAATCGTCTCCCTCTTTGGCTCAAATTTGGTGTTTTACTCGGCATTGGTAGTGGGATTTATTCTGTCCAAGCGGATGATTTTCCGACAAATTTTACAAATCGGGATGGCATTTCCAATACGCGACATAATTTATCCCTTTCAAGTAATGTTAACCAAAATGCCATGATCACTGTCCGCAATCAATATGGGGAAGTGTGCGTCTACTGTCATACGCCACATGGAGCCAACGAAAATATAGATGCCCCTCTGTGGAACCGCACTTTTAAGAACAACACCTATCAAACTTACGATCAAGTGGGAAGCTCGACTCTTACCGCTGCTGTCAACCAACCCGGCGTTGGTTCTCTCACCTGCCTCTCCTGTCATGACGGCACGGTTGCCATTGATTCCATTGTCAATATGCCGGGTTCAGGAAGGTATAGTGAAGGATCCAAAACCAGCCATCAAGAGAGTTTTCTGGATTCCTGGGTGAATACAGCGACAACCACCAAGGCTCCGAAACATGCGGCTATGGGCACATCTTCACCGGATACTTCGGCGATGGGATGTATGTCTTGTCACAACGGGGATCTTGCCAATGATTTTACAGTGTTTTATATTGGCACCGATTTACGTAATGATCATCCTATTGGCGTAGACCTGCCCACCAATCGTATTGGGATCGATTTTGCCAATCCAACCGTCACTCAAACCACTATGGCTTTTTATGATCAAAATGGTAACAACAAAGCCGATTCCAACGAAGTGCGTTTTCTCAAAACCGGCAGCAGCTATCGGGTTGAGTGTGCCTCTTGCCACGATCCCCATGGGGTTGCTCCTTCACACGGAGCCCAGATCAATCCCTCTTTTTTGCGGGTTAACAATCAAAATAGCACCCTTTGTTTGACGTGTCATACCCTCTAATATTTGATGTTGAACATGATGCCCTGCGGGTAAAAAATTAAAAAAAAAGGGTGGGGGGAATTGGGGGGCGGTTCTCCGCCCCCCAAGGTCTTGATCTTTATTTTTCCGATACATGAACATGATGCCCTGCGGGCAAAAAAGTCAAAATCAAAACCCTGGGGGATGAATCCCCCAGACCCCCTCTTTTTTTTTAAGACTTAAAAAAAAAGAGGGGGTCTGGGGGGGGGGGCTCCGCCCTCCAAGGTCTTGATTTTTATTTTTCCGATACTTGAACTTTTTTCTTTCCCCGCTTTTTCCCCCATTTTTTTTCAAAATCTCCCACCTATTATGCGGCTTGACGGGGTTTGTAACCCTGGCAATTTTGTAACCCCAGCGTAACCCCAAACAAAAACGGCCACCTTGAAAGTGGCCGTAACTGCTTATTTTTATTGGTAGCGAGGGGGGGACTTGAACCCCCGGCACACGGATTATGAATCCGCAGCTCTAACCGACTGAGCTACCCCGCTTTATTCATGTGTGATTTTACCTAGATTTACGCGGCTGTCAACCCTTTCTGCCTAAACTCTCAGAGTAAAATCGTTGCGGATCCCATTTCAACTGCTAATCATTTTATAAATTGCTGGAGCAACTTGAAAAACTGGAACGTGCAACTCCTCTAAGGAGTCCGAACGACCGACAAAAAGATAACCGTTCGGCATTAAATATTGGCAACATTTGTTTATCAATTGCTCCTGGGTCGCAGGATCAAAATATTTAATCACATTACGGCAAAAAATAACGTCCATCTTCTCCCGTAAACCAAAATCCCGCTCCATAAAATTTAAGCGTCGAAAACTTACTAGATCGCGTAACTCCGGGGAGACCCGTACCAACTGCTTTTTGCGATCCTTGCTGCGTAATAAATATTTTTGTTTTAATTGAATCGGAACATTCTTAATACGATCCACATCATAAATGGCCTCTCTGCCGCATTCCAATGATTTAAGCGAAATGTCGGTAGCCAATATTTGCGCACGAAAATTGATCCCAGGAAAATGTTCTTTGAACTCCTGCAATACCATTGCCAACGTAAATGATTCTTCCCCAGCTCCACATCCCGCACTCCAAATCATAAATGGACGCTGCACGCCAGAACCATAATTTTTAATCATCTCTGGTAAAACATATTGCGCTAAATATTCAAAATGGGCAGGCTCATAAAAAAAATCGCTCTTCTGACTGGTAACAAGATCTAAAAAATGGACCCATTCCGATTCTGTCGTATCTGAATTGAGCAATAAATCCACATATTCAGAAAAAGAGCGCAAGCCTGCGATACGTACTCGTTTTTGTAGTCGCGTTGTCAGTTGATTTTTTTTTCCAACAGGAATAACAATCCCAGATTGCGTATAAACAAAATCACTCAACCGACGAAATTCGGTATCAGAAATTGTCGTGTTCGCATTGAAATCATTCTCTGATCGCCCAAACTGCATCATTGCTCTTTATCCATGCCAATAAAGATTATTTGCAGAGACGAATAACCTCATCAGCAATTTTCCCCAATGGCAAAATATGATCTACTCCCTGATGTTTGATGGCCTCTTTGGGCATCCCAAATACCACGCAGGAGGCCTCATCTTGCGCAATATTGGTCGCACCAGCCTCTTTCATCTCCCGCATGCCCCGTGCCCCATCGTCCCCCATGCCTGTCATAATCACGCCTACGGCATTTTTTCCCGCATAACGGGCCGCCGAACGAAACAGCACATCTACCGATGGACGGTGTCGACTGACTAAAGGTCCATCTTTCACCTCAACAAAATAACGCGCCCCACTTCGTTTTAATAAAGTGTGTCTATTGCCAGGCGCAATCAAGGCGCAACCACGAACCACTGAGTCATTGTTGCTGGCCTCTTTGACCGTAATTTGACACAACGTATTTAGGCGCTCGGCAAAGGCCCGCGTAAAATTTTCTGGCATGTGCTGCACAATTACAATTCCAGGGGCATTGGCTGGTAAACCCTCCAAAAAAACCCGCAACGCCTCCGTCCCCCCAGTAGAGGCCCCAACAATCACCACCTTCTCCGTGGTTTGCATCATCGCCATAGAGGAGGAGTCTGGTTTGGCTAACACGGCATCCGCTGTTAATTTGGGGGCAACGGTCGTTGTACTAAAAGAGCGACGACTACTCAAACTGCTGGGCTCCGTCGAGGGGGCAGGGGCAGGGGGTGGGGGAGGGGGCGCACCGCGACCTAGCCGACCTACTCTGGTTTGTGCGGCGGCTTTGACCACATCACAAATCCGAATCCGTGACTCCTCTAAAAATTGCTTGGTCCCCAACTTGGGCTTGGTAATGATCTCTACCGCACCATATTCCATGGCTTTAAGTGCCGTTTCAGTTCCGGCCCCTGTCAATGTAGAACACATCACCACTGGAATGGGGTGCTGAGACATGATTTTTTGCAAAAAAGTAATGCCGTCCATCCGCGGCATTTCAACATCTAGGGTGATGACATCTGGAACCATGGATTGAATTTTCTGCGCAGCAACAAAAGGATCCTGCGCATGTCCAATCACTTCTATATCTGGATCTGAGGAGAGTATTTGGTCCAATGTCTGACGAACAACAGCAGAGTCATCTACAATCAATACACGAATTTTGTTACTCATACCCTTTTGGCTCCAGAATGAATCTTTTTTTGTGTGTCATACTGTTATCGTCGTGGTACCTGATTTATAAACGACGTTGAGTGGATTACGTTGCGGCTGCCAGCATCTCATTAGACTGCTCTATCTCAACGTAACGGACCATTTTTCCTAAATCCAATATCAACGCCACCGTGCCATCGCCAAGGATGGTTGCCCCAGAAAACTCCTCGGAGTGCTGGAAGGTTTTGCCCAACGATTTAATCACCGTCTGATGTTGACCAATAACACTATCTACAACAAATCCAACCCGCTTGTCATCTACTTCAGAAATGACAATTTGCTCGACATCAGGAGAGGCATCGGTCATATTAAATCGTTCACGAATTCGAATGTAGGGAACAATCTCATCACGAACATTAATCACATGACGGCCATGGGCGCGCTCTACATCTTGGCGGGATAACTCAACACACTCTTCAACCGCAGCAAGAGGCAAAACAAAATATTCTCCTCCAATGGTGACCAATAATCCTTCAATAATCGCCAACGTCAAGGGTAATTTAAGGGTGATGACCGTCCCTTTACCCAGTTCGCTCTGTACATCAATGGTGCCCCGCAACGCCTCAATGGAGCGACGCACCACGTCCATTCCTACCCCACGTCCAGAGACATTGGTGATCTTTTCCGCAGTGGAAAAACCCGCCCCAAAAATAAGTTGATACGCCTCTTTGTCACTTAGCTCGGCATCTGGTGCAATAATCCCCTTTTCAATAGCCTTGGTGCGCAATAATTTGGGATCTAAACCTTTGCCATCATCTTCTACCCGAATCAAAACACTGGCTCCAGAGTGAATGGCCGCTAAATGGATCCGACCGACAACCGGCTTCCCCACCTTTATGCGCTGTTCAGGGGATTCTACGCCATGATCAATGCTGTTGCGAATGATGTGTACCAAAGGATCGTTGAGTTGATCAATAACCGTTTTATCCAATTCGGTATCTTCGCCTTCAGTGGTCATCTCCATCTGTTTACCCAGTTCCGTGGATAAATCGCGCACCAAACGTTTAAATTTTTGAAACGTGGTGCCAATGGCCAACATGCGGATACTCATGGTGTTATCGCGCAATTCAGAAATTAAACGCTCCACCTCTTCAGAGATCAATACCAGGGTATGATCCCCTAAAGAGACCGACGTTTGTGTCAAACGGGCCTGAACCGTCACCAACTCCCCGACCAAATCTACCAGGGTATCCAATCGAGAGGAGGGAACGCGAACACTGGCTGAAGCATCGGCCTTGGCGTTGCGGTCCCGTTTTTCTTGTACAACTTGCTGTTCTGTCAGAGCCGCCTTTATTTTAGATTCGGAAACCACCCCCGATTCTACCAGACGTGTGCCCAGTGGTTTTAGTTCCCGCGCAAGGGCATCAGGAGAGAGATCACCCCGTTGAACCAAAATCTCCCCAAGTTTTTTAACATCACCACCCTCTTGATCAAGATTCTCCTCTTCATCTAAGAGACGAATGTTGAGTTCGCACTGGTCATCAACAAAAATAAAAACATCTCGAATGGCGTTTTCATCCGCTGCGGTGGTTAAAAATACCTCCCAGGAGGTGTAACATTTCTCGGGATCCAATTCGGAAAGATCGGGTAAGGCATCATAAAAAGCTACAATACGGCATGTCCCCATTTCTGCGAGTTCGTTTAATAATAAAACCGGATTGGTGCCATTGGCAAAAAGCTCTAAAACCGGTTTTATGCGAATACGGTAGGAGTGCAGATCCTCTTTCGTCTCTTTTTTTTCTTTGCTGCTGGCAACAGCAGAAGTCGCAGGAGCACCACTGCCATCTCCCTTAGGCACTAGGGCGCGCAGTCGATCAATAATCTTTTGACCCTTGACCTTATCCGAGGCTTGACCACCTGTTGAAGCATCCAGAATGGCGCGAATTTGATCGCGAGCGGCTAAGGTTAAGTCGATGAGTTCTTTGGTGACTCGAATGGTTCCATTACGCGCCATATCAAAGACGGTCTCTACCTCATGGGTAAAGGCCGCTACTTCGTCAAACCCAAACATGGCCCCTGAGCCTTTGATCGTGTGCATGGCACGAAAAACACGGCCAATTAGTTCTTGATCCCCTGGAGACTCCTCTAGTTCTAATAAGGAGTCTTCCAATTCTGAGAGAAGCTCGTAGGCCTCTTCCGTGTAGGCACTCGTATCAATTTCCACTGTCACCCCTACCTTTCACTGTTATCCAAGAACTTTCGCGATTACGCCAAGCAATTGATCTGGTTTAAAGGGTTTGACGATCCATCCGGTGGCACCCGCATCTTTACCTTCTTGTTTGCGTCCAGCTTGCGATTCGGTCGTTAACATAACGATCGGGGTAAATTTATATTGGGGCAGGGCGCGTAAATTTTTAATGAGGGTAATGCCGTCCATGTTGGGCATGTTGAGATCGGTAATCACCATGTCCACTTGGGTGGCTTTTAATTTATTGAGAGCGTCTTGACCATCTACCCCTTCGGTCACGTCATAGCCCGCCCCTTTGAGGGTTAAACCGACCATCTGACGAACACTAGAAGAGTCATCTACCGTCATAATTTTTTTACCCATCGATTTTATTCTCCTTATTTTTTGAACATAATGCCCTACGGGCAAAAAAGTCAAAATCAAAACCCTGGGGGATGAATCCCCCAGACCCCCTCTTTTTTTTAAGTATTAAAAGAAAAGGGTGGGGGATTGGGGGCGGTTCTCCGCCCCCCAAGGTCTTGATTTTTGTTTTTCCGATACATAGAACAATTTTATAAAATTCCCTCCAAACACCCTTTATACCCAGTAGCCTCTATCAGCTTCAGAAAAGCATCGGATACATCCTTTGCAAACAAAAAATTTTTTCCATTGCCTTTCATTTGCCGATAGGTTGAACAGAGCAACTGCACGGTAGAAAGATCTGCTTTAGATAAATTTTTTAAATTAATCTCCAAATGGTTCACCTGTTGGACCGCCTGGACAAGCAGAGAGTGGAGTTCTGTGGCGTGTTGAATGGTGATCTCCCCCAAGAGTGTCAACGTCGCGGTTTGGTTTGCTTCATCCAAAGAATAGTGTAAATTGGAGGCCATAATATTGTTTTCTCCTGGTTTGTTTATTGTCAAACCGAACCTTTAAGAGATTAACTTAACAGATTTTTCGCTCAATAAAAATGATTTTTCACTTTTTTCCAAAAGCAGAAACCATTTTTTTGGCGGCAGACTTTGGATCTTGGGCATCCAGCACCCCGCGGATACAGGCCACACCTTTGGCTCCAGCAGCCAAAACAGAGGCGGCATTATCGGCTTGAATGCCACCTAAACCCAAAACAGTTCCCGGAATGTGTTGACACATCCAGGCAAAACGATCCAGGCCGAGTGCGACACTCTCCAGGTGGGAACGGGTTGGAAAAACGGGGGAGATGGTTACATAATCGGCCCCTTCTGTCAAAGCTTGTTGCGCTTGTTCCACGGTATGACAAGATCGGCCCAAGAGCAACTCTGGTCCCATTTTTTTTCTGACCTCCCACGTCGATGGCCCACCAACACTCGGTAGATGTACGCCGATCGCCCCTACCGCCCAGGCTACGGTAAGGTTGGTATGGATCAACAACCGACCTCCCTCTTGTTGTATCCGCGGATGAATCCGTTGGGCCAGAACCAGGAGTTCGGCTGTAGAGAGATCTTTCTCCCGCAATAAAACATGATCCGCTCCACCAGCCACGCCAGCAGCCACCCCATCTTCCAGATTTGGACACACGTGGCGGTCGGTGATCAGCATGAAACGGGGAAGGGTTAGGCGATTTTGATCCATTTATGTACCTGAAGGGAGAGTCGTAACTTTCCTGCTCCTGCCAAAACCATCTCCACGCAGCGGGCGACGGCGTGCGGATCTATTTCCGAACCGCGCGCTTTGGGTTGCACCCAAACATGGGGATGGTGTTGGGCTTGTTGGTTGATGATCGCTTGAAAGGTTGGGGAGGGATGGGCATCGACAATAAATTTAATCTCCTGCGCTTGTGCCAGGATGGATGCGGGGGGAGGGTGGTGGGGTTTGGGGGAGAGGGTCAGCCAGTCTAAACCTTGAGGCACCTCCCCACCAATGCCGCTGCTCTCCATGGCTAACCAATATCCGGCCTGTTTAAAACACGCTACCAAGTGTTGCAAACCAGCCACAGCCAATGGCTCGCCGCCCGTGAGCAACAGATTGGGAATGCCAGGGGCCACTCGTTGCACGTGAGTGAGAATTTCTTGGGCCGTCAGATATTGAACCGCTTGTGGATCCCTGTGTAAGGGTTCATCGCACCAAGCGCAGGAGAGAGGACAACCCCAGACCCGTACAAAAGCCATGGGACGGCCCACCCAATATCCTTCTCCTTGGATAGAAGCAAATATGTGACAAATGGGAAATCGATCTTGGGTGTGGGGCAATGAATCGGTATCCATTCAATGAAAGAAAGAGATTTTCTATATGCCCATGCGGGCGGGATCTTCTCGATCGGCTTCGGCCCAAGAACGGTCCGATTCCCATAAGCGTACCCGCAATAACTGTGCTCCAGCCAGTTCGGGCCTCCCTTCTAAATACATTAAACACCATTTTGCAATCCAAGCCGCCAAATATTCCACTGAATGATAAGGCAATTCAGGTATGGCGTCGTTGAGGTGGTGATGATCTAAGTAGGGGTGAATCAACTCCTCCTGAACCAAACGATGTAACACGCCAAAATCTACCACAAACCCAGATCCAGGTTGTGTCACTTGGGGGGGGTGAGGAGAACCGCTAAAAACCAGCTCAAGACGATACGAATGACCGTGCAAACGTTGGCATTTGCCATCATGATAAGGAAGGCGGTGGGAGGCCTCAAAGCGAAATGTGCGCGAAATTTTTATTTTTTTCTTTCCACATATTTAATTAAATGATACGAACATGATGCCCTGCGGGCAAACATAAAATTAAAAGCCAAACCCTGGGGGATGAATCCCCCAGCCCCCCTCTTTTTTTTAAGTATTAAAAGAAAAGGGTGGGGGGAATTGGGGGGCGGTTCTGGGCCCCCAAGGTCTTGATTTTTATTTTTCCGAGACATGAAACATTCATGCTCAGTTACCATATTTTGGAAAGAGAATATACTGCCTCATGGAGAATCTCAACGATTTTATTCACAGGCTTTTTGGACCAGAAAGCCGTTTGGCGCAAAATTTACCTTATTATGAGCCGCGTCATGTGCAAAACCGCATGGCATTTTTAGTCACCCAAGCGGCTAGTCAGGGGTGCCATTTGTTGGTGGAAGCAGGTACTGGAACCGGAAAAACGCTTGCATATTTATTGCCTTTGCTTTCATTTTGTCAACAGCTGACGGTCTCCACCGCCACCAAGGCTCTGCAAGACCAAATCACCGAAACCGATCTGCCTTTGTTGCGTCGGGTTTTAAATCGGCCTTTGGTTGCCGTTACCCTAAAGGGACGTAATAATTATCTCTGTCTTTACCGACTGCGGGCGTTTCAGGTCGCCCCACTTTTGGCGGACAAGGAGGAGGAAAATTGGTTCCAAGAGGTGCTCTCCTGGTCACGCAAGACCCAGACGGGGGACCGGGATGAACTTTCAAATCTCCCTGAACAGCTCAATTTTTGGCGCGATCTCAATGCCGGGGGGGAACGGTGTCTGGGACGTAAATGTCCCGACTATGATGCCTGTTTTTTGTTCGCCATGCGCGAAAAGGCCAAACATGCCAACTTGGTGATCGTCAATCATCACCTTTTTTTCGCCGATTTGGCGGTCAAAGAGGGGGGCTTTGGCGAGATTCTCCCGAAACATCAAATTGTGGTCTTCGATGAGGCTCATCAGATACCCGATGTGGTCACCGCTCATTTTGGTTTGGAAATCAGCACCTATCAACTGCGGGAATTGGCCCAGGATGGTCGGGCGGAGTTTCAAACCGTCGGGGCCGATGATATCGCTTTGATGGGGGCATTTTCTGCCTTGGAGAGCGCAGCCACCGGGTTGCGCCAAGCCTTTCCAGGGGAAAATGTCAGTCAATCCTTGCAAGCCGAGGATCTGCGCGCTCTCCCTGGACGGGCTTTGACTGAGGTGATCAAGGCTTTAAAGCGGTTGATTCATCAGTTGGACCCGCATCGAACCCGCAGCAGTGGTTTGGCCGCGTTGGGGCGGCGTGCCGAAGTGATGTTGGTCGATACCGAACAAATCCAGGCCTTGAATGATCCAGCGCGGGTCTATTGGTATGAAACCCGCAACCGGAATATTTTTTTAAAGGCCTCGCCACTGGATACCGGTCCAACGTTGCGTGAGGCTCTTTATCCGCGCTTGAGTACGGCCATTTTTACCTCTGCGACATTGGCGACCAGCAAAGGGTATGATGCCTTTGATTTTTTTGAGCGGCAAATGGGGGTACCCCCCAACACCGCCTATCGGGACCGTTTGGACTCTCCTTTTGATTTTACTCAACGAGCACTTCTTTATGTGCCTCGTTCTTTTCCCGATCCCAGAGAGCCTTCTTTTGAGACCCTTCTTGTTCAGGAGATTGTGCAACTGTTACATGCCAGCTCTGGTCGTGCCCTCTGTTTGTTTACCAGTTTGCAGAAGATGGAGATGGTTTACCAAGCCATTCGGGATGAGTTACCCTTTCCATTGTTGGTGCAAGGAGAGCGGCCCAAAAAGGCGTTGTTGGAGATCTTCCGTCGCGAGACCGCCTCGGTGTTGATGGCGGTGCGCAGCTTTTGGGAAGGGGTGGATATTCCTGGGGAGTCGCTTTCTTTGGTGATTATTGATCGTATTCCTTTTGATGTTCCCGATGAGCCCCTGACCAAAGCCCGCAGTCAACACATTGTTTCTTTGGGGGGAAATGATTTTATGGATTTTTCTTTACCAAAAGCGATTCTTTCTTTAAAACAGGGTGTTGGCCGCTTGTTGCGTCGCAGTGAAGATCGTGGGGTATTGGCGATATTGGACATTCGTTTGTTTACGAAACGTTATGGCAGCAGAATTTTAGCCGAATTGCCTCCTGCTCCTTTGACCAGAGAGTGTGAGGTGGTCAAAAGATTTTTTCAGGCTTAAATGTAAAAGTTTTGGGAAAAGATTCCCAGGGTTTGGTTTTATGACACGTAAAAACAACTCAATCTCTATGGATGCATTATTGTTAAATATCTCAATACATCAATTCATTAGGTGAGATATTTACGCCGAACACCTCTTCAAGAGAATGGGAATCCAAGACCAAGTCACTCCAAAGTTCGAGGGTCTCTGTATTTGCTCCATTGACCTTCTCTTGGAGATGGGCAGGCAAGGTACCAAAACGGCGGGTTAATAGGCGTAGGAGAATTTTGGCGGCCTCTTCTTGCCGTCCTTCTTGCCGTCCTTCCTGTCGTCCTTCTTGTCGTCCTTTCATGATCCACTCTGGTTTGTTTTTGTTTAATATCTCTTGAGCAAATTGGGACATCATCTTCGTTTCCTCCTTGGGGTTGATGCGACGTACGACGAGTCGCACCTGTTTTTCATCCAAATATGGGAATGTGGTCAATAAATATAAAAGTACCGAAAGCAAAAGTTCTGGCACCTCTTCAAGGACAGCGATGATCTCTTCTAAGGCTTCCATTTGTGTTTGAGGATCCCGCGTCCCGTATTTTAACGCCATCAAACCGGCCCGCAGACGGGCATGTTTGGATAGTTGTTTGTTGGGAATTGGTCCTAAGTCTATCACCGGAAAGCAAAAGTTTAATAACCATGGACGTAAGGTTTCCTCTGTATCGACCAAGGCCAAAAATTCATTTGAAAAATGCCACTCTTGTTCCCCATGGTATAAAAGCATGGGAACAATGGCTGGTAATTTTGTCCATTGTTCATCTTCTCGAGTTTTTTGCTCTATAAAGGCAGATATGCCTCGGAAAATCTGCCAGCCTACCTTTTTATCCAGATAACTTTTATGTTCAATTAGGACATAGAAAAATAAAATTTTGCCACTGATTGTTTTGGCCTGGAATAAGCGATCCGAAAAATAGGGACGCAACCGCTCCTCAATAAAATTGCCTTCCACAAATAGAGGAGGGTCAGGTGCCAATATTTGGGTCACCTCTGAGGGTAGGTATTCCCGCAAAAAGGCCGCTGCCGTCTCAGGATAGGACATAAGGGCCTTGAATAAACGGTCATGCGGTTGGGTTATCTCGCTCATATGGTAAGAATATCAGTTTGGATGAGCCGTTACCAGTATCGTTTGAAAGTGTGGACAACGCATGGTGAAACCTATTATAGTGCTTGTGCGAAAAGTAAAGACAAAACCCTGGGGGCTATCCCTCAGCCCCCTTTTTTCTTTTAATTTTAATGTATCGGAAAAATAAAAATCAAGACCTTGGGGGGCGGAGAACCGCCCCCCATTCCCCAAGGTTTTGTCTTTGATTTTAATTTTTTGCCCGCAGGGCATCATGTTCTAAAGATTAAAAAAGATATGAATTGGTAAAAAACCCTATGAACATTCTCGCCATGGACAGCAGTTCCACCACCGGTTCTCTCGCCTTTTTAACGGATGGCGAGGTGGTATTTCAAACCCATTTTCAAAGTTATCAAGGCCACATTGTTCATCTTTCCAACGCCTTGAAGCAACTTTTTGCAACGAGTCATTGTACTCCTAAAGATCTCGATTTAATCGTTGTCACTTTGGGACCAGGCTCTTTTGTAGGTTTGCGGGTGACTTTGGGATTGGCCAAGGGGATTTGTCTGGCCCATGGGCGGCCTTTGGTTGGAGTTGATACCTTGACCGCCCTAGCGGTGGGAGCTAGAAAATGGGGGGCTCCCCTTCGACCCCTTGTCGCCGTAACCACCGATGCCCAGCGGGGCGATCTTTTTGTGGCTATCTATCAAGTTTCTGCAACAGGTCTGCTCCAACCCCTATTGGAACCGACATTGTGCAGTATGCAAGGATTTATAGAGAGACTTTTTGCCTACCAAGCGCGTGACCCGGCTTTTTCCCCTCTGTTTTTGGGGAGTGGCTTGGCCGCTAATCAGGGGGCTTTGCTTGCAGTGCTTGGTGATAGGTTTCTCATTGCCCCTGAAATTGTTTGGCAAATGGATCCAGTCTCTCTTGCCCTCTATGGTTATGATCTTTGGCGTCAGCAGGGTCCATCTTCTCTGGATCATCTGGAACCTCTCTATTTACGTCCCAGTGATGCGCAAAGAAAGATATTTTAATGTATCGAAAAAATAGAAATCAAGATCTTTGGGGCGGAGAACAGCCCCCAATCCTCCCACCCTTTCCTTTATAATACTTAAAAAAGAAGAGGGGGTTTGGGGGATTCATTCCCCAAGGTTTTGTCTTTGATTTTAATTTTTTGCCCGCAGGGCATCAGGTGCATTTTTTTAATCTTGTTTGCTGCTGCTACAAGCAGTTTTCCTCAATGAGCAAGATAGATTCCGCATGATAGTGGGGCCTTCCGAAGCCCCTATTTGACTACAGGATTTTTTTTATGACCGATTTTGGTTTTGTTTGTATTCGTTGAAAAGCTGATGCTTACGCTGTCAACCTTTTTGTGCGATTATTGGAAAATTTTTAGATAAATTCTTGCCATCTTAAAAAACTGTCTGTATCGTCACCAAGGCATTTGGACGCATTATCGGTATAAAAAATCATATTCAAGATTTTTGGGGGGTGGAGAATCGCCTCCAATCTTCCAGGGTTTTGATTTTAATTTTAGACGGAAATTATAGAAAATATGTTCCGAACAGAACCTATGCAAAAGCGGTATCTTTCCCAGGTGGTCCAACTGGAGGCGGAGATTGCCTCTTATCCATGGAGTCAGGGGATGTTTTTGGAAGAATTATTTTTGAACTCTTTTTTCCGAGTTGTTGTCCAACTACCCGAAAGGGTGATTGGGTTTCTTGTTGCACGGCAATTTCCAGATGCCTGGCATCTTTTAAATGTGGGCATTTTACCAGAGTTTCGGCGTCAAAGTTGGGCACGGAAACTGTTGACGGAATGGATGGAAATGGTGAAGCAAACCCCCGATTTGGTGTTGCTTTTGGAGGTTGGGGTTTCGAATCAACCGGCTATAAAGTTATATGAATCTATGGGATTTTTTCCGATACATAGACGACATGACTATTTTGTCGGGAAAAAGGGGGTGGAAGATGCTTGGCTGATGCAGGGGTTCTGCATCCCTTGAAATGCAGGCATCAACCCCATATGATGTATCATTGAATTGCAAAGTCAAACTTTAGAATTAGAATTAAAATTCGGAAAATGATAAAAGATACAAGCGCGGTCGTTGTGAAACGTCCGAGTTTACTCTCTAACGAAAGGGACAAAATCCAATGCTTGTCAAAGATGTGATGATCAAAGACGTTCGCACGGCGAGTGCCGACGATACGATCCAATCGGTGGCAACTGTTATTTGTACCAACAAAATTAGCGGTCTACCGGTTGTAGACGGGAGCAATCATCTCATTGGGGTTATTTCTGAGAAAGATATCCTGAATGCTTTGTTGCCCACCTACTCGGAATATCTTGAAGACCCGATTCGCAGTCGCGATTTTGAGTCGATGGAGAAATCCTACCGGGAGGTACTTTCCAAAACAGTTGGGCAAATGATGACGGGTCGTGTTTACACGGTTACCGCTGACGATCCGATCATGAAAGCCGCCGCCCAAATGGCCCTCCGGCAATTTCGACGGGTGCCTGTGGTGGATGCTGAAAATAAACTGGTTGGGATCATTAGTTTAGGGGATATCCATAAAGCCATCTTTAAACGTGAGTTGGCCCTTTTTTAAAATGGTCGAATGACATCTGGATAAGCGTGTGTTTGCCTGTGGTGAGATTATCTGGACTCATTGCAGGCAAATTTTTTTAATGTGCTGGTTCATGTGGAATTATCCATCCATAAAAAAACAAAATAATCTACTATCATTTGTGCGGTTATAAACACAATCTCTATTCAGATAAAAACCTGAGAACTTGTTATCCTGTTAATAATGTTTTATAATTCATTTCTATAAACTTGTTAGGATGAAAATTTTCTTGGCATAAGTCTGACCTTTATCTTTGCAGGTGATTTGGATTGGGAGAGAAATTTATGAGTCAATTAGTCATTTTGTCGGGTCCCTCTTGTGTGGGCAAAGGCCCTCTTTTTGAAGCTTTAAAGAAATTTTATCCTGAGCTTGCTGAGAAATTTGTCCAACTGATTCTTTATAATGATCGCGCCCCTCGCCCGGGTGAGGTGGATGGTCGGGACTATTATTTTCGACCACGGGGGGAGATTGAGGCGTTACGAAGTGTGGATGGTCACATTTTAGTGGATGTTCGTGGTGACTTGCAGGCGTTGGAGGTGGCACAAATTCAACGTATTTTTGATCAAGGGAATATCCCTTTTTTTGAAGGTAACCCTTTTGTTCCCGCCAAATTGCGGGAGTCTGGGCTGTTTGATCGTATTCCTAGTTTAGCGGTCTTTCTCTCTCCTTTGAGTCGTGACGAAATTCTTTATCTTAAAAATCCGCAAAGACGGGTGGATTTGGCCCAATTTGTTGCGGATGTGCAACGGCGCAAGCTGTTGCATCGTGCCAGAAGACAAAAGGTGAATCTCTCTCTTAAAGATTTGGAAAATATTGAAAAACGGGCTGCCAGTGCCATCGTTGAAATGCGTGAAGCTTGGAAATTTCAACATGTGATTCATTTGCCAGATGGCGAAGGGAACGACAATTGGGATGCCTTTTATTATCCCATTGGGAGTGCCCGTAAAGCTTTGATTGCTTTTGCTGAGCTTCTAAAGGGCGAGACGCCAGCCTATATTGAACATTGGGAAAAAGAGTTGATTCCTTAGGATTTGGAGAAGAGCGCGTGGGTTTGGAAATTGAACGACGTTTTTTGGTCCAAGGGGATGGATGGCGTGGCTTGGCAGAGGGGGTGTTGTATCGTCAAGGATTTTTATCCACCGACAAGGATCGGGTCGTTCGGGTGCGCATGGCCGGAGAACAGGCCAGTTTGACCATCAAGGGGGCGACCCAGGGGATTACTAAACATGAATTTGAATATGCCATTCCCTTGTCAGATGCTCAAGTTCTTCTCAACGAGCTCTGTCTTACCCCCTTGATCGAAAAAACGCGGTATCGAATTGCACAAGGGGGGGTTCTTTGGGAGGTGGACGAGTTTGCGGGTGACAATCAAGGTCTGATATTGGCTGAGGTCGAACTCACCCATGCCCAACAGGAGCTTTTTTTACCGGAATGGATCGGGAAGGAGATCTCACTGGATCCACGTTATTTTAATTCCAATTTGGTGCAAACCCCCTACATTCGGTGGAAAACTGATCCATAGGAGGTCTGACACATGGCACTTTACGCCATTGGTGATCTGCATGGTTGCCTGCAACCGTTGCAAGAATTATTAAAAAAGATCAATTTTTCATATACCCATGACCATCTTTGGTTTGTTGGGGATTTAATCAATCGTGGTCCAGACTCTATTAAACTTCTTCAATTTGTTCAAGAAATGGGAGATAGGGCGATATCTCTCATGGGGAACCATGAAATTCGCGCCATAATGGCCCTTTGTGATCATCGGGCTTGGGAGTCGGACCCGCATATGGCCTATTTGCAAAAAGATCCCAGTGCACGTTCGTGGCTGGAGTGGTTGCGCAGGCGACCATTGTTGCATCAGGAGCCTAAGTTGGGTCTGTCCATGGTCCATGCTGGGCTATATCCCTTTTGGAGCCTGGAGGATGCCCGGGTACGGGCGCGCAATTTAGAGGAGATTTTTTTAGATACCGATCGTTGTCATCAACTTTTAAGCAAAGATGGTCCGCCGTTGTTAGAGTCCGAATCGTTAAGTCTCCCTGGATCTTTGCAACGGCACCGTTTTGATTTAGCGGTTTTTACCCGAATTCGCATGACGACATCAGAGGGATTGTTATTGTGGCCGCAGGTTGGGGTGGGTTCGGATCGTCCCAACCCTTATTTGCTTCCTTCTCCCAACTCTCCTTATTTACCTTGGCATCAAGTGCGGGCTTGGCAGCCAAGCGAGCAGGTGGTTTATGGTCATTGGGCGGCGGCGGGATTAACGGTTGGCCCCCATCATATTGGTTTGGATTCTGGTTGTGTGTATGGTGGTAAACTCACGGCTATTCGTTTGGATGACCCCCAACGCCCTGTTTTTCAAGTGGAGTGTCCCCAATATGCCACACCAGATCTTGAATATTTTGTCAAATAAAAAATAAGAAATATGATGCTCTGCGGGCAAAGAAGTTAAAGGCCAAACCGTGGAGGATGAATTCCTCAGACCCCCCCAATTCCCCCCACCCTTTTCTTTTAATACTTAAAAAAAAGAGGGGGTTTGGGGGATTCATCCCCCAAGGTTTTGTCTTTGATTTTAATTTTTTGCCCGCAGGGCATTATGTTCTCGTCTTGTTATTTTTTGAATAGTTACCATCTTATGATCAGTAAGCACCACCCTTAAACATTTTGCAAGGAATTGTTCCCATGGAAACGCAACATATTGGATTTCCCCTTGACATTATTTTGATTTTTGTCGCTGTGATTGCCTTTTACATGGCGACCGACATTCATGCCCATCACAAAAATCGGATGATGACTCTCAAAGAGGCCAGTTTATGGTTTGTTTTTTGGGTAGTGGTTGCCCTCTGTTTTGCGGGTTATTTGTGGTTGGTTTATGATCCGAATTGGGCTAAACTGTTTTTGGTGGGATTTGTGTTAGAGGAGTCCCTATCATTTGATAATGTCATGGTTTTTATGGTTATTTTTGCCTCTTTTAACATCAAAGAAGTGATCCTACGCCGGGTACTTTTTTATGGTATTTTAGGGGCTATTGTGTTTCGATTGATGTTTGCCTCGGTGGGGACGGCTTTGTATGCGGCCTCGCCTTGGGTTGGATTGCTTTTTGCTCTTATCGTCGGTTGGACGGCTTGGAAAATGTTGACCGCAGGCGACGCAGACGAATCTTTGCATGACTATTCTCAACATTGGTCTGTGCGTCTGACTGAACGGTTTATGCCGGTTTTTCCTCGTTTGCACGGACAAGATATGGTCATTTCCCGTCAAGAGGCCGAAACCCTACAAAAGCAAGATCCGACCATTCAACTCAAGGGCTCTGCCACGCGTTATGCCACACCGGCGTTGCTTTGCACAATGGTTATTCAGGCAACGGATATTATGTTTGCCTTTGATTCGGTTCCTGCGGTGATCGCCATGACCAAGGAGCCGGTTTTGGTTTGGGGAGCGATGATTTTTGGGGTGATGGGGTTGCGCGCCATGTTTTTTATCCTCTCCAGCCTGATGAAATTTCTTGTTCACCTGGATAAAGCCATCATTGCTTTGTTGTTTTACATTGCCGCCAAATTGGCGATTGAAGCCAGTAACAATATCCTTCAATGGCCAAACCTGCATATTACCCCCGAATGGAGTTTGATCTTTGTCTTTTCAATTTTAGGGCTGGGGGTGTTGGCCTCTTTTATATGGCCAAGCCAGGAAGAAGAGACTTGACAACAATCCCTTTAGGAATCTATATTCTGTAATGAGAATAATTCGTAAGAAAGATTTTTGCAATGAGATCGACTCTATGAAATATTTGCATGTATCGGAAAAATAAAAATCAAGACCTTGGGGGGCGGAGAACCGCCCCCAATTCCCCCCACCCTTTTTTTTTTAAGTCTTAAAAAAAAGAGGGGGTTTGGGGGATTCATCCCCCAAGGTTTTGTCTTTAATTTTTTGCCCGCAGGGCATGATATTCATCTTTCTCTAAGGATTGAGTTAAAAATGAAAAAAAATAGCGACAATTTTGTTACCCTTCGCCACCTTTCTACCGGGGAAATTGCCACGATTCGGCAATTGAAAGGGGATGTCGTTACCAAACAACGACTCATGGCCCTTGGGATCATTCGCGGGCAAAAAATATCTTTGGATATTCAAGCCCCTTTGGGTGATCCGCGCATTTATTCTATCATGGGGTATCGGTTATCGATTCGTAACGAAGATGCCGATAATATTCTTATTTCGCAACAGTGAAAACTCAAGACTTTGGGGGATGGCATTCCCCAATTTTCTGCGCAAAACCTTGGGAACATGTTTCCTACCTCCTTTATTTGATATATCAAGATAAAAAATGGATACCCAAAAAAAAATAACCCTGGGCTTGGTTGGCAATCCCAACTGTGGCAAAACCACCCTTTTAAACAAATTAACCAATTCGAAGGCCAATGTCGGTAACTATCCGCGGGTAACGGTTGCCATTCAATCTAGGCATCTTCGGTACGGTGACCAAGAGATCGAACTTGTTGATCTTCCAGGTATTTATTCCCTGACCGCTCAAACTCCTGAAGAGGGTATTGGTCGCAATTATATCAATTCTGAGGCGGCCGATATTGTGGTGAATATTTTGGATGCGAGCAATTTGGAACGCTCCATGTTTCTTTCGACACAACTTTTGGAGATGAGGCGACCCACTATTTTTGTCCTCAACATGATTGACGAGGCCCGGCGCAATAAAATTAAAATAGATACCAAGGCCCTCTCTAGTATGTTGGGAGGGCCAGTGATTGAATTTAATGCCTTGCAAGGGGAGGGGAGGGCAGAATTTTTACAGGCAGTCGAGGCGATGACCAACAATCCAGGTCAATTCTCTCCTGTGACCATTCGCTATGATGCCCATTTGGAGGATGCCATCGAACGGGTTCAGGCTTTGATTCGCGCATTGCATCAAGAAAAAATGAATGATCGTCAATGCCGTTGGTTGGCCATTAAACTGTTGGAAGGGGATGATGCCCTGCTGCGTCAAGAGCAAGACCATGCCCACCTATTGGAGATGGTTCGTCGAGAACGTTACGATTTGGCACGTGACCATAATGACTCTTGCGAAATGCTTTTTGCCGATGCCCGTTATGGTTTTATTCACGGTCTGCTCTCCGAGGCGGTTCAACGAGAGACTCTGCCCATTGGCTACCGGGATTTTACCCGGCGGTTGGATGCCATATTGTTACATCGATATTTTGGTATTCCCATATTTGTGCTTTTTTTATGGGTGATGTTTGAAACGACCTTTAATTTGGGGGTCTATCCAACGAGCTGGATTGAAAATTTTGTAGCTTGGGTCTCTGCCTCTGTGGATCCTCTGTTACCTGCTGGGCAAATACACGATTTAATCATTGATGGGGTGTTGGCTGGGGTAGGGGGCACCATTGTTTTTCTACCCAATATTGTGATTTTATTTTTTTTCATGGCCCTCTTTAGCGAGACGGGATATCTGACCCGAGCGGCCTTTTTAATGGATCGGCTGATGCACACCTTTGGTCTACACGGTAAGGCTCTTATTCCTTTAGTGATTGGCTTTGGTTGTAATGTTCCAGCGGTCATGGCCACCCGCACCATTGAAAGCGATCGTTCGCGTTTGATCACTATTTTGATCAACCCTTTTATGCTCTGTACGGCTCGGTTGCCGGTTTTTATTCTTTTTGCCGGGGCATTTTTTCAAGAATATGCGGGGACGGTTGTTTTTTTGATGTATATGTCGAGCATCGTCATTGCCATGGGTGCGGCGGTATTGCTCAATCATCTGTTTGCCCGCAACGACAAAGAACCGTTTGTGATGGAATTGCCGCCCTATCGTATTCCTACCCTGCGGGCGGTTTTAATCCAAATGGTGGATAAAGCTCTTGATTTTTTGAGTAAAATTTCCAGTGTCATCTTGGTTGGATCGACGGTGATTTGGTTTTTGCAGGCCTATCCAAAAGATATTGTTTGGAGCGTCAATTATCCTGAGCAAATCGCCACCATGGAGGCTTTACCCGATTCTCCCCAAAAGGCCACGGATTTGGCGGATTTACGCCGCCAACAAAAGCAGGAGGCTCTGGCCAAGAGTTATTTGGGTCAAATTGCCAAAACGGTCTCTCCGGTTTTTGCCCCTCTTGATTTTACCTGGAAAGATACCGTTGCCATTTTGACCGGTTTTGTCGCCAAAGAGGTGGTGGTCGCCAGTTATGCGGTGATTTATTCTCAAGATGAGAGCAGTACCGAGGAGTCTATGAGCCTACGTCAAGCCTTGGGTAAGAGCATGTCGCCTTTGGTAGCGGTGGCCTTTATGTTTTTTGCTCTTCTTTATAGCCCCTGCTTGGCGACCATTGCCACCATTCAACGGGAGGCCGGCGGTTGGAAATGGGCTGGATTTTCCGTGGCTTTCTCGTTGATTCTGGCTTGGAGTCTCTCTTTTACCATTATTCAAGCAGGACATTTTTTTGTATGAACACGGGAGGCGACATGGAAAATGTATTGCTGGCGATTATTTTTGGCTTGTGTATGCTTTATATTTATTGGCATATTAGACGGGCGTTTGGTAAGAAATCTGGCAGTGCTCCTGGGTGTGGGGGGTGTTGTAGTGGGACGGGATGTTCTACGCCACCAACCATCTCCATCGCGTCGGAGAATAAAGAGTTATAGATGTCGTGTTCTTTTTTTTAAGGCCTTGGTGGGCGGAGAACCGTCCCCCAATCCTCCCACCCTTTTCTCCCCCAAGGTTTTGTCTTTGATTTTAATTTTTTGCCCGCAGGGCATTATGTTTTAGGGGGTATCGGGTTGATATTTTCTTTGTTCAATGTTCAAAATTTTCCTCTCCATTGGATTCGACGGATTCAAATTTTTCTCACTGTGTTGACTCTTGCATGTTTTATTGGTTTGGATCTTTCCATTATAAAGCCGATTCCAGTATCTGCTGATGCCCGTGATAATTTAGGAGCGGCTTATCATCTTTATAAAGATGGAATTTTTTCACGGGCCAAGCCCACAATAGAAACAGGTGAATCTGCAGAGATAACCCCAGACAATTGGCGTGGACCGGTTGTGCCCATGCTTCTTTCGGTATGGTTGCATTGGACCGATCCAGGAGGAGATTTGGTTTTGGGATGTTTGCAAAAACCATATCCAGGTGAAAAAATGTTTCCCTGCGCAGATCCTGAAAAGGGGAAAAGGTGGCTTGAACGCATTTTTCTTTTTAATATTTTGTTTTTATTGATATTGCTCATAGCGACTTTTTATGCCGGTTGGTTGGTAACAGGTGGATGGTTTTTTGGCTATTTGGCGATGGTCATCATTGGGTTGAACTCTTTTATGCTGCAGCAAGTTTTGACCGTCATGACGGATTTACATGCGGCTGTTTGGACTATTTTGAGCGCGTTATTTTTACGTATGGTATTTTATAGCCGTCGAAAAATTTTGTTTGCTTTTTTATCTGGATTTTTTATGGCTTTGTTAATTTTAACAAAGGAAATTTTTATTTATTTTTTTGTTTTAGTTGTCATTTGTGCTGTGATCGTGTTTGTGTTTAGATCCACGTTACGTCGTTCGGCTATTATTGTTCCAGTGCTGGCCTTTTTGGTGCCAGTCTTATTGCTGGATGGTGCCTGGATATGGCGTAATTATAATCAATTCGATACGTTACAAATTTCCACATCAAGGGGGGCTATTTCTGCCAGGGCTGAATATTTAGCCATGAATTGGCGAGAGTTTTGGGTAGGTTTTTTATACTATATTCCCAACGATTTAATCCCTTATCGGTTTCGTGGAGATGGTTTGTTTGTAGAAAAATTTTTTCCAAGAGCTGATTTTGCTCATTTAATGGATACTCACGACCAAAATTCATTTTACCGGAGGATTAACAAACCAGATGGCCTTGTCTGGCGCACGACCGTTCAGCGCACAGGCAATCCGACTCCAGATTTAGAGACACGAGAAGCCATCGCACGCTCTCTTATTTTAGAATCGCCGTTGAAAAACCTAGCACTTTCTATACATTTGGGATTTAAGGGACTTTTTCTTCCCGTAGGACTGTTTTTTCAAGAACAAGAACTTTTAGCGGATCCTTGGGTGGCATCTGTTCGGTATTGGACCATTCATTACATGCCTTTTATGATGCCTTCGTTGTTCATTTGTACATGGATTTTTTTAAGGCGTAGAGATATGCCCACCTTGCTTTTTTTGTCTCCAGCTATTTATTCTTTTTTAATTCATGCGGGTGCTACTAATTATATTGTACGTTTTAATGCACCGATTTTGCCTATTGTAGCGATTGGTTTTGTGACTCTTGTCTCTATTCTGTGGCAACGGTTACAACTAAATGTTTTTAAAGCCGTTTAGGAAGCCAAAAATAAAATTTTTGGGGGCCCAGAATTGTTCCCTAATCCCTTCTTTGTTTTTTAATTTTTATGTATCGGAAAAATAAAAATCAAGACCTTGGGGGGCGGAGAACCGCCCTCCAGACCCCCTCTTTTTTTTTAAGTCATAAAAAACAGAGGGGGTCTGGGGGATTCATCCCCCAGGGTTTTGATTTTAATTTTTTGCCCGCAGGGCATTATGATCTAGAGCTTGGGGAGCCCAGAACCGCCCCTCAATTCTTCCCCTTTTTTTTGGGGACGCACTCATTTTTTTATATACGGGAGCCTTTATGTCCATAAATACCGATTTAATTCCTCTTGTAAATTTAAAAGCACAATATGCGACCCTGCGCTCCTCCATGCTTGCTGCACTTGCCACCACTCTTGAGCGGGGGGATTATATCCTTGGACAAGATGTCCAAATGTTTGAGAATGAATTTGCCGCTTATTGTCAAGTCCCTTATGCTGTTGGGTGTGCCAGCGGTACCGATGCCCTGCAACTGGCTTTTCGGGCCTTGGATATCGGTCCTGGTGATGAAGTGATTGTTCCTGCCATGACCTTTATGGCGACCGCTTTGGGTGTTATGCTGGTGGGAGCAACGCCTGTTTTCGTCGATGTTGATTCTCAAACGGGCCTCCTTGATCCCTCTCTTCTTGAGTCTTCTATTACCTCACGCACCAAAGCCATTTGTCCGGTGCATCTTTATGGTCAGTGTGCTCCTATGACCTCTATATTGGAGATTGCCAAAAAATTTGGTCTGAAGGTGGTTGAAGATGCTGCTCAGGCTCATGGAACGTTTTATCAGGGGAGACAACATGCAGGGACCATGGGCGATGTGGGTTGTTTTAGTTTTTATCCAGGGAAAAACCTCGGTGCCTACGGCGATGGTGGGGCCGTTGTTACGCATGACGAAAAATTAGCCACCCGTTTGCGATCTTTGCGTAACTTGGGATCTTTGCAAAAATATCACCATGAAGAGCTCGGCCTTAACAGTCGCCTGGATACCTTGCAGGCGACTGTTCTTCGGCTTAAATTACCTCATTTGAATGATTGGAATCAGGCCAGACGTCGGCATGCCCGTCTGTACGATCTTGCCCTCAAGGATATTCCTGGTGTTACGCTTACCTCTTATGATATCACTGGCAATTATCATTTGTATGTGATTCGTTTAGTCAATCGTGATGTGGCCCTGCGTCGTTTAAACGATGCCGGCATTGGGGCTGGAATCCATTACCCATTTGCCTTGCATCAATTGCAAGCTTGTCGGCATCTTACCGATCGTTCTTTTCCTATGGCCGAGCAGTGGGCCGCCACGGGTTTGAGTTTACCCATGTATCCAGAACTTCCTGAAAGTGCTATTGAACGCGCTGCTCATCTTTTGGCATCATTATAGGGATAGAATAGAATGCATATGCACAATATTGGTTTGGTAGGAATGGGGTACTGGGGGCCGAATATTGCTAAATCTTTTTTATCTACCAACCGTGCGGTTCTTCGGTGGTTGTGTGATAGCAACCAGGCCCATTTGGAGACGATAGCTTCTCGTTATCCGACGGCCCGTTTGACCAACCACTTGGAAGAGATGCTCGCCGATCCAGATTTGGATGCCGTTGTCGTTGCAACACCAACGGCCACTCATTATTCGATTGCCCAACAGGTTTTAGTTGCCAAAAAACATTTATTGGTGGAAAAACCTTTGACCACCTCTACACAAGAAATTCGTCATCTGATTCAACTCAGCCGCCAGGTTGGTAAATGTTTGATGGTTGGTCATATTTTTTCTTACAATGCGGGTATTTGCGCTTTAAAAGAGATTATCCAAAGGGGGGAATTGGGTCAGATTTATTATTTGAGTATGGAGCGTACCAATTTGGGTCCTGTCAGAACGGATGTCAACGCTTTATGGGATCTGGCTACCCACGATATTTCCATCATGGTTGAGTTGTTAAACGATCTTCCTATGGAGGTGACCGCATTGGGAATGTCTTATTTAAATCCATCCATTGAGGATGTTGTTTTTGCGACGTTTGCTTTTAAAAACAAAATGATAGTCAATATTCATGCCAGTTGGCTAGAGCCTAAAAAGGTGCGCAAAATGGTGGTTGTTGGGGATCAAAAAATGGCTGTATGGGATGATCTTGATCTGACCAATCCAATTCGCATATTTAATAAATCGGTTCAATATCTTGCACCCGATAAGATAACTGGCTCATTTTTGGAATACAAAACGATGGTTGTCGATGGGGGACAATCTTCTCCCAACGTCACTCTCAACCAACCTTTGCAGGCCGAATGCGAACATTTTTTGGATTGTATCGAAAGCGGTCGACTTCCTCTGACGGATGGTATTAACGCCATGAAAGTTGTCCAATCTTTGGAAGCCGCGACATTAAGTATGCAGCAACGTGGGGCACCGGTCACCATCTTACCTTTGGAAATTTTTTAAATGGTTATACCTTCTTCTTCATTAGCGGCGTTTTTTGTTCATCCACTGGCCTGTTGTGAAAGCGAGGAGGTGGGGGCGGGAACAAAAATTTGGGCCTTTTCTCATATTATGTCTGGAGTTCGTATTGGTCAAAATTGCAACATTGGCGATCACGCCTTTTTAGAAACTGGCGTTAACATTGGCCATCGTGTGACCGTTAAAAATCAGGTTATGATCTGGTCAGGTGTGGAGATAGAGGATGATGTTTTTTTAGGGCCGGGGGTGATTTTTACCAATGATCGTTATCCGCGCAGTCCGCGCATGGTGGATATTTCTCAAGTTCAAAAACGTTATCAAAATTCACAGGGGTGGTTGCTGTCTACCTTTGTTCGGCGTGGAGCCAGCATCGGAGCGGGAGCCATACTTGTTCCAGGGATAGAGATTGGGGCGTATGCCATGATCGGGGCTGGGGCTGTGGTTACCCACTCTGTACTCCCATGGCAACGGGTGGTGGGGAATCCTGCTCGTTCGGTTGGGTGGGTATGTTCCTGTGGTCATCCTCTGCCTAACGATACTTCGGCACCTTCTTGTTTAGCCTGTGGTTTTAAATATTCCTTAATCCAAGGAAGGCTGATGCTATCATCAGAATAAAAATATGTATGAAGGTTATTCCGTTATTCTTATTGCCCCTGCTTATAACGAAGAACTTAAAATCGGTACGGTTGTGCATCGTGCGGCGTTAGATGTGGTTGATCTTATTTTAGTTGTGGACGATGGTTCCACTGATGCGACCGCCTCAGTTGCGCAAGCGGCTGGTGCCGAAGTATTATCTTTGGGCCGTGTTATGGGGGTTGGTGCGGCCATTCGTGCTGGATTTCAATTAGCTCGCCAGCGAAAATTTGATATTGCGGTGGTCATTGCTGGCAACAACAAGGATAACCCGGAGGAAATTCCTAGACTTTTGGCTCCTATTGTGTCTGAAGGTTGTGATTTCGTCATGGGTTCTCGTTATTTGACTGGTGGCCTCTCTGGAGGTGATATACCTATTTATCGTCGTTTTGCCACGCGACTGCATCCCTGGTTTGTTGGTTTGATATGTCACACCCGCCTTACAGAAAGCACCAACGGTTTTCGTAGTATGCGCCTGTCGATTTTAGACGACCCGCGTATTCGTTTGGATCAATCATGGTTGGATCATTATGAATTGGAAGTTTATTTGTTGATTAAGATATTGCAATTGGGGTATAATTTTAAAGAGGTACCCGTCTCTAAAATTTATCCCCCCCGCCAAATTGGTCAAACGAAGATGCGTCCATTTATAGATTGGTGGAAAATGCTGCGACCTTTATGGCTTCTTGGATTGCATCTGAAAGATTGAAAATGTAAATGGATTTTTATGTATCGGAAAAATAAAAATCAAGACCTTGGGGGGGCGGAGAACCGCCCCCTTTTCTTTTAATACTTAAAAAAGAAAAGGGGGTTTGGGGGATTCATCCCCCTAGGTCTTGTCTTTTGATTTTAATTTTTTGCCCGCAGGGCATCATGTTCTTTAAACAACTCTGCCAGTGGTCTAGAAAGATCTTGTGAAAATTGTATGGCTGATTTTTTTTCCAAATGGTCACCATCGTATGTGTGATATGTGCCAGAAGTGAAATTTAGCCAAACTCCTCCCGCTTCTTGAAATTTTTGTATAAATTTTTGTTCATTAAAATGGCTTTTAACCATTTCCAAGTGAATCAGGTCTGGTTCGGCAGGGGGGCGGAAACTGATTATTTGCCAGCCTTTTTTATGCCATTCTTTTGTTTGTGCAAACAGGGCCTCCTCTAACTCTGGTAGAATAGGATTGTTCACAAATTTTTGATCATAAATGGCGATATTGCGTCCTGGTTGTGGGGGTATCGCCCAAAGGGCAAGCCAACCACCTGGATGAAACTCTTGAAATGATTTTGGAACTTCTTTTCCGCTTAGCATGAGTTTTAGGGTATTGACAAGTAGCGGGAGCTTGAAAGGTTCGAAAATGCCATGTAACCCATAAAGGTGTAAGGTGCGCATCCACCACCATTCTTGCTTTTTCTGGAGATCGTGATAATGGTGGTTATCCAAGGCGTGTTTTGTTAAACTTTGGGGGGTTATCCCTAAGACCACCATTCGATTCCCTGGGCCTGGACGTATTTTTTCCTGGGCCAATTGGTATAATTCAGGGTTTAAACCACCACCAGAGAATGCAAAATTTAAGGCCTGCACGCCGGGTAATTGTTTTTCAATTTGAATCGGATCAATACCGCAAAGGGTTCGCGAGTCTCCTAAGAAGAGGATGTCATAGGAGGGCAGCGCAGATATTTTATCGGTCCAAAATAGGACGGGATTCTTCCCTAAGGTGATTTGGTGTGGTTGAAGGATAGGGCGAATATCTTCTAAAAAGAGACAAACACAAATAAATGTTCCACATAAAAGGAATCTCTTTGTTAGGTGAGGTATATTGGTCATAGACATATTCTTAAAATTGAAAATAAATAAATTCATGTCCATCTCCTCTAAAGTAGAGGATGGCGGCTAAAATTAGCCCGATCCAAATGGGAGAAGCAATCCTGATCATTGCAACAGGAAACAAAGAGGGTTTAAACCATCCTGTATACACCATCCATTCTCTTATCATGATGGGCAGCATCACCAGAAGAGTAATAAAAAAATTGTTTAAATCTATTGTTTTACCAAAGCCAAGGGAGAGACCACCTGAAAAATGTAACATGGCTGTCAAAATGGCTTGTGCTTGTTCTAAAGATTCGGAACGAAAAAATACCCAACCGATGCACACTTGAATCAACACAATGAGTGTGGAGAGGGATCGCCCAAAAGGAAATTTTTGCAGATGTTTAGGCCAGGAGGTCCAGCGTTCTAAAGTGAGGAACCCCGCATGTACCACTCCCCAAGCAATAAAGGTCCAGGCGGCTCCATGCCATAATCCAGAAAGCAGCATGGTGATCCATAGATTGATATAGCCACGGACGTTTCCGCACCGGGAGCCTCCCAAAGGTAGATAGAGATAATCTCGAAACCATGTTGAGAGGGAGATATGCCAACGATTCCAAAAATCCCGTAATGAGCTTGCTGTATAGGGATGGTTAAAATTTTCGCTAAAATCATATCCCATCCACCGCGCCAATCCCCGTGCGATATCCGAATAGCCACTAAAATCGCCATAAATTTGAATGGCAAAGGCGATTGTCATATACCACCAAAACAGGCCAGAGGCTTCTGCTGGAGAGGTTTTAAATCCCATCGCCACAATAGGAGCCAGATTGTCTGCAATCACCACTTTTTTAAAATAACCGTAAGCAATGCGTTGTAGCCCTGCCCATTTATCGGCAGGTGTGACGGGGCGATCATGGCAAAGCTGGGGCAATAGATCTTTGGCCCGCAAAATTGGACCAGCCACCAATTGTGGAAACAGGGCAAGATATGCAAAAAAATGTAAAATATGGCGCGTTGGCTGAATTTGTCCACGATAGACATCAATGGTGTAACTCATAGATTGAAAGGTATAAAAACTGATACCAATTGGCAAAACAAGCATAAAATCAGGGATGCCCTGAACCAATAGGGGATGGTACCCAAAGGTCGTTAAGGCCATATCCACATTTTTGGCGGCAAAGCTGATATATTTAAAAGCAAAAAGCAACCCCAGGTTGCCTGTTAACGAGAGAATTAGAAAAAATTTTTTTCGATTGGGAATGGCGTGTATGGCCATCGCTGCCAAAAAATCGATCAAACCGCTGATCAGGATAAGGGCAAGATAACGATAGTCCCACCAACCATAAAAAACAGACGAGGCCACGATAAGAAAAGACCAACGTGATGTAGAGGTTTTTCGAACATAAGGCCATAATAAAAAAAAACAGGTGGCAAAGATTAAAAATGCTATCGAGTTGAATATCATGTAAAACCAAATCCTTATCCAACAAACATCATGCCCTGCAGGCAAAAGAAAAAATTAAAGGCCAGACCCTGGGGGAGGAATCCCCCAGCCCCCTTTTTTCTTTTAATAAAAAAAAGGGTGGGGGGAATTGGGGGGCGGTTCTCCGCCCCCCAAGGTCTTGATCTTTATTTTTCCGATACATAAAAATTAAAGGCCAAACCCTGGGGGAGGAATCCCCCAGACCCCCTCTTTTTTTTAAGAACTGACAATCAAGACTTTGGGGAGGTTCTCCGCTTCATCATTTTTTGTGCTAAAATCCTGAACCATTTCGGCCATGCGGCGTCGATCCAATTTACCTGAACCGGTTCTTGGGAGTGCCGCGACCATGTGCAACGCCTTTGGAATATGATTACTGGGAAGGGAGCGTCGTAATTGTTGTAAAATGCGCCCTTTGGAATAAATAGATGGGTCATTGGGAACGATAAATGCCCAAGGAACCATACCCAACAGGGCATCTTCCACCGGCAAGACGGCGACATCAGCAAATTCCCCCAGGGCCAATAAGGCATCGCAAATGATGCGTGTGCTGACTTTTTTTCCTGCGCTTTTAAAGACATCGTCCAAACGTCCCTGAAGATGCAACACGCCTTGAGAATCCAACCATCCCGAATCTCCAGTGCGCACGCCATGCTCTGTCAATGTTTTAGCCGTCTCTTGGGTATCTTGTAAATATTCCGTAAATAAAAAGTCCCCTTCTGCATAGACTTCCCCCACGGTTTCAGCGGGTAGTAAGAGGCCCTGTTCATCCCGAATGGTGACGCGCATCTGTTTTATGGGAAAACCGACCCCTTCCTTTAGGGGATGGTTTTGTTCAATTTTTTGACAACAAAAACGGCCTCCAACTTCTGTAAGTCCATAAAAAACAAAAATTTTTGTTTTTGGTAAATGGGTGTGACACAGGGCCAAGACCTCTTTGGAGAGGTGATCCCCAGAAGAGAGTATCCAGTTGAGCGGCACAGCGCACTCTTTGGCGGTTTGGGCCAGCCAACGGACCTGCAAGGGGGATCCGCCAAAGCAGGTGGGCTGGCTGGTCATCACCATTTGCGCCAGATCGGCTTGAAATAGTCGACGTTCTGAACAGACCAAGGTGGCTTTTGTGAGTCCAGCCGCTAAAAAATGGCAAAGGGCACTGGTAAAATGGAAGGGAATCGCCATAAACAGACGATCACCAGAGTGTAGGGGTAATAAAGCCACCGTTGAACGGGCATTGCCTAAAAGAGCCCGTTGGCTCAACCGGACGCATTTGGGGGCTCCTGTTGTGCCAGAGGTGAACAGAATCGCCCCTTCCGCCTCTTCAGTTTCAGGAAGATCGGCAAACGTTTTTTTGTTATCCAGGTGATCTTCTAAGGCAGGGATCCCATGCCATCCGTCATGAGTGGCGTTGATCTCTCCCCCTAGCAACCACCGCGTGCCGGTTTTTTCTTGCAGAATTTTTTGTTGTATATCTGATAACAGAGGATCCAAGGGCATGGGAACGGCCCCCACCGACCAAACCGCTACTAAATCCACCCAATAGAGAATTCCGCGACCAGCCTGGACGAATAGACGGGTTCCTGGTCTGATCGGGGTTTGAATCAGCCTTTCGCGTTGTTTTAAAACCAGTTCAACAAATGCGCTGCGGGTCAGAGTGGCCACCCCCGGCTCTTCCAAAAAAGTCAGATCGCCTGGAGGCTGAGAAAGGGAACGCAACAGGGAGTCGGCCAATGTTTTACCAGAGGAGGGAACCAGCATAGAGATTATCCGCCAAAAAAGGTTAATGGCCAGAAAAACAGGCCCCGCCAAAAGGCCGTATAAGCCGACAGGGCGGTAGAATAGTCGCTATAAAGAACAAAACTATGACCAGCACAGACAAAGCCAATGGTCATGATCCAACCAAGCCCACGCCGCAACAAAACAGGACAGGCGGTCAGAAAACGAAATTGACGTTTTTCTATCCAACTCAATAGCGATAAACCCGTTGCATGATGCACGGCCCAGGAAAACCAAGAGGCGTTGGTGGCATGCCACGTTCCCACAGCCGTCATAACCGCAAAAAGAGGCAAAAATGGGTTGCGGGTACTGATTACCAAAGGAAAATAGATGTTGCGCATACACCACATGGAGAGTGAACGATGCCAGCGTCGCCAATATTCTCGAAGGTTATCGGCCAAAATTGGCCAAGTAAAATTTTCCATAATATGATACCCGTATAATCGGGATAAACCAATAGCCATATCTGAATAGGCGGAAAAATCAAGATATGCATAAAGAAAACTGACTATTAATGCCAAAATCACCGATATATCGCTGCTATCGGAGCGGGTGATGGCAAAAAATAGTTCATGTGGCGGGGAAAAGAGCCAGGGACGCAACACCCCTTCCACCAAGACCAATTTTTTAAATAAACCGATGCCTATCCGGCTCAAGCCCCAGGCGATATCTTGTAGAGTTATTTTTGACAAGCGATTGGCATGGAATTGATCAACGGTCTCAATGGGGCCAGCTGGGATGGTCGCTGGAAAAAGAATAAAGACCATAAATTCTCGAAAATTGAGGGCGATCATTTCTTTACGGTACCAACGAAACAGGGTATCCAGCAGACGAATGATAAAATAAGATAACCCCAAAGGTAATGCCAAACCAAGTTTTCCAATATCGGGGAACAGACCGATTAACAGTGGCTGTCCATATTTGAGCAGCACCAAAAAGGCGATGATCAGGCCACCTAAAAGGAGCAATCGTTCATAGCGTCGATGGGTGGCTTTGGCAAGGTGTTTGCCAGCGAAAAATAGGGTTGTCAAAAAAAGAATCAGTATCATGCCAAATTGCAGATGAATCATTCCCAAAGAGCAGATGGCGACGGCAATTAACATCCACTGACTGGCGGAAAGATGGTTGTGGAGCAGCCACGCTAAAGGCACGGACGCCAAAATGACCCAAAAAATGAAAGAGGATCCCCCTTCATCCATGGCGACGACACGGGTATTTCTCAGGTAGCGTATTTCCAATTGGGAGAGTGTGGCCATGGTGTCGGGCAGGGCTTGCAGTGTCATTTGCCAGGTTTTATTCTCCTTATGCAGGATAAACCGACAACGTACCGAATCCTTTGCATCCATGGATTGGCAATGCTCCTGTTCTGCTCCAAAAATAAACACTTCGGTTGGCTGTTCTGGCTTTGCAATCGAGATGACAATTTTACCAGTCAGAACAGTTTCCAGAAGGATCAACTCCCGATAGCCTCTTTGTGGTAAATGGATCTGGATAGTATCGTCTTTATGGGGGGATAACTGCACCGGAAGGGCGTGTTTATCTTGGCCATGGAAGGTCAGTGCCCACGGTTTTAATTGCGGCAAAAAGGCCTGTGCCATCAATAACAGCCCCATAACCAGTAAAAAAAGCTGTAGACGATAAAAGGCGGGTGTATAGGGTCGATGGGAGGCGTTCGGTGTCGCGGATGTTTTTTTTGGAATCATCGTCAACGCAACCGGTGCTGGACAAAGGCGATGATTCTGCTTAGAGAATCAAACTGTTCTAGACTGACATCCAGAGGGGAGATGCGATTTTTAATTTGGGTTTCCAAAAATTCAATCAAACGAATGACATCCATAGAGTCTAGCAAGCCGCTGGTAAATAGCGTGCCATCGGAACCAACTTCTGCCAAATCCACGCCCATCTCTTCAGATAAAAATTGTTTAATATTTTTTTCAATAGTGGTCACATCCATTGATTTATTCATGGGTTGTTCTCCAGGCCTGTTTTATAAATTGCAGTAGTGTAGGTTTAAAGAGTTCTCGTCCAGGGCCAGTTACATGGGTATGATCATAAAAATCATTGTCTTTTAATGTGGAATTTTCAACAAATGAGACGATGTGTCCACCCGCTTGTTGAAAGTTTTTGTCCATTTGTTCATAAAAAGATTTTAAGCCTTGTTCTGCCACCGACATTCGACTGTCGTGGGGGAGGGTGACTAAAAAAATGTGCCACTCTCGCTCTTTTGCCACCCGAAGGAGTTCTAAAATAACTTTGCGTGTAAAATCGGCATGAAATTGAATGATCGGGGTGTAGGTATAACGCAACCAGTCCGCCATTTGATTTTTTTTCGCATCGTTTAAAATAATATTTTGATGACGGTGTTCAAAATTGTGTAAATTGTAGGGGGGTGAAAGGGGGGTCCAAGGAGTATTTAAAAAAATATTCCAACAAGATTTGGAAAAATGCAAGTGCGCTGTTTGCAATAGACATTTTTTGACCTCTGTATCCAATTGACCATTCAGTAAAGTCACTCGATACCAACGATAGAGTGCGTATGCGGTCAGCCAACGACGTTGCGAGATTAAATTAAAAACAGAGGGTTCCACGTTGGTGCCTAGGGAGGCTAAAAATTTTTGCATCGGTTTAGGGTCCAAAAATGGAATCCATGGCATACGGATCTCTTCGATCGCCCGATCTAAGCCATGGGAATAGCGCCAACTAGACATTTGAAAGATAACAACAGATCCAGGTGGTGGGGCAAGCTGCAGCACCAGTGCCAAACTTTCTGTAAAGCTTTGATTGCGACTGGCCAATAAGTGAGTCTTTACTGCAGGCGGGGCGACGTCGTGTAAAGCCGCATCAATTTCGTTTTGATCCGGCAAAATTTCCCGAAGGGAGGAGCCACCAAGAAAAACCATCTCCGCTTGATGAGATGGTTTGGTGTTTTGATGGATCTGATAAGAAATATAGGTATAATCATCTTGATAGCTGGTCAATAACCACGACAACGGGGTCTTTTGAAATAGTTTGGGAGAGAGTATCCATTCGGCCCATCCCAATAAACAAAGGGTTGTCATCAACGCAAGCAACAAGGGTTTAAGTCGTGGTTGCCAAATCATCGTCTACGATCAGAAGTAAAATTAAAATTCATACGTCAAAAGCCCATGTATCGAAATGTTTCCATCTCCTGGGGTTGAACGAGAAAAAAAAGCACTGTTGTCAAAAAGAGGAGCAACCAAAATAGATAATGGACAACGGATAAAAAGAATGGATTCACGATTATGACTCGAACATAATGCCCTGCGGGCAAAAAAAATTAAAGGCCAAACCCTGGGGGATGAATCCCCCAGACCCCCTCTTTTTTTTTAAGAATGGGGGATTGGGGAGCGGTTCTTCCGCCCCCCAATCTCTTTTTACAATAGACTGTCGTATGGCAAAAAGTCAATACGAATGTTGTCGCTTTTTCGAGTCGTATATTTTTTTAAATAATGGTTGCTGAAAGCCTTGGAATGGTGGTAAAATTTTTGATAAATAATAGAAAATCGAGTAATTTTATCAGAATAGCCTTCCCGTGCCAATCAAAGGATGGGAAGGGTTTATGTGTTGGCAAAATAAAATTAAATGTCTCGAAAAAAATAAAAATCAAGACCTTGGGGGCACAGAACCGCCCCCCAATTCCCCTCACCCTTTTTTTTAAGTCTTAAAAAAAAGAGGGGGTCTGGGGGATTCATCCCCCAGGGTTTTGATTTTTATTTTGATTTTTTTGCCCGTAGGGCATTATGTTCTTAACTTTGAGATAATGGAATAAAATAGTGATCTCCCTTCAACAAGAAAATTTATGGCAAGGTAAAACGGTTCTGATTACAGGGGTTTGCGGCACCGTTGGGCAGCAGCTTTTGACTCGTGTTTTAGAGAAAAATCCCCAACAGGTGATTGGGTTGGACAACAACGAAAGTCAACTCTTCGACCTGGCCGAGACCTACCATGCGCAAAAAGAAGTTCGGCTTGTGCTGGGGGATGTCCGCGATCGCCATATGATGATGGATCGCTTTCGCAAGGTGGATTATGTCCTGCATGTGGCGGCCTTCAAGCATGTCACGTTGTGTGAAGAATCGCCACGCAATGCGGTATTAACCAATATTCTTGGCACGCAAAATGTCATTGATGCCGCTTTGGCCAATCAGGTGCAGCGGGTTTTGTTTACCTCCTCGGACAAGGCCGTCAATCCCACCAATGTCATGGGTACCTCTAAACTGATGGCGGAACGCTTGATCACCGCAGCTATGGCGCAGTCCGATAAAAACGGCACGCGCTTTGCTAGTTGTCGTTTTGGCAATATTTTGGGGTCGCGCGGTTCTGTTTTGCCTCTGTTTAAACGTCAAATCGCCCAGGGACGCCCCGTCACCTTGACCGATCCTGGCATGACGCGCTTTGTGATGACCTTGGAACAGTCGGTAAAATTGGTTATGGATGCCTTATTCATGGCCAGGAGTGGCGAGGTGTTTGTCACCAAAATGCAGACCATCCGTATTGTGGATCTGGCCGAAATCGTTATTGAGGAGTTGGCTCCTACGTTTGGGTTACGTCCCGATCAGGTGCCATTGAATGTGATCGGGGCCAAACCAGGAGAAAAATTTTATGAAGAACTTCTCAATGGCGAAGAGGCACGGCGTAGCGTCGAACTGGAACAATTTTTTGTTATTTTGCCAGCCTTTTCCCATCTTCATCCCACCGCCGACCATTTTCCATTATATGGCCCGCCAGGTATCGCAACCCCTTATGACTCGGGATCAGAACCGCCTCTCTCTAAAGAACAATTGCGCATTTTTCTAAAAGAAAATAGACTATTAGATTAATTTATCTTGGGGGGTAATCTTACATGAATGTATTGATATTGGGTGGGGATGGCTATCTGGGATGGCCGACGGCCATGCATCTTTCCTCCTGTGGGCATCAAGTCACCGTTGTGGATAACTATTTGCGCCGTCGGTTGGCACTGGAAGAGAGTGTCCCACCCCTATATTCAGTGCCAACTTTGCCCAATCGGGTTGCCATTTGGCAAGCCGTTTCAGGATATGCGATTCAATGCCATATCGGGGATCTCACCGACTGGTCCTTTGTTGAAAAGGTGTTTCGTCTTTCGCAACCCGAAGCGATCATTCATTATGCCGAACAACCCTCGGCTCCTTATTCTATGTTACGTCGCGAGGCCGCCTCTTTAACCTTGGAAAACAATCTTCGTACCACCTTTAATTTAATTCAAGCGGTGCGGAGTTTTCAGCCACAAGCCCATATCATTAAATTGGGGACCATGGGTGAATATGGGACGCCAAACATTGATATTGAAGAGGGGTGGATTCACATTCAGCACAAAGGGCGCGAGGAGCGTTTTCTTTATCCCCGCCAAGCCGGTTCTCTGTACCATACCACTAAAATAATGGACACCGATCTGTTATGGTTCTATGTGCGCACGTGGCATCTTCGGGTTACCGATCTGATGCAAGGACCGGTCTATGGTATTTTAACGGACGAAAATCGCGATGAAAAGCGTTTGCGTCCCTTTTTTTGTTACGATGAATTGTTCGGCACCGTTTTAAATCGCTTTATGGTGCAAGCGGTGGCGGGGTATCCTCTCACTGTCTATGGAAAAGGCGGACAAACGCGCGGATATTTAAATATACGCGATACCTTACAGTGTGTTCGGTTGGCCTTGGAAACCCCTGCTCAACTGGGGGAGTTGCGTATTCTCAACCAATTTACCGAAACTTTTAGTGTCAACGAGCTGGCCCAAATGGTCGCGCAGGCAGGATCCACCCTGGGGTTTCAGGTGCAGATTGATGCCTTGGAAAATCCCCGTATAGAGCGTGAAGAACACTATTATCAGCCTGTTCATACCGCGTTGTACGATTTAGGACTGAAACCACATCTGCTGACGCAACAGATTCTCGTCGAGATGCTAAAGGAGTTGGCCCAGCATCGGGATGCCATTCAAAAAGAACAATTTTTTCGGGGCGTGAAATGGGCGTAAATCATATTTTTGATGGGCCGGAGAGCCGTACATGAGCCATAGAGTGCCATGGATACTGCTTTTAACTCTCTTTTTTTTGGCAACCATCCTGATACGCACCCCAGGTTTGGAACGTGGGCTTATTACCGACCATTCTTTACGGCAGTGGAGTGGTATTGATACGCCTGCGCTCACTTCGCAACCCAAATTGTTGCAATCTATTTACTCTGATGAAAAATCTCACTACGCCATAGTCGCCTCCTATGCGGCCAATTCTCGACCAGAACTTTTGCGAATGATGGCTCCAGGACTCTCCTTGAGGGAACGTTTGGTCCATTTGCGTCACGCGTTGCTTTGGGTTCATCCAGGGTATCCTCTCTCTTTTAATCCGGTTGGACAATTGGTTTATGGGGTACCAGTCATCCTTTGGGAAGAGCTGTTTGGTCATCCTACACAGGAGCCGACCTATTTTTTATACCCTTTTTTTAAAATTGGTCGATGGGTCAATTTAATTTTGGCGGGATGGACCGGTTTGGTTTTGTTGCACCTGTGGCGGCGTTATTATGGACCACATACAATGGGCCTTACGGAGCAACTGAGTGCGATGTTTTTAGGGGTGGCATTTCTTTTTTCCCCTCTGCATTTGGCGATTTCACCACAAGTGACTTATAATATTTTGGATGTTTTGCTGCAACTGCTGTTTTTTCTCTCTTGTCTCAAATTGGTAAACAGGCTCCAAGAAAATCCTCCCGATCATTGGTCAATGGTGCTGGGGCTTGCTTGGCCGACTGGGGTTTGGCTTGGCTTGGCTTTGGCGACCAAGTGGAGTGCCTTACCCCTGATAGGTGTGGTTGGGCTTGGTGTGTTATTGGCTTGGTGGCTACGACCAACCCGCCACTCTTTCTTTGGACCCGCTGTGTTGGGTGCTGGCGGTGCTGTTTTGGTTGTTGCGACGCTTCTGTATGGCGCGTTTTTATTTTGGGCTTGGATGACGGACACCGCCTTTATCTCAAGTCTTGTCAATAATCTTTATAATATGGCCGGTGGGGCCAAATTGTATGAACCAGACTTGGCAGCTCGAATCGACTTTTTTTTGACCGGGGTATTGCCCATGGGCGTGGGTTGGCCAGGGGCGGTTTTTATCTGGATTGCCCTGTTGACCATGCTTGTTCGGTTTTGGCGTATCGGTTTAAAAAAATCAAAATTGGCGGATCTACTTTTGGTGGCTTGGATCATTGTGCTGATATGGCAGCCCATCTTGCACGTAAAAGCCCAATCACCTCCTCGAAATATTTTGTTATTTACGTTGGCTTTACTGCTTATGGTGCGTGCTATTGCCCCTTGGATGCAGAGTCAGAAACAACAGGCCTTGGGATTTTCTTTGCTTTTAATCCTGGTGGGTGGTCTGGCTTGGCCATCTATTGCTTTAAACCATTTTTTATTTAACGATCATATCCGTGATCGGGCGTCGGTCTGGATGGCCCACAATTTGGAACCAGGAACCGTGATCAATGTCATCAGACCGCCATACAACTCTTATCCCAGTTTGATGCAAGCTCTTGCTCCGATGTCTGGTCAACAAGCAGCACAGATAACGGATCGTTATTCGGTGGCATTTACCCCGGCAGCGGGAGAGTTGCTCGAAGAAGATGCACAGATGAATTTATCTCAACAGCTGCAACGTAGGTTGCAAAAACCCAAAGATGAAATTTTTGCTGTGGTTCATAAAGAACTCAACAATATGCTTCATGGACCAGGTAGGTGGCTTTATTGGGACAGTAATCTTGAAGATCAACGTGCCCCATTGTTGAGTGATGGTTCGGATAGAGAAAAAATTTTGGCAGCGGGTTATCAAGAGATGGCGCGTTTTTCTATTTGGAGTGATATACAACCCATCTTTCGTCCGATATTGGAGCTTTATATTCGGCGCGGTGGTTTGTTTGGTGTAGAAGAGATCTTTTTTTATCGACGTTGATGATTTTTAAGAATTAAAAAAAAATCAAGACCTTGGGGGCGGAGAACCGCCCCCCAATTCCCCCCACCCTTTTTTTTGGGATCTGGGGGATTCATCCCCCAGGGTTTTGATTTTTATTTTGATTTTTTTGCCCGCAGGGCATTATGTTCACGTCCAAATGTATGGAGCCGTGTGATGATTTTTTTGATAAATCCTCCTTTTTTAGACGTTCATTCGACCTATGCCGTGGAATTTAAAAGAGAACCTTACGCCAATCCTGCCCTGGCATTGCTGGCGGCGGTACTTTTTGACTTAAAGATTCCTTATCAATTGGTGGATGCCAAGTTGGAGGAGATGACGACAGAGGCATTGATCCAACGCATGCAGAAAAGTTTGGGCGATAACAGGCCTACTCTGATTGGTTTAACCAACTCCAATACGACAGAATTTGCCAACGATTTAAAAACAGTCGCTCTCTTACGTCAACAATTTCCAGGTGTCCCTTTGGTGATGGGGGGGCCGCATGTCTCTGCGTTGCCAGAACGCTCTTTGGCAGAAGGGCCTCTCATCGATGTGCTTTGTATTTTTGAAGGCAAAGATACCTTGGTGGATCTTTATCAACATTTTGTCAATGGTGGATCTGTGCATGATCTGGGGCATATTCCCGGTATCGCTTTTCGAAACCAGGAGGGGCAATATGTGCGAACCGAGAATCGCAAAAAAGATCGTACCCGTTGGGCAGATGTTGGTCTCTCCAGATGGGAAGATTTTCATGGTAAAGCGGCAACTTGGTATATTTTTACTACGATTGGCTGTCCCTATCGTTGCTCTTATTGTTTTAATGCCACCGATTTTAATGTCTCTTTTCGTAATCCAGAGGTCATCCTTCAAGAGTTACGCTATGTGATTCATGAGCGTGGGGCGCGGGAATTTTTCTTTGCAGATCCCACCTTTGCCGTGAATCGCAAGCATACGGTGCACCTTCTTGAACAGATGATCGCAGCGGGTTTACATACAGGGATTAAATGGAAAACCATGACTCGGGTCAATGCCATTGATGCCGAATTGTTGGATTTGATGCGTCGTGCTGGTTGTTACGAAATCGCCCTGGGGGTGGAGTCAACTCAAGAGCATGTGTTAAAACGGGCTAATAAAAAAACCAATCGCGACATGATCGATCGAGCCGTTTCTTTGGTCAAAGCGGCTAAAATAAATTGTAAGGCCTTTTTGATTTTTGGCCACATTGGCGAAACAGAAGCCGATATCCGCGCAACCATTCGTCATGTGGTGCAACTCAATCCAACAGATGTGGTGGTGGGGGTGATGGTCCCTTGGCCAGGAACAGAAATCTATGAATTGGCCCTCAACCGCAAAGAGGGGTTTGAACTTTTGAGTCAAGAGTTCGATAAATATGATAAACATTTTGGTATGGCTATGAAAAATAATTTGATAGACATGCGCATTTTGGAAAATCTTCGGGTGGAGATGTACCTGCGTCTTTATGTGCAGAATGGCCGTTTTGGAGATTTTCTCAAATTTATTTGGACCTTTCGGCGCGCTGTGGTATTCAAAATATGGTCCCTTCTTATGGGATCCAATCGGCAGACGAGTTCCAAATGACGACTATACGCCTTTTGGGTATGATATTGGGTTCGGTTTTCTTTGTGATTTTGTTTTTGCAATTTCGCGCACGACGTTTATGGCGGGTCGATTTTTTTTGGGGTACCCTTTTTTCTCTTGGTTTAATCACCGTCTCTTTATGGCCAGAGACCGTTTCTGCATTACGTGACATGTTATTGTTAAGAGCGACTGAATTTTCGCGGTTGATTGCTCTGTTAGTGGTCTCTACCCTTTTAATTTGGTTGCTTCTCATCAGTCAGCGGGCCAAACATGCCAAATTATCGCACCAATTTGATATTTTAGTGCGACGATTGACACTGCAAGAGTTTAAAAATTTTTATGTCGATCTCCGCCAGTTTTCTCCAATAGTGGTTATTATTCCTGCTTACAACGAGGCTCAAAACATCGGTCGGGTGATTCAAGCCATCCCCTCTGCAATCGAATCTCTTCAGACTGCGGTATTGGTGATTGATGATGGCAGTCAAGACGATACCCTGGCGCAAGCGCGCGCCGTTGGAGGATTTGCCATCCGTCCCCCTTTTAATCGAGGCGGGGGGGCGGCGTTACGTTGTGGGTATGATATTGCTCAGGAGATGGGAGCCAAAATCGTGGTAACGATGGATGCCGATGGGCAACACGATCCAACCGAAATGGCTGGTTTGATCCGACCCATTTTAGAGGATCGTTATGATTTTATGATCGGGTCGCGATTGTTGGGCACAAGAGAGAAGGACAGTTGGGTTCGTTTGGCTGGTATCTATTTTTTTAATTTTATCATACGATTGTTAACAGGTGTTAAAATTACCGATTGTTCCAATGGGTTTCGTGCCTTTCGAATTCGTGACCTTGCACGCATTCTTTTGCTTCAGGATCAATATCACACCTCTGAATTAATTATCGATGCCGCTAAAAAAGGGGTACGATTGGGAGAGGCTCCCGTGACCGTTCGCGTTCGGGCCCAGGGGCACTCCAAAAAGGGCGGGAATGTGATGTATGGTCTTCAATTTGCGCGCGCCATTTTAAAAACTTGGTGGCGATGACCCCCCCCAACGCCTCTGCACCGGTCTCGCATTGGTCGTTTTATGCGCGTTTGTTAGGTCCTTGCGTGTTGGGCGTGTTGGTATGGCGGATTGAGACAGAACAGGTTTTACAGGTTTTGCGCAATAGCCATCTTGGTCTGTTAGGGTTGGCGGTGCTGCTGATGATTCCCCATCTTTTTTTGCGTGGGATGCGTTGGTGGTTTTTTGTGCGCCAGCAAGGGGTATCATTGTCAGTCGGTCATGCTTTAAACGTCTATGCCCATGCGGTTTTTTTGGGATCTGTCACGCCTGGACGATCGGGTGAGTTTTTGAAAGTGTTTTATCTGAAAAAACATGGTATTAGTATGGGCGCAGGGATGGTGAGCGTTTTTTATGATCGTTTATTGGATCTCTTTGTTCTTTTTTTGATCGGTACGCTTGCCGTCTTGTATTGGTTTATCCAGAGCTATATTTTTTTGTTTTCTTTGCTTATTGCCATCAGCATGGCATTGATTTTTTTATGGGTTATGCGTCATCGTCTACCCATTTTACACAGTTTAAAATGGGTGGCGCATCAATTGCAAAATTTTTTGCCACAGAAAGTACACTATTTTACTCAGGAATTTTTAGAAGGGCATCGGAAATTACAGGGTAGGAATGTTTGGGGGTGGACATTTTTGCTCACTGTGCTGGCTTGGCTCCTCTGTTTTCTGGCTTTTGCGGAATTGGCGCAAGCTATGGAATTACAACTTTCGTTTTTTTTAGTGGCTGGATTGACAGCCGTGACCAATTTGGTGGCGATTCTTCCGGTGACCATTATGGGATTGGGGACGCGGGAAGCGATTTTGATTTTTATTTTGGGCTTTTATGGGATTCCCAGCAGTCAGGCTTTGGCGTATGGGATGCTGCAGTTTTTATTGGCATTGGTGGTAGCGATATTATGCGGTATATCGTTGCTTTTGCCTCTGGACCGTTTATAAAGCCTCAGGGTGTAGTCTTTGATTTTGTTTATGTATTATATAAATAAGCATCAAGACCTTGGGGGGGCGGAGAACCGCCCCCCAATTCCCTCCCCTCTTTTTTTTAAGTCTTAAAAAAAAGAGGGGGTCTGGGGGATTCATCCCCCAGGGTTTGGCCTTTAATTTTTTTTTGGGTACCACCACATTTAAGTGTGGACGATGAACGCGTGCCTGAACAAAAAGCAAAGTCAAGACCCTGGGGGCAATCCCCCAGACCCCTTTTTTTTTAATAATAAAATCAAAAAACAGACGACCACGGTTAAGTGTAGTGGTACCTTTTTTTAGGGCATTATGTTCTCAAAAAACCATCCAAAGTCTGAACCACCCGTTTGACGGGCGGAAAATCATTAAAGACAAAACCATGCTGGGCAAACCAGGGGGAGGTCGCCAGGGGCTGGATGAGTTCCTTTTTTTTGGCCAACCCTCGATCCACCCCAATCGCCAATGGCACTCGTCCACTATTTTTGGTGAGCTGTTCTAAACGACGCAAGAGCGTGGTTTCGTGCCAATGATGAAATAGCTCCAGATGTACTTTGGTGCCATTGGTATGTTGAAAGCTAAAATCAGGCACACACCACTCTTGTTGCTCCAACTTAACCAAAGGAGCCTCCTTTAAGAGGGTCCATCCCCCTTTTTGCTCGGCAAAGGCTTGGGAAAAATGGTTAAATTCGGTTGGAATATAGATCCCTAAATTTGGGTTATGGGCCTTTAGTCCTTGCGAATCGTCCACTATCAATGTGGTTATGGGACCCTCTTTTAGTTGGAGGCGTGCCTCTAAACGCCACTTGCTTAAGGTGCAGATCACAGGGAAAAGACGCGCCAATTGTAGACCATATTTGCGGGTATTTTGTAAGATACTCAAGGGACCATCCACTCGAATGCGCCAACCATTACCCTCCTGTGGCCAGACGCGAATCATGAGACGACAAAATTTTAAATGGCGAAATAATAGACGACGCGGGGCGATTTTCGGCTCTTCAAAACGTAGTTCCAACCATTCGGATTGCAGCAATAACCCTTGTACCAACGCCACATTATAGGTCTCTAATAAGGCTTTGGGGGACAAGGTTGGAAATTTTTCCAAAGGTTGGCGGTCGGGTAGATCGGCAAAGAGTTGGCGGCCTAGTTCGTCTGGATCTAGGTTTAACTCTTGGGCGACCACCTGTCGATAGTGCTCCAGATTTCCCAGTCCAGATTGGGCTAAGCGCAGGGTAGAGAGGGTAAAAACGTTGCTTCGAAAATCGATCCTCTCGCCATTTTCCATGCGAAAGGTGGAGCGGTCCAATAACAGTTTATTCAGACCTTTGGCCAGCAGTGGCCACCGATAGCCATTCACAATCGGTTGGGTGATCTCCTCCAACTCCTCAAGGGTTTGACCGATCCCCTCTTCATAGACCTGGATCAACTCTTCGGCCAATTTTAATAATAGCAGACTGTTGGGATCTTGATAGCGAGGTTCAAGCCGATCTTTACGTAGAGAATAACGAATTAAATTTTGTGTCAACATCGGGCTTAATCCAAACGTTGGTAGGCGGCATGTTGTCGGCGGCGTTCGCTGGTGTAGGTTTCTCCGGTATCCTCGGCGATGAGTTCATATAAAATCGCCTTTTTGCCTTTGCCAGGACGCAAAATGCGTCCCAATCTTTGGACATGTTCCCGCACCGAACCGCTGCCAGAGACGATAATGCCCACCGAGGCTTCCGGGACATCCACCCCTTCATTGAGAACACGGGAGTTGACCAAACAAGAAAAACGCCCCGAACGAAATCCATCCAACAAGTTTTTGCGTTCGGGCAATTTGGTTTTGTGGGTAATCACCGGCAGAAAAAAGGTTTCGCCGATGGTATAGGCGGTGGCGTTGTCATCGGTGAAAATCAACACCCGTTGTCCCGCGTGTTTGCGTAATAATTTCCATACACTGCGTAATTTGGCCCGGGAGGCGCGCGCCAAATGTTTTTGCATGCGATAGGCGGCATAGGCCGCTCGTCCTTCACGAGAGCGGGCGCAAATACGAATAAATTGTCCCCAGCCATCCGGGGTGTTTAAACGTACCCCGCTGGCACGCGCGAATTCGCGATAGTGGGTATAGGCGGCATCATAGGCTTGTCGTTCATCGGGATCCAAAATCACAAACACCTGCTCTAACTGGTAGGGAGAGAGATAATCTCCTTCTAAATCGGCAATTTCAGTTCGATAGCGAATGGGACCGAGAAGTTCAAACATCTCCTCTTCCAAGCCATCGGCCCGCTCTGGGGTGGCGGTTAGACCCAAACGAAAGGGGGCAATGCTCATGATGGCCACGTGACGGGTGGTGGTGGCGGGTAAATGGTGACACTCGTCACAGATTAAAAATCCAAACCGGTTTCCCACCCGCTCCATGTGTAGATAGCCTGAATCGTAGGTGCTGACGGTCAGGGATTCCACGCGATTTTCTCCCCCCCCCATCAACCCAACGGGGAGGTCAAATGCCGTTTGCAACTGGCCATGCCATTGCAGCATTAAGTCGATGGTTGGCACCAAAATCAAGGTATCCCGTCCCACTAAAGAGATGGCCATACGGGCCAGGAGAGATTTGCCACTGCCGGTTGGCAAAACCACGATACCAAATCGTTCTCCCCGATTCCAAGCCTTCAGAGCTGCTTCTTGATGCGGTCTGGGGGTGATCGCCTCCTTGGAGACAAAACGTTGCGGTGCAAAGGCCTTTGCATGATCTTCAAAAGGGTGGCTTAAGCGGTGCAGGGTTAAAACGAGGGGGCCGTAATGGCACCCCTCGGCACGAAAACAGCCATGCCGATCGTCCCAACGGACATATCGGGCCACCGGTTCCAACTCTTCTGGAGTGGCTAAAATGCGCAATGTGCCTTGATCAAAATATATCTTGACCATCTTACTTGTTTGACAGCCCCTTTCCAGGTTAGAAAAAAAACGTTATACATAGAATTGTGCATTTAATGAAAAATAAAAATCAAGACCTTGGGGGGCGGAGAACCGCCCCCCAATTCTCCCCACCCCTCTTTTTCAATTCTTAAAAAAAAGAGGGGGTTTGGGGGATTCATCCCCCAAGGTTTGGCCTGTGATTTTTTTTTGCCCGCCAGGCATTAGTTTAAATTAAATATTTTTGGTGATTCAAATGACAGATACCTCTATCAAATTAGAAAAAGGTGAATATTTTTTAGACGATCCAGAGATTCTACATCATATGATGTTGGCTCAAGATGTCAAACATCCAAAAAGTGCGGCGATTCTTTGTACGCGCAGTGCCGAGATCACCTCACATCTTATTGAGCAATTGAAATATCATCAAATTAAAACGATATTTGCAATCCCCATCGCCGTAGAGAATTTAAACAAAACGGCCCAAGCGATGGAACAATTATTAAATTTTTTGGAACGAATACTCGCCAAACCTGGGATTTCTATGGATGCAGCCGTCATTCAATTTCAACAGTTGGCCGAATTGCAAAAATTGGAAAATCTCATTCGCCAAAATTTTAACGCCATTATTCATCAGTTTAATTCGCACATTGCCGATACCCTTATCGATCTCAATAATCATCATCCCAACAGTGCCCATCATAGTGTGATTTCGGGTTTTAACGCCATGTCTATTGGACGGGAATTGGGTTGGAACGACCAAAAAATTCTTGAAGTCTCCTTGGCAGTGATGTTTCACGATATTGGTAAGATTGGTATTAAATTGATGACACTGAACTGGCCTGGCAGTCTGAATTTGGAACAATGGCAGGAGATTCAACTTCATACATTTGTTGGGGGCAAACTTCTTTATCAAGGAGTCTGTTCCAATGCCGTTCTGGTGGCCTTGACCCATCATGAATGGTTCGCTTGGCGGCCCAACAAAGGGTATGGTGCTTTGACCCAATTTCGTCAGTTGGTGCAAGAGGAGTTGGGTCTTTCGATGGATAAAATTTTTTCAACCATCTCCCCTGGGCAACTGGCTATTCTTCATATTGCCGCTATTGCCGATATGGTGGCCGCTTTAGAGGAGATTCGTTCTTATAAAGGGCAATTGTTACCTGTCAAAGTGCTGGTTATCATGAATGCCGATGCCAAGCAAGGCCATTTTAATCCAGATATTTTTCGAGCTTGGCATGCCTTTTATAATCGCAAACATGTTGTGCTTTTGCCATTGGGTCTGCAAGTGGCCTTGCCACGGGAAAAAGAGATCAAATGGTTTGTCGAGACACCCCCCATACAGCTTGGCAAACCGATCCTTTTTTTGAGTATTGATGAAATTGAAAAATTGGCTCTTTTGCCCTATTTGCAAAAAAAACAAGTTGATATCGATCAGTTACGTCGTCAGGGGGGGATGCCACTTCAGAAGCTTCAGCAGTTAACCAAAAACAGTGACCCACAAATCGATCTTTCGCATGCGGCCTTGGCCAAACTTGGTATTCAACCAGAAAAAAATCAAGTTATTGAACAACAGCAATGTATTCGTCTTGAAGTAACCGAAAAATTTCTTACCTATGAGGAATTACAAACAGCTAATCTATTGGCGAAATTAAAAATTTGGAAGTTTGATCTCTCGTTGATCAAAAAAGAGAAGGGTATTCTGTTGCATCGTCTTGAAAAAAGGGGGTTTTCTGTTCCTTATGACAAATTGGCGCGACTGGGTATTGAAGTTTACAAAAAAAGATGGATCCATCTTCCTGCCTATGAGCAGCGTTTGCTGCTGGCCGATTTGTCCGAATTTGGCATTACTATGGACAAACTCACGGCTAAACGTCTGGTCATTCCCCCTCAGGAGCCCAAACCTTTTTTTCGTCTGGACTATTTGCGTCAAAAAGGTTTTGCTATTTCTGATCAGGAGTTGGCCAAATTACGCATTAAGACCGAATATAAAATATACTATGATATTCGCGTTGTTCGCTCGATTGATCGTATGCGCGCGGAATTTATGTTTATTCGCGAGGGCGATACCCTACAAGAGATGGAAAAACGTGCTGCCAAAAATGAACTGGATCCACTCCAAGAATTTTTGTTTAATCAAATCGGTCCAGTTGAGATCGATTTTTCCGATGTGTTAGAGATTCCTGCTATGACCGGAATTGTTATGGGAGATCATTGGCTGGGGGGATCGGTTGCGGATCCCGACTAAACGATCCCCTGCGTCCGACAAATCGTGCCCACCATAACCCCAATCCACCCCCTATGGCATTCATTCCCAAATCGCGTATATCCCAATAGCGATTGGGCAGTAGCCCTTGGATCCCTTCGTCTAATGTTCCAATGCTCAAAACAATAAAAGTGGCCCATAAGGCCAGTCTCCAAGAGACCACGCGCAATGATTTACAGACGAGGAAACCGACAATAAAATATTCTAAAAAATGAACCCGTTCCACGGCCTTTTCAATTCTTATGATGACCAAGGCGGTGCAGATGGTCGGCAGTAAGACGTAGATCCAATGGTCTGTAATACGATAATAAATAAGGAGTCCCAAACCAGCTAGGGTGAGGGCGAGCAAGGATGAATTGACCCCAATACCAAACACAGAGGGGCCAATTTTGGTATACATATAGCTGACGGCCACCGGGGTGAGAGGTAGGATGGTATAAAGAAGAAATAAATAGAATAATAACAATGTTCTATATAAATTTTTTGGATCTTTTTTCACCCAGGTGATGAATTTTGCGGTCTTCAAAGAGATTTCCCCACGATAATGAAGAATCAGGATGCCCTGCGGGCAAAAAATAAAAATCAAAATCAAAGACAAAACCTTGGGGGATGAATCCCCCAACCCCCCTTTTTTTTAAGTATTAAAAGAAAAGGGGGGGGGGGAATTGGGGGGCGGTTCTCCGCCCCCCAAGGTCTTGATTTTAATTTTTTGATATATCTAAAGTTATGGCCTTCCATTGTGAAAAATCAGACGTGGAAGGGTATCGGTTCCGACGCGATCTATACGAATGCGGCTGAGTGCTGCGTAAGGAACCGTTATTCTAGATAAATGTTCTAACGGTATTTTTAACACCAAGGCCAGAATCATGCGGATCACCCCGCCATGGGCCACCAACAGAAGATGACCTCCCCAAAAGCGTTGTTCCAGTTCTTGCCAACCCTGTTCGACCCGCATGCGAAGATCCTGCAGGTGTTCTCCACCTGGAGGGGGAAAAAGCCAAGGATTTTGCCAAAATTGCATGATTCTTTCCTGGTCGGTGCGCAATAACTCCTGTCCCGTATACCCTTCCCAGGTGCCAAAGCTCATTTCGCGAAACCGGGGATCTATTTCCAAAGGAATGGCCAATTGTTTGGCCACCGTTTGGGCAAACTCAGCGCAGCGCCGCATGGGTGAGGTTACCACTACCTCCCATGCCATACAGCCTGCCACGGCATTTTGCATTTGGATCCACCCTTCAGAAGAGAGGGGATCGTCCAAAGTTCCGCGAAACCGTTCGCCGCCCACGGGTTCCCCGTGGCGCAGGAGATCTATGGTTGTTTCGCTCTCGCGGTAGGTCATTGTTTGTTTCGAAGCATTTTTCGCGCCAACTCACAAGAAATGCGCAACAAAGGCAGGCAGGAAAGGGCACCAAACCCCTCTCCCAGGCGGAGATCCAATTGTAGAATGGGCTGCACATCCAAGGTTTGTAAGATAAAGCGTTGGCCAGGTTCTCCAGAGCGATGGGCAAAAATCAGCCACTCTTTTAAAGAAGGATGGAGGGTGATGGCGACGAGGGCCGCTGTACAGGCGACAAACCCATCCACTAGGGCTGGAATTCCACGCTGTCCACAGGCAATAAAGGCCCCCGTCATGGCGGCCAAATCTAAACCGCCCAGACAGCGCAGAGCTTCAAGGGGAATGTTGTTAAAGGGGAGATGGCGATCAATGCCTTTTTGAATGACCTGAGCTTTGCGTACCATCCCTTTTTCATCCAACCCTTTGCTAGGTCCAGCGACCAGTTCTGGGGCAACGCCCAAAAGAATGCTGACCATCGCCCCCGCTGCGGTTGAACCACCCACCCCAATCTCTCCTGGGATAAAAAGACGAACACCGTTTTCGACAGCCTGTCTGACGGCCTCTTCTCCCAGCTGCATGGCGAGGGATAATTGTTCGTGAGTCATGGCAGGGGCCTGTAAAAAGTCGGTGGAACCGTTTTGAATGCGTCGATCCAATAAACCATTTAATTTTTCAATGTTTTCTGTCAAACCCACATCGATCACCTGTAATTCAACATGGAGGTGGTCGGCGAGAATGGCAATGGGAGCCTCTTTGGCCAAGATGGAGCGGATTTGCGCCACCGAAGTATGACAAGAGACGGCCTCTACACCATGGATAACCATGCCATGATCGGCGGCAAAAAGGACGATTTTGGCCGGATGGAGGTCGGGTTCTTGCTCCCCAGCCATCCCTGTCAATCGAACCGCTAAGTTTTGTATCAATCCCAATCCTCCTGGCGGAAGGGTGCTCTCGGTGAGAAGTCTATGGACCTTTTTTTGGGATTGGTTGGCAATTATTTTGATATGATTGTGATACCAGACGTTCTTCAATGGATAAGATTCCCTTTTAGCCTAACTTATCGATAAAATCCAAATTATATGAGTATAGCATACCCTCCTCTATTCATGATTTCCAGACCATTTTGTATCTTTTTTATGAAACAATTGCAAATGTTCCATTGCCTTTATGGGGTAAAGCCATTTAAACTTTAAATTTTGGTTTTCTAAAGGAAGGGAAAAAAGATGCGTCGAATGATTGAGACGTTGCTCCAAAGGGCTTTGGAGCAACTCACACAGGAGGGTGTTTTTCCGGCGGGGACTCTTCTACCCTTTAAGGTGGAACGACCGAGGGAGAAAAACCACGGGGATTTTTCGACAAATGCCGCCTTGGTGTTGAGTCGCTGGACCGATCTTAAACCACGGGCCTTGGCAGAAAAAATTTTGTTGGCGTTATCTTTGGATCGGTCGACCTTGGCTGATTGTCAAATAGCTGGTCCTGGATTTATTAATTTTACCCTCTCTACGACTTCGTTGTTGGGGGTGATCACCGATATATTACAAGCTGGTACGCAATATGGTCGAGGCTCTTTTGGGCGTGGCAAACGGATTCAAATTGAATTTGTCTCGGCCAATCCCACGGGCCCGATGCATGTTGGCCATGGACGTGGGGCGATTTTTGGGGATGTTTTGGCAAGAATTTTGGAAGCATCGGGGTATGAGGTCCTGCGGGAATATTATATCAACGATGCGGGGCATCAAATTGAGGTTCTGGGCAACTCTGTGCTGTATCGTTATCGGCAAAAATTGGGTTTGGATCTCTCCCCTCCAGAAGAATTTTATCCTGGGGAGTATGTGGGCGAGATCGCACAAAAACTTATTGAGCAAGAGGGGGGTGTTTGGCTTTCTTGTCATGTCGCTCCACAACCGGTCGTTGATTTTGCCGTTGCGACGGTTTTGGCATATATCCGTCAAGATCTTGACCAATTGGGTATTCGTTTTGACAGTTGGTTTTCCGAGCGCACCTTACATAGGGAAGGGCGTATTGAACAGGTTCTGGCCTTGTTGACCGAAAAAGGACTTCTGTATCAAGGCATCTTGGAACCACCCAAAGCCCTGTCCGCAACCGAAACAGAAGAGTGGGAAGCGCGACCGCAGTTATTGTTTCGTTCGACTCGGTTTGGTGATGAGGTGGATCGTCCTTTGCAAAAAGGGGATGGACAATATACCTATTTTGCGGCCGATGTGGCCTACCATTTTGATAAAGCACAACGCGGTTTTGATCGGCTTATCAATGTTTGGGGGGCCGATCATGGCGGATATATCAAACGGGTGCAAGCTGCGTTGGCGGCTCTGACTGGCAAAACCGATCTTCTGGAGGTTAAATTGATGCAAATGGTCAACTTAACCCGTGGCGGCGAACCGGTGCGGATGTCTAAACGGGCGGGAAATTTTGTCACCTTGAACGAAATTGTCGAGGAGACCAGTGCCGATGCGGTCCGTTTTTGGTTTTTGACCCGTTCGGAAAATTCAGGGTTGGACTTTGATTTGGATTTGGCCGTGGCCAAAAGCAATGACAATCCAGTTTTTTATGTTCAATATGCCCATGCTCGTATCTGTTCGGTTGGGCGGCAATTGCGCGAAAAAGGGTTGGAGGAGGGGGAGGAGGCCGATCTGTCGTTGTTGCAGTCGCAGGCTGAGTTGGATCTCGTTCGACTTTTAGGAAGTTACCCGGAAATCGTCGAAAACGCTGCGAAAAATTTTGAGCCGCATCGTATACCCTATTATTTAATTGAACTGGCAACGGCTTTTCATACCTATTATAATGGTCATCGAATTTTAGAATCGGATATCAACCTACGCAACGCCCGTTTAAAGCTCATTTCGGCGGTTCGTTGTGTTCTGGCCAACGGACTCGGTCTGTTGGGTATTCAGGCACCGGAAAGCATGTGAACCCACGTTATCCCACCACTAAACGTTATCGTAGAAAACACCAACGTCGCATGCCTTGGGGGCTGATCTCTATGGTCCTTTTTATTGGCGGCGTTTGGTGGCTTGTGAGAGACCCTTCTGAGCCTCCTCCTCCCCAGGAGGAGGAGAGCGCGACCGTTCCGAAAGCCCCACCTTCGGCGCAGGGGCCAGAGGTCATTATGACCTCTTTGAATGCCACCAAACCTAAAACAGTGGTACAACCCAAACCTATGGCACCACCTAAAAAAATTGTTGAGCCTAAAAAGGTGATTGAGCCTAAAAAATTAATTATCCCTCCAAAAGAGGGGGAATCCTCTCCTATTCCTGAACCACAACAGGTGGTTGAACCGGAAAAAGTTGGATTTTTTGCCCGGCTTTTTGGCAGGAAAAAAGTCGATGAGGCCGAGAAAATGGCTGAGGAGGAGAAAAAACAGCTGGCTCAAAAGTCTGTCGAACCCAAGAAAAAAGATGAACCGAAGGCAAAAGAGGGGGCTGAATCTGTTGCAACGGTTTTGGAAGTCGATACCCCGGAAACTTTGGATGCCGAGCTTCCTTCCAGAAATAAAGATGTTGATTTGACCTTTTATAACATTTTTGCCAAACGAACGGTTGTTTTACCCCAGGAGGAGAATTCGGGTAAAGGAGTGGCCTATCAACCCCCAGGAGAGGCAAATAATCCCACTCTGCCCACTACCGTCAGCAAATCCACCCCCCCCAAGCCAGTTGACAATAAGTGGCAAGAGTCATTAATGGCCAAAAAGACCACAAGCGGTGTTTTCGCTGTTAATTTGGCGATTTTTTCCAATGTCAAACAAGCGCAATCATGGGTTGAAAATTTGCAAAAAAATGGGGCGAGTGTCGGAATTATTCAAAGTACTTCAAATGGCAATAAACTCTATCAGGTGCGATTAGGTCCCTATAATTCTCGGGATGTGGCCATTAAAGCCCAGGATCGTTGGCGTATTCCAGGATCAACCCCGGTTGTTGTAACGATTTCACCCGGTACGAATTAATTCGGTACCACCACATTTAAGTGTGGACGATTAACGCGGGCCTGAACAAAAAACAAAGTCAAGACCTTGGGGGATTGCATCCCCCAATCCCCCTGCTTTTTGAAGGAAGCAAAACCGAGGTCAAAAGCAAAAGCAAAAGCAAAAGCAAAAGCAAAAGCAAAAGCAAAAGCAA
>JAMOAW010000118.1:0-2737 GCA_039908535.1 Magnetococcus sp. DMHC-6 | reverse complement strand
TGCTCCAAGATCTCCTTCCAGGGGGAGTCATATTCGTCGGGTTGTGGTTCCATCTCTATCTCTGGCATGGTCTACCCTTTCTACTTTGATTATATACAATAAGTTGGGTTGCAGGCAAGCATGATCTCTGATGGCTTCTCTTGTGTCGGAGTTTGACTTTTTTCTTGAAAAATATTATTTTAATATTTTTATTTTGCAATGGAGAAATATAATTATGACGAAAAACAGACCTCTTAAATGGCTGCACATTTCCGACCTTCACATGGGATGCCATGGCGAGGAGATTTGGTGGCATGTTCATAAAGAATTTACCAAAAGCCTCCAAAAAATGGTCTCTTTGCGGGGGGTGCCGGATTTAATTTTGGTAACCGGTGATATTGCCTGGAAGGGGGTGCCGGAAGATTATGAAAAAATGGATGATTTTTTAGAAAAACTTTTTGATTGGTTGGGGGTGCGGCCTTTGGTTATTCCGGTGCCGGGGAATCATGACTTGGTGCGACCCGATGAATTATGGTTACTTTTTTACGCTGTCTTGGATCATTTTGATAAGGGGAATGCTCATTCTGGAATAAAATCATTAAATGAAAAATTATGGGTAAAAAAAGATGTTTCTTTTTTTACCCCCCTTTTTGGTAACTATCAAAACTGGTTAAATTCCAAAATTCGTCCAAAAAATCCGTCTCCTAACATTAAATTTCATTTTTCCCATTTTCCTGGTGACTTCAGTGCTCACATCACCTTGCCTGACACTCCTCCTTTGACGGTGGTAGGGCTTAATTCGGCGTGGCGGCATTTTGGCGATTTAATACCAGGAAAATTAGAAATTTTCAGCAAGCAGTTATATTTTGCTTTGAATGAGGGTAAAAACGATTTTGGCACCAAACTTCTCTTAATGCACCATCCATTGGATTGGCTTTCTGTTCATTCAAAGAAGTGTTTTCTTGAACAAATTTATTTGCCAGATAACTTTCTCGCCTTTTTGCATGGTCATATGCACCATGGAGATTCTAAAATGGAGAATGTTGCTGGAGCTAAGCCGCGTTATTCTTTTCAAGCCCCTTCTCTTTTTGGGCTGGATAAATATGGTACAGCGAACGAAAGCCGGGCGTTTGGGTATGCTTGGGGAGAGTTGGACCATGCGGGAGGTATTCGTGTTTGGCCTATGAAATTTATTTTACGAGGAAGTGGTGTTCAAGAGTTTGATTTGGATCCGTATTTCCATGGAACTTTAAATGACGGGGTAGAGTTGCGAACCGGTGGATCACATCATTCCACTTCCCCAAAAACACCCTCCTTTTTCGATGTAAAACAAAACAATGTCGAGGAAAATAAATTAGAGAAGGAGATCACCGATTATCGGGCCTGGGCGTTGGCTAAATATGGCCGTGTCTCCTTGATTGGCACGGGTGGGGCGGATTTGACGTTGGATTTGGACAAGGTGTACGTGCCGTTGCGCATTTCGCAACGTTCTCTGTTGGCCGATTCAGAGAGCCACAAAAAACAACGACCACATGAGGTCTATATCCAACAGGCCGATGGGGATGTGGCGTTGAAAGAGGTGTTTCGGATTGGGGATGGGCGGCATGTGGCCCTGTTTGGTGATCCAGGGGCGGGAAAATCCACGGCTTTGCGTAAATTGTTGCACATCTGTTTGGTCGAGGGCGGCGGGGCGTTGGGGTTGGCGGAGAATATCTTGCCGGTTTTTTTGCGCTTGCGTCGCTTTGATGAATCATTTTTAACCAAACCCTTGTTGGCCTTTTTGCAAAATGAACTGGACATCTCTTCTGGCCACAGCCTACCAGCGGGATTGGGGGAGCGATTGTGGCAGCGAGGCGGGGTGTTGTTGCTGTTGGATGGACTGGACGAAATCGCCAGCCAGGAGTTGCGGGCCAAGGTGGCACGCAAGCTGGATGATGCCCTATTGAATCAACGGGCGCGGGGAATCTACGGTGCTTTGTCGTGTCGATATGCCGGTTATGGGGGCAAGGTGCGGTTGGGAGGGGCTTTTTTGCATTTGGATGTCCGCCCGTTGGATGCGTTACAGGTGGCCGATTTTGTCCGTTTGTGGTTTCAAGAGGCTCATCGTTGTCTGCCCAAGGGGGATGCCCAGCAAGCCGAGCAGGAGGCGGATAAATTATTGCGCAACCTGGGGGAGGCGCGCTATGCCAATCAGCAGATCAAGGTTTTGGTGGGCAATCCGTTGTTGTTGACCTTGTTGTGTGTGGTGGTTCTGCAAAAATATGAGATTCCCAGGCGGCGGGTGGAGTTTTATCGACAATGTCTGGATGTGTTGCTCTATCGCTGGCGTTATCTTTTGGAAGCGGAAGAGCCTCCCCTCACGCTAGAGGTGGCCTTGTCCGTATTGCGGAAAATGGCTTGGCAGATGCACCTGCATGGGCGTCAGTATGACATGACCGAGCTTGAGTTTATTAAATTGTCGGAGAGTGTGTTGGAGGAGCAGGGCAAGAGTTTAAAAGAGGTGGATGGCGGCATGATGTTGCGTTGGTTTCATGTCACCTGCGGTGTTTTAGAGGAGTATTCCAGCAAACATTATGGATTTATGCACCTTGGCTTTCAAGAATATCTGGCCGCTGGTTATGTGGCGTCCGAGCGGCAGACCATGGTGAATGATTTAGTAAATAAAAAAAATGAAAAGTGGTGGAAAGAGGTGATTTTGCTGTTGGCGGGGTTGGAGGATAAAGACCTTTTTGTCCGTTTGGTTGATGCGTTGTTGTTG
>JAMOAW010000015.1:0-49272 GCA_039908535.1 Magnetococcus sp. DMHC-6 | reverse complement strand
TCAAAGCTAATTAACCGTCGTTGCGGCATTGTTGGAAAGACTCCATTCATGAACGAAGGGTGAGGTTCCAATATCCCTTGCCTGCTTCAGAAAAATTTGGGCTATTTGAATCAGTGGAAGCTCAATATTGTTTCTGATTCTCTCGAAAATTTACCTCATTGTCCAGAAAAATCAAATTCTCCATCTCCAAAAATGCTAGAGATGGAACAAAATTTGGGGCGAATGAGGTTTTCAGTAGGGACAGGCATCATGGAAAAGTGTTGAGTGAAATTCAATGGTTGCGCGAATTTTGAACTTTAGTTCGTTAAAGATAAAATTGGATTGACTGGCCAGCATAGAACGACTATGTTTGCAAAAATAAAAATCCAGACCTTGGGGGGCCCAGAACCGCCCCACCCTTTTCTTTTAATTCTTAAAAAAAAGAGGGGGTCTGGGGGATTCATCCCCCAGGGTTTGGCCTTTGATTTTTTTTTGCCCGCAGGGCATCATGTTCTTGGAGATGTACTTTTATATCATGTTACACATTTTTTTTAGTCTTATGTTTTTTTCTCTCCCTAAAATAGCTTGGACTGCCGAAACAGAGACCTTTGCAGACATCTCCTTTACCTGGATCCCCGCTGGATGTTTTCAAATGGGTAGCCCGGAGAGTGAAGCGGGAAGATTTACAGATGAAGGCCCCCGCCATATGGTCTGCCTCGACGGTTTCTGGATAGAAACAACAGAACTCACCCAAAAAGAGTGGTCCACCCACATGGGGAGCAACCCTGCTTATTTTCAAAAAGGCGACACTTACCCCGTCGAACAGGTGAGTTGGAACGATACCCAACTCTTCATTGAAAAATTAAACCGTCTGGGAACCACACGCTTTCGTTTACCCACCGAGGCCGAATGGGAATATGCCGCCCGGGCCGGTTCAACCGAGCCTTTCTCTTTTGGAGAAACCATTCATGCCCTCACCGAAGCCAATTTTAACGGCGTGTTCTATTATGGCGATGGACCCGAAGAGGGGTTTTATGGATCCACTCTGCCGGTAGGATCATTGCCAGCCAATCGGTTTGGCCTGTTCGATATGCATGGCAATGTCTTGGAGTGGGTAGCGGATTGGTATGACGCTGAATTTTATAAACGTCCCGAAGCCAGTCAAAAAAATCCCCAATGCCAGGAGAACTCCAGCTCATATCGCGTCGTACGCGGCGGATATTGGAACAGCGATGGCACCCAGTTGCGCTCTGCGTATCGCGATTGGGATGCCCCCCAACATCGGGGCAATCACAACGGCTTTCGTCTGGTTGCGTTACCCAAACCATGAACCAATCCCACTTGGTCGCCCATCGGGGAATTCCGGCCCGCTTTCCTGATAACAGCTTAGCAGGAGTTCTGGCCGCTTTGCAGAAAGGAGTGCGCTTTGTTGAGTTTGATCTGCAACTCACCGCCGATGGTGTCCCGGTTTTATTTCACGATGCCCATCTGAAAAAGGCCACGGGGAGAGCGGCCCGCGTGGCCGATATCACTTGGCCAGAACTTCAAAAAATTTTTTTTCGTCCCCAAAAAAAGGGGGCAGAAGAGAGATTATATGGCATCACCTCTTTGGCTGAGGCCGTGACCGAATTTAAACATTATCCCCACGCGATCTTTTTTCCAGAGATCAAAATAGCCGCCACCCGTCAACGAGGCGTGCGCCCTACCACGGCACTGATTCTTGATCTATTAGACCCCATCCGTTCCCAATGCATTCCTATCTCTTTCTCTATTGGCGTATTAAAAACCATACGTACCCTTTGGAACGCCCATCCCATTGGCTGGATTGTCGACACGTGGCGTATTGGCAATCAACGCCGCGCCGAGGCCCTCCAGCCCGAATATCTCTTTGCCAATCAGGCCAATTTTCCAATAGATTTTAACCTAACCGTGGCCAATTGGCAGTGGGCATTTTATGAAATAAGCGATGTTGAATTGGCAAAACAGTGGATTGCGCGCGGGGCGGCGTTGATTGAAAGCAACGATGTCGAAAAACTTGCCAAACAGATGGCATGGGATGAAAAATACCCCCCACCCTTTTCTTTTAATTCTTAAAAAAAGAGGGGGTCTGGGGGATTCATCCCCCAGGGTTTTGATTTTTATGTATCGGAAAAATAAAAATCAACACCTTGGAGACTCTGCCTCCAAACCTCCGCCGGGGAGCGTGACACTCCCCGGCCCCCTCCAATAATACTTTATTGAACGCAAATTGGTATAAGATATCGAAAAACGCTATCTCAAACCATATTTTCTTCCAAAGTTTGTTCTAATAATCTTTTAGGAATCTCTTTTTCTACGCTGGCGTGCCCAATGTCGCGCAGCAAGACAAAACGGATCTGACCCTCTTGCACTTTTTTATCGTGAGAAAGGGCCTCAAGATATTCTTGAATGGAAAATCGGGGTGCTTGGATGGGAAGAGCAGCGCGTAAGAGCAACTGTCGCACCCGTTGCAGACTCTCTTTGGAACACAGGTCCATCCGCCAGGAGAGATCCGCGGCCATAAGCAGACCAATGGCCACCGCCTCACCATGTAAAAAGCGTCCATCATAACCGGCTAACGATTCAATGGCATGGGCAAAGGTATGGCCTAAATTTAACAAGGCCCGCTTACCCGCCTCCCGTTCGTCTTGGGCCACCACCGCCGCTTTGATGGCACAACAGGTATAAATAATGTCGCTGGTTAAGTCGGTATCCAGAGCCAAAAAATCCTCCAAACGCTGCTCCAATAATTGAAACAGCACGGCATCGCCAAGCATACCATATTTAATGACTTCGGCCACTCCTGCCAAAAATTCTCTTTTAGGCAAGGTCTTCAGGGTGTTGAGATCCATACCCACCCATTTGGGTTGATAAAAAGCCCCGATTAAATTTTTACCCAAGGGATGGTTGATACCGGTTTTACCCCCGACAGAGGCATCTACCTGGGATAACAACGTGGTGGGCAGCTGAGCAAAGGCTATCCCACGCAAATAGGCGGCAGCGGCAAAGCCGGTCATATCACCCACCACCCCCCCGCCAAGAGCCAACAACGTGGTGCTGCGTTCGCAACGGGCGGCGATCAGTGCGTCAAAAATTTTATTGAGGCTGATCCAATTTTTATAAAGTTCCCCATCTGCCAAAATGATAGGGAGCGTCACCAATCCCTGAGCTTCCAAGGAGGCGGTAACCGTGGGCAAATAAAGGGGAGCCACCGTGGTGTTGCTCACAATCGCCACCTGCGCGCCAGGAAGCAACGGCTGCAACCGCTGCCCCACCCCCTCTAAGAGACCACCCCCTATATCGATATCATAGCTGCGTGGACCCAAATCTAAACGAAAGGAACGAGATGTCTTCATTCTGGGTTAATAATCCGAGGGGTAAGAAAAATCAATAATTCGGACTGGTTATCTTTATTGGAGATATTTTTAAACAACCATCCAAAAAAAGGAATATTATGCATTTTAGGAATTTTTCCACTATCTTCAGAGGAGGTATCCTGATAAATCCCTCCCAAGACAATGGATTCTCCGTCCTTAACCAATACTTGAGTATCTACCTCCCTTGTGTTCCGACCCGGCGTGGTGACACCTGGATAAAAGACAAGGGTGTTATTGCTGGCTTGAACGTCCAATGTTACATAACCATTGGATGTCACGTGTGGGGTAACTTTAATCCCCAGATCCGCTTTCATAAATTCTGTTGTGACGACTGTAACGCCATTGGTCGTCGTCGCTTTATCATATGGAAAATCAAGACCCTGATTGATAGAGGCGGCACGGTTATTGGTCGCCAAAACACGCGGGCTTGAAATTGTTCTGGATTTACCGGTATTTTCCATGGCACCCAATTCAATATCCAAATCTAACAGAGGCGAAATAGAGCCAACGTGTATGCCGAGCTGACTTGAGGTGCCTGATGGTATGAGACTGACATTGCGGGCAACCCCTCCTGACATGCTGGGCCGCCGCTCATAGGTTTCGGTGACATCCTGTTGCACCTGATAGGCATGTTCTGAGTTATCTGACACGCCAATGATATCGTTGGCAGCCCCTTTAAAGTTCGCCCCCCAATTGATGCCAAAACTCTGTGAGGCGTTACGGTCCATGATGACGATACGCGCCTCAATCAAGACCTGAGGAATGGATTTATCCAATTCGGCAACCATCTCGCGAATTTTGACCAAATTGGCAGCGGTATCTTTGACAATCAGGGTATTGGTTCGAGCATCCACGGTAACAGAGCCACGACTCGATAATAAACGCAGGCTGTTGACATCGGATGTTTTATTGGCATTATTCCCGCCTCCACCACTTCCTCCTTGACTCCCCTCCATCAATAATTTTTGAATATCCGTGGCACTGGCAAAACTGACCGGAATCATTTTAGTGACCAACGGTTCCAGTTTTTGATTGCTCTCTTGCGCTTGTAATCTGGCATCGGCGTTTTGTTGAATATCGCTCAAGGGGGCAATGCGCAGGACATTCCCTTCTAGGAGTTTTCCCAACCCTTTGGCCTCAAGCATTAAATCCATAGCCTGATCCCAAGGAACCTCTACCAAACGCATGGTCAATGTCCCTTTGACGGTATCGGAGAGAAGGATATTTTGATTGCTGACCTGTGCCAAGAGTTTAAAGGCATTTTGAACATCAATATCTTTAAAATCCATGGATATTTTTTTGCCAGTATAACGATTTTTTTCCTGCGGTGCCGAGGTCGTTTGTGCCATCGGAGGGATCACACGCAACAAAATTTCCGTATCTTTTTGGATGATTTCATGCTTGGCATTGAGATCCGTCAATGTCACGACGAGATGGGCATTGTTTTGTTCATTGTAGGCATCAATGAAACTGACGACCCCTCCAAAGGCCTTGACATCCAAACGTTGAACCCATTTATCAGGCACATGCACCCCTTCCAGGTCCAACAGAATGGTATCGCCATCTTGTTTGGTTTGCAAAACAGCCCCAGGTCGATTGAGTTGAATATGCAGCACAGAATCTTCTCGATCCCGCGTAAAGGCAAGATCCTCCAAGCTCAAGTCACGCTGTAGAGCGTCCTTGCTAGGCTTGAGCGTTTGGGCATTGCGCGCAAGAAAAATGGCCGGCAGACCGTCTGAAAGGTCCAATTGATAACCCACTTTCGCATCGGTAAGATCAATCACCAACCGCACCTTTTCCGCACTGCCGCCCAAAACCGCTGTGCTGACCTCTGGAGAGTTGATGGCATACTGTTTGGCGGGGACCGCTTGCGAAAGGCCACCCATCTCCACAACGAGACGAGGGGGTTGTTCCAAACGAAACACCTTTGGTACGGCCATTTTTCCCGTTCCGATTAAATTCAGGCGCGTCCCAGAGGCTCCCTGACTGACTTTGAGATCTTGGATGCGGATTTGATTGGAATCAACGGCTCCAGACTCCTTCTGGTTGGATTTAGCCAAAACCAAAAGATCCAATCCATCTGGACGTTCCTGGATGTCATAGGAGAGATCTTCCTTGAGGATAATCTCTATATGGCTGCCACCTTTGTCACCCTCATTGCTTGGATAGATAGCGGAAATCGTTGAAAGGTTCACCACCTGGGGTTGAACCTCAGGGGATAACAGGAGTGTTGGAAAGGTGAGGATTATTCTGGGTGGTGCCGAAAGCTTAACCAGCTCGTAGACCATGGGGGTCTGAGAAAACAACGCCACCCGCGCCCCGCTGCCAATCTCCATGGCTTCCATCCGTGTGATAATGGCCGTGCGCGCCTTTTCAGCTGTCACACTTGCCGCCTCTTTCGCGCCATTCGAGGCGACCAAAGGAGCATTTTCGGCACAACCAGCAAGACCAAGAACCCCTGTAAAAACCAGCAAATAAACGCCCTTGGCCATCATTCCCCTCCCTCTTTTTGCAAACTTAATATTGTTAAACGCGTGGCGTTTTGATCTATGGATGTGGGTGTCGGCTCAAGGATCTGAATGGAGCCATCTTCAATACGGACGATTTCACCTTCGTTGCTGCCCAAATGATTTCCGACGCCAAGCATATGACCTTTTCCTGAGGGATCCTCAATCATGACGACTGGTTGACTCTCTTCCACTTGAAAAATGATCGCAACCAATTTCAGGCTATCCAGTTGAAAGGCTTCCAAAGGTTCCTTGACCCGTTGCGAGACCCGCTTAATCACCTTAGATTCATCTCCTTTGGCGATTCCTTTGAAAGGCGACTCAAAAGGGTTCCGTCTTCCCAAAGGATTATAGATAAACACCGATTCTGCAACAAGTTCGGAAGCGGGTTTTGGCATCTCTGTGGTTTGGGCGACCGGGACCAATCCGTAGATCAAAAACAGCCCGGCGAGCATAAAATTCAAGCGCGGAACATAAGCACTATTGAACATTTTCCAGATCCCTAATTCTTTTAGAACATGATGCCCTACGGGCAAAAAAATCAAAATAAAAATCAAAATAAAAATCAAAACCCTGGGGGATGAATCCCCCAGACCCCCTCTTTTTTTTAATTAAAAAAAAGAGGGGGGGGATTGGGGGGCGGTTCTGGGCCCCCCCAAGGTCTTGATTTTTATTTTTCCGATACACATAAAAGCACAACTTACTTGGTTTTAGCATTCCCTTTTGCAGCCGCTGCTTCCTGTTTTACGGGTTCTATATACCGATAGGTTGTTCCTCTTGCGGAGGTAAGGATCACACCCGATTTGGGATCTGGGGTCATCGTGACATCCGATATATTGACCAACCGCGAGAGTCTGGCGACTTGGTTTATAAAAAGCACGGTGTCGTGAAAGCCCCCTTGAACCTTTAAATCTACGGGAACTTCAGCATAAAATTCCAGATTATTCTCGGCCTGCGGGGCAAAAAGAATGAATTCAAGCCCCTGGGCATGGCCTGCAAAAGAGATATTGGTCAACAAGGATGGAATTTCTGCCGTTGTTGGCAATTCTTGCAAGGCGATTTGCTTTTGTATTTCCAGTTGAGCCAACTCTTCACGCAATTTGGGAAGATTGGCGAGCATTTTCTTTTTAGTGGTTATTTTGAGTTCTTGCTCCTGGATGGTTGTCTCCAATTTTTTCAAAGTTTCCTGGTGATCTAAAAAGAAAAAATACCAATAGGCTGCAAAGATGACCATCAGGATACCAATGGCAACCCCGATGCGTTCAATCCGGCGCAGTCTTAGGAAGATAATCGGATCAAATCCCAGTTCCATGACGATTTCCCCTATTTGCCGGTTTTTGTCTGCACAGGAATAGGCGTTCCTGGCGCGGGATTGGTAATTTTGGCCTTAAGAATGAACCCTTTGGTCTTTTGATTATTTTTCTCATCTTGCGTAACACGAGACAAGGAGACCTCCCCAAAGTAGGGAGAGAGATCCAATTTTTTCATAAAATCGGCCACATGGGCGTTGGATTCCGCACCACCGGTCAGTTCTAACTCTCCTGTTTTAGTGATCAAGCGATCCAACCAAACTTTTTCAGGGATGGCCTTGGTCAACTCATCCAGGAGATGGACTTCCAAAAAGCGATTGCGTCTTAAGCTGGCGATGGTATCCAGCAATTTTTGCAGCTCTTCTTTTTTTGAATTAATGTTCTTGATTTCGCCCAACTCTTTATCTAACCGAGATATCTCAGCTTCTTGATTGCTTTTAATCAATTCTTGGTCGGCAATGAGGGAGGAGATATAATAATCAACACCAAACACGATGCCCACGCCCACCAAGGCGACACAAACCCACAGGATTATAATAAGTTGGAATTGTTGTTGGCGTTGAGCCTCCCGATAGGGAAGTAGATTGATTTTTATCATCCGTTGATCCCCCGCAAGGCCAAACCGACGGCGATCATAAAACGTGGCCCCATGGCCGTAAGGATTGGATCTTTTTTAACTGAATCATTTAGTTTTATGCCATCAAAGGGATTGGCCAAGCGTGTCTCAATGCCCAATTGTTCGGTCAAAAAATCGCCCAGTCCCGGAGTTAATCCCCCTCCACCAGAGATTAAAACGGCTTTCACCGGTTTTTGCGGATGGTTGGCCTTATAAAAATCAATGGATTGGCCAATTTGACGGCCCAATTGTTCAAAAAAGGGCCGCACAACCTCCTCCTGATAATCATGGGGGATTGGATTGTTTTCCTTATTATCTTTTTGGTTTGTGGCTGCTCTGCTTTGCAAAAGTTCGGCCTCGGAATAAGAGAGCTCGTAACGTTGTTGAATCTCTTTGGTCAAAAGATTTGCGCCAAAAAGATGGTCACGGGTAAAAATCGGATCGGAACCGATAAGAATGGTGATATTGGTCAAACTGGCACCTATATTAACGAGAGCCATGGCGTTTTCTATATCGGAGGGTGCCCGTAAAATCAACTCAAAACTATTCGCAAGGCAAAAAAGATCCAAATCGCATATTTTGGCCTGTAATCCTGCCGTTTCTACCGCTTCGAGACGTTGATTGATTAAATCCTTTTTGCAAGCGGTCAACAAGACATCCATTTGTTCATCGTGCTGACCGAGCACCTGAAAATCCAAATGGACTTCTTCGATATCAAAGGGGATGTACTCCTCGGCCTCCAGGGGAATTTGATCCTCTAGGTCCAAAAGCGACATGGCACCCACTTGAATTTTTTTGACAATGACCGCAGAACCACTGACGGAGATAGCCACTTGTTTGCTGGTAAAATGGGCTTCGGCCATCAACTCTCGAATGGTTCGAGCGACCCCTTCCATATCCTTGATCTGACTATTGACAATGGCTTCCTGTGGTATAGATTTTATGCCATATTTATGCAGTTGCCATTTTTTTCCAGATGGTTTAAGCTCAACGGCTTTAATGGCGTTGGACCCTATATCCAAACCAATAATGGATTTTTTTCCAATGGATAACATAGTGTCATTTTCTTTTTAAAATGTTTTTCGATGATTTAATCCTAAAAATAGTATAGGATAAAAAATCAGTGATACAAAAATGAATCTTTCCGTTTAATGCAAATTACATTCCATTTCAAACTAAATTGACAACATTATATATTCCCCCCAAACCCCCAAGGCCCTCGAAAACGCCTCAAACCCGCAAGCCAAAGAGCTCGAATCGGTTTGTCAAGCTTTTATTATATTTTATGCTCATTGCTGGACTGATCGGAGCGGGTACGATTTGGGGCATATACACCCATTTTGCCAAAAACCTCCCAACCCTCAACAAGCTGATTGACTATCAACCCAGCGTTTTGACCCGTGTTTATGCCCGTGATTATCAATTATTGGGTGAATTTTTCATTGAACGTCGTCAATTCGTCCCCCTAAACGAGATTCCTCAACAGCTGATCAATGCCTTTTTAGCCATTGAAGACGATAAATTTTATCAACATATGGGCATCAACATTCCTGGCATGTTTCGCGCCATGTTCGCCAATATTCGTGCGGGTGGTGTGGTGCAAGGGGCCTCTACCATCACCCAACAAGTGGCCAAAACCTTTTTTCTCACCCCAGAACGCACCTTGCAACGCAAGATACAAGAGATCATTTTGGCCTTTCGTATTGAAGAGACCTTTACAAAAAGTGAAATTTTGGAACTCTATCTCAACCAAATCTTATTAGGCTCAGGAGCTTATGGCGTAGAGGCGGCGGCACGGACCTATTTTGATAAAGATGTTGCCAATTTATCTCTTGCGCAAATGGCTCTTTTGGCTGGATTACCCAAAGCTCCCAGCCGTTATAACCCCTGGATGCACAAACAAAGTGCCCTAGACCGTCAAAAGTTGGTTTTAGAGCGCATGGTCACTGTCGGTTTCATAACAGCAGAAGAGGCCAAAGAGGCGGCAGCGGCTGAAATCGAATTGGCACGCCCGGACCCCTCCTTGGAACAAATCGCCCCCCATTATCTAGAACATGTGCGCCGTACAATACTGGCCGAATGGGGACAAAATCATCTTTATAAAGGGGGATTGGACATTTATACCGCACTGGATCCCCCATTGCAACGCCAAGCAAGAGAGGCGGTCATGCGCGGATTGATCACCTATGATCGCCGCCATGGCTATCGTGGACCTTTGGAACACATGAACAAAGTGGGAGAACAGCAAATAGAGCAGTGGCTACAAAAATATAAAAATACCCCGCCTACAGCGAGTGGATACCTACGCGCTCTGGTTTTACCGACCCCTTCGGCCAAAGCCGCCACTCTGTTATTGACCACGGGCGAAAAAGTTGAACTGCCTCTGCACGGTGTTCTTTGGGCTAGAAAAAGGTTGGAAAAGGATCGTCAAATTGGCCCTCCCATAAAACGCCTTACCGATGTCATCCAAGCCGGTGATACCCTTCTTCTGGAACCACCGAGCCAGGAGAATCCAGAAGGATATCGTCTTGCACAAGAACCAGATGCGGAAGCCGCCTTGGTGAGTCTAGACCCACACACCGGACAGGTATTGGCGATGGTTGGCGGTTACGATTTTAAGCGTTCCGAATTTAACCGCGCGACGCAGGGGCGCCGTCAACCAGGATCTTCTTTTAAACCCTTTATTTACGCCGCTGCCTTGGATAATGGCTTTTCACCGGTGAGCGTCGTTGATGATAGTCCCATTTTAATGCAGTATCGCGACAGCAACGGCTCATTAAAAACGTGGCGTCCAGAAAACTATGAGCATAAATTTTTTGGCCCCACCACGGTGCGTACCGCCTTGGAACACTCTCGTAACTTAGTCACCATTCGTCTATTGCAAAATGTTGGCATTGCAACAGCCACGAAATATATAAACCGTTTTGGATTGGAAATTCCTCCCAATTTGCGCAATTTGACCTTAGCTTTAGGCTCAGGGGGATTTTCACCCATTCAATTGGCCTCTGCTTATGGTGTTTTTGCCAATGGTGGTAAATTGGTGCCACCGGTTTATATTGCCCGCATTCAAGATCGTTTTGGACGCACCATTTTTCGGCATACTGGCGGGGACTGTCTTTTATGCCACCAGGAACCGAACAAAAGCCTGTTAACCAAGGCGCCCCCTTCCCCACTTTTTGGCAGCCGGGTTCTCTCCAGAGAGACCGCCTATCAAGTGACAAGCCTTCTCAAAGGGGTGATCGAACGGGGAACGGCAACACGGGCAAAAATATTGAAACGCCCTTTAGCCGGAAAGACTGGGACGACAAATGATCTCAAAGATGCTTGGTTTATCGGATACAGCCCCTCCTTGGTCACCGCTGTTTGGGTGGGATTGGATGACTTCACAACGCTTGGATACCGAGAGACTGGAGCCCAAGCGGCATTGCCTATTTGGATCGATTTTATGAAATTCGCTCTGAAAGATCTACCAGTAACCGACTTTTCCGTTCCTCCTGGCATTCAAATGGAGACAGTGGATCTCGCAACTGGTGTCTCTACCAATAGTTCTTCGCAGTCCACAGTTTTGGAAGCCTTTCGGAAGGACCAAATGCCAAACAAATCCACACCAACAGTCGTTCCACAAAAGGAGCAAATTTTTAACGAAGGACTTTATTGATTGGATATCCTAATTTTGTTTTTTATTCAAACTTTAAAAAATTCCTTGCGATTTTGCCAATTTTCCTCACAATGAATAAAATGAGTTCAAATTGTTGGTAATTCACTTTTTTTCCACAAAATATTTTTCCTAAACGGTCGGAGCATTCATGTATCGGAAAAATAAACATCAAGACCTTGGGGGGCCCAGAACCGCCCCCCTCTTCTTAAAAAAAGAGGGGGGCTGGGGGATTCATCCCCCGGGGTTTGGCCTTTAATTTTTTTGCCCGCAGGGCATCTATTCTATTCGTATATGGAGGATTCAAAATGACCAAGGCGGAATTAGCGGCAGCCGTTTATCAAAATCTTTCCAGTTCTCGGGCCGAATCCCTTGAACTGGTTGAGGTTGTTTTAGAAATCATTAAAGGTGATTTGGAACGTGGAGATGAGGTTAAACTTTCAGGATTTGGTAAATTTTCAGTTCGAAAAAAACGTTCCCGTATAGGTCGCAATCCCCGCACGGGAGATGAAGTTGAAATCACGGCTCGTAAAGTCGTCACTTTTAGCCCCAGTCCTTTGATGCTGAAAGCGCGTAAATCTGTGGCAACCAATGGCTTTGGCAATTAGAATGAGCCGCTCTTTTTTTTTTAAATATAAGTTGGCATCTATATCTGCTTCTTTGACGGCATGAATACCAACACGAAACTCCAGAACAACCCATAGGGGCAATCTTCAGACCCCTTTTTTCTTTTGATAATTTAAGATTAAAGGATATATGAATGGTGTTAATGAAAATTAGAATTTGGTTTGGCTCTGGAGGTATTTTGGCTTTTGCTACCCTTATTCTTTCCATTTGGCCATTCACAACCCTTAAGACACGACAACGCATGGCGCAAGTTTGGGCTGGCTACAACCGAAGGATATTGGCCATTTTTTGTGGCTTGCGTGATTATATTGAGGGTCTCGAACAACTCCCTCCCCCACCTTTTATCTTATTTTCAAAGCACCAATCGGCTTGGGAAACGATCACATTTCATCATATTTTTCCGCGTTTTGTTTTAGTTCTTAAACATTCTCTTTTGTACATTCCTTTTTTTGGTTGGGCGTTATTGGCCACTGGACAGATTGCCATTAATCGTTCCAAAGGGATGGATGCCTTACGCAAAATGCGTCAACAGGGAATAACTCATTTTAAACAAGGAACATCTCTCGTTATCTTTCCAGAAGGAACACGGATGGCCCCTGGACAGATTGGCCATTATAATGGCGGTGGTATCGCCCTGGCATTGGAGGCGGAAGTACCCATTGTGCCAGTGGCCCATAATGCGGGTCTCTTTTGGCCTCGACGCACTTTTTTTAAAAAACCAGGATTGATTCATGTTAAAATTGGGGCTCCTATTTATACGTCAGGGATGTCTCCTTCTGATCGAAAAAAAATTTTGCAGATTGCTCAGGATCGCATTGAATCCATGATGGATGAGATTGAAATAGAGCGTCAGAAGAGAGCCGACTCATATTTTTAATTGATTATTTAAAAAAAAATATAAAAATTCTATTTTGACTTTGCTTTTGACTTTGCTTTTGAATTCGGTTTTGCTTTCTTCAAATAGCAGGGGGGTTGGGGGATGCAATCCCCCAAGGTCTTGTTTTTGATTTTTTTTATCTGAACGGTTACAGGAGATTTAAATGGAAGATGCAACTGTCCTTCATCAGACCGAGCCGAATGGTTTGCCTCTTATTGTTGAGGAGTTGCCACCTATAACCGATCAAAAAGAGCCTGAAAAGAGTGGGCAAGCCTCCACTCAGCATCCCGAATGGCATGGCATTCATGCTTTCCGAGCAATGGCCTCCACGCTTGTCGACGCTTCTGATTCTCCTGTTGGTGCTTCGGAAGGCGCAGGGATCGTTACCGAACAAAGCCATCAACCGGCGCAAGCCAGTTTTGATTCAGTCGCTTTAGCCAAGCCAAACACGCCCGAAGTGCATCTGATAGAGCCGCCTTTTCTGAGCACGGCTCCCCATTCGGCCCATCCTCTATGGACCCACGCCCCTTTGATGCAAGTCGATTTTTCGGCCTCACCAAAGAGTAGACCCGCTATTATGCCGCGCACGAAGGTTCCCCCGGTCAAAACACCCTGGGGACAACATCGCGAGCCAGATGCCACCTTGACCCCACAACGCATCGATTCTTTGCCTTCGGAGGTTTATGCGACGCCATCTTCAGGAGTCCATTCTTCGATACCCCAACCCATGCGCCGAAACAAAAGAACAAACCTTGATCACTCCCCTTTTCAGGTGACGACCGCCAATCAAAAAACAACTCTTGAAGAGGACTCCTCCTACTCTCCCAAGGGTGCGCAAGCTACAGCACCCTTATCGATACAGACGACCGATCCAAACAACGTGCCACTGGCCACCCTTTTGACAGCCAATGTGCTGGTTCAAAATCCCATGGCTACCCATTTAGAAAAAAGCCCGACTGGCAGACGCTACATTACCCGGCGCGTCACCTTTAAGTCAACAACAAGCCCAAAACCAACAAAAAGCAACAGCCAAACGGCTTCTCATGGGAAAACCAAAGGCAAGGAAAAATGGACCAATCCCTTTAAGGAGAAAACCGCTCCTACTTCTATTCCTTCTGTTCCTGCTGGTTCCCAACCCCAGCCTAACAGGAGTCACCTATACATCAACAAGCCCATCGCGAATTCCGCGCCGATTCCTGCCATTGTTCCCCCAATTTTACCTGTTGTGACGCAACAGCAGACCTTAAAATCCACAAAAAGTTCTGCTCCAGCACAGCACAAAAGTGGCAATTTTATAGATCGCACCTTTGCTTTTTTAAAAAGAGTGTTAGGTCAAGGGGATGCCATACTATTTCAACAAAAGCGTCGTAAAGGGATTGAGCAAACCGAACGCGGTCGGTACTGGAGTGCAGAGCCTTTGTTACGCGACGCGCTGGCTTTGGTGCCCAGAGATCTGGATTGTTTGTTGCATTTGGGTTTTTGTTTATATAAAACCGGAAGAGTTCGTGAATCTATCACCGTTTTGCAGTTAGCCGCCAAAAGAGACCCCTTTGAGCCGCGTCTCTGTTCGATTTTAGGTCTCGCTTTAATGGATACCCATCAATATCATGCTGTGATCATTCTTCTTCAAGAGGTCGCCAAACGCCATACCGACCGTTTTCATCTCAATTTTCAATTGGGTTTGGCCTACCAAAAATGCGCTCAACACGATCTTTCTATTCTCGCATTACGCACCGCCCTTACTGTACGCCCCGATCATTCTGGGGCTTGCCGTGCCTTACAAGCGGCTCTACTTTTGCAGCAATCGTATAAACATTAAAGATTAAGCAAAAAATCGAGATCAGAACTAGACAATCCAATCAATTTGAGTTAAAGTGATTTTATTGAAAGGTCGCGGGGCGTGGCGCAGCCAGGTAGCGCACTAGCATGGGGTGCTAGGGGTCGGAAGTTCGAATCTTCTCGCCCCGACCAAATTAATGTATCGAAAAAATAAAAATCAAGACCTTGGGGGGCGGAGAACCGCCCCCCAATACCCCCCACCCTTTTTTTTTAATTCTTAAAAAAAAGAGGGGGTTTGGGGGATTCATCCCCCAAGGTTTTGTCTTTAATTTTAATTTTTTGCCCGCAGGGCATTATGTTCATGTATCGGAAATAAAAATCAAGACCTTGGGGGGCGGAGAACCGCCCCCCAACACCCCCCACCCTTTTTTTTTAATTTTTTGCCCGCAGGGCATCATGTTCGATCCTGCATTATAAATATTGAGAAATATCCACCACATCAATCTGTTTTGGTTCCAAATACATCTCAGCATATTTCAAATAAACGCCATGTTTTAAAAATATTTCAAACAAATCCGCATCAATATGTTTGTCTTTTTTCATAAAGCTCATAATCTTAATCGCCTGACTGAGCGTCTTAGTCTCTTTATAGGGACGATCCGAAGCGGTTAATGCTTCAAACACATCGGCAATAGCCATAATTCGAGCGGGTACGGACATCTCATCACGAATGAGCTTGCGTGGATAGCCAGAGCCGACCATGGTCTCATGATGGGCACCAGCAAATTCTGCAACACGGCCCAATCCCTCTGGAAAGGGAAGATTTTCCAACATGTTGATCGTTTGAATCACATGTTCGTTAATTTTATACCGTTCTTCCGGGGTTAAAGTCCCTCGTTCGATACAAAGATTATAGATTTCCCCCATATTGTAAAGATGTTCTGGTGTAGGCATTTTGATACCCATTTTTGCATCCCGAATTTTGGTATCCGCTTCGCGAGGTATAATATGTTCGCTTTTGTCGGTAAGCAGTTGCTCGACATCAAAACCGGTGTGCATAGTCGTTCCCTTACGTTTAAGTTCTGCGTAAGAGAGACCAAGACGATCATCGAAATGACGTATCCAAATTCTTTTGGAAATTTCTTGAATCCGCTCTTTATCGGCCTTCTGCATAAATTCTCCACCCACATTGCAACGGGCTATAAAGGCAAACTCCTCTTGTAATGTATGGTGATAGGCTTTGAGCTCCTCTGCCAGCCGCTCCTGGGCGTCTGGATCTACCATACATTTATTTAGATAATCGATTTCCGCATCCCGATAAAGCACCTCAAACCGCATCCGAATTTCATGAATACGGTTATAAATATTTTCCAACTTAGTTGCTTTATCCACCACATATTCAGGAGTAGTGACTTTGCCGCAATCGTGCAACCAAGCGGCGATACGCATTTCATCCATCCCCTCTTCGGTCATTTTAAAATCGGCAAAGGGTCCCTGATCCACATCGCAGACGGCCAAAGCCAGCAAGCGGGCCAATTCAGGCACCCGTTCACAATGCCCCCCGGTATAAGGAGATTTGGCATCAATCGCAGCGGCGATCAGACGAATAAAGGAGTCAAAGAGATCTTTTTGAGCCTTTAATAGCATTTGGTTATCCAAAGTCATGGCAGCCTGCGCGGCCAAGGCCTCCACGAAAGTGACCAACTCTGGATCAAAGGGGATGACCTGACCGGTTTGCGGATCCATGGCGTTGATTAATTGTAAGACGCCAATCACCTTGCCCTGCCGCGGTTTTAGAGGAACCGTCAAAAAAGAGCGGGAGCGATATCCGGTTTTTTTATCGAATTGACGCACACCTGAAAAATCAAATGATTGAGAATCGTAGGCATCTTCGATCACCACTGTTTTTCCAGTATTTGCCGCATGGGAAGCGATATTGAGATGATTTGGCTCACCGGTATCGGCTCTGAAGAGGGGCACGGTGGGCATCTGGACCGATTTTTTCCCAGCTCCGCCCAAAGCGATTCCCAAAGAATCGGTACGGACGATGACAAATTTAAGGGTATTTTCTTTGGTACGTAAATAGAGCGTACCCGCATCGGCATATGTTAAGGCTTTGCCACCCATAAGAATATTTTCCAGAAGGGTGTCAATATCCCGTTCTTCGGCAAGGGAGACGCCAAGATCCACGAGTTTTTTAAGCTCTTTTTGCGTACGGATCAAATCTCTGGTGCGCGTCTGAACGGTCTCTTCCAGGAGTTCGTTGTGGCGTGCCATCGCTTCATGGGCTTGAGTCAACGCCTCCTTTTGTTTTTCAATTTGAATTTGGGCCTGTTTGATATGCTGTTCGTTACGGTCACTCAACCTTAAAATTTTTTGTGTACCCTTGAACAGCTTGTTATAGCCCTTTAATAAGGCCGCCACTCCGGCCCGCAGATCCGCTACCGAGGCCTCTGGGTGTTCCAAAAGGGCCTCCATGTCGGTGATAAGAGTCGTTTCAGTTTGAAAGAGATCAAAACTCATAATTGTTTAATTCATATTCATCTATGGAGTTGTCGACTTTACCGGACACATTTTAATCTGGGCCACTTGGAGATCTTCTCCAAACTCTTCCCCCATCTCCTGCATGTTATCATCGTCTGGATCAAAGCACCAAAGAATCGTTACTGAAACCCCATTTTGGGCGGTTTCATCTAACAGCTCAAAAAGTTTCATGATAACTTTAGCACTTGTGCTGTTAAAATAGACCAGTTCAAAATAGAATTCTATATTTCCAGAGGAGAGATTTTCGAGATGTTTTTGTAAAGCGGAGATGGGCGGTCCAAAGAAAGTAGGGACATCTTCTGGGTATGACTCCCCCCGGAGGGCAAAAACATTTTTTGTAAAGTCAAACTCAATCTGAGGCGTGCGTTCAGTGCGTTTAATAAAGATGTTTTCCATGATATTTCTCTTATAATGTTAAATAGTGGCTTTCAAAGAAAAAAAGGCATAGTGCTCGTCCAGATCGAAAAAATCGAATTCGATGGGACGCGAAGCGCGTTTGGCGATATCGACAAAACCCACACCAGCCCCTTGGCTGGTCGCGGGTGTATCCCCCTGCAAAATTTTTTTATAAAGCCTTTTCAACCCATCCCGATCCAATCCTTGGATAAGGGTTAATTGCTCCCGCAGACGTGGGACATCTTTTTGTTGCACCTTATTTCCACAGGTGACAAAAAATTTTTCTTCATCTCGACCTACGGTGAGGGTGCCATAGCTCAACCCTTTTTTTTCCATCCAGGATGTCTCACTCTCTTCCCGTTCAGCGGAGTAGCGTATAGTGTTTTGCATTTGTTCCACAAAGATGGCAAAGACACCACGGATGGTATTGGTATCGGCCTCTTCCAGAGTCAATTTATATTTAATGGCATCGCCAAGGCTCGTTAAAATCGCTTCGGTCATCATGCCACTATAGCAAAAAGTCACGCCTTGTTCCGAGAGAAGTTCTCGAATTTGATAATGTTTTCGTGCCAAGGACATATTTTTCTCCAAAGTAAAGAGTCATAACCAATACCAGCGGACCCCTTGTTGCGAACATCATGCCCTGCGGGCAAAAAATTAAAACAAAAAGGTGGGGGGTATTGGGGGGCGGTTCTGGGCCCCCCAAGGTCTTGATTTTTATTTTTCCGATACATGAAGATGATGCCCTGCGGACAAAAAAGTCAAAATCAAAACCCTGGGGGATGAATCCCCCAGACCCCCTCTTTTTTTTAAGAATTAATCATCATGACATGGAATACAGATATATAACTTATTACAATAAAAGGCTATCCAAATTTTGCCCCTCATCAAACAAATTTTGAATTTTTTCAGCGGCAAGCGGTTTGCTAAAAAAATAACCCTGCATTTCATGACACCCCTTCTCTTTAAGAAGCAGTACCTGCTCGCGCGTCTCCACCCCTTCCGCGACAATATTGAGTTTTAAAGCCTGACCAAGCGAAATAATGGCCAACACGATGGCATAATCTTCAGGAGCGCGATTGAAATCGCGAACAAAGGATTGGTCAATTTTTAGCGTGTCAATTGGAAACCGTTTCAGATAATTCAGGGAAGAGTATCCCGTGCCAAAATCATCCACCGCCAAAGTCAGTCCCAAAGCTTTCAAACATTTCATACGTTCAATAGATTTTTCCACATTGCCCATGACCATGCTTTCGGTGATTTCCAACTCCAAAGCCTCAGGCGGTAAGCCAGTCTCATCCAAAAGGGCTTGTATCGTCTCGATCAAATCGTTTTTCTGAAATTGCATGGCCGATAAATTAATGGCCATTTTAATGGCATGCCCCGCCTTTCTCCAAATTGCAGTTTGTTGACAGGCTTCACGCATAATCCAGTTGCCAAGAGCTAAAATAATACCGGTCTCTTCGGCAAGAGGAATAAAATCCGCTGGAGAAACCATGGGACCCTGTTTTGGAAACCACCGCACCAGGGCTTCCATTCCACAAATCAACCCCGATTGCATATTGACCTTAGGCTGATAGAATACTCTAAATTCATCATTTTTCAAACCATTTCGTAAATTACTCTCTAACATCAAATGATCTTGAACCCCAGAGTTTGTTGCTTCTGCATAAAATTTAAACATGCCGCGACCACTCTCTTTGGCTTTATACATGGCGATGTCGGCGTATTTCGTCAAGATTTCAAAGTTATCGCCATCGTCTGGAAATAGGCTGATCCCGATACTGCCACCGATAAACACCTCCTGACCGCTTAAGATAAAGCCCTGTTTTAAAACTTCAATAATTTTGCGCGCGACGGAAACGACATCGCGACTCTCTCTGATGCCTGTGATAATGGCGGCAAACTCATCGCCTCCCAGGCGGGCCGCTGTATCATATTTACGCAGACAAACCTTTATGCGCTCGGCCACCTCTACCAGCAGTTGATCTCCTGCCGAATGGCCCAAAGAGTCATTGACATGTTTAAAACGATCCAGATCAATAAATAAGACCGCCAATTTAAATTCATGTCGAGTCTTTTTATCCAATTCGTGCTGCAAACGATCCCGAAATAGCAGTCGGTTGGGCAACTGGGTGAGGGCGTCGAAATAGGCCATTTTTTCCAGTCTTCTTTCGGTCTCTTTTAGATGCGTAATATCGGAAAAAATACCCACAAAGTTTGTTAACTCATCTTGTGCATTCCAAACCGATGTAATGGAGAGCCGTTGCGGAAAGATCTCCCCATTTTTGCGTCGATTCCAAATTTCACCCGACCAAGAGCCCGTCTTGTGGATGGACTCCCACATATTGACATAAAAATCGGCCTCGTGTCGTCCAGACCGCATCAACCGTGGATTTTTACCAAACAACTCCTGCTCTAAATAACCGGTAATATTTGTGAATGCCTTATTTATCTTGATAATATTTACAGTCGCATCGGTAATTAAAATCCCTTCAGAGGCGGTTTCAAAAACTTTTGCGGCCAACGCCAACCCCTGTTCGGCCCGAATACGCTCCTCAATTTCGGCAAACAATTGTTTATTGGCCTGCTCTAACTCCCGAGTTCGATCACGCACCCGCTCTTCCAACTCATTATAAGCCTTGGTCAGAGCGGCTTTAATCTGTTTACGCTCAGTGATATCCTTTAATATAAGTGTAAAATGAAGACGGTCATCCTCGGCGATGTAGCTGCTTAAAGAGATCTCTACAGGAAAATAACCCGCATCCTGGCAAACGCCGTCCATCTCCACGGTGATCGAGGTACACAATTTATTTTTGCCGAATCGCTCCAACCAACTCCCTCTCCCACCCTCCGTCGAGTTAAAGTTTGGCACGATGTTGACGACAGGTTGGCCAATCAAAGTGCCTGGATAATAGCCGAATAAATTTTCACCAGCGGAATTGATAGCCTCAATTTTCCACTGTGAATTCAAAGAGATAATCGCATCTGGAGCCGACTCAAACATCGAACGAACCCGCGACTCACTCACCTGCAAAGCCAACAGGGCGCGTTGATTCATTTGCGTGGTTTTTTCAAGGCTCTCCACCATATGATTCATAGAGACAGCGATTTTGTCTAATTCATCCAAGGTGTGGCCATTGTCCACTTGAATGCGCACGGTGAGGTCACCAGAGATTATTTTCTCATTTTGTCTCAATATTTTTGCAGTTTTATCTTTTAACTGGCGCACCATATAAAGACCAACCCCCATGGACAAGATGATCAGGAGCAGCCCATAAACCAGATAAGCGATAAAACTCTTCCAAGCCGCCATACGAAGATCGGCACTCCTGGCGATCAAATCATCGGCCAAATGGTCCTCCATCGCTTTGAGTTGATTAATCTTGCTGGTGCTCACTTCGAACCAAACGCCGGGATCCACGCCGAACTGACCAACGGCAGTGGATTTAATCAAACGACGCATGGCCTCCTCGGCCGGGAGATCATCAATTTTCACACCAGATTCGACATCCATATCAATTTCGTGTATATGTTTACCCTGATTTTGAAGATGAATGATCACGTCAACACTTTTACGATAGGCCAAAATATTAGCCCAGATGATATCCACATCCTGACGTTGTCCTATAGACAACTCTTCTGGGGTTAAGCTCCAGATTTGTTGCATGACCTTTTGAATGTCTTGAAAGTTTTTTTCAAATTGTTTTTTATAATGTTGTTGTTTTCCCTCTGGATTGAAATCATCATCTTTGAACCCGTACAAAGAACCACGAATCAAAAGATTTTTAATGGAGTGATAAGCCCCACGCAACGCCATATTTTGGTATAATTCTCCCAACAACACATAAAGAGAACTGGCATATCCACTTTTAAAAAGAATGTCGCGTATTTTTTGTACTTTTTGAATAGAGGGATCGGCCATAAGGGTATCAAATTTTTTTTGATCCTCTGGGGATGCCAGAGTGCGAAAAATCCGTAATAAAGTCTCCTGTTCAGAGACAAGAGTACTAAATTTTCCATATAAGCCTGGTCCAAATCGATGCCTAGTCAACGTGTTGGCAATAATGGCTCTTTCAAGTCCAGCCCGCTCCTTTGCCTGTAGGAGGGTATTATAATTTTTGGTTAGGTTAGCAATTTTTACATTATCGGAGATGTTGGATAAATAATGAATTGTATTTAAAAAATCTTCATTCATTTTCGTATAAAAGGGAATGGCCTCCTCAAATGGGATAGCCAAGTGATCCACGCGCTGGCGCAACTTCTCTAGTTGCCCATAATCTCTCAACCCAGTTTGAAAAAAGGAGTTAAACTCCACTCCGATATGTTCCATTTTCATGGCAGAAGAGAATTCTTGAAGTTGCTTATATTTCTCCCTGCTCTTTTCACGCTGCAAGGCCAATTCGGTACGAAATTTTTCGCCCTTACTACCCAATAATCCAGCGGTCAAACCGCGTTCTTTTTGAATCTCATGCACCAAATTACTGATATGGATGGCCAGTTTGGTAATTTTATCTATTTGGTCCATTCTATCTATGACGGATATTTTATCCTGGATACCCAATATCTCCAACCCGATCACACCACTCAATGGGATTAGAAGAATCAGCATTAATTTTGTTTGAAAAGAGAGGGAGTCTATAAATTTCATCATCGACCCTTTAATCAAGAATGGTTTTGGTGAGGATCTCCTGCAACTAAAAGTCAAAATCCTTGCAAATGAATCCTCTTAGAATTTTATAATTTATATAAGGAATGCATAAATTCTTCAATATAAATTTACAGATTGTTACCGCGTTTTAACTTTGCATTTCAGCTAAGTTTTTCTTATATAAAAAGAAAAAAATACCGCCATGTCAACTTTGTCTATTTTTGTTTTTATCGGCGACTGATGGATTTGAAGCAACAAAAAATCAACTCTGATCGTATACTGGCCGAACTGCCACCAGCCGATCTTGAAAAATTGATTCTTCTGATTCAAAATGAATTGGGGATTTCTTTTCCAAAGGAGCGTTGGGTCGATTTGGCACGACATTTACGCGACTTGATGTATCGAAAAAATAAAAATCAAGACCTTGGGGGGGGCGGAGAACCGCCCCCCAATACCCCCCACCCTTTTTTTTTAATTTTTAAAAAAAAGAGGGGGTCTGGGGGATTCATCCCCCAGGGTTTTAATTTTTTTGCCCGCAGGGCATCATCTCCTTTATGGAAAGAGGGTATTATCCATGGCACTGATCACTGCCACGCCATCTAATGCCGCTGCAATAGCCGCCTCCGTGGTATGACAGATGGTTCGGCATGTGGAGATATGATCCTTTATGAATTGGGTTTCGGTCGCATCCAACAACCCCAAGGCGGCGTTGCGTTGGGCATAGTCGGGAGCCATCGTTAAAATAGCGTTCTGCGTTCTCTCTTTGAGGAGGGCCCGTTGTTCTGTCTGGACATCGGTAAGCGGTCTATTTTCAACTGCAGAGGTGATCACAACGGAAGATTCTAAAATCGCTGTTTCGGTTACAATGCGATGAATACGAGGCTCAAAAGGGATCTGCCCAATGCCATCATCGATCACAGGTAATATTTGACAACTATCGATTTTAACAGGCATCATCGGCGCATTTTCTGCAAAACTTACGGAGATTCCTTGTGCAGACAGAGCATTGGTAAAATTAAATGGGTTCCAACGTTGCGGACCGTAAACGATATTTCCATATTTTGTAATGACGTATTGCAAACTCTTTCTCCAAATTTAAAGTTAATATAAAAAATTATTAGGAGTAAACCCTCCAGTGGGATATCTCGCAACGTTTGATATTCTGAATGACTGCATATAACCATTGGCAGGGGCTGAGGATGTCGAGATACCTCCAACACCAAACGCTGCAACGGATTCATTGGAGGAAATACCGGTGACATTAGCTGTTCCTTCTGGGAGGCCGTTCAAAAAAAGATACAGCGTATTACCAGAACGCATAAATGCAAAATGATACCAAGTATTTATTACCAGTGCTGTACTCCCAAGAATTTCAATATTTGCCCCACTATTATAAAAAACGACGTCCAATTTATTTCCCACAAGTCGTATTCTCGGGCTTGATGTTGACGCTGACCCGGCGGATTGACCACACAAATTTTGCGTAATACTCAGATTGATTGGCTTGAACCATACGTCTATCGTAAAATTATTCATCCCAAAAAACCAATCATTGGAGTCAGGCACGGTCAAGCGATCATTGGTACCGTCAAATTTCATGGACGATGTTCCAAATATTGGGGCAATCTCTGTTGAATGTTGCGCATTTTCATAAACTGTCACGGGAGCATTTTTTGCTTCATCGACGAAATTTATAGATCCATGCGTGGTGTTCGACTGAATCAATAACAACGTATAAGCGTCAATCGATTTTTTTTTTCCAAAAAATACAGTTTTTCCTAACATAACAATTCCTTAAAAAGCATCAGATGGGATCGCATGGACGGTCGTGCCGCCATTTTCGGTAAACAACACAACCCGTTTTGTTCCAGATGCCGGAAATGTTGGCGGTGTCCCACCCGCCCAAACTGGGGCCGCAGCACCAGAAGCCGTTTGCCAAACAATGTTCCCCAAACCCGCATTGACCAATACGATATGAAGTTCCCCACCAACACCAGAGGCAACCCAGTTGCTCACCTGAAGTGTAATCGTGGGGGTTCCTGTGATCGTCATTTTATGCCTGTTGGCACTGTTATAATTCAGTACCAGGGTCTGGGTAACAGAGAGGGTGCCATGGTCCAAGAGGCTCTCCGAAGCTCCAGTAAACTTAGCTCCGGCAATGGCATAGCCATTGGCAATCAACGTTCCTCCTAGTTGCGGGGTAAGATCATCAATAAGTTTGGAGGTTGGTCCCTGTGGACCCGTCACTCCTTGAATCCCTTGCGGACCTTGCGGACCTTGCGGACCTTGCGGGCCTATCTCGCCTTGCGAACCTTGTACGCCTTGCGAACCTTGCGGACCTTGCGGGCCTATCTCACCTTGCGTCCCTTGTACGCCTTGCGGGCCTTGCGGGCCTACTTCGCCTTGAACTCCTTGCGGACCAACCTGGGTAATCCCTTGCCACCAAGGCGATGGGGTATCGGGTTGGTGACCGACATTTCCATCTTGTTGACTGACCGAGAGCCCCCCTAAATAAGAGACGATTTGCCCTTTACTGTAGATAGTGGCTATATCCCAAAGCCCCTGGTAGGCACTCCCGACGTCAAGTGCGCTCCCAATTTGATCAAAGTTTCCAGTCAGTGGATTGAATTTAAGTGGCATCTTACCTCCCCTTAACTGTAGCTTAAACCGGTTCGATCGTTCCAAACTTGTTTAAAGTCAGGCTCTCCCGCACAGACCAAAATCGCTACCGGGTTTTGATTGTCATCATAGATTATTTTGCGAATGAGCCAACAAGGATCGGCCTCATCGCTCCCTGGAGCGGATTTACCGATATATTCGGCATTGCCAAAGGCATCGTAAGCGATACGGGTGGTCAAAAGCAGATCCCCGTCAATCATGGTATGATAGGTATTGGCTTGTAAATCTTTAGGAAGAATACGCATGACATTAAACCTATTTTTAAGTGTTAAAATTCCACTACAGTCGAGATCACAAGTAAAAAGGTGGTTTGTTTTTACTGCTTGCCAGGGTATAAGGAATGATTTCTAAAATTAAAATAGAAGAAATTCAGCAGGTGAAAGCATAAGTCTGGTGTACTGGATATTTATGTATCGGAAAAATAAAAATCAAGACCTTAGGGGGCCCAGAACCGCCCCCAATCCCCCCCACCCTTTTCTTTTAATTCTTAAAAAAAAAGAGGGGGTCTGGGGGATTCATCCCCCAGGGTTTGGCCTTTGATTTTTTTTTGCCCGCAGGGCATCATGTTCATGGGTGGGGGAATCACGTTATGAAAAAGGGACAATATGTGTGGTATTGTTGGATTTTTAGACCTTTCGCAGCAAAGTGGCAGCGCATCTTTGCAAGCCAACGTTGCAAAGATGGCCGATACCCTTTGCCATCGTGGTCCCGATGATGAGGGCATATGGAGCGATGCCCGGCATGGGATAGCCCTGGGACATCGTCGTTTAGCCATTTTGGAGCTTTCCATTCATGGTCGCCAACCCATGCTCTCTGCGGATGGTACGTGGATACTGGTTTTTAATGGAGAGATATATAACTGGCAGGAGTTGCGTCAGGAGTTGACCGAATCGGCCCATGCCCCACACTGGCGCGGTCGTTCCGACACCGAAACCCTCTTGGCCGCCTTAGTGGCGTGGGGTATTGAAGCGACCTTAAAAAAATGTATCGGCATGTTTGCCTTTGCCTTGTGGGATAGCGCACAGGCGACCCTTTTTTTGGCCAGAGATCGCCTAGGAGAAAAACCCCTCTATTATGGTTGGCAACAAAATGTTTTTTTGTTTGGTTCTGAACTCAAAGCGTTGCGCGTCCATCCGGCATGGCTGGGGGGGATGGATCCTCAGGCATTGGCCCTTTATTTGCGCCATAATTATATTCCTGCACCTTGGACCATTCATCCCAAAATTTTTAAACTCCTGCCGGGATCGTGGTTATCTATTACCCCGGAACGGCAGGGAATGGATGACTTATTGCCAACACCGCACCGCTATTGGTCATTGCCAGACCAGATTCTCTTGGCAGGGCAAAATCGTTTACCTGCCGATGCAACGCTTTTAACCGATCTTTTAGAGAGACAAATCCGCGCATCAATTCGGGGTCAGATGGTGGCGGATGTCCCGGTGGGTTGTTTTCTTTCTGGTGGTATCGACTCTTCATTGATAACGGCTCTCATGCAGTCGGAAAGTTCACGTCCCATCCACACCTTTACCATAGGTTTTGAACAATCTCTCTATAACGAGGCCAACGAAGCGCGAGCCGTAGCACACCATTTAGGCACGCACCATAGCGAACTCATCGTGACCGACCAAGAGTTGCTGGGAGTCATCCCTCAATTGGCCGAAATTTATGACGAACCCTTTGCCGATTCTTCGCAAATTCCCACCTATTTACTTTGCCAAATGGCCCGTCAGCAGGTGACGGTTGCGTTGTCAGGGGATGGGGGGGATGAACTGTTTGGTGGCTATACCCGCTACGGCAGAACAGAAGCTCTTTGGCGTTTGGTGGGCTGGCTGCCAACGGGATTACGTCGCCAACTGGGAAAATTTTTAGCAGGAATTCCTGAGGTCATGTGGGATCGCCTGCTGTGGCCCCTCACCCCGTGTTTGCCCGCCCAGCTTCGACGCCATCCTGGGGTGATTCCACACAAGATTGGCCATTTTTTGGCGGCCTGGAATCAAGATGATTTTTATCGTCGGCAAATTTCCCAATGGTCGCACCCAGAGCAATTGATTCTTGCACACTCCGGGGCAAACTGCTCCTATCCATTTACCGAGTCAACCCTCTATTTGGACGGGGAGTCCTACCTGCACCGAATGATGGCCCTGGACAGTCAGACCTATTTACCGGATGACATTTTGGTGAAAGTGGACCGAGCGGCCATGGCTGTCTCCTTAGAGACACGGGTGCCGCTTTTAGATCACCGGGTTGTCGAGTTGGCGTGGCGTATACCTGCGTCGTTTAAATGGCATCATGGGAGGGGGAAATGGATTTTGCGCCAGGTGTTGCAGCGTCACCTTCCCGTTGAATTGGTAGAACGCCCCAAAATGGGATTTGGGGTACCGATGTCCAGTTGGTTGCGTAACCCCTTGCGACCCTGGGCGGAAGATTTATTAAGTGAGACACGCCTGCGTGATCAAGGGATTTTAGATCCAACCCCCATTCGCCGCGAATGGGAAGCACATATACATGGTCCCAGAGACCGACAATTTCAATTATGGCCCATTTTAATGTTTCAGGCTTGGTTGGAACAGAATCATAAATAGCCGCTGAGGGTTTTCATCATAGAGACCTTGGTGGACCCAGACCCGTTCCCCAAGATTTTAAAAAAATAAAGAGGGTTTCTAAGGGATTCAAAGTGTGGACGATGAACGAGTGCCTGAACAAAAAGCAAAGTCAAAACCCTGGGGGATGGCATCCCCCAATCCCCCTGCTTTTTGAAGGAAGCAAAACCGAGGTCAAAAGCAAAATCAAAACCCTGGGGGCAATCCCCCAGACCCCTTTTTTTTTAAAATAATAAAATCAAGATTGCTCTTTAAAATTGGCATAAGGAGTGTTATCTTTTATAATATGATCAGATCAGGGAGCCCCTAAATTCCTTCACCCGTTTGAACTAAAAAAGGTCTGGAGGAAACCTCTTTCTGGATTATGTTTTTAACTTTTTTGCCTAAAGGGCACCATGTTTAAAAGGAGATTCCTATGAATGACCATTTAGATCGCATCACCAATTTATCTAAATCTTATCCAATTGGCGTAGGCGTTGGTTCGAATTCTATCGTTTATCTGAAGCAAGTTTATGCCCTATTGGCCTCCAGTCTGTTGGTTTCTGTGGCCGCAGGTTATGTTGGCATGCGCAGCCCAATTGCTTATGAACACCCCATCTTGCTTTTTATTTTGGAATTGGGCGCGCTCTTTTTAGCTTTCAGAATGAAAAACACGGCGACACTATTTTTGTTTACCGCTCTTTCCGGGTTTACCTTGGGTCCGTTGATTGGCCTTTATATTGGGGCGGGTCTGTCGGGAGTGGTTGGGCAAGCGGTTTTTTTGACCGGTGTCTCTTTTGTTGGCCTCTCATTTTATGCGTTAACCACCCATCGTGATTTAAGCATGATGGGCGGCATGTTATTTGCGGGGCTGATTATAGTTTTAGCGGGCAGCGTTTTAAATCTTTTCATACAATCTTCTGGCGTTGCGTTTGCGGTTTCTGCCATAGGATCGGTGATCTTTTCAGGTTTTATTCTTTGGGAGACCCAATCTTTAAAGGCGAATCCCTGGGCAGTGGCTCCATCTGTGGCCGCATTATCGATGTATCTTAATGTGATCAACCTTTTTGTAAGCTTGCTGCGTCTACTTGGCATGCTTGGGGGTGATGAATAATCTCTCTGCCCCCCCTCTATTCTCTTCTCTACCAGCTTCAGTCCTTGCGCGACTGAAGTCTGGTGGATGGAGCGGAACTCCCCCCGCTTTGGTACTTCTTGGCACCGAGCAACGCTTATACTGCATCGAAAATAAATCTATCCTCGGGGTTTGGCCGGTTTCAACGGGTGCGGCTGGTTTTGGTAATCGTGAAAACAGCGGTCGAACCCCAACTGGTTTACATCGCATCCACTCGGCCATTGGCCACGACGCACCCTTGGGGATGGCCTTTAAAGGCCGCCAAGCCACCGGTGAAATTATTTTAGATTCCGATGATCCCACACAGGACCACATTACGACGCGCATTCTTTGGTTAGAAGGTTTGGAACCTGGATTCAACCAAGGGACGGGTGTGGATACATACAATCGCTATATTTATATCCACGGCACCCCACAGGTATCTCGCCTGGGTCAACCAGCCTCAGCGGGATGTGTGCGCATGTCCGGGGAGGAGATTTGCCATCTGTTTCCGTTGGTTGGTGTTGGGACTTTGGTGTTGATCATCCCCTCTTTGGAGAGTTAAATATGTCTTCAGATGTTCCTTTTCTCCAGCAACCCAATGGGGAGACTTTTTTAAAATCCATTTCTAAACGGTTTGACGATCCGCAATTTATCACCCTTATGTTGGTTTTGCTTGGGGCTATGGTTGTGATCTATTTTTTTGGTTCGGCACTGGCACTCTATTTTACGGCCGTGGTGGTTGCCTATCTTTTAGAGGGGATGGTACGATTTTTACGGGTGATGCACATTCCGCGTTTTTTGGCGGTTTTATTGGTATTTAGTCTTTTTATTCTATTGGTAAATTTATTTATATTTGGCCTTTTACCAACACTGGCCCAACAGTTGACCAACCTTTTGAATGAAATTCCACGCATCACTGAAACTCTAAAACTGACCACACGGGAGTTGACTGAATCGGCGAATGGATTGATCAATCCTGCCTTTGTGGAAAATTTTTTGGTGCAGATGGTGGATTCTTCCCAAGATTTTATTGGGGAGTCGGTTCGTTTACTTTTGAAAGGGGTTCCAGGGCTTTTTTCTATTTTAATTTATCTGCTTTTGGTTCCTTTTTTGGTTTTCTTTTTTTTAAAGGACAAGGCCAAATTTGTTCATTATCTCAGTCGATTGCTACCGAGGGATCGGGGATTGCTCGACTATGTTCTCAAAGAGGTCGAAGCCGGAGTTGGTGGATATATTCGCGGCAAATTTTGGGAAATGCTGGTGTTGGGATTGAGCAGCTATATTGCCTTTATCTTCATGGAATTTCAATACGCCTTTCTCCTGGCGGTGTTGACGGGACTATCTGCCTTGATTCCCTTTTTAGGGGTTGCAGTCGTGACGGTGCCAGTAGCCCTGCTTGGTGTGGTGCAATGGGGTCTCACCATGGATGCGGGGAAACCATTATTGGCTTATACCATTTTACAATTGCTGGATGCCAATATTTTCACCCCATTGATTTTGGGTGAAACGGTCAAGCTGCATCCGACCACCATTATATTGTCGGTTCTATTTTTTGGTTCGTTATGGGGGGTGATGGGGGTATTTTTTGCGGTGCCTTTGGCGGTATTGACCAAGAGTGTTTTTGAAGTCACCACCAGCTCTCCTTTTTCTCCGCCATGACACCGACGACCTTAACGTTTTGTATTGATCTATTACAACGTGTACTCCAAGAGGGTTTACCAGCCGATCAACTTTTAGAACGCGCCTTTCGCGCCCATCCCCATTTTGGACAGAGAGAGCGGAGTTTTATCCGCGATTTATTTTATGATACGTTGCGTCATCTGCGTTTATTAGGAGAGGAGCCATTTATCGCACATATGGAGTCCATAGTGCGCGGTGCGCATCATAAACACCATGTAGAAGCGTGGCAAAATCTCTCTTTAAGCTGTGCTCAGCGTGTCTCTTTACCTGATTGGATATGGGAAGATATTCAGACGCAATTGGGAGAGACGGAGGCGTTGCAATTGGGTGTTGCCCTGAATCAACCAGCCGCATTGGATATTCGTGTCAATCGGTTAAAATGCAAACGTGACACACTGCTTGAGAGTTTTCAACAATCAGGGATTGCTTGTCGACCGACCCCTTTTTCACCTGAGGGGATACGACTGGCGACGCGATTGGATTTAAATTGTTTAGAGAGTTATCGGCAAGGATGGTTTGAGGTCCAAGATGAAGGGAGCCAATTGATCAGCCATTTAATGGCCGTCAAGCCTGGTTGGCGGGTGGTGGATCTATGTTCAGGTGGAGGTGGCAAAAGTTTACATTTGGCGGCACTCATGCACAATCAAGGAGCCATTTTAGCCTGTGATACGGATGGCAACCGATTGCAACGACAAAAACCTCGCCTCAGAAGGGCGGGGGCGCGGATGATTCAAACACAGTTACTGCGCCATGAACGAGACTCGGTGTTACGTTCTTGGAGTGGCAAAGCGGATGGGGTTTTGGTGGATGCCCCTTGTTCTGGCACTGGCATTTTACGACGGCATCCAGAGATCAAATGGCGATTATTGCCAGAAGAGATAGAGGCCCTACATGAACGACAATGTGCACTTTTAGAGGCGGGCGCGGCCTTGGTTGGCAAGGGGGGGCACTTGGTATATGCGACCTGTTCCCTGTTAAAGAGAGAGAATGTTGCCGTTGTCGAGTGGTTTTTATCTCAAAATAGAGGGTTTCGTTTAATATCTGCTGGCAAAATTTTAGAAAAATTTGGTTTGCCAGGGGATTCATTGTTTATGATGCTTTATCCACATCAAAGTGGGACAGATGGATTTTTTGCTGCTCTTTTTGAGCGGATTTAACGTATCGAAAAATTTTTAGTTCTTAAAAAAAAGAGGGGGTCTGGGGGATTCATCCCCCAGGGTTTTGATTTTGATTTTGATTTTGATTTTGATTTTGATTTTTTTGCCCGTAGGGCATTATGTTCATGTATCGAAAAAATAAAAATCAAGACCTTGGGGGGGCGGAGAACCGCCCCCCAATCCCCCCACCCTTTTCTTTTAATACTTAAAAAAAAAGAGGGGGGTCTGGGGGGATTCATCCCCCAGGGTTTGGCCTTTGATTTTTTTTTGCCCGCAGGGCATTATGTCCATGTATCGAAAAAATAAAAATCAAGACCTTGGGGGGCCCAGAACCGCCCCCCAATACCCCCCACCCTTTTTTTTTGATTTTTTCTTTGCCCGCAGGGCATCATGTCCAAAATATGATAAGGAGCTTTCCCTATGATTCCGATTAAACGTGCCTTGATCAGTGTTTCAGACAAAACTGGCCTGGAGGTTTTTGCCAAAGGTTTGGTTGCATTGGGTGTGCAAATTTTATCGACAGGCGGTACGGCGCGTCAGTTGCAGTTGCAAGGGATTGAGGTGACTGACGTCAGCGATTATACGGAATTTCCCGAAATGTTGGATGGTCGGGTCAAGACCTTGCATCCAAAAATTCACGGTGGTCTATTAGGACTGCGTGATCATCCGGGCCATCGGCATCAAATGGTTCAGCATGGCATTGAGCCCATAGATATGGTAGTCGTCAATCTTTATCCTTTTGAAGCCACGGTTGCGAATGAATCGGTCACGTTGGAGGCGGCCATTGAGCAGATTGATATTGGTGGACCATCTATGTTGCGTTCGGCGGCAAAAAATTATCGTTTTGTGACGGTGATAACCGATCCAGCTCTTTATCCAGAAATTTTATCTGAGATGCAAAATGCCAAAGGTGTTGTCTCTGCGGCCACCAATGCTCGATTGGCTCGACAAGCTTTTGCACGCACGGCTGCATATGATGCAGCGATTTCCAATTGGCTATCAGCGATGGATGAATCGGGTAATAAACTTCCGTATCCAGCCACATGGACAACGCAATTTCATTTACGACAACCCATGCGTTATGGTGAAAATCCTCATCAAAAGGCCGCTTTTTATGTCGAGTCTCGCCCAGAACGTGGCGAGCCTTCGGTAGCCAATGCCCGACAGTTGCAAGGCAAGGAGTTATCTTTTAATAACATCCACGATGCCAATGGTGCTTTTGAGTTGATTAAAGAGTTTCAAGATCCGGCCATGGTGATTGTCAAGCATACCAACCCATGTGGTGTGGCAGTGGATGAAAATCTATTAGCGGCCTATCGTAAAGCACGGGATACCGATCCAGTTTCTTCTTTTGGGGGAATAATCGCCTGTAATCGAACGATCGACGCCGATGTTGCTAGGGAAATTTGTGCCATGTTTGTGGAAGCCATCATTGCGCCGGGATTTAGTGAGAGTGCCCTGGAAATTTTTTCAGAAAAGAAAAATATTCGTCTGTTAGAGACGCCAGTTGGTAAAGCACAAGATATTGCGCACCGATGGGAGGTCAAACAGGTGACGGGTGGGATGTTGCTTCAAGAGCGGGATTTACATATGCTCAGTGAGTCGGATCTACGTTGTGTAACCAAGCGGTCGCCGACAGAGCAGCAGCTGCGCGATCTCTTATTTTCCTGGAAGGTCGTGAAGCATGTCAAGTCTAATGCCATTGTTTACGCAAAAGATTTAGTGACTGTTGGGGTTGGTGCCGGTCAAATGAGTCGGGTAGACTCTTCAAAAATTGCGGTATGGAAGGCCCATGAGACGGCTTCATTTTTAAAACGTGCCTTGGATCCATTGCGAGGATCCGTTTTGGCCTCGGATGCCTTTTTTCCATTTCGCGATGGGGTGGATGCTGCGGCGCAGGCGGGTGCGGTTGCGGTGATTCAGCCGGGAGGTTCTGTACGAGATCAAGAGGTGATTGATGCCGCCAATGAACATAACATGGCCATGATTTTTACTGGAGTGCGGCATTTTAAACATTAGGAAAAATAAAAATCAAGACCTTGGGGGGCTGGGGGATTCATCCCCCAGGGTTTGGCCTTTGATTTTTTTTTTGCCCGCAGGGCATCATGTTCATGTATCGGAAAAATAAAAATCAAGACCTTGGGGGGCGGAGAACCGCCCCCCAATCCCCCCACCCTTTTCTTTTAATTCTTAAAAAAAAAGAGGGGGGCTGGGGGATTCATCCCCCAGGGTTTGGCCTTTGATTTTTTTTTGCCCGCAGGGCATCATGTTCTATTTTAAGGCTTGACCATAGCCACGGATGGTCTATCATATTGTATTTTGCCGGTGACTTGTTATGGCAATAGCGGACTATTGAAAAATTGACGAGGAGATTTACATGAAACAGACATTTCAACCCAGTGTGGTTCGTCGCAAACGTACCCATGGCTTTCGTTCCCGTATGGCAACCCACGATGGACGCGCACTTATATCTCGCAGACGACGCAAAGGTCGCGCCCGTCTGGCACCATAAACCGTGTGTCTTAAAAAAAAGAGTAACTCTTTTCCAAAAAGTGCTCGATTGCTGCATTCCAAGCAATTTAAGGAAGTGATTTCTTTTGGAAAACGTTGGAATTCTAAGCTTTTTGTCTTAGTGACTTATTTTTCCAAGCAACCAGAGTGTCGACTTGGACTGATTGTCAGTCGTAAGGTAGGTAATGCAGTGGAGCGCAATCGAGTCAAGCGAAATATTCGTGAATGTTTTCGCACGGAACGAGAACGATTACCATCAGGATTGGATTGTGTTGTCATTGCGCGTTCAGAGTCAGGAACGATAGATAATGCGCAACAGCGTGAGCAATTACTGCGCTTGTTTGCGCGTCATCAACGCTCTGATGACGTGGACACAGGTTAGGGATGAAAAAGATTCTTTTGGGATTCATTCGTTTGTACCAACTTATTTTATCACCGGTTTTGCCTCCACGTTGTCGTTTTTTGCCAACCTGTTCACACTATGCCGCTGAGGCAATCCAAAGACACGGTGCTGGGAAAGGATTTTACCTAGCTTGTGTTCGATTGCTGAAATGTCACCCTTTTCATAAGGGTGGTTTTGACCCAGTTCCTTGATGTATCGACGAACAAGACCTTGGGGGGCGGAGAACCGCCCCTCAATCCCCCCACCCTTTTCTTTTGGGTCTGGGGGATTCATCCCCCAGTTTTTTTTTATTTTGATTTTTTTGCCCGCAGGGCATCCTGTTCAACCCATCAGACGAAAGGCATTTACTGTTCCATGGACCGTCGCACTCTCTTAGCCATTGCTTTATCATTCATTCTGCTCACTTGTTATCAAGCCTTTTTGGCTCTTTACTATCCGTCGCAATCCGAAACAGAGACATCTGTTGTGTCATCGGAGATACAGAGCGATGGCCAGTCCCCAAATGTTCAAGTGGGAAAGGGGAGCAAGGGTCCAACGGTGGAACCCAAAGTCACGGCGGAAGCCGCGCCCAAGAGTAAATTTATGATCTCTTCCGATCCAAGCCAAAAAGTTCCATTTAAGAATAATTTGGTTGAAGGAGAAATTGAGCTGCAAGGTGGACTTTTATCGAGCCTGTCATTTTTAAAACATTTAGATGAATTAGGTCCCAATGCCCGTCCTATCCATTTTATCAACAACAGCCAAAAAGATATTTTTTTAGCGGAGAGTGGCTATATTTCCACCCCAGAACTCGCTCTTCCTACCCGAGAAACCCTTTGGAAAGCTTCTAAAGAGACGGACGCCAATGGGCTACAGATGATTCATTTGACCTGGGAGAATGGGAGTGGCGTTGAGTTTAATAAAACCTTCTCATTTCAGCCTAACAGCTATTTATTAAAGGTCACGGACCGAGTCATCAATCGAACCAAAACGCCTCTCACCTTATACCATTATGTCCATTTTTTGCGAACAGAATCTTTGCCAGAGGGACAGAATGCCATGGCTACCGCCGATTTCCAAGGCCCGATGGGATTTTTGGATGGTGTCCGTGTGGTGCATTCTTATGAAGATATTCAAAAGCAGGATAAGACTTTGGATGCCAAGGAAGGGTGGGCTGGATTTAGCGATAAATATTTTTTAGCGGCCTTAATTCCCAACAACAGCACAGAGTTAAAGCAATACTATTTTGATTTTGATCCTCCTGCTTTTCGCGTGGGTGAGGTTTCAGGAAAGGTCACTTTAGAACCCGGAAAAGATGATGTCGTGGAGACCAATCTTTTTGTCGGTCCCAAAGAGATACATGTTTTAGAGGCACTCAAATTAAAGCTTGAGCGTTCCATTGATTATGGCTGGTTCCATTTTTTAGCCGAGCCATTGGTCAATGTATTGCTCTTTTTTAACCACTATTTAAACAATTATGGATTGGCTATTATTTTTCTAACCATCACCATTAAAATTTTATTCTTTCCTCTGGCCAATAAGAGCTATATCTCCATGAACGCCATGAAGAAGCTGCAGCCCAAGGTAGAGGAGCTTAAAAAGCTTTATGCGAATGACAAGCAACGCATGAATCAAGAGATGATGAAGCTTTACCAGGAGAATAAGGTCAATCCTCTTGGGGGATGTTTGCCGATTGTGATTCAGATTCCCGTTTTCTTTGCCCTTTATAAGGTATTATTTTTATCGGTCGAAATGCGTCATACCCCATTCTTTTTATGGATAAATGACCTATCGGTCCACGATCCTTATTATATTTTACCGTTGTTGATGGGTGTATCCATGTATATTCAATCGAAAATGAATCCAGCTCCACCTGATCCGATTCAAGCCAAGGTGATGTCATTTTTACCACTCATTTTCACCTTTTTCTTTTTGACCTTTCCGTCGGGATTGGTTTTATACTGGCTTGTCAACAATGTATTGTCGATTGCTCAACAAGGGTATATTATTAAGCGTAATCAATAGGACCTAGGGGGGGTGTGATCCGCCCCCCACCCTTCACCTTTTTTTTGGATGTTATCTGTTTTTTATGCGTTCCCCTTTGCAACTTGATCAAGATTCTATTGTTGCTCTTGCAACCCCACCTGGCATGTCTGCAGTTGCCATTCTTCGTTTGTCAGGAGTAATTGTTTTACCATTAATTATTCCTTTTTTACGTTTTCCCTCTGGTGGTACTGTAGGTTCAGATTTTTTCACACCACGTATGCTGCATCGCCTCAATTTTATTGATCCCGATCATAATGCCATTCTTGACCATGTATTGATTGTATATTTTCCGGCACCATTTTCTTTTACAGGAGAGGATGTTGTGGAGATTCAAGGGCATGGTTCACCTGTTGTATTGAGTAGAATGCTTGAAATTTTTGCTTCTGTAGGGATTCGTGCGGCCGCACCTGGGGAGTTTTCCCGCCGGGCCTATCTCAATGGAAAGATGGATTTGGTGCAGGCAGAGTCCTTGATGAGATTGATTGAGGCCTCCTCTTTACGTGCGGCTCGCGAAGCCACACGGCATATGGAGGGGGATTTATCGGAACGTTTAAAGGGGATGCGCCACGAGCTTCTAACCATTCTTTCCCATTTAGAGGCTTCTTTAGACTTTTCTGAGGATGAGATTGACCCATTAGGCACCCAGGTTTTAAAAGGCTCTTTAATGGGGGTTGTAGAGCGATTGGAGCATCTTTTAGCCCATTCTTTAGCGGGACAGCATTTACGGGATGGTTTTGATTTGGTATTGGTGGGACGCCCGAATGTTGGGAAGTCATCTCTTTTTAATCGTTTAGCGGGGAAAGATCGGGCGATTGTCACCTCTATACCGGGGACGACACGAGATTTAAACGAATTTCGTTTAATGATTGACGGGGTAGCAATTAACCTAGTCGATACGGCAGGTTTACGCAGGGATGGTTGTGAGATTGAACGCGAGGGAATTCGCCGTGCTTTAGCGCGCATGCAAGAGGCCGATGGGGTCTTATTTGTCGCTGAGGCACATACGGGAATGATGCCTGAAGAGGAGGCATTATTGTCTGAATGGAGTGGACCGAAGACGCTTTTAGTTTGGAATAAAGCCGATTTATTGCCCCCCTCCCCTACTTTGCACTCGAATCGCCCCTCCTGGTTATCCGAAAAATTTGTTGAAATCTTTGTTTCTTGCCGTGATGGATCGGGTTTAGAAGATCTTTTGGGAGCTATTGGGCAGTTTTTTACCCATATTCCTGCCGATGGAGAAGGAACTTTGTTGTTGGTGGCTCGCCACCGCCAAGCTTTAATGCGCGTTCAGGCGTTAATAAAGGAGTGTATACAGCTCATTATTGATGAAATGCCAGAAGAGATTATCGTGATTCCACTGCGAGAGGGATTGGCGGTATTGGGTGACATTACTGGTGAAGTGAGTCAAGAGGATCTTTTGGATTTAATTTTTAATACATTTTGCATTGGAAAGTAGCTATTCAGGTTTCACGTGGAACACGTTTCTGGATGATTTAATGTATCAAGACCTTGGGGGGCGGAGAACCGCCCCCCAATCCCCCCCACCCTTTTTTTTAGGTAAATGGTGCTATGGACTATGACGTACTGGTAGTTGGAGGAGGTCATGCAGGGTGTGAGGCAGCCCATGCAGCGGCCCGTAGTGGATCAAAAACCATTTTACTGACACAAAATTTGGATACCATCGGTCAAATGTCTTGTAACCCTGCCATTGGTGGGTTGGGAAAAGGGCATCTCGTTCGTGAAGTGGATGCCTTGGGCGGTCTGATGGGACGGGTAGCGGATGCGGCTGGCATTCAATTTCGCATGCTCAATCGACGCAAGGGGCCAGCTGTTCGCGGTCCACGAGCCCAAATGGATAAAATTGAATATCGTCGCCAGATGCGTTGGATGTTGGAATCAACTCCAAATTTGCAATTGCGTCAGGGTGAGGTATTGGATTTTATAATGGATGGAGATCGTCTACTTGGTGTCATTACCGACTGGGGCGAAGAGATTCGATGCAGGTCAATTGTATTAACAACGGGCACTTTTTTAGCTGGATTGGTCCACATGGGCAGCAGAATGTTTTCTTCTGGGCGTCTTGGCGATGCGGCATCTGAACAATTGAGTCGTGGTTTGCGCCGACTCAATCTACCAATGGGGAGGCTTAAAACTGGAACACCTCCCAGGCTGGATGGCCGCACGATCGATTGGTCGCGTTTGCTTCCACAGTATGGAGATACTCCTGCCCCCCCTTTTTCTTTTTTGACCGATCGGATAGATCGTCCCCAAATGCCCTGCCATGTCACCCATACCAATACCGAAACCCATCGCCTGATACGAGAAAATCTCCATCGTGCCCCCCTCTACTCTGGTCAAATTACGGGAATTGGCCCACGCTACTGTCCTTCAATTGAAGATAAAGTGGTACGCTTTTCAGAACGAGATAGCCACCAAATTTTCTTGGAACCCGAAGGTCGCCATACCCATGAAATCTATCCTAACGGCATTTCTACCAGTCTGCCAGTTGATGTCCAATGGGCACTGGTACGCTCTATGGAGGGTTTAGAGCAGGTGCAAATCATCCGTCCTGGATATGCCATTGAATATGACATGGTGGATCCTAGGGCCTTAAATCAAGCACTGGCAGTCAAGGATATACCTGGGCTCTATTTAGCTGGACAAATTAATGGTACAACAGGATATGAAGAAGCTGCGGCATTGGGGCTGGTTGCGGGTATTAATGCTTCAAGATGGAGTCGTGGATTGGATGCCATAACATTCGATCGCTCTAGCAGTTATATTGGTGTCATGGTGGACGATCTTACTTCTAAGGGCGTAGATGAACCATATCGAATGTTCACATCCAGAGCAGAATTTCGCCTTTTGCTTCGAGCTGATAATGCCGATTTGCGCTTAACCCCAATTGGCCGAGAAGTTGGATTAATAGATGATGAACGTTGGGAACGCTTTCAAATTCGTAAAAACAAGCTTGATGCAACCCGCAATAAATTACAGACTTCTCTTTTAAGTCAACATGAGGTGCTAAATTTGCCCAGTGATCCACGTGGAACCGAGCGCAAAAGTGCATGGGATTGGTTGCGCCGAGAGGAGATAGAGATTAATTTAATTTTGAGATTGGTTGGAATGGGTATTGAGGATGCGGATCTTTTCGCAGATTTGGAAGTTGAGGCCAAGTATCAAGGCTATCTAAAAAAACAACAGGCCGAGATTAACCGTTTTCAAACTGGTGAACATATTCTCTTGCCTGCCGATATTCACTGGGAATCTGTGGCTGGATTAACCACAGAGGCGCGAGAAAAATTAAAAAGAGTTGCTCCTAACTCATTAGGTCAAGCCTATCGCATTCCTGGAATTACTCCCGCTGCCATTACGGCTATCCGTGTTTTTTTAAAAAGTAGTGGGCGATGATTTTCAACTTTTTGAGCGGAAAAATAAAAATTAAGAGCTTGGGGGGCGGAGAACCGCCCCCCAATACCCCCCCACCCTTTTCTTTTAATTCTTAAAAAAAAAGAGGGGGTCTGGGGGATTCATCCCCCAGGGTTTTGATTTAAACGTCATCCACATTTAAGTGTGGACGATGAACGAGTGCCTGAACAAAAAGCAAAGTCAAGACCTTGGGGGATTGCATCCCCCAATCCCCCTGCTTTTTGAAGAAAACAAAACCGAGGTCAAAAGCAAAAGAAAAACCCTGGGGGCAATCCCCCAGACCCCTTTTTTTTTAAATAATAAAATCAAAAAACAAATGACCACGGTTAAGTGTGGTGGTACCAGTTTTTACATCTCCCTACTTTGGAGTATTCTATGCCCTCCCCCTTCTCTATATCCGACACCCACTGGATAAACTTTGCTGAACGATGCGCACACACGCTCAATCGTCCCCTTGACGATTCTGAGCTAACGCAATTTAAGCTCTATGCCCATCATCTATTAACATGGAACGAAAAATTTAATTTAATAGGACCAGCTCCTCCCGAATCTATTTTAATTCGGCATTTTTTAGATTCACTCTATTTTGCCCCTCTTCTTCCTCCCAGCGCGAAAATAGCCGATATTGGTTCAGGTGCTGGTTTTCCAGGAGTTCCACTTGCGATTGTATTTCCTCAGCATCGGATGCATTTAATCGAGTCAATCCAAAAAAAGGCTGGCTTTCTCTCTTTTATTGTCGCAGAGCTTGGATTACACAATAAAGTTAAAATCTTCAATCAGCGTGCCGAACAGATGCCAAGCAAAGAGATAAACTCGTATCATGTCATTTTAAGTCGAGCCTTAAGTGATATCGCTCAAGGAGCCACCTGGGCATTTAAATTATTAAAACCAGATGGTATGTATTTAACGATCAAGGGGCCAAAAGTGGATCAGGACTTAGAGAAATACTATATGAATCGAATTCATTTAAAATACGCCAGACCCCAGTTGCATACGATTCTTGGTCCCAATGAGCATCATTCTATCTTAGTAAAGTTACAACGTATTTAGCACAATTTGATGGGGGGTATCCATCTAAATTTATTTGTGCTATATCTGTCTATTTAGAGCTTAGAAAATTTAATTCTTAAAAAAAAGATGGGATCTGGGGGATTCATCCCCCAGGGTTTTGTCTTTAATTTTTTTTGCCCGAAGGTCATCTAATTTCATGTATCGGAAAAACAAAAATCAAGACCTTGGGGGGCGGAGAACCGCCCCCCAATCCCCCCACCCTTTTCTTTTAATTCTTAAAAAAAAGAGGGGGTTTGAGGGATTCATCCCCCAAGGTTTTGCCTTTGATTTTGATTTTTTGCCCGCAGGGCATCATATTCTCATTTATTGCACTGTTTCACGTGAAACATCTGCTCACTACCGAGGAGATGGGAGTTTTATTTAGGAGATTCGGCATGGCTCATATCGTCGCTGTAGTCAATCAAAAAGGGGGCGTTGGTAAAACAACGACCGCTGTTAACCTCTCTGCTGGCTTAGCGGCAGCCGGGCAGCGGGTACTTTGTGTAGATTTTGACCCACAAGGCAATGCAACATCCGGTTTTGGTATTCCAAAACACCCGAAGATGTCGACCATTTATCATGTCTTGGCAGGTAAAGCGGCACCGCATGATCTGCTTTGGCGACTTATTCCCAATCATTTGGATTTACTTCCAGCCAACGCAGAGCTTGGCGGGGCGGAAGTTGAACTGGCTCAAGAAGCTGAACGTGAATATTGGTTACGCGGTTCTTTATTGGAGGCTGTGCAAGAGTATGATACCGTTTTGATCGATTGTCCTCCCTCATTAGGACTCTTGACAGTAAACGCATTGGTCGTTGCCAATTCCGTTCTCATTCCATTGCAGTGCGAATTTTACGCTTTAGAGGGGCTGACGCAACTGTTGCGAACCATTGACATAACACGTGAGCAGCTAAATCCAGATTTAAAATTAAGTGGCATTTTGCTTACTATGTTTGATATGAATAATAGATTAAATGTGCAAGTGGCTCACGATGTTCGTCGTCATATGCCGGATAGACTATTAAAAACAACAATTCCGCGCAATCACTTAGTGGCTGAAGCTCCCAGTTTTGGCAAACCTGTTTTATGGTATGATATTGATTGCCCAGGTTCTCATGCATTCCTAAGTCTGGCTCAGGAATGGATTGAATTGAATAAAACATTTTACGATGAGGTTTAAATGAACAATCCTCCGATTCGTCTAGGCCGTGGTCTTGGTTCGTTATTGGGTGAAAATGCCGTTCAAGAGGTAGATCGACAAAAAATACGGCAAATTCCATTGGACGATATCCGCCCCAATCCCTTTCAACCAAGAGGGCAGATGGACGAAACCAATTTGGCAGAGTTGACCGCCTCGATTTTAGAGAAGGGCATTTTGCAACCTATTTTAGTACGCGAACTTGCCCAAGAGCCTGGACACTTTGAGTTGATTGCTGGAGAGCGCCGTTGGCGCGCTGCGCGTTTGGCAGGTCTGCGAACCATACCGTCGTTAGTGCGACAATTTGACGATAGTCAAGCGTTAGAAGTTGCTATATTAGAAAACCTGCAACGCGAGGATCTTAATTCAATTGATGTCGCTCGTGGCTATAATCGCTTGATTCAGGAGTTTGGCCATAGCCATAAAAGTGTGGCGCAAAAAGTGGGTAAAAGTCGCATTGCGGTAACCAACCATTTACGCCTGCTGCGTTTGCCCGTATTAATTCAAGATATGCTGGCTCGTGGTGAACTTAGTTCTGGCCATGCCAGGGCGTTACTTCCTCTTGAAGAAGATGAAGCCTTGGCCATTAAAATTGCGGAACAGGTGATATTACAGGAACTCTCGGTTCGTGAGACTGAACGTTTAATTCGAAATAGACCGATGACGGTAGAAGGGGAGGGGGCTAGTAAGGTTAAAACCCATAAGGGGGTAAGTAAGGATCCAGCCATTGCTGAAATGGAGTCCAAATTAAGTACCCAGTTAAATACCCAAGTAGATATCACCTTACGAGGCGGAAAGGGTAGGATCATTCTTGAATACACAACACCCGAACAATTGGAGGAATTAACGAATCGATTGTTGCGCTAGAGACACCAAACATAATGCCCTACGGGCAAAAAATTAAAAAAAAAGGGGGGGGGATTGGGGGGCGGTTCTCCTCCCCCCAAGGTCTTGATATATAATTTTCCGAAATAAACATTCCACATTTCGACACGCAAGTCAATCAACCCGCCTTTTCTTCAATGAATAATTTTTTCGCACTTGATCAACATTTTTCTGCTTAGCAGAGGGGCTGCAACGAACTAAGATCCAATAAAGAGCCAAACCTGTCAACGTCACATTAAAAAAAATGCCAATGATCCAGAATAAGCTCATGTGAAGTTCCACCTACGACGAAGTCGAACATGATGCCCTGCGGGCAAAAAAAACCAAAGGCCAAACCCTGGGGGATGAATCCCCCAGCCCCCCTCTTTTTTTTTAAGAATTAAAAGAAAAGGGTGGGGGGGATTGGGGGGCGGTTCTGGGCCCCCCAAGGTCTTGATCTTTATTTTTCCGATACATTATACATTAAAAAAATCAACATCAAAACCCTGGGGTCTGGGGGGCGGTTCTGGCCCCCACTGAGGTCTTAATTATGAATAAAGATAGTCATAATTATCAAAAAAGTCAAGGAGAACATGAGAATGTAACTAAATATTTTTAAAGAAGTTTTTGATGAATAAAAGAGCCTTAGGGTAAGAAAGTGGAATCATAAACTTAATAAATAGGGATTCGCTATTTTCAATAGCGAAAAAAATAATCTTGAATACACATTTAAACGATAAAAAAATTGTTTTTTGGTTAATAAAAATGTATAAAATATAATCAAAATGGTTCAGAAATTTTGTAGTCGATTGCCTGGACCACGATCATTATCGTCCTTATTTACATCGGAGCGCAAAAGATGCCAACAACTGATATGACCGTAAATCTCCTTGCTGGAGAAAGCATTAAAATTGCCGGACCTGGATTGGTAGAATTTCATGCCGCAGAAGCTTTACCCATTGCTAAAACCGTTGCAACAGGTGCTACAAAAATGGGAGCCGGTCAAACCATGGCAACCGCACAAACAACCCAACTCGGTTTTGGCACCACATCGGCCACAGCAACAACCGCTGCTGCCAAAACAGCTGGTACTGCTGGAGGTACCATTTGGACCGGAAAAGGGTTGAGCCTTGGATTGGGACTGGGATTGGGAGCGTGGGGACCGGTGATTTTAGTGTCGGGTGCGACATTGGGATATATTTATTGGCGTCGCAGCAAAGCCGCTAAAATTTGGCCTTTTTAATCATGTCAGATTTTGGATCAATTATTCATATAGGAATGGTTTGCTCTCTTTTAATAACCTGTTTATTTTTATTGATCGAACAAAGCAAACCATTTTATCTGTCTAAAGTCACCGATTAAAGGGGAGGGAGGCATGTATCAATATATTCCCATGGCTATAGCTTCCGTGGTTGGCTTGGTTATTGGAAAAAACATAGCTAAGTCAAGTAAATCGTTACCTGCCTTCGGTAGACGTCTATTTCAAAAAGATGAACAATCCGTGGAAATTCTCAACGAGCAGTTTCTAAATGAAGAGAGCTTTATTCTCGCCACGGAAGAGATTCCCCTAGATAATCGCTTTGGAAACCGAGTTTTAGTCAGTGAACACGAGTTTTCCCGTACTGCGAAAGTCTCTTTAGATCTAGAACGTACCCGCGAATTTGGTTCCTCCGTGCGTGGGGGAGTTTGGTCGTTGTTGACGACACAACTCTCTGGCGAATTGGGCCGAACTCTGGGAATTGCGATTGGTAGCCAAATTACCCGACGGGTACGGCTAAAATTTGAAGTCGATCCTGGTCAATCAAATCGATATCTCGTCGTTTGGAAACAAAAAGGACGACGTGGAATCGTAGAAATTTGCATTTTAGGCAAGCGAAAATGGAAGGTCCCATATTTGATTACGTATGACCTCTCCCATACCATTGAAAGCTTAGAAAATGTAGAGACGACCAAAAGTTTAAACTCTGAACCGAAAGGTTAGCGTTGCTCTCCCCAAACGTCTTTTTTGAAAAATAAAAATCAACACCCCCCCAATACCCTCACCTTTTTTTTTAATTTTCAAAAAAAAGAGGGGGTCTGGGGGATTCATCCCCCAGGGTCTGGCTTTTGATTTTTTCTTTGCCCGCAGGGCATTACATTCTAAAAAATATAAGCCCCCCTCTCAATTATATTACTTCACATAACTCATAAATATATGTATCGGAAAAATAAAAATCAAGACCTTGGGGGGTGGAGAACCGCCCCCCAATTCCCCCCACCCTTCTTTTTCAATTCTTAAAAAAAGAGGGGGTTTGGGGGATTCATCCCCCAAGGTTTTGTCTTTGATTTTTGCCCGAAGGGCATCATGTTCTGGCATGAATTATGCTGTCAATGCCAAGTAAAGTTTATATCAAACCGAGATGAATTTTCCCTCGATAGACACTCCCTTTTTCGCGGAGTATTCGCCATGCTAGAATGGATATTGTTAAATTTTAATCACCCGTGGATCTCCTGGCTATTGACTGGACTGGTGCTGGCGTGGGGGATTGGGCAATGGATTCGTTTTCGAAAACATTATATTCTCCCAGTACAACAGAGCCTTTCTGAAGCGACCCATTTTTTACAATCTCGTTCTGATTTTACAGATTTTTATAAAAATTTTCAGGAAATTGATACAAACCTGAGCCGTCATCCCTTGCTCTCCCCAGCTTGGATCTCTTTTAGTCGCACCCTTCTTGCTTCTGAAAAGGATGAGACCATTCGTAGCTACCGGAGACCAGAGGGTTATTTCCATTTCGACCGCCTGATTCATCAGCAGATGGATTGGCATTTTTTTCAATCTGTTCCAAGCTTACTCATTGGGGCGGGGACGGCAATGAGCTTTCTGGGTGTGCTGGTTGCCCTTTATCTCACCATACAACATCTGAATATAGCCAATATATCTGTATATCATCAAATTTTACAATCCCTTCTACAAGAGGCAACATTTAAATTTCTACCAGCCATTTTTGCCATATTGGCCGGTTCTCTATTTGCTTGGCGGGAAAAATTTTATAGTTATGCGGTAAAAAATCAAATTCGTCTTTTTTGCCTTTTACTACAAAATCGCATTGGCTTTGTGGACAAAAAAAAATTTAAACAGTTCCAAGCCTCCACCACCAAAACTATAGAAACAATCCAAAGTGACCAACAAGAGGCACAGTTGGCGCGGATGGTTGACCACCTAACCGAACAGGCCATCCATAAAATCAACCACGAGACCGTCAAACAAATTGCCACTGCTATTACGCCCATGTTGGATCGGATGCAAAACGAAGAAAAACAACGGGCACAAATTCGCATTCATATTGATAAAGCCGTTGAAACTCTTATTGATTCTGTGCATCAATACGAAGAGAAGACCAACCACAGACCCAACTGCTGGAATCATTAGAGCAGATCGCAACTCGTCTGGAAAACCAAACTGGAGTCCAACTCAAAGATATCGTTCTTCAATCGCTCACCGAGGGGATGGATACCTTTGTAGAAAAGATAAAGTGCGAAACCTATCGTGAGTCACCACAACCACAGACCCAACTGCTGGAATCATTAGAGCGCATCACAACTCGTCTGGAAAACCAAACTTTTTTTGAACCCGTCATCCAGGTACTAAAGCTGGAATGCCAATACCTGCTCCATTTGTTTCAAAAACAAACGTATCTGCAAACGCAACCAGTTGCGCTGCCATTGGTTGAGGTGGAAAATGACTCTACTGCGACGATATTAACGCAAAATAGCGTTAGAGGATGGAACGAACCAGAAATGATGGACTCCTCCTTCCAACCGCTGCAAAATCACCACCTTACCATTCAGTCTCTGTGTGAGGAGATTCTTCTACTTTTACAAAACGGTTCTTTTCTCACACCTGTGCTTTATGCGGTGGAAAAAGAGCATCTTCTTGAACCAATTGTTAAACAAATTCAATCAATTACCGACTTTTTACACCAGCCAGCGTTTTGGCAACCTCTGGCAGATATGTTGCGAACTGAGAGCGTCTCTCAACCCAGCACAAATATAGATCTCACGTCTCTCATGCCGGTTTTGGATAAAATTCAAAACCAGACCGCTCTTATAATCGAAAAGCATGAAAAAAATGTAGAATTTCTACTAGAATATCTTTCCAATAACACGGGTCAACAACCCGATTCAAATTGGGTGGAGGAGATTTCTCAAGAGATTCTGACAGATATATTGCAAACTGAGAGAATCTCTCAACCCTGCACAAATATTGACCTCACTCCTCTCATGCAGGTTTTGAATAAAATTCAAAACCAGACCACCATTATAATCGAAAAACATGAAAAAAACGTAGAATTTCTACTAGAATATATCGATTCAGATTGGGCGAAGAAGATTAGTCAAGAGATTATAGATCTCATCAATGAGCAACTTATGGACAAAAAAGAGGATGACCGCATTTTACCCGTTGTTATTGAAGCGATTCAAAACGAAACGGCGAAAATATCAACACAGGTGCAGGCCCTCCTCCCCTTGTTAGATCCCCCGACCTTCCTGGCACCCGTCATTCAATCGGTGCAGCAGGGCACCCAGTTATTACAACAAGAGATGCACAATCAAACCTTTTTGATGCCTCTCTTGCAGGTTATTCGCAATGAATCCAGCCAATTGCTGAATCAGTTTCAGAATAAGATATTTTTAGAAACGTTGATAGAAAAAACAAAACATGAAACAAATCAATTAGTCGATTTTATGCACTCCCCAGAATTTTTCAATCCGGTCATAGAATCTATTCAAAATGCCAACCAAAATTTGCTTAAGCATATGCAAGAGGTGACCTTTTTCGCCCCAGTACTGGAAACCATCCATCGTGAATCGGCGCACATGATGGGGTATATGGTGCAGATATTTCCTGGAGCCACCAAAAATGAGACAATTCCTTTTACCTGGGATGCATGCAATCTAGAACCGGTTCGACAATGGATTCAAGAGGAAAGGGAACACACCACACACATTCAAACCCATATTTTGCGTGATTTTTTAAATGAGTTTCGCTCTGCACAAGAGAATAGATCCATGATGCAAACCGGTTTACCGTTCAACCCTTCTGAAACTGGCCAATTGACACCGATTGGAGTTCAAAGGATACAAGAGTCTATGCAGGAAATTTTTCAAAATTTGGGCGAAGTGGAAATTTTGACACCATTGCGCCAATCTATCCGCAGCGAAATCGACCGTATTATGGTAAAGATGCACAATCCCGCCCTGATTGAACCTTTTGTGCAGGCTCTGCAGAGCGAAACCGAGGTGATTCTAACACGATTGCAAGCGATGTTGGTAGCACCGCCCCCAACAGTCAAAATGGGGAAAGACTCCCCAGAACCTACCCCAGTTCAACTTTCAAAGCAGGAGAACGCAAAGCCGGATCACATAGTTACCTCCGATCCAGAGCCAATAAAGAAAACACGGCAGCGTATGCTTTTCGATAGCTCTTTCCCTTTAAAATCCAATCTATTTCGTTCATTGTCGATAGATACTCTGTTTTTAGTCCAAGATGCCACGCGACTGTCAGGAGAGATACAACTGGAGTATTCTGAAAAAGATCAGGCCTGGATACAGAGTCTACGAGATGTGCTGACGGCCATTGCGTATGAACTGGAGATGCAATTTAACCAAGAAGCATGTGAGATCAACCAGACATTATACGCGTTAAATACACGCATTGCCCAAGGAACGCCCCTTTTGGATCCCCAGATGCAAAAGCAGTTTATCCTTTTAGGGGAGCAAATTTATACCCTTGCCCTTGCCAAGGGGAGTCATTTTGAGCCACTCAAAAAGTTGGATATCTCCTTTTTAAAATTGGCGCAAATGTTAAAAATGCAGCACCCGTAATCAATAGACCATGCGCAAAATCGACACCATCAAAAACTAAAGCCCCCCAATCCCCCCCTCTTTTCTTGTAATACTTAAAAAAAAGAGGGGGTTTGGGGGATTCATCCCCCAAGGTTTTGTCTTTGATTTTAATGTATCGGAAAAATAAAAATCAAGACCTTGGGGGGCGGAGAACCGCCCCCCAATCCCCCCACCCTTTTTTTTTAATTCTTAAAAAAAAAGAGGGGGTCTGGGGGATTCATCCCCCAGGGTTTGGCCTTTGATTTTTTTTTGCCCGCAGGGCATTATGTTCATGTATCGGAAAAATAAAAATCAAGACCTTGGGGGGCTCAGAACCGTCCCCCAATTCCCCCACCTTTTTTTTTAATTTTTTGCCCGCAA
>JAMOAW010000014.1:0-35236 GCA_039908535.1 Magnetococcus sp. DMHC-6 | reverse complement strand
AAAAGGGGTCTGGGGGATTGCCCCCAGGGTTTTGCTTTTGACTTTGCTTTTGAATTCGGTTTTGCTTTCTTCAAATAGCAGGGGGGTTGGGGGATGCAATCCCCCAAGGTCTTGTTTTTGATTTTTTTTACCTGAACGGTTATCATGATGTTTCCACTTGTTCTAAGTTGTCGTTATTATCTTCCCCTCCACTACGATTCTTAATGATAAAACGAGGCCGGCGAACACTTACATCTAAATTTGATTTTACATACAGTCCAACCATCCCAATCGCAATCATCGAAAATGAAAAATGTATCATGATCAACAATAACAATGTCGAATAACCTGTTGCAATATACTCAAATGTAAATCGTACCATTAAAATTATCAAAATAATCATTGTAATGACAAAACAAAGCAACCCTAACAATAAAATGAAAAAAATAGGCAAATTTGTAAACAAAACCATGGCATATAACGCATACCGCACAAGATCACGCTTACTCCAATGACTATAAAAACGATACCCATTTATGGCGGTAAAAAACAGCTTTTCATGGTGCATGCCAATCCATTGCGTTAAGGCACGAAAAAAAATATGTTGGTCACCACACAGTTTCATGGTGTCAACAGCCTGCCTAGTCAACAATTTAAAATCGCTCGCATTCGAAAAATTCATGCCGCTGCCCCAACCAAAAATTTTATTAAAAATTCTGGTCAACAATCGATAAGTCAAGGAGGTACTCTGACTAACTAATTTAACACCATCCACAATATCACACCCTTTGCAACGCCATACATGAATCATCTCCAAAATAACAGATGGAGGATGTTGACCATCACCGTCCATGACGATGACAATATCTGCATCGGCTTCTTCGAGTCCTGCCATAATCGCCGCATCCTTGCCAAAATTGCGCGTCAATCTGATACCCAACAGGTGACTATATGTATTCATCAACTGATTCAAAATGTTCCAAGAACCATCATTAGACCCATCATCAACACAAATAATGCGATATTTTATATTCTCTTCATATAAAACATTATAGATATCATTGATTGTACTCCTGATTGTTTTGGCTTCATTATACATTGGAATAACAATATCCAAATTCAATAGTTGAGAAAAATTTTTCATAATGCACGAATACCTAATGAGTTGTTATACGCAGAGGGGGTCTGAATGGATAGGGGCTTATGAGTCTCTTGAGAGGTTGCACGAAATAAAAAGAGTCGCATACCATTGATAAACCAAATCCCTCTTTCAGATTGAACTTCATGTTTGGGTGCTCTACCAAAAATATGTCGCAAACGATTCCAAATAGTGTTTAACCCCACCATTTGAAAATCTCGCCAGTGACGTACCAAAATAAAATGCGGGGCAAAGGCCTTTTGCAAAGTATCTATATCAAATAAGGTGAGATGTTGCGGAATTTTAATACTTGGTGTCCTTCTACCTAATAAACGGTTTTCCAATGACTTCATATCAGGTGTTGTCACCACCAAAAATCCTTTTTCAGTAAGATGGATAAATGCCCAATCGAGAAATGTTTTAATATCTATTATATGTTCTATCACATCAAACATATAAATCAAATCTAAAGAATTGCGATCCTTAATCTCTGGCACACAACCATTAACCGTAGCAAGAGAGACTTGAAATCCCTTTTGACGGCAAACCTCAATGGCTTGCGGCGAGATATCCGCCCCGAATAATTGAAAATTTCCTAAAGTTTGCACCTCTGCCAAACCAAACCCCAAAGCACAACCAATCTCTAAAACATGCTGCGGTGGCCAAGAGTCACTTCTGATCATTTCTTGACGAATCAATGCCAGACGTCGCGCAAAAGTACGACGCAACAAAGATTCCTGTGCAGCATAATCTGCATATCCGTGTAGCTGATCTTGATCATTAAAATAATTATTAGAGTAAATATGCTCCAGTGATTCAATATTGGGTAATGGTGTCAAATGCATCACCCCACAATTACGACATACAACCATATCATAACATTCAAAAGACCAACGCTTAATACCCCCATCTTGGGTGCCACAAACTGGACATTTTCGTTGACCGGGGAGCAGTTGCACGATGGATCCGTCATTTTTAATGATATGTTTGGCTTGATGCAGAAGATTTTTTTTGCTCACCTGTCATTCCTCCAGATAGATCCAAACAATCATGCTTGCTCGATAACCAATAGGTAATTGAAAATTCCAGTTATCAGCTACCTTAAGCCCGCCAAGCCATTTCAGGACTCCATTGACAGAAGTGCCCATAGGAGGAGAGGGAAAAATATTTATTTTAATCTTTTTATGTAATGTATTTTTTATCAGGAACAACAGCGCAGAGCGGGTAAAATATGAATAATGAGCTGGGCAATATAAATAGTAACGCTCGGCAAGCATACGCACTATCCACCGCCCCATATCTGGTACACCCAACACCAAATGCCCTCCTGGACAAACCAATGTCGCCGCCTGTTCTAACAATGTACTCGGTTCGGCAACATGCTCCAGGACATCAAATAGAGAGACCATGGCGTATCCTTCTGGCATAGCCTCTTCCAAGGAGAGCGCAGCAAATCCTTTTTTACGAAGATGAACGATATAATCTGGATGGATTTCAATGCCATGACCAATGACATCTCCGTGCCAAGTTTCCAACCACTCCCCATTACCACATCCAATATCAAGAATATGTTTTTTGGGTTGCAGTGTCAATCCGGCACTCTCAAGAGATTTTCGAACTAATGTAAAATAGTTTCTGCGCTGTTGAGTGAGTTCCTTGAAATCGGATAGATCCAGTGTTTGATAAAATAAAGCGTCTTCTGGATGTAAATAGTTAAGAAAGTGATAACCGCACATGCCACACCCAATGATATCAGGTAAAAATTCCCTGCCACCAAAATAAAATTGTCGCCAGTTGGTTACTGGAAGCGGATGAGGATTGGCGTACAATCGCACCAGTCGGTCATTACGACAACATGGACAACTTGAAAATCTCGTTTTTATATAACACACCCTATCTGCTGCCCCTCTGGTGCCAACGATGCCAACCATGAACAACCAAAAAAATAATCATCGCCACTTGCACCAAAATCGCAAAAATCCATCTGGGCATGCGCCAATCAGAAACAGCAGATAACCGTACCATATCTGCTCCAGAGGGTACCTTGACCAGCACCAGACCATACCAATCTTGCACATGTACAGAACGTCCCTCTTTATCCCATGCCCGCCAATCTTCAAGAAACATATTCGTTACCAAAACCCAACGTTCTTGTGTTGAGGGGGCTAAAGTCAGCAAGAAACCATTTTCTATCAATTTATAATTTACAGGATCACGCTTTGGATCCGTATTTTCGACGACAGGAGTGACATCTAAGCAAATAAGTGTCTTATGTTTACAGATTGGCGCATAATTTAGTGGCGTTTTAACCCATTCATCTGCCAATACAATGGCGTTTGGCCAATAATTCGTATTACGATAAAGGCTCAATGGTTCTTTCAATGGCTCCCGCACGGTTTCCACCTTCTCAAGATATTTTGCATGCACATGACTCTCCCCCATGCTCACCACCGCTTGCACACCCAAAAGCGTCAACAAAGATTGCGATTGCAAGGGCCAATCCATTTCATCCATATCCAAGCCACTGCTATTGAAATTTTCCGATGGGCCAATTTGACCATAGGGGATGGACCAGGAAGGGGCTAGGCGATCTTGAGAAATACCTTTGGATATAAAATACAGTTCCGCAAATCCGTGCAAGATTAACACATTGGGGACAAGGCCAATTTTGACCAAATGCCTTCGGCGCAGCTTTTGAAGAGAATGTTTTGCATACATCATACGAGGAGCAGGGTCCTGTTCATTCGCCATTTCGCCAAACTCCCTTTTCAAGATGCGGGTGAACGATGTCGTGATTTTTGAATCAAGTGCAGCATTATATTCCCCAACATGATGAAATGACACCTGAGATGGAAAAATGACCTGCCCAATCAAAGAAGGCAGATTGCCAAAAAACATCATCAACATCTGCACGACCAAGACGGCATGCACCCATTTTTGCAAACGACCAGGAGAATCAAATCCGGGCCTTTTCAACAAACAGGAGATCCCCATAGCTCCTAAAAGTGCCCCCAAAAGATTAACGGGATCACGCCAAGTCCAGGAGGAAGAGATAAAATCAGGCAAAAATTCACCTGGGATCATCAACAAAAAAACAGTTAAAATCATTGAAAACCAGAGAGGAAAAAACATCCTCTCTTGCCTGGCTAATATTGGCGATAAGAGGAGTGCGCTTAAGGCAAAAGGTCCCCCAAAATTGATTGTTCTGATATTTTTAAAATACTCATAAAATTCATAACCAAACTGACGCAAAGAATCAAAAGATTGCAAACTTGGCAGGAAAAACGGTTTAAAAAAAACATTCCACAGCACCAAATGCCATGGAATTTCATGACCCTGATGCTCGCGAATGATATAAGCTGGAAACTTAGCATGTTCATGCCATAAAAAAATGACTTTATCCACAGATAACAAAATCACCACCAACATGGACAAAATATATAACCATACAACAGATAAGCGGTTAACATCTCCCAAGGCAATCAGTATATGAACGATCAAATATGTAGATAAAACTCCTGGATGACCATTTAATACTTGATACCCAATCGTCATACCAAATAGACAAGCGGCTATCAAACTCTCTTTTCTCGTATTATCCGCAAAATGCATACGAATTTGATAATAAAGGGCAACTGGTAACATACAGGTTGTTATAAATACACAAGAAGCTTCATTCCAATACAGATAGTGCAACGTGGGAGAAAAAGTACAGGTCACGGCTAAAGTCCATTGCACAAAGGGTGGAAATCTCCACAATCGACCAAGGCGTTGCAAATAAATAAGCATAATGACAATATGAAAAAATATTATAAATCCAACAACAGAAAAATATTCAAAAAAAGCGAACAAAGGTATAAACAAAATATTCGTCACCCCATGAGGTGATGGCCATGGCAAGCCAAGAGCTGCATTTGGTTGCCAGAAGATAATCTTTCCAACCAAAAGGTCTTTGATCCATACGATCAATGGGATTCCTGAATAAAATAGATCTTCTGAATTGATAGGGAAAGATGAAAAAAAATAAGGAGATACAACAAATCCAGCCAGACAAATCAAGAATAAATGAGATAAAATTTCTCTATTTTTAACCATTTTCATATGACATCCATCATGGATTCCGTTGGAACCCGTCCATGTATCGGAAAAATAAAAATCAAGACCTTGGGGGCCCAGAACCGCCCCCCACCCTTTTCTTTATAATTCTTTAAAAAAAAGAGGGGGGTCTGAGGGATTCATCCCCCAGGGTTTTTATTGTGACTTTTTTGCCCGCAGGGCATCCTGTTTAAACGCGTTTTGCAAGGGAAACATTGAGCATGATTATGAACATAATGCCCTACGGGCAAAAAAATCAAAACCTTGGGGAATGAATCCCCCAAACCCCCCTCTTTTTTTTAAGAATTGAAAAAGAAGGGTGGGGGGTTTGGGGGGCGGTTCTGGCCCCCCCAAAGGTCTTGATTTTTATTTTTCCGATACATGCACATGATGCCCTGTGGGTACAAAATCAAAAAAGAGGGGACGTGGGGATTCATCCGCAAAAGTATAACCTTTAGTTTTTTTCTCGAAGGGCATAAATGGTCTGGATACGACGACTGCCCTCGAAACGCTCATACTCACACACAAAAAAAAAAGCCGCCATAAAGATCATGGCGGCTTTTCATTGTGCTACGAATTACATAGCGACGACATATTCTGCCTTCGGGCCTTTATCGCCCTGGGTGACGGTAAATTCTACTTTTTGACCTTCCGAGAGGGATTTAAACCCATTTCCGGTGATGGCACTGTGGTGAACAAATGCGTCACCTTTGCCATTCGGACGCTCGACAAAGCCAAATCCTTTGCTGTCGTTAAACCATTTAACTGTTCCAATTTCACGATCTGCCATTTTTTTTCTCCAAATGAAGTGAGGTGAGATTGGCAGAGCGTTTGCACAGTACCGATAATGGGAGTGACAAAGAGGATGGAAGCTTAAAGTCTGAAAAACCGCAGGGAAAACGAAGTACGACGGTACCTGACATCTAACTTGTACGATCCTTATGATCCTAAGTGGGGCTATGTTTTCTGCTTACTGCCGAATTTGATAGTCTATTAAAACATGTTTTTTTTCTTTATGCAACTTTTTTTATCTATCGTATGACGATTTATTTTTGAACTGGCTAAAAATGGAAACGAGTAGATGCGGAAAAAATACCGGAAAACCGATCGAAAATCTTGAAAAAAATCGGGACCACATCTATAATGAATCCGATGTAAAGGATGGTTATACGCATCCCAAAATATAGACTTTTAGAACACCTTAAAGTAAGGAGTTTAAACATGGCAAATAATACCCAAAATGTAACAATTTCTCCTTGTTCTGATCCTGAAGCACCATCCATAGGATGCGTGGAAGGTCTTAGTATAAAACTGAGTGAACCATACTCAGATCGTGAAGTTACTGTCAAAATAAATCCTTTCGATGACGATCATCCTGCGGATATGAAAGATACCAAATCGACTAAAACATTAAAATTTGATTTCGACAAAAGTAACACCAAAAAAATCAAATTGAGTCATAATTCCTATACAGTTAAGCTGATGAATATTAGCAATAAAACATGGGAAGGACAGGATTACCCCTACTTTGAATTTTTAGTAGAATGGTAAGCCGTTTATTGTTCCATTAAACGCACACTCACAAACGTTTTACCCATCGCACAGACCCCCAGTTCCCCTCTTTGTTTTTAATGTATCGGAAAAATAAAAATCAAGACCTTGGGGGGCCCAGAACCGCCCCCCAATACCCCCCTTTTTTTTTAAGTCTTAAAAAAAAAGGGGGGTATTGGAGGATTCATACCAATTTGCAATCAAATGGGTAAATATGAGACCTTGTCTCGTACAATATGTGCATGTCGTAAACATCACGCCTATGGAAAAAATGCAACTACTCCATAACGGCAGGTAATCGCACTGCCTTATGAAGCATGCGATGCATTACGAATCACTTCCGGCAAAAACGGAATTTGATTCAGATTGCCCACTCTGTCCTTCAGAAACTCCCAGAAGGTGATACCGTGTTTTCTGCAAGTTTTCTTCAAACTTGCAAAAGTATCCCGACATCGTCGTCCTGATTCACTCCGTGTACCTCCACTGATTTTCCTTTTTTGAACATATTCTCGAATATCTGATTCGCTTAAATTGTTGTGAAGTGGAAGCCAAGGCTTATCCAGGACACGCAATAGCTCATCCTTGTTACGAAGAAGCCTTTTAAGCGTTTCGTTGAGATCTGGATAACAAGTCGTGGTCATACATAGTTCGTCAAAACGATCATGGATATCTTTTGCCAACGCTTTATTTTGGTCTGGCTTGAGTTTATAAAGTTTCAAATCAGCATACAAATCCCATATTTGTGTACGGGCCCATTTAACCGCTTTTTTGCGATCTTCATTGATTGGATTCAGTTTGGTAATCCCGCGCTCGGCATGTATCCAACATAACGCATGATCAAATACATTGAATTGTCCAGCATCATCACTCAAGATGCTCATATCTTTTGAAAATCCAGATGCCAAAAGGCCTCCCATCAGAACACCTTCCGTTGCGATCCTTTTATGACGTGGGCCTTTAATCCCTTTCTGTTGAAGGAATACTTCCCATGACTCCTTATTTTCAAACCGCAGCACCATATCCAGTGCTTTCAAGAAATGTGTAGGAAGCTTATGGTCAGCCATATATTCCAACGCACCAGTATTGAGTATATAATCTGGCTGTTTTCCCCCCAGCAACTCCAGAAAATTGATACGGCTTTGAGAGGGTATTGGCCTTTTACGATCGTTGCAACAGGTGGATAAAATGGATAATGTGAGCTTGACGTTATTAGATGGGCAGGGGTTGGAAATGGTGGCGGGAATTCTTGGCAAGGTGATCGAAATTCGTTCCTGTGACCCCTGTCTTTTTGTCCTCCATTTTACTTTTTTACCACCAGAGGCCGAGGCAAAATTGACCAAAAAGCCATAAACCCCCCCAATTTCCCCCCTCTTTTTTTTAAACCTTAAAAACAAAGAGAGGGGCTGGGGGATTCATCCCCCAGGGTTTAGCCTTGCACTTTTTTTTGCAAGACGCAAGCCCTCAGGATAAAAGTTCTCTTACCGAAAAACAAACAAACATCGCGTAAATGCAAAAAGGATTGTAAACGCAGCATGAAAATTTCATTTATCGGCGTTGGTTCGGCCTTCACAAGCTATGATTATTGGCAATCCAATCTCCTCATCACCACTGGGGATGGCCACAACATGTTGATTGATTGTGGTTCCGATGCCCGATTTGCCTTATTGCCTTTTGGGATTGATCATCACAACTTAGCACACAAGATTGAAGCTGTTTATATCTCACACCTCCACGCCGATCATATTGGTGGATTGGAATGGTTGGCTTTTGTCAGTTATTTTACGCCTGGGGCCCATCATCCAAGGCTATTTATCGAAGAGTCACTGCTACCTGCTCTTTGGAAACACTCTTTGCGGGGCGGATTGGAATGGATTCAGGGACGACGGATGGCACTCACGGACTATTTTCAACTCTCCCCTGTGCGAGCTGGAGTTCCTTTTCAATGGAGGGGGGCCGTTTTTACACCTATTCTTATGGAACATATCCTGGGATCTTTAGAGACCACGGTGTACAGTTTTGGATTGATCATCCGCTACCAAAACAAGCGGGTATTTTTCTCTTCTGACACCCGTTTTAATCCCATCCTTTTGGAAAAAATCGCCAAGCAAGTCGAGATTATTTTTCATGATTGTGAGACATCAGCCTTTCCTTCGACGGTGCATAGCCACTACAATGAACTCTGTACACTGCCATTATCCATTAAAAAAAAATGTGGTTGTACCATTATCAACCCATGCCCACCCAGAATCCCATTGCGGATGGATTTTGTGGATTTATTCAGAGAGGTCAGGAATTTTTATTATCTGAAGAAATCCCATAAAAAAAACGCGGAGCTTTGCTAAAGTGAATATTATAAAAAATTTATTTTGGTCCTTGCTGAAACTTTTGCCTCCTGTCCAACACCTTTTAGCCCAGGAGCAAGAGTTCCACCGCCAAGCGATCCAGATTAAAACGTTGCAAGAGGAGTTGATGGCCCAGAAAGAGAGCGAACGACGCTTTCGAGATATTTTTTCCAACGTTCAAGAGTTGATTTATACTCTGGACCAGCAGGGCATCATTCAATTTATCGCCCCAACGGTTTCACCATTGTTGGGATATACCGTCGAGCATTTATTGCAACGCCCCTTTGCCCATCTGGTGGATTTAGGGGATCTCCAAAACCATGAACAGGCCCTGCACAGAGTGCTCTCCTCCGGGCACTCTGTGCAAGGGGTGGAGTATCGCTTGCGGCTGGCGGATGGGGGCATTAAATGGTTTCGCCGCTCATTGAGTCCCATTTTGGACACCAACGGCAGGGTAGAAGCCATGGTCGGTATTGACATAGACATCACCGAACTGCGGCAAGTAACCCATATATTAAAGCGCAGTGAGAGCAAATTGCGCAGTATCCTTGAAAACACCCATGATATTTTACTCACCCTGCATCGAGAGGGTGTCATCAGTTTTGTTACCCCGAGCATCGCCCGTCATTTAAAATATTCTCCCGAAACCCTGATGGGTCGGCATATTTCAATATTGTTGTATACCGCCGATCTAGAAGATTTTTTAAACCTTCTGGAGACGACCCTCCAAGAGGGGAAAAATAGGGTCGATCAAGAAGCCCGTTTTATGGCCAAAGATGGCACGCTGCACTGGTGGCGCTTTTCTCTAGCCGTGGTATCAAACGAAAGTAAACACGCCCCCAGTTTGGTAATGTCAGCGACCGATGTCACCAAACAAAAACAACAAGAGGCATCAATGCGCGCCTCAGAAGAAAAATTTCGCACCCTGTTTGAGGCAACTGGCGAAGGCGTCTTATTGCTGGGCCGAGATGGCTTGATGGATTGCAACGAAAAAGCAGTAGAAATTTTTGGCTGTATGGATCGCAACGATCTCTTAACCCGGCAGATTCAAGAATTTTGGCCCGATCGGCAACCAAATGGTGAACGTTCCAAAAAACAGGCGGAAAAATGGCGCAACATGGCCTTTGAAGAGGGGTCGGTCTCCTATGAATGGCTCTACCGACGCGCCGATACTGGCCAAGAATTTCCTGCTGAAGTATTGCTCAACGCCCTGGCTTTAGAAGGCTTGCCTGCATTACAAGTGGTGGTGCGCGACATCACCGCACGCAAAGAGATGCAATCCCAATTGTACGCCGCGATTGAGGTAGCCGAGGCGGCCAGCAAAGCCAAAGGGGAGTTTTTGGCCAATATGAGCCATGAAATACGCACCCCCATGAACGCCATCATCGGTTTGAGCCACCTCTGCTTACAAACCGAACTCTCTACCAAACAACGCGATTATCTGCGCAAGGTGCATAATGCCGCCAATGCCTTGTTGCGTTTAATCAACGATATTTTGGATTTTTCCAAAATTGAAGCGGGCAAACTAGAAATGGAGGAGGCCGATTTTGCCTTAGAAGAGGTCCTGACCCATTTAGCCTCGGTGGTGAGTGTCAAGAGTGAAGAGAAAAATTTGGAATTTTTGCTGGATACCAGCGTGGATGTGCCATCGCGTTTGGTGGGAGATTCGTTGCGTTTGGGACAAATTTTAACCAATTTGGCCAACAATGCCATTAAATTTACCGAACGAGGAGAGGTCTCTATCCTCACCGAGCTTTTGAGCCAAACCGAGACCGAAGCGCAGCTTAAATTTACCGTGCGGGATACGGGAATCGGTATGACTCCCGAACAGATGAATAAATTGTTTCAAGAGTTTTCCCAAGCCGACAGCTCTACCACGCGCAAATATGGTGGGACAGGTCTTGGTCTAACCATTTCCAAGCGGTTGGTAGAGAAAATGGGGGGCAACATTTGGATTGAGAGTGTTCCAGGACTGGGAAGTCGTTTTATTTTTACAGTACGCTTGGGTAAATCCACCAAACAACCCAAAATCAACCGCGTCCCCACCAACGATGTGCGGGAGTTAAAAGTATTAGTTGTGGACGACAACGAAAGTGCCCGCACCATCATGTACGGCTATCTGGACTCTTTTGGTTACAAAGTAACCACTGCCGTCAATGGTCAACGCGCGTTGGATGCCGTGCTCCAGGCCGATGGGGAGGGGGAGCCATTTGATTTGGTGCTGATGGATATGAAAATGCCTGGCATGAGTGGTTTAAAGGCGTGTCAACAGATTAAATATAAGCTCCCTCTAAAAAACAGACCCCATCTCATTATGGTGACCTCCTACGGACACGACGAAAGCTCTATCCAACTCCAAGAAATGGTCTCTGGCTATTTAGTCAAGCCTGTCAGTCAAAGTATTTTATTTGATGCGATCATGCAGGCCTTTGGATATGGGGAGAGTCGGCGCGCCTTTCCGGTCATCACCAACTCGTTGGAAAATGTAAAAACACTCTTACAAGGGTGTCACCTTTTATTGGCAGAGGACAACGAAATCAACCAACAGATCGCCAAGGAGCTTTTGGAGCAAGTCGGTATTCTGCTGACCGTGGTTGAAAACGGCCAAGAGGCTGTCAATAAAGTCATTAGAGAGAGCTTTGATGGGGTCTTGATGGATGTGCAGATGCCGATTATGGATGGCATGATGGCCACAAAAAAAATTCGCCAGGACACGCCCCCAGACAGGTTGCCCATCATTGCCATGACGGCCAATGCCATGACCGGAGATCGGGAAAAATGCCTGGAAGCTGGGATGAACGACCATATCTCTAAACCTATTGATCCAGAACAACTCTACGGTATATTAACAAAATGGATCAAAAAAAATTCCGCTGCCCAAAATTTCGTACCAAATACGATGATCCCCTCCCCCTCAAAAGAGGCTCTTTCCTCTTCCCCTTTTGACTTGCCTGGGATAAATGAGACCCTGGGCATGAAAAACATGGGCGGCAATGCCAAATTATATGAAAATATTTTGCGTAAATTTTCCATAAATCAAAAAGAATCTCTGATTATTTATGCCCAGGCCATTCAAGCGGGAGATTGGGTATTGGCGCATCGAACGGCTCATACTTTAAAAGGAATTTGTGGCAGCATCGGCGCGGAAGAACTGGCCCAACTGGCATCTCATTTAGAGACCATGGCGGGCGAAGAGCGTGGTTTTGATCAGGTGCAGCCAACATTGGAGCAGGCGGTTACGCAATTGGATATTTTGATTCAAGGTATGGAAAAACGCTTTCCTCCCATCGTTTCAGAAACGTACATTTTGGATAGCCATGCCGTTTTGGACCCCAATTGTGTGCAACCCTTACTAAATAAAGCGATACAACAATTAACTCTTTTCGATGCCTCTGTAGAGAAAACTCTGAAGGAGATTGACCAAGCCACGGTTGGATTGGCCCATCGGGAGGATTTATTAAAAGTCAAGACGCATTTAGAACGATATGAGTATGATGAAGCGTTGCAGTTGCTTTATATTTGGGGAGATAAAATAGGCCTACAGTTAAAGGATATTTCCTGATGATGACGTTTATTGAATCGGGTTTGGATCGCAGTTTGGCCTTTTCTGGTTCTTACGATTTAGCTTTGGTATCGTTGTCTCTGATTGCCGCTTATTTGGGAAGTTTTTCGGGATTGGCGGTGATTCAACCCCTGCGCCGTCAAGTAATTTTAGCCAAAAAGAGAGTTTTTTTATTCTTTGGTGCCTGGGTGTTTAGTAGTGGCATATTTGCCATGCACTTTATCGGGATGCTTGCCTTTAGGTTGCCGATGCGGGTGCAATATGATTTATTTTTGACTCTTTTTTCGATGTTACCCGCTATGTTAGCGGCGGGATGGATGTTACATTTGGTGAGTCAACGCCATCATAAAGCCTCTCTTTTCTGGCTGGGTGGGGCTATTGGTGGGGTGGGTATTGGGGTGATGCACTATACGGGTATGATGGCCATGCAGTTACCGGCCCGCATGTTGTTCGACCCAATATTATTTCTTATCTCTATTCTGACAGCAGTTTTGTTGGCGGTTTTGGCCATTCATACGCGGCGTTTAGCCCGTCGCTTGGGATTAGACCCTGATTGTGGTTTTGGACGGCAATTAAGCCCTTTAATCATGACCTTGGCCATTTCCAGTATGCACTATATCGCCATGGCAGCGACCATTTTTTATCCAGGGGATGCGGATCACATGGCCAGCCATGTAATCGTCACGCCGGTGCTCTTGGCGATTGTCTTGGTGTTTATTTTTTTCTTTTTAGTCGCTGCGTTTTTGTTAACGCTCTATCTGGGAAGTGTGGCCACCGAGGTAGACAAAAAACTTTTTGCCATTTCCAGCATGTTTGAATGGGAGAATCGTTTTATCTTTTTTCGCGCTTTAGGCATCGCGATTGGTGTGTTTTTTCTTGTTTTTTGGATTTCTATCTATCTACATAATATCATTGATGGATTTTCCAAATCTCCCCTGATTGATGCGGAGGGTGTGCCGATGACGGTGAACTCCAGGGAAATGTTAAAAGAGTTACAAGAACACCCCATAGCCGTGGCTATTTTTGTTTGTGGAGGGTTGTTGAGTCTTTTTTCTGCCTGGATTGTGACCCTTTTTATTGTCACGCGACGCATCTCTGAAAAAGCCGAAGCCGATGCCTTATGGGAGTTGGAATGTCAAAAAATGGCTCTGGATGAACATGCCATTGTCTCGTCCACCGATGTACGCGGCCGCATCACCTATGTGAACAAAAAGTTTATTGCCATCAGCGGGTACACCAACACGGAGTTGATTGGTCAAAACCATCGCATGATCAAATCAAATGAACACCCGCCGGAACTTTACCAAGAGATGTGGAAAAGCATCGCCAACGGTCATACTTGGCATGGTGAGGTAAAAAATCGTGCCAAGGATGGCTCTTTTTATTGGGTACGGGCCACCATTGTTCCCTTTTTAAACGCCAAGGGCAAGCCATTTAAATATGTCTCGATACGCACCGATATTACCGCTATGAAGGCTTTAGAGGCCAATTTAATGATGGCCAAAGAGCAAGCTGAGGCGGCGGGGAGGGCCAAGAGTGATTTTTTGGCCAATATGAGCCACGAAATCCGCACCCCAATGAACGCTATTATTGGCTTGAGTCACCTCTGTTTACAAACCCAACTCACCGCGAGGCAAAAGGATTATATTCGTAAAGTCCACAATGCGGCCACCTCATTATTGCGTATTCTCAACGATATTTTGGATTTTTCCAAAATTGAAGCTGGTCGGTTAGATATGGAGTGCATCGATTTTACACTAGAGGAGGTATTGGGAAATATCTCTGCAATGATTGCTTTGAAGGCACAAGAAAAAAATTTAGAATTTTTAATGGAGACAGCGGTGAATATTCCACCCAGCTTGGTGGGAGATCCGTTGCGGTTGAGCCAAATATTAATCAACCTGACCAACAATGCCATCAAATTTACCGAAACCGGTGAGGTGGCCATAGAGACTGAGCTACTGCAACAGTTGGATGATTCGGTGCGTTTGCAATTTACCGTTCGCGATACGGGCATTGGCATGACACCTGAGCAGCAAGCGGGATTGTTTCAGGCCTTTAGTCAGGCCGACTCTTCAATCACACGCAAATATGGGGGGACTGGGCTGGGTTTGACCATTTCCAAACGGTTGATCGAAATGATGGGGGGGAGTATTCACATTGAGAGCGCGCTTGGTTTTGGCTCGCGTTTTATTTTTAATGTGCGGCTTGGTCTATCTAACCAAGTGATGAAAAAAAATTTATTGCCTACCAGTGACCTGCGCAATTTGAAAGTATTAGCGGTAGACGACAACGAAAGCGCGCGCAACGTCATTGGCGATTATTTAACCTCGTTTTCTTTTCAAGTCACCAAAGCCAAAGATGCCTTAGAGGCCATTGTTTTGGTTCAAGAGGCTGATATAGCTGAAGAACCTTTCGATCTTATGGTGATGGATTACATGATGCCACAGATGGATGGCATTAGTGCTATTGATAAAATGCGCCATGAATTGGGTTTAAGTCGTTTTCCGGTGGTGATTATGGCCACGGCTTACGGTGAGGAGAGCGTTGTCAAGCGGGCCACACAAGAGGCGCGGGTGGATGGTTTTTTAGTCAAGCCCATCAATCAAAGTTTACTCTTTGAATCCATTATGGAGGCCTTTGGTCAAGCGAAGGGCAAAGGAAAAAAAGGGGGAGGATATAACGACACTGTTCGGGATTTTATGATGGTGTTGTCTGGTGCGCGCCTTTTGTTGGTGGAGGACAACGAGATCAATCAGCAGGTGGCGCGAGAACTTTTAGAACATGCAAACATCACTGTTTTGGTAGCAGAAAATGGCAAACAGGCGGTGGATATGGTGTTTAAAGAGGTTTTGGACGGGGTATTGATGGATGTACAAATGCCGGTGATGGACGGTCTGACCGCGACCAAGATCATTCGTGCGAATCCCCGTTTTGCTCAACTGCCTATTCTTGCCATGACCGCCAACGCCATGTCTGGGGATCGGGAACTCTGTTTAGAGGTTGGCATGCAGGATCACATTGCCAAACCGGTAGATCCGAACACGATGTTTGCTACGTTGGTTCGCTGGATCAAACCCGCCACCCCCCAACCTCTTCCCAAAGCAATCGAAAAAGAGTACCACTCTAAAGAGGTCAGCGAGACCCGGTTGGAGGTGCCAGAAATTGCGGATATAGACACCAAATCCGGTGTGCAACGGATGGGCGGCAATCTGGAGGGATATATCCGTCTTTTAAATCGATTTCGCACCAATCAAGGCAAAGCTGCGGCGGAGGTGCAGGCGGCGTTGCAAGAGAACGATTTTCCAACTGCCGAACGTTTAGCCCACACCGTAAAGGGAGTAGCGGCCACCATTGGTGCCACTCTTTTAGCGGAAAAGGCGACTATTTTGGAATCGGCGATTAAAAAAAGGCTCACAAATGAACAACTTGATCCGCTCCTGCATAAAATGGCGGTCCATTTGGAGCAAATAATGACCTCATTAGACCAAACCCTGCCCAAATCGCAACAGGCCCCGCAAAATCTTCTGATTACCGAAGAGACCGAAGAGATCATTGCACAACGTCAGCAGTTATTCCAAAAAGCCGCCAGCCAGTTAGATATCTACGATGCCTCCATAGAACAAACCCTTGCCACCCTTCGCTCCATACCTCTCTCTGCCGCAACCCTAGAGTGGGTAGATAAAATGGATAAACAGGTGACCATGTATGATTTTGAAGGGGCTGCCGAGACTTTAAAACAGTGCGCACAGGCGTTGGGGATCCATTTGCAGGGGTAGAGAGGATTTTTTTTATTCGATTGATTTGTAAATAAAATATTGGTAATGTGTTTGTCTTTTATATCTTATCATAAAGATCTATAAGGTCAACATCATGAACCAATCTACTCTTTTTATAGCCACTACAGTTTTTTTTCTTATTGGAATCCTTTTGTTTCTTTGGAGAGCCACCAAGAAACGTCCCTGCCTTATCCAGTCTGGCTGGTATCATATTTTGTTCGGATTTACGCTTCTCTTGTTATCACTTTTGATGTTCATCTTTTCATCCCCATCTATGATGGTTCAGCTGAATGAATCTCCATTAAACATTTTGTCAACTCTGCAATATTTAATATTTTTAAGTGGTTTTTTTCTTTTGATATTTGGGTTAACTCGTTGGTTTCCATTGGTGACAAGTTTTGTAGATGTAGAGATTTTTTCTAAAGAATTAATTTTGTCTTATTGCAGACTTGAAATTTTAAATCAAGATCTAAGAGAAAAGAATGAGCGTTTTCGATATATTACAGAGTTTGCTTTAGATGCCATTATTGGCATCAACGAAAACGGAATGATCATTTTTTGGAATGCTGGCGCAGAACTCATCTTTGGCTATAAAGAGGATAACGTATTCGGACATCCCCTGGATTTTCTCATGCCACAACGATATCGAAATGCTCACAATCAGGGGTTGCGACGCATTAAAGAGACGGGAGAATCCAGAATTCTTGGTAGCACGGTTGAGGTGAATGGACTCCATCAGCAGGGGCATGAAATTCCCCTGGAAATGACCATTGCCAGTTGGATGTCCAAAGGCCAAATTCACTATGTAGCCATACTGCGCAATATTTCGGCACGCAAGGAGTCAGAAAAAGATAACGAACGGTTGCAACAATCCCGTTTAGCCATCAGCTCACTTCTTAAAACGGCTTTAGAACCCCTGCCATTGCAAGAACAGTTGCAACATGCCTTAGAGATTATTCTTTCCGTGCCATGGCTCTCTATCCAATCCAAGGGATCCATTTTTTTAGTGGATGAAGAGACTGGAGAACTGGTCTTGACTGTTGAAAAAGGGTTAGCAACCTATCTGCTGACATCCTGTTCTAGAATTCCGCGCGGATATTGCCTTTGTGGACGTGCCGCTGAAAATAAAAAATTGGTCTATTCTAAAGATATTGATGCACGTCATGATGTGATGTTTGATGGAATCCAACCTCATGGCCATTATTGTGTTCCGATACTCTCGCGGGATCATCTTTTAGGCGTTGTCAATTTATACCTTCCAGCCGGACATCAAGAGGATGGGGAAGAGATTGAGTTTTTGACTGCCCTTACCAATACCTTGGCTGGGATCATTGAACGCAAACGCATTGAAACACATTTAGAACACATTGCCCATCATGACCTATTAACAGGTTTGCCAAACAGGAAGTTATTTCTTGAGCGTCTCGCGCAAGACTTAGCTCGTTCAAAACGGAACGCCGAGTCATTGGCGATCATGTACCTAGATTTGGATAAATTTAAATTTGTGAATGACACAATGGGACACGAAGTGGGGGATAGACTTCTTATTGAAGTGGCACAACGGCTGAAAAGGTGTCTGCGGGAGGGCGACTCTGTTGCTCGCATAGGTGGAGATGAATTTGTTGTTTCCCTCCAGCAAGCCCAACAAGAGATCAGCGAAATTGTTGCCGATAAAATCATTGATCAACTAGGAAAACCTTTCCAAATTCGCGACCATGTATGCCATATCGGAACCAGCATTGGCATAAGTTTTTTTCCAGAACATGGTCATAATCCAGAGATTCTTATGCAGCGCGCAGATATGGCGATGTATGCCGTCAAAAGAAGAGGCCGCAACAGCCATCAATTTTTTATGCCCGATATGGAAAAAAACGCTGAGATTATGGAATAAATGTATCGGAAAAATAAAAATCAAAACCTTGGGGGGCGGAGAACCGCCCCCCAATCCCCCCCTCTTTTTTTTAATTAAAAAAAAGAGGGGGTCTGGGGGATTCATCCCCCAGGGTCTTGATTTTTTATTTTTCCGATACATGAACATCATGCCCTGCGGGCAAAAAAATCAAAATCAAAGGCAAAACCTTGGGGGATGAATCCCCCAAACCCCCTCTTTTTTTTAAATCATAAAACCTTTTACACCTCAACTCGCTGGCTAAAACCACATCCTTCGACAACACAAAGATGCTCGGTGCCATTCTTCTTGGTGACTTTTTCGGTGAGAAAAGGGGCACGACACTGGGGACAAGGTTTATTTAACGGCAAATTCCATAGGGCTTTTTTGCATTTAGGATAAGTCGAACACGAGTAAAACAACTTGCCACGTCTAGATTTTTTTTCTAAAAATGTCCCCTGCCCACACTCTGGACAGGCAATACCGGTATCTTTGGGTTTGGCCAAAGGCTGAATGTTGCGACATTCGGGATAGGCGGAACAGGCCAAATATTTGCCATAACGCCCCTCTTTAATCCACATCCCAGCCCCACACTTGTCACACTTCTCCTCCGACAGCACCGGCTCAACAACCACCGCTTCCGCTTCACCCTCTTTTTTAATGTTCTCCGTAAAACGACACTCAGGATAGTTCGTACAGGCCTTAAAACGACCATAACGACCTAATTTAATAACAATCTCTTTCCCACACTTGGGGCATAACTCGTCGGTGGCTTGCGAAGTAACATCGGCACGACTGGTGGAAAGCTCCTTCTCTGAAATGCGCAGATTAAAAGGCTTCCAAAACGCCTCCAACAACGGAATCCAACTCTTCTCCCCACGAGAAACCGCATCTAAATCGTCCTCTAAATGGGCAGTAAAATGATAATCCACATATTTAGAAAAATGCTCGGTCAGATAACTGTTCACCACCTCACCAACATCCTCTGGAACAAATTTCCGCGCATCCAGTTTCACATAACCCCGCTCCTGTAATGTACTCATCGTCGGAGCATAGGTCGATGGACGACCAATACCATAACTCTCCAACGTTTTCACCAAGGTGGCCTCGGTAAAACGTGGGGGAGGTTCGGTAAAATGTTGCCGAGGAATGACCTGCTCACCAAGCACACCCTCACCCTCTTCCAAAGGAGGCAACATGGTATCCACCTCATCTTCATTGCGATCTTGTGCCGAAACCTCATCTCGACCTTCGGCATACAGCTCCAAAAAACCAGAAAATACGATTTGCGAACCGTTGGCACGCAATTGCATCGGTGTTTTAGGCTCATTCTTCCCCACCGCAATGGTGGCGGCTACTTGATCAAAAACCGCCGACGCCATTTGACTGGCAACCGTGCGTTTCCAAATTAATTCATAAAGTCGCCATTGCTCAGCTGGCAAAACCCCCTTGAGTTGCTCTGGTGTGATTCTTGGATCGGTGGGACGTATGGCCTCATGGGCCTCTTGGGCGTTCTTGGCCGATGATTTATATTTACGCGGCGTCTTGGGAACAAATCGCTTGTCATAACGAGAGACCACCAACTCCCGCAAAACCTCTACCGCCTCTACCGCCAACGTCACCGAGTCGGTACGCATGTAGGTAATTAAACCCATGCTCTCGGTCGTGCCCTCTGGGGTGGGAACCTCAACCCCTTCATAAAGGCGCTGAGCCACCATCATGGTCTTTTTGGCGGCAAAACCCAACTTGCGCGAAGCCTCTTGCTGTAACGTCGAGGTGATAAAAGGGGGAGCAGGCACACGCGAAACCTGCTTTTTCTCTAATTTATGAATAAATAATGGTTGCTTCTCCAAGGCTTGAACCAACCGCTCGGCACTCTCTTGGTTGGCAATGGATAATTTATCCAATTTTTTGCCATCCGCAACCGTCAAACGCGCTTCAAAGGGTTTCCATTTGGGCTTAGCTTTGCCAACAAGGCTCTCTTCTTTGCGTACCATCACCGCAACGCTCCAATACTCCTGGACCTGAAAACCCCGAATCTCGTTCTCCCGCTCACACACCAAACGCAGAGCCACCGATTGCACCCGTCCAGCAGAAAGACCCATACGGACCTTTTTCCACAACAACGGGCTTAAATTAAAGCCAACCAAATAGTCCAAAGCCCGACGCGCTTGCTGGGCATTGATTAAATTCAGATCCAAATCACGGGCATTGACCAATGCCTCTTGGATCGCTCGACGGGTAATTTCGTGAAAAACAACACGCTTTATCGAAATTTTCTCCAAAAGCTTCTTTTCACGAAAAATTTCGTAAACATGCCACGAAATCGCCTCTCCTTCCCGGTCAGGGTCGGTAGCCAGCAAGATCGACTCAACTCCTTTGGTGGCTTTGGTCAATGCCGTGACATGCTTGGTGGAATCTTCCGAAATTTCATAATGCATGGCAAACTGATTCTCGGTATCCACCGAACCTTTTTTCTTTGGTAAATCCCGAATATGACCATAGGTGGCAATCACCTGATAACCTGGGCCCAAAAATTTTTGGATCGTTTTTGCCTTGGCAGGCGATTCTACGATAACAATTGCATTCATGGAGGCCTACTCCTAAATCCCCTGAACAGAATGCCCTGCGGGCAAAAAAGTCAAAATCAAAACCCTGGGGAATGAATCCCCCAGACCCCCTTTTTTTTTAAAACTTAAAAAAAAAGGGGAATTGGAGGGCTGTTCTGGGCCTCCCAAGGTCTTGATTTTTATTTTTCTGATCCATCCAGGGATATCCAATTTCCCGATTGACGCCGAATGGCACCAACCAACTCAAGTTGAAGTAAAATGCTGGAAAGCTCACCAGCTGTCAATTGACAACTGCGGGCAATCTCATCAGCCTGAAGTGGACCATGGGTTAAAATGGCCAAAATTTCGGCGATCACATTGCTCTTGGCTCCCGCAACAGAAGGAGATAAAGTGTCTGAAACTGGCAAAGGGCGCAATGAAAAATGTAACGCAGTCAAAATATCCTCAACACACTCCACCAAACAAGCCCCTTGCTTGAGCAATTGATGCACCCCTTGCGAACGGGGATCCGAAATAGGACCAGGAACCGCAAAAACCTCCCGACCCTGCTCCAAAGCACAACGGGCGGTCACCAACGATCCCGATTGCAACGTGGCCTCCACCACAACCACCCCGCGACTTAATCCACTCAGCAGACGATTACGCACCGGAAAAAGATAAGGGGCCGGTTCAGTTCCCAAAAAGGCCTCGGTCAACACACACCCGCGCTCAACAATCCGCTGCCGCAACTCCCCCTGCCCTTTAGGATACTCAATATCCAAACCGGTCGCCACCACCGCCACCGTCGCACCCTGGGCATCCAAGGCACCCTGATGGGCTGCCGTGTCAATTCCTAAAGCCAGACCACTCACCGTTATTAAACCATGAGATGCCAACTGGGCGGCCATTTTGCGCGCCATTTGACAACCCGCTGGAGAGGCACGCCGTGAACCAACCACCGCAATCTTGTCGTCTGCAGCAAGATATTGCGGATCCCCCAACACAAACAAAGCCGCTGGAGGATCATAAAGGCTCCCCAAAATAGCCGGATATTCCCCATCACCCGGAATTAAAACCCGTCCACCCATGGCGGTCAAACGATCCAATTCCAAAGCCATGGCCAGTCGAACCGGATGGTGACGATGACGAATCTCTAAAATGGCGTTCAAAAGAGGCAACGGCACCCCAGAAACATCCCGCAATTCGGCCTCAGAGACCGATAACACCGCTTCAACAGAACCTAAACCATCTATCAATCGGTTAAGCAAAACTGGCCCAAAACCAGGAATACGCACAATCCCCAACCAATCAATCAACTGCCGCCGATTCATTTTTTTCATAAGGATAAAACCTGATAACGCCGTAGAAAGTTGGGTCGTTCTTCGGTTTTTTTAGGGGACAAGACGGACACAGGAGATCATAAACTTTTTTGAGAATCCTTCAGGTTTGGTCCCGCCATGACCTGATCGCCGCGATGAATGGGTTCCGACGTACCAGACAACAACGCAAAGGAGGCCTTTTCTCCCACATAAAATAAAACCGCATAACCAATTTTTTTATTTGGAAACCAAACTTGCCCACCTGTTTCAGGATCTTGAGTGGCGATTTTTTGCCGATAAACATCCAAAACCGCCCCCAACACCGCTTTATTGCGTCGTCCCACACCAACCGCTACCACCTGATTGCTGCCCCCCTCCCCCAAGGCATCCACAATTTCTAAAACCGACCCACGCATCGAATGAGGAAGGTTATCTTGCAATTGAATGTCCATATTCGCAGGATCCAGAAGAGCCAACCGATCCCCTGGCGAGATGGGTTTGTAAGACTCTTCAATGAGGGCTATCGGTCCTTCAGGGGTAACCTCTACCACCCGTAACGTCCCCAAACGATTGGCGATGATACCGAGAGATTCCGAAGTTTCTGGATCAGTCAACGCCGAACCAGCACCAAAAATGGTCAACTGTATGCCAACCGGTGTGGGTTTCGCAAAACGCACCAAAACCAGATCGGATTTACCCAACAGATGCCGCCCGGTTGGTGAACCAATCACCACCCCCTCCCCCTGCACAGCCTCTTCTTGGATCAATCCAGACTTTTGTAAAAAATGGCGAATAAAAATCCTTTTTTTCTCCGTCAAGACCACTTCCTGACGCACAACAGGCCCCGATTGCATATGTGGAAAAAGTTTCACCACCTGTCGCTTAAGCTCTCGGTTTTCTTGCCCAGCGGATGAATCGGTTCTGATCGGCGAACCCAATTGAACCTTATCCCCTGGATAAATCCAATGCGGATTTTTAATCTGTGGATTTTTCTGCCAAATATGCGGCCAAGCCATGGGATCTTTTAAATGATCCGCCGAAATTTGCCACAAGGTATCCCCCTTGATCACCGTATGCGGATCAGAGGTAGCCCCCTCTTCTCCCCATACAGGCGCGCTAATAGCGGACAAACCAAACGCAAATAGCATATAAAAATATTTTTTTTTCATTTATGTTCCCTTTTTACCAATACGGGGTTCCGTACCCTGTATAAGACGTAAAATGTTCGAACGATGACGCCACAGCACCATGGGTGTCATAATTGCTGAAACTAAAACGGCATTCATAGAACCTGTATAAAATATCAATGCTGGTAGCCAGGCAAAAGCCATCAAAGAGGCCAATGAAGAGAAACGTAACAAAAAAGCCACCAAAATCCAAATCAACACCGCCGCCAAAGCTGCACCAGGGGTCCATGCCAAAAATATTCCCAAACCAGTGGCCACCCCTTTTCCCCCCTTAAACCCCAAAAAAATCGGAAAAAGGTGTCCCAAAAAAGCCGCTAAAGCAACCCCAAAAACCAAATCAGAGGTCCCACCATACCAACGACATGCCCACCAAACCGGTATAAAACCCTTGGCCATATCCAACAATAAAGCCACAGCGGCTGGCTTTCGCCCCGCAACCCGCATAACATTGGTGGCCCCAATATTTCCGCTCCCTTGCCCGCGAATATCCCCCGCACCCACCCACTTGGCCATGAGCAAACCAAAAGGGATGGAACCAGCTAAATAGCTGCCAAAAAACCAAAAAACGACTATGTGCCAAGGGATAAAATAAAAATTAAATTCCATTCCGGCCACCCTATCTATAATACATATTATTTTGAATACTCTAGCATGGTTTAAGCCAAAAAAAAATTCTTCAGAAAAAATTCAGTCACAAAGGTTCAGTAAGAGATTGCATCCCACCACGCTTGCCTTTATCGTATTATTTAGAAGGTCATGCCCTGCGGGCAAAAAATCAAAGGCAAAACCTTGGGGGATGAATCCCCCAAACCCCCTCTTTTTTTTTTAAAACTAAAAAAAAAAGAGGGGATTGGAGGGCGGTTCTGGGCCCCCAAAGGTCTTGATTTTTATTTTTCCGATACATAAAAATTTTCACACTTCAAAAAACTTTTTTAAGGGGAGTCATCACATATGTCCAAAACTTTAAATCGGGTAACATTGATCGGACACCTGGGTGCGGATCCAGAAGTCCGTCAATTTCAGGATGGGCGATCCGTGGCCAACATCACCATCGCCACCAATCAAGTTTGGAATGATAAACAAGGGCAACGCCAAGAACAAACCGAGTGGCACCGGGTCAGTATATTCAGCCCGTTAGCCGAAATTGCCCAGCAATACCTGCGTAAAGGAAGTAAAGCTCTGGTGGAAGGACGTTTGCAAACCCGTAAATGGACCGATCAACAAGGCATAGAGCGCTACACCACAGAGATTATCTTGAGCGGATATGGCTGCAATTTAATCCTGTTGGATCCTCCCACCCGCACCGGTCAACCGTTTGCCCCCCCCCCCTCAACCGGGTTATGAGGCCCAGCCCCCCTCCTCAAACTATGGCGCACCGGTCAAAAACAACTATGGCTCACCAGTCCAACCCAACTTTGGAATGCCCAATAATTTCGCTCCCCAGCCCCCAGCCTATCTCGACCAAAACTATCCACCCCAAGAACCCCTCGCGCCAGCCAAACCACAGGCTCAACCCAATTTTAATCAAGAGCCAGATTTTAACGACGATATCCCATTTTAAGAGACCTGCACACACAAAATACCCTGCGGGTAAAAGAAAAAAACAGAGGCAAACCCTGGGGGATGAATCCCCCAGACCCCCTCTTTTTTTTAAGAACTAAAACCTTGGGGGATGGTTCTCCGCCCCCCAAGGTCTTGATTTGAACTCTTACAAAATAAACCTGGAGAGATCCTCATTGTTGGCCAAATCTGTAAGCTGACTTTCCACATATTGCGTATCAATCACCACTGTTTCACCCTGTCGCTCACAGGCCGTGAACGAAAGCTGATCCAATAGTTTCTCCATGACCGTATGTAAACGGCGCGCCCCAATGTTTTCTGTTGTTTCATTGACCCGTGCGGCAATCTCTGCCAAAGCTTGAATACCATCTTCCTGAAAAACCAGATCAACCCCTTCGGTTTTTAATAATGCCATATATTGACGGGTAAGCGCGTTTTCTGGCTCGGTCAAAATGCGCACAAAATCCTCCCGCGTTAAACTGCTCAACTCCACCCGAATGGGCAACCGACCCTGTAACTCTGGAAGAAGATCCGAAGGCTTGGAGAGTTGAAAGGCACCAGAGGCGATAAATAAAATATGGTCGGTGCGAACCATGCCATATTTGGTGGAAACCGTGGTCCCCTCGACCAAAGGCAACAGATCTCTCTGCACCCCTTCACGAGAGACATCCCCACCACCACGCATTTCATTGCCACGGGAACACACTTTGTCCAACTCATCTAAAAAGACAATTCCAGACTGCTCGACTTTATCAATCGCCATTTTTTGCGACTGTTCCCGATCCACCAATTTAGCGGCCTCTTCGTCGATCAGCAGTTTCATCGCCTCACCCACTGGCACCCGACGTTTACGAGATCGATTTCCGCTTAAAACAGAACCCAAAATCTCCTGAATATTAATACCCTCCATCCCCTGTGGCGTGAACACCTCTAAAGTGGGACCAGACGAACGGGGCTCACGAATATCCACCTCCACCTCCCGATCGTCTAAACGCCCCTCACGCAACATTTTACGAAATTTTTGCCGTGTACCCTTATCCTCAACTGGCACCTCTTCTGAATCGGAAGAGGCATCTTTATGACCAAATAGCGCACTCAGGTGATGGTCGGAATTTTTTTTATTGCCTTTTGGTAAAAGAATATCCAAAAGACGCTCTTCCGCCAAATCAAAGGCCTTGGAACGCACCTCTTCTTTGGACTGCTCCATCGTCATTTTGACCGCCAAATCCACCAAATCGCGGATGATGGATTCCACATCACGACCGACATACCCCACCTCGGTAAATTTGGTGGCCTCTACCTTGATAAAAGGGGCGTCCGACATTTTGGCCAAGCGACGGGCAACCTCGGTTTTTCCGACCCCTGTTGGGCCGATCATTAAAATATTTTTGGGATAGACCTCTTCACGCATGGGCGATACCAATTGCTGACGTCGCCAACGATTGCGCAGGGCAATGGCAACGGCCCTTTTGGCATTGTTTTGACCAATGATATAACGATCCAATTCCGATACAATTTCACGGGGAGTAAATTCGGCCATTTACAGCTCTTCGATAATCAAGTTAGAGTTGGTATAAATACAAATTTCAGCGGTAATGCCCAGGGCCTCTTCCACCACTCGACGGGCCGACAGGTCGCTATGCCGCAGCAAGGCCCTGGCCGCCGATTCGGCGTAAGGACCGCCCGACCCAATGGCCAATAACCCCCCCTCTGGCTCCAAAACATCCCCCGTACCGGTAATAAGCAGGCTTGTCGTATGATCGGCCACCGCCAACATCGCCTCTAGACGGCGTAAAATACGATCAGTGCGCCAATCTTTGGCCAACTCCACCGCTGCACGGGTCAAATTCCCGCCATGTTTGGTCAATTTTCCTTCAAATCTCTCAAACAAAGTAAAAGCATCGGCCGTCGATCCGGCAAAACCGGCCAGGACACTCCCATTTTGCATGCGGCGGACCTTACGGGCATTGGCCTTGATCACAATATTGCCCAAAGTGACTTGGCCATCCCCTCCCATAGCCACTTGTCCCTGCCGACGCACCGACAATATTGTCGTCCCCTTAAACATATAACCTCCAAAATCCAAAAGATTTTATAATTTTAGAACAGGATGCCCTGCGGGCAAAAAATCAAAGGCAAAACCTTGGGGGATGAATCCCCCAAACCCCCTCTTTTTTTTAAGAATTGAAAAAGAAGGATGGGGGGATTGGGGGGCGGTTCTCCGCCCCCCAAGGTCTTGAAGGAGTACCTCCAAAATTTTGCCTTTTTATTGAATAGCATGTAAAATTGTTTTGGTCTATACTTTATTCATTAAACCCTTTTACGCATGGCATCCGTAGGATATTTATCCCCACAAATTTTATCGATAAATATACCACATGCCCTTATCATTGAGAAATATAAATGAGTGGATCCCTTCCCCCCAGTTTGACACCCCCCCGTGTCGCTCTTTTACTGACCCCCCCCAACCCGTGTAGCTATCTGCCGGACCACATCGCATCGACTCTTTTTGCCGATCCAAATCAACCGATGCACCCCCAACTCTATCAATATCTCCAAGAACGGGGGTTTCGGCGCAGTGGTAATTTGGTTTATCGTCCTTACTGTCTTACCTGTAACGACTGCATTCCAGTACGAATTCCAGTAAACGCCTATCGTGCCAGTCGCAATCAGAAGCGTCTATTGACTAAAAACAAAAATTTAGAACACATTGACCGCCCCTCAGGAGTACACCCTGACCATTTTGAATTATACCAAAAATATATCGCTTCTCGCCATGCGGGTGGACCAATGGATAAACCCGACGAATCCAGTTTCAAAACTTTTCTGCATTGCACATGGATGAACACCCGTTTTCATGAATTTCGTTTAAACGATCAACTGATGCTGGTGATCGTTTTAGATATGATGCCCAATAGTCTTTCAGCGGTCTACTCTTTTTTTGATCCCGAAAGCTCGGAAAAAAACAGCCTCGGCTCCTTTGCCATTCTCTGGGCCATCCAAGAGGCTCAACGTCTTGAAAAAAAATATCTTTATTTGGGCTACTGGATCCCCAATTGTCGCAAGATGGCCTATAAGGCCCGATTCAAACCCCTAGAGGCCTATCGGGGCCGCCGGTGGCGGGAGGTCAATCCACTCGACATGATTTCTTTACTGGATCAATAAAAATCAATACCTTGGCCCCCAGGGTTTTGCGTTTGATTTCTTCCCCAAAGGGCATCATGCTCAATTGGTACATTTATTGCAAAAAAATCATATCTCTTCTCAAAGAAGGGACGCTTTTAAAATTAAAAAATATTGACTCCATCGACCCACAAAATCTCTGACCATTGGTTTGTTATGCTAAAAGGAAAAGTTTTTCCAATTTATTGCCTCCTCCTTGCCCTTTCCCAACCCACCCTTGGCTATGGCCTGGATGTCGCCCAAGAGGGATTTCGCGCCCATGAGCAGGGCAAATTAGACGAGGCCATTCAACTTTATTCTAAGGCCTTGTTGGGACGCAATCAATCCAGAGTTGAATTGGCAACCATTTATGGCAACCGCTGCATTGCCCAATTGGAAAAAGGGGCCGCCACCAACGATGTGAAACTCTTTGAGCGCGCTATCGCCGATTGTGATCAATCTGTTCTCATTAAACCATTATTTCCACTTGGATATATCAAACGCGGCGATGCCTATCAAGCCAAAGGCGAATTGGAGCGTTCTTTAGAAGATTTTACAGTCGCCATGCAGATCGATCCCAACCAAACCATCGCCCTGCTCAGTCGTGCCAGAGTGTTGACCAAAATGGGTAAAAACGATCTAGCCCTCAAAGATTACACCGCTTTTATTGAAAAAGAACCCAAAATGGCCGCTGCCCTGCGCGAACGCGGCGCACTGCTCGCCACGCAAGGAACACACGCCAAAGCCGTAGAAGATTTTAACACGGTGCTAAAACTCAACCCAGAAGACAACGAAATCCTTCTCATGCGGGCCAAATCTCAATCTGCCCTGAATAAATATAAGGAGTCCATTCAAGATTTTGACCAATTGATCGCCCGTCTTCCGAAAGAGGCATCGTTATTTATCGACCGTGGCTCCCTGCATGCCTCCCTGGGAAACATGGACCTCGCTTTTCAAGATTTTAATACAGCGGCCACACTGGATCCAAAAAATCCCTTGGTCCCAGCCAATTTGGGCTTGCTCTATTTTTTACATGGCGCCTACACCAAAGCCCGAACCGCATTCGATCAAGTCATTGTTTTACAACCAGAAGATCCATTCGCTCCTCTTTGGTCTTATCTCGCCCAACGCCGACAAAACCCAAACAAACAGATTCCATTTCCTTATGCGGCTAAGAATCCTGGCTTCAACCATTGGCCTGGACCTTTATATGAACTTTTCATGGAAACCAAAAACGCCGAGCAAGTCATTCAAGCCGCGCAATCCAAAAATAACAGTGAAGATTCCGTGGCTTCTCTCCATGAAGCCCTCTTTTTTATCGCCCAAAAAGAGCTGTATCAGGGGCAAACATCCGCTGCCATACAAAATCTGCAACGGGTATTTGATCAGAAAAAGGGTAGTATGGTCATTCGCAGCTTGGCTCAAGAAGAGTTAAAACGGTTACAAAAAACCGCCGAGACGGTACCCATCCAAACCGCAAGCCTCTCCACTCCTACAGATCAAGACCAAGAACCTAAACCCGAAAACCCCGCTGCGCCAGTAGAGACCGCGCCAGTTTTAACTGCTGCAAATCAGGACAAGATCCCCAATACAGTTCAACCAGAGGCACAAGCCATCCACTCTGCCGAAAACTTAATGGATTGGAACCCTGTCCACCCAACCGAACCACGGGAAGTGTTGCTCAATATTATGGGCGGCGGCTTACAGGCCAACTCTATTCAGAAGCACGAGCGGCAAGCACCCCTTGCAGAGATGACCAAAGAGCCCCCACCTGTGGAGACACCCCCCCCCATAACCAGCACAGAAAAACCCGCGCCCCCTAAAGAACAACAAGCCTCTAAGATACGCCCCTCCCAAGAAAGTTGCCCCTCTATCGAAACGGTGCAATTTCCAGACGCGAGCTATTTAATCGATATTGGGTCTATCAATGATACTCAGAAAGCAACAAACCAATGCTTAAAGGTTCACGCCCTTGGCCTACCCGTCTATTCGCATCAAGTCCGCATTCAAGACCAAGCGTTTTTTCGGCTGCGGGCTGGTCCTTTTATTGAAGAAGCCGCGGCTCAGGACGCTTTTGCACGCATTAAAAACGAAACAGATATCGTTCCTACCCGCATTTTTATGACTCAAGGATCGAAAGGGGCAAAGCCTACCATACAGACGGCCCAAACAAAAAAAATGATACCCACACCAACCACCTGCCCCACCGTGGGTGGATTTAAACCGAAAAAAGGGATTTATTTGGTGGAAATTGGCTCTTTCGGTCAAGCAGAAACCGCCATTGGTGAATGCGTACAAGTGCTGGCGATTGGCATACCCGCCTATTATCACAAAATTAATCTCCAAGGGGTGGATTATTTTCGATTACGCGCCGGTCCATTTCAAAATCAACAAGAAGCCCAATACGCGGCCAATCGTATTGCTAAGGAAACAAAAGTCAAACCAGCCCGTCTGATTGAGTTACCCTAGGTCTGGGCTAGAGGATTTAACACTTCCAAAGTAAACACATCCAATGACACCGTGGTGACGCTTACAACTATTATTTAAAAAAAAAGGGGTCTGGGGGATTGCCCCCAGGGTTTTGCTTTTGCTTTTGACCTCAGTTTTGCTTCCTTCAAAAAGCAGGGGGATTGGGGGATGCAATCCCCCAAGGTCTTGACTTTGCTTTTTGTTCAGGCACTCGTTCATCGTCCACACTTAAATGTGGTGGTACCCATCCTCCAAAGCGGCTAAAAAAAGAGCGACTTTAAAGTTGGAATGACCGCGACGACGATAACCAAAGCGAGCATCCAATGGGTCACTTTTTGATCGCCTCTCATGTTGGCGTTTTCTGCTAAAAGTTCACTCTTAACAGCGGCGATATCCGCAGAGAGTTCACTCTTAACAGCGGCGATATCCGCAGAGAGTGCACTCTTAACAGCACCGATTTCACTTCGAATGATGGTCATTTCGTTTTTAACGGCAACGATTTCACTCCGAACAGCTGCGATATCCAATTTTGTCGCAACTTGACCTTCCAGAACATCGGCCAGCACCACCGCTTGAGCGTGGGCCTGAGCTTCCGCTTGGGCGCGGGGAAAGCCGGCTTTTTCCAGTAAATTGACAAATTTTAAGGTGTCAAACGCAACGATACCCATGCCACCCCTCCTCCATAAAAATCATTCCACAACGAAGGTCACGCTTTATTTAAATCTACCATAGAGTTTACAAATCTGACAATAAAAATCCCAGCCTTTGCGTCCCCCTCACGTTGCACAGGGCACAGATTTCAAATAGAGGGTTTCTGGGGCGATGTCGATCTCGGTACCACCACACTTAACCGTGGTCGTCTGTTTTTTAATTTTATTATTTAAAAAAAAAGGGGTCTGGGGGATTGCCCCCAGGGTTTTGTTTTTGCTTTTGACCTCGGTTTTGCTTCCTTCAAAAAGCAGGGGGATTGGGGGATGCAATCCCCCAAGGTCTTTGTTCAGGCACTCGTTCATCGTCCACACTTAAATGTGGTAGTACCCGTTATCCGAAAAAGACATATAAATAATAATCCCATAAAACATACAAATCGCTGGCATCGCTTTTTCTTTTTTTTTAAATTTTGAATGGCATACACCATTAAAAAAATGATGCCATTGCCACCTGGATGGATCAATTAAAATCGATTTTCAGCAAAATTGACACGCCACCCAATCAACATCTCAATATTTTGACGCTCTTGGCGTTCATTTACGGTCAAAATGTCAAAATCCAAAAGATGGCATGGAACTTTTTTTGGCCCATGGCGATTAGGTGACAGTTAAAATTAGCGTTTTTGTTTAATTTCAATCAATTAAAAAACATGTTGCAATTTGGCATCACAGTTGCTATTTATCATACAACTGCGGACGATCTTTTCCAGGTCCTTGAAACCAGAATAGACAGCACCCTCTGGGACATTTCTTAGATCACTGGAAAAAAAATTGTTGTAAACGTTTTTTTTTCTTGACTAGGAGGTGTGACCTATATTATAAGCGTCTTCACTATATGTTGCTTATTCGCAACAGCAGTGTTGCAAAAGCACACCAAAGAGCGTAAATTAAAAATCTATAGGGAATTGAGTCCGAACGACAGGGTCTTCGGAACATACTCTAAAAAACTTCAATCTAAGGAGATTTACAAATGAAAAAATCACTACTGTTGGGCGCAGCCGCTTTCGCTGCTATGGCTTATGTTGGTTCCGCAAATGCCGGCGATGTCAAAGTGGGTGGATATTACATGTTTCGTGCTTTGAGCCAGGATTCTACCCTCGCCGATGATGGCAATGATGATACCCGCAATTGGAAGCATCGTTTGCAAGTCAGAACCGATTTCAAAGCCAGTGAAAAAACGCATGCCCATGCCATCCTCCGTATCTTGGGTTCCGATATGGTTGAAAATGTCGATGGACAAGCCGCAACTGGTGCCGGCATCCAAGTCAACCAAGCTTGGTTAGAGACCGAAGCTTGGGGAATTGGCCTGAAAGTCGGTGAAATGCCCATCGGTTTGAACGATAATATCCTCGTGAACAATGTGGATGATGAAAAAGGCTTTGGTACAATCTTGTTGTCTAAATCTTTTGGCGATGTTACCGCCATTTTAGCCGACGTGAGAGTGGCTGATGGTACCACAATTGGTACACCTACCGCTCAAGATGACATGGATCTCTATGTTCTCTCACTCCTTGGCTCTGCAAATCCCGTGAACTACCAAGTGACCGGGGCCTATTTTGATGATCAGACCGCAGGTGATGCAGACGATTTCTGGCTCGCCGCTACCGTTGGTGGTGATTTCAGCGGTGTGAATGCCACCGGTACGGTTATCTATGAGAATGGCGTGGATGTCGCTGGTAATGGACAAGCTCAAAATGATGGCTTTTTGGGTGCCTTGCGTTTAAAAGGTAAAACTGGCTTCGGCGGTTGGAATGCGTATGGTTTATATTCTAGCGCAGACTTCGATAGCATCGTTGGTAACAATGCCCACTTCTCCCAAACTTGGGATCATGGCGGTCCAGGGGCTAAAGATCTGTTAGGTGATGAAGGTTTTGCTTCTGCTCAAAACAGCACAACTGCGAATGCTGCCGATACAGAAAATATGTGGTCTATCGGTGCGGGCCTCACCTTTGAATCCGCTGGTTGGACCATCAATCCAATGCTCGACTATGCAGCTGTTGTTGATGAAAATCCAAATAATGCCGCTGGTGGTTCCCAATTCAAAGCCGACTCCGCTTGGGGTGGCACGTTGGCTCTCTCCACCGACATCGACAAAGACACCAAGTTGACCTTGGCTGGCACGTATGTGGATCCTGATGCGAACGCTGGTGCCAAGCTTGACAACATGTACAACGTCTCTGCCGACGTGAATGAGTGGTCACAAAAAAGGGGACGTTCGCGTCCCCTTTTTTTTTTGGTTTTGAAAATAAAAAAATATCACAACAAAATTTATGACAGAATGACCTCCAATACCTAAAACGATCCTCCCTCTTTTTTAACCTAAAACATCTTTTCCAATAAAATGGGTACCACCACATTTAAGTGTGGACGATGAACGATTGCAAAGTCAAGACCTTGGGGGATTGCATCCCCCAATCCCCCTGCTTTTTGAAGGAAGCAAAACCGAGGTCAAAAGCAAAATCAAAACCCTGGGGGCAATCCCCCAGACCCCTTTTTTTTTATATTATTTGCAGAATCACTCTTTTTTTTCGAGATTTGGAAAAAAATACGCTAAAATAGACAGGGCGATAGTCAAGAGAATACACCCCCAGACCCACAGTAAGCCGGTGCGACGATAGAGGCTGTCGGAACTGGTGCGGGGGACATCAACCGCGATGGCTTGACGGACATTGGCGGGAATACGGGCCAACTCCTGACCTAAATAGTCAAAAACAACCGAAATACCGGTGTTGGCCACCCGAATTAATGGCAGACGGTTTTCCACCGCCCGCATCCGCGTCATGGCCATATGTTGTGGCTTGGCCTCTTCACCAAACCAACCATCATTGGTAATGTTGATCAACCATTTGGCCCCAGCCCTGGCCAACTGCCGAACCTCTTCGGGAAAAATGGCCTCATAACAAATCAGAGGCCCTAAGGCACCTCCGGTCCATGGCAGCAGAGCGGGACCTACACCCGCATAAAAATCTTCGGTGCCTTCGGTAAATTTGGTAAACGTGGCGGGAATAAAATCTCGAAAGGGAATATACTCTCCAAAAGGAACCAAATGGTGTTTGTCATAACGACGATTCAACACCCCATCCCCTTCCAAAAGAAACATGCTGTTAAAAAAATGCCAACTCGTATTTTCATAACGTTGAGCTGAAGGAGCACCCGTCAGTAAACTGGCCCCTTGTCCCATAACCAACGTATCTATCTGCTCCAAATGCTCTGGGGAGGATTGAATTAAAAAGGGAATGGCCGTCTCCGGCCAAATAACTAAATCAAGGCCACCCGGCAACGTCCGGGTTAACTTCTGATAGATCTCCACCGTCTTGTCTTGAAAAGCCGGATCCCATTTCAAATTTTGGGCAATGTTGCCTTGCACCAAACCAATGCGAGCCGGAACAACCCATAAATTTTTTTCCTGTATCGCCGTTAAATGATGAATACGCCACAATCCATACCCATGAGCCATGCCCAAGACACATAAACCCACGGCCAGACTCACCGTGCGACTCCGACCACTGGTATGAGCATGCCTCATCCCCGCCAAAAGAGCCGCCAAAAAAAGCGTCAGCCAAGAAAGCAAATACACCCCACCAAGATCGGCAATTTGCAAAATGGTAAACCAGGGATCCCAGGCATACCCAATTAAATTCCACGGAAACCCCGAAAAAAGGGTGCCGCGCAACCACTCCAAAACCACCCACAACGACGGGGCAGCCAAAGCCATAAGCCACCATGACCGGCGCGCTAAATAGGGCAGCATGGCCCCAAATAGGGCCAAATAAACGGACATGGCCGCCGATAAAACAAATAACACCAAATAAGAGAGCGGTCGTGAAAGACCGCCATAATCATGCAGACTGGTTAAAAGCCAAATAAACCCCAAATAAAAATGACCAATACCAAATAAAAAGCCCCAGCCAGCACCCTGCAGCCAACTACTAACGGCTAAAATGCG
>JAMOAW010000082.1:0-30710 GCA_039908535.1 Magnetococcus sp. DMHC-6 | reverse complement strand
CCCCCCAATTCCCCCCACCCTTTTCTTTTAATACTTAAAAAAAAGAGGGGGTTTGGGGGATTCATCCCCCAAGGTTTTGTCTTTGATTTTAATTTTTTGCCCGCAGGGCATTATGTTCAGAAAAGGATATCGTCTTATGCGTTTTAAACTCATTGTGGTGACGGTGCGTACCGATCTGACGGAGCGTATTGTGGAGGCAGGCCAAAGCGTTGGTGCGACCGGTGCCACGATCCTTCCAGCACGGGGAGCCAGTACAAAAAAAGCCAAAACCTTTTTTGGCCTCTCTTTGGAGGTCCAACGGGATGTTATCTTGTTTTTGGTGAGTAAACAAATGGCGCGTGCTATTTTAGAACGTATTCATGAAACACACGATTTTAGCAAACCCGGTACTGGTATCGTCTTTGTTTTGGATGCGGAACAGTTGACGGGGTTGAAAAAACAAAAGCCACATTTGCAAAAGTAGATTGTTTCGATGCCGCAATCTCACACCCTCCAATACGATGTGGTGGTGGTTGGGGCTGGTCCTGCTGGATTGGCTGTTGCTTTAAAATTACGCCTTTTAAATCCAAATCTTTCCATCTGTATTGTCGAAAAATCCGCTCGTCTCGGTGGTCATCTGCTCTCTGGGACTCTTTTTAATCCGCAAATTTTAGAAGATCTTCTGCCGGGTTATGCCGCTTTACATCCGCCGCTCGGTCCAATGATTCACCGGGATGCCCTCTATTTTCTAACTCGTAGCTCCTCTTTTTGTCTGCCGATCACGGCTGGCAAAGGGAATGTGGGTTTGAATCTCTTCTCTTTGGGGGCGTTGATTCGTTGGCTTGCGCAATGGGTTGAAGAGCATGGGGTGGATATTTTTACCGGTTTTGCCGCGCAGGAGTTGCTTTGGGCAGAGGATTCTTCTGACTCACGGGTGGTGGGGGTACGGACGGGAGAACAGGGGCGGGGGCGCGGCGGTGAATTGAAAAAAACGTATCAGCCAGGAGTGGAGATTCGGGCCTCGGTAACGGTGTTGGCTGAAGGGAGTCGCGGCTCGCTGAGTACCGGTCTCATTCGTCGGTTGGGATTAAATAGAGATTGTTGTCCACAAATGTATGGTTTGGGCTTTAAAGAGGTGTGGGAGATCCCACAGGAGATGCGTGCGGGCGAGGTGATCCATACGTTGGGGTGGCCATTGGCTGGTTTGGCCTATGGTGGGGGTTTTTTATACGTTTTATCGGCACAGAGGGTGGCGGTGGGGTTGGTGGTTGGGTTGGATTATCAAAATCCTTTGTTAGATCCTTTTGCGGCATTTCAAGCTTTTAAAGCACATCCGTTGCTGCAATCGCGTCTGGCTGGGGGGCAACGCCTATTTTATGGGGCCAAAACTATGGTGCAGGGTGGTTTGTCTAGCTTGCCCCAGTTGGTTTTTAATGGGGGGGTGTTGATTGGAGATGCGGCGGGTTTTTTGGATAGCGTCTGCATGAAGGGCGTGGAGCCGGCGATTCGGTCCGCATTGTTGGCCAGTCAAGCCATCAATGCGGCGTTTGCCGCAGGGGATTTTTCAGCGCGTGGAGGTTTGGCGGCGTATCCAATAGGTGTCGCTGGCTCCTCTTTGATGGGCCAATTACGGGCTGGGCGTAACTATCGGGTCGGTTTTCGTGCCGGGTTTTGGCCTGGTTTAGCCCATGCCGCCTTGGAAAAGATGACCCATGGGCGGTTGCCATGGACGCTGCGCTGGCGCAAACGCGACCGTGAGCGGTTGGTGCCGCTGGGAAAAAAAGGGGAGGGAATGGATGCCACCCCCTTGCTGAGCAAGGGGGCAGGCCTGGATCGTTCGGAAAGTTTGGCCTTGAGTGGTTTGCGTGGGGTCGAAGATCAGCCCAATCATCTGCACATACAAGATAAAGAGCTGCTCTTAAGGCGTGGGGGCGAACTGTTTGCCAATCCAGAGAGGCGTTATTGTCCCGCCGGGGTGTTTGCGATTAACCAACTTTCCGGGCAAAAGCCGCAATTGACGCTTCATTCGGACAATTGTTTACACTGCAAAACTTGTGATATTAAAGATCCCTTTGACAACATTCGTTGGGTTCCCCCCGAAGGGGGAAGTGGGCCTGATTATAGGGATTGTTGACCAATTTCAGCGTTATCTCTTAATTTTTCGATGATTTGTTTATAGTCTGTTGCAGAGAAGACCGCCGAACCTGCCACAAAGACATTGGCCCCGGCTTCGGCGGCGGCGGCAATGTTGTTGGGCTTTATTCCGCCATCCACTTGTAGTTCGATGTGGCGACCACTGGCGGCAATCATTTTGCGGACCTGTCGCAGTCTGCTCAGGGTGTTGGGGAGAAAAGATTGACCGCCAAAGCCTGGATTGACGCTCATGAGTACCACCATATCCACCAAGTGCAGCACATCGTTTAAAAAACATAAGGGGGTGGCCGGATTTAAGGCGACTCCTGGCCGACAACCCAAGTCGCGGATGAGGTTGAGGGTGCGGTCTAGGTGGGTTACGGCTTCGGCATGGACGGTGAGAATATGGGCTCCCGCTTGCACAAAATCGGCGATAAAAGGGTCTACTGGGGTGATCATTAAATGGACATCTAAAGGTTTGCTGGCTATTTTTGCCAGGGATTTTACTACAAAAGGTCCAATGGTCAGATTGGGAACAAAGTGGCCGTCCATGACATCGACATGGATATAATCGGCACCAGCCAGTTCAATGGCTTGAATTTCTTCTCCTAGACGGGAAAAATCGGCGGAGAGGATGGAGGGGGCAATTTTGATCATCGGTGGCTCGCTAGATTGTGGAGGCGTTGAATGCGTTCCTCCATGGGTGGATGGGTTGCAAAGAGAGTGGCCAACATGCCTGCGCTGAGGGGATTGACAATAAACAGTTGGGCGGTGGCGGGATGGGTGTGGGCCGCCTGCATAGGCAGCCGTTGATTGCCTATTTCCAGTTTATGCAACGCCCCAGCCAACCAGAGGGGATTGCCGCACAATCGTGCCCCTTGCAAGTCGGCGGCATATTCACGAGAGCGGGAGATGGCCAATTGGATTAACATGGCGGCCATGGGCGCTAAGATGAGCATCAGGAGACCTACGATACCGCTGTTATTCTCTCGGTTGTCTCTGGAGTTTCCGAGGAACATGGTCCATTGCGCCATATTGGCCAGCATGGTGATGGCCCCAGCGATGGTGGCGGAGAGGGTAGCGATTAAAATATCGCGATGCACCACATGGGCCATTTCATGGGCCATGACGGCGGTCAACTCTTCTCGATTGAGAATGCGTAATAGGCCTGTGGTGGCAGCTACGGCGGCATGTTCTGGATTGCGACCAGTGGCAAAGGCGTTGGGGGTTGGTTCGTCGATTAGGTAGACTCTGGGCATGGGGGTTTGGGCGCGTTGGGCCAATCCCTGGACGATGTGGTAGAGTTCTGGGGCTTGGTGGGCATCTATTTCTCTGGCACCGTACATATTGAGAACTACGGAATCGGAAAACCAATAGGCCCAAAAGTTGGTGCCCATGGCGAGGAGGAAAGCCAGAAACATGCCGTTTTGTCCGCCTAACATATGGCCAACGATGAGGAAGAGAGCGGTGAGTCCAGTCAGAAGAAGGGTCGTGCGCAGTGTGTTCATATGATTTCTCTTAAGGTTTGCATGTGTGCAGAATAGGCTCCTGGGGTGAACGAAAAAAGGATTTTTTTGTTTTTTTTTGATGTTCAAATTATCTCTAAAAAAGGAACGCGAAGTCCAGAGTTTTACAGGCATCTTTGTTGGAAAAATATATTATAATTTTGAATGAGAGGGATTAAATAGCCAAAAACAAATTTTTTTATTTTAAAGGGGGGGTGGCTTGCGGAACCAGCTTTGCTATGTTAAAATGTTTGATGTAAATTTTTAAAATTTAAATAATTTTTTTGTTTCAATATATAATTTAAGTTATTTAATAATATTTAAATGTATCGGAAAAATAAAAATCAAGACCTTGGGGGGCGGAGAACCGTCCCCCAATTCCCCCCACCCTTTTCTTTTAATACCATGTATCGGAAAAATAAAAATCAAGACCTTGGGGGGCGGAGAACCGCCCCCCAATTCCCCCCACCCTTTTCTTTTAATACTTAAAAAAAAGAGGGGGTTTGGGGGATTCATCCCCCCAAGGTTTTGTCTTTGATTTTAATTTTTTGCCCGCAGGGCATTATGTTCTGAGAGGGTGAATCCAGAGTTGGTTGGAAAGGAATGGCATGAAGACACGATCAGGATCTGTGCGCATGGAGGATTTGCTCCAGGAAAGCCGTAACGCAGTGGTTATTTTGAGTAAAGATGGCGATCTTGTAGCCTGCAACAGGCTTTTTGTGATGATGTGGGGTTTAGATTTGGAAGATGGTAAGCAGAGTAAAAAAATTCCCATACTCACAAAAATGTTGGAAATTTTTTTAGATCCTTATCCCTTTGCTCATTTTTTTGGACGGGTTCGGCATCCTGTTAGTCAAGAAATTCCTTTGGAATTGTATTTTAAGGATGGTCGAGAAGTTTTGTGTTGGGTCTATTCTGATCCAGTCGTAGGGGTGCATAGGCAGCAGGAAATTATTTTATTTTTTAGATGTATAAATGAAAACAAAGGTTCCCATGTGTCGCCATGGAGTCAAAAAGATGCCAGTTTATTGCGTAAAAATCGTCTTTTGAATGCGGTGGTAAAGGCGCAAAAGATTTTATCGCGCGAGGAGGACGAAGAGCAAATGTTGGCGCAAGTGGCACGTTCGTTGGTGGATAACGGTGGATTTTCATTTTGTTGGATCGGGTTGAGTGATGGGAAAGATGTTCAGTCATTGCGTCCTGTTCAGTGGTATAGTAGTCCTGGAAGTTTGGGTGAACGAAAATGGTTAGGATGGCGAAAGGATTGGCGCGAAGTAGGGCATTTGGAATTGGCTTATCGTCATGGTCAGCCAGTGATGTCTTTGTTGGAGTCTGATCAAAAAATTGAGACCAAAAAGGGGGGGGGCACTCTCACGAATGGGCAAAATCAGCTCTATTATGGAACTCCAGGATATGATTTATTGGTTTTACCTTTGGGTAAAGGCAAAGATGCGCTGGGCGTATTGGTTCTTTTTGCCCAAGAGGGAAGTTGGGTACGTCAGGAGGATGTGACCATTTTGGCTGAGTTTGCTGAAGATGTGGCGTTTGGTATTTGGGCTGTCCAGCGTGCTGTACAAGAGAAAATGGTCCGTAAACGTTATGAGAAAATTCAACAATCTTTCCAGATTTTGCACTCTTTGGTTCGAATAAATATGGAACCCGTTTCTCTGAATAATAAATTGCAATTGGCCCTGAATCGGGTAGTAAATCTCTCTTGGTTGGCGGATTTACCTCAGGGGTGTATTTTTATTCGTAATGAGAAGCAATCTGGCATTACTCTAGTCGTGCATCATGGAATTGAGCAGGCTCTTTTGGAGAGTTGCGCAATGGTTTTTAATGGGAGATGTCTGTGTGGTCGCGCTGCTGAAGGGCAGTTTGTTTTTGCCTCACGATTGGATGCTCGGCATGAAATTGTTCATGAGGGAATTCAACCTCATGGTCATTATTGTGTTCCGATTCAAAAATTGCAACATGTGGTTGGGGTGTTGAGTTTATATTTAAATGAGGGACATGTGCAAGATAGTGAAGAGGAGGCTTTATTGTTGGCGATCGCCGACAGTTTGGCTGGGATGATCGTTTCTTCAGAAGCAGTTTAGGAAAAAAGTCAAAGACAAAACCCTGGGGAATTGTGGGTGGTTATGGACCGCCACCCATTCCTCCCCAAAAAAAGAGGGGGGTCTGGGGGATTCATCCCCCAGGGTTTTGATTTAAAAGACCTTGGGGGGCGGAGAACCGCCCCCCAATTCCCCCCACCCTTTTCTTTTAATACTTAAAAAAAAGAGGGGGTTTGGGGGATTCATCCCCCAAGGTTTTGTCTTTGATTTTAATTTTTTTCCCGCAGGGCATCATGTTCTTTTTCCGATACATGATGCACAGGCGTTTCGGCAACAATTTCCACTTTGGTGTGCGTTGGATGCCATCCCATCAGGCCGAGCATGACAAAAAATCCGATCACATAGGCAACAATAACAAACCAGCCATGCCGCACCCAAGCGGCGACCGATTTGGCTTCAGGAAAGAGATTTGATATGGCAACACCCGCTGAAGAACCAAACCAAATCATGGAACCACCGAATCCAACGGCATAAGCCAGTACACCCCAATCATACCCCCCTTGTTTAATGGCCAACGCGGTTAATGGAATATTGTCAAAGACTGCGGATATAAATCCGAGCATCATCGCTGAAAACCAAGAGGCGACGGGTAGTTTTTCAACGGGCATCAAAGAGGCGCAGACCACCAAAGACAATAAAAAGATGCTGCCTTTCATTGCATCAGGTAATAACGACCAATGGGGTTGACGAACCAGTGCGGCCAAAATCAGGCAGACCCACACCGTAGCCCCCAGAAAAGGAAAAGAGTCGGAATAATCAGCAAAGGCAACATTGACAAGAACGTTGACACTAATAGCGGAAATAAGAATAAAAAAGACTATTCCTACTCGATGCCAATCGATTTTAATATCTGTCACCGCATTTTCTGTGAGAGGGGAATATTTATGTTGCATGATTGCGGCAGGAATTCCAAAGATTGCCAATGCCGCAAAAGAACCCACGAAAGCATGGATGACCGCTAAAGGGCTGATGCCAGCGATCCACATCATTGTTGTCGTGGTATCCCCGACCACGCTACCTGCCCCTCCCGCGTTTGAGGCGGCGACGATGGCCGCTAAAAAGCCGATATGAACCTTTTTGTGAAAGACAATGCCCGCAATGGTGCCACCGATTAAGGCGGCGGCAATGTTGTCAAGAATGGCTGACATGAAGAAAATTAAAGCCAACAAGGAAAATCCCCCCATCCATCCGCTGGGTAAAAATTTCGGCAAGATATCTGGTAGTTTGCTCTCTTCGAAATGGTTGGCAAGCAAGGCAAACCCCAGCAACAGGCAGAGTAGATTGGTTAAAATCACCCACTCGTGTTCAAAATGTAGCGCAAGGCCCATGACCCCCGTCCCATGTTTAAAGCCAGTAAAGATGAGTTTGTAGATGATAATGACACTCAAACCCGTCAAAGCCACTTTCATTGTGTGGTGATGAAACAAAGCAACACCGATCAACGTGCACGCAAATAGAATAAAATCGAAAGGAATGCCAAAAAGTTCTAAACCAGGTGTGGTGGCCAGGCCACTGCTGGCCATTCCAACGCTTGGAATAAGCCAGCCTACTAAAAAATAAGCCATAAACTTCATTGTGTTGCTCCTAATGTTATAAAATTGTGGAAGGGAGATGAAGGTAAAAAGATAAAACGAATTTTATGCTATAGATGGGTCATGAATTGCTCGAATTTTTAAATTAAAGATCCTGTTATTAAAGCAGTGCGTGTGCAAAATTGCAAGTAAAAATTTGCTTTAAATAGAACGATAATATTTTGTATTTTATTGAGCTGAAAATTATTTTTTTCTTGCTTTGAAGTGCTTAAAAAGATTTTTTTAAAATAATATATATATAAATCAATATATTAAATTAATTACATAATTTAAATGTTCTATTTTAAAAAAAATCTTAAAATACATTTTTATTTTGTTAAATTAATTAAAGAAAGTTATTGGGTTTCGTTTTTGTTGGCAGTTAATTTGAAAAAATAATTTAAAATCAATAAATTGAAAAAATGTATAAAAATTAAAAAAAACAGTTTACAATCGTAAAATAATTATGTTAAGATTTTAAAAAAGAGGGGAAAGGGTGTGAATATTTGTTTGAGTGATTTGGTGTGAATCAATTGGTCTTTAGTTGTAAGAGTATAAAAATAACATATAAAAAATGTATATATTATGTTTCATTATCAACAACGTTAACAAGCATCGAGCCATCTTTCATCAAGCAACATTTTTTCGTAAAGGAGAGTAAAATAACATGGGACACGGAAACCCTTTTGCATCCCTTTTTGGGAAATCACCTTTCAAGGCCGTTCAACAGCATATGCGGGTTGTCACGCAATGTGCAGAACTCGTACCGGGAATTTTTGAAGCTCTTGTTGCTGGTAATGACAGCAAAATTAAAGAGATTAAAGTTCAAATTGATGATCTGGAACATCAGGCCGATACAATTAAAGATGGCATGCGTACCCATCTGCACAAAAGCATGTTTATGCCTGTGGATAGGCGTGATCTTTTGGAATTATTAAATTATCAAGACAATATCGCCGACATGGCCGAAAAAATAGCGGGTTTGCTTGCCGAGCGGCGCATGGAAATGCCCGTCGGTATGGGAGCTCCTGTCGTTGCCTTGGCAAAACGTTGTATTGATGCGTGTCTACAAGCCGGTAAGATTATTGAACAACTTGATGAACTGGTGGAGACCGGTTTTGGTGGTCGTCAATCCGAGTTGGTCATGGGCATGGTGGAGGATCTGAGCAAAATTGAAACTGAAACCAACGCCATGGTTGCGGATCTTTTGCGTAGTCTGTTTTTACATGAAGATGAAATTAAGCCGGTTTCCGTGATTCTTTGGTATCAGATGATCCATTGGATCAATGAATTGGCCGATAATGCGGAAAAGGTTGGTGATCGGTTGCGTCTGCTGACGGCTCGTTAGGTTTATACTCACTTTCTCTCTTTACGATACAAAGGTTGGAGATTTACGAATGGAAATTATTGCACAGTATGGAACAATTTTTACCAGCATGGCGTTGATTTTTGCGTTTTATGCGTGTTGGGCCATTGGGGCCAATGATGTGGCCAATGCCATGGGACCGCCAGTTGGGTCAGGTTCTTTGTCGATCCGTAATGCCGTTATTATCGCGGCTATATTTGAATTTGCTGGAGCTTTTATCGCTGGTGGTGAGGTGACCTCAACGATTCGTGATGGTATGATTGACACCGAAAGTTTGATCAACCGTCCTGAACTCCTTATGTTTGGCATGACGGCCGCTTTGTTGGCTACCGCCATTTGGTTACATGTGGCCACCAGTCAAGGTTGGCCGGTCTCCACCACCCACACGATTGTGGGTGCCATTGTCGGTTTTGCCATCGTCGGAATTGGACCCGATGTGGTGAAATGGAATAAAATGGGGACCATTGTCGCATCATGGTTTATCTCTCCTCTCTTGGGTGGCACCATCGCTTTTATTATCACCATGAGCATTCGTAAATTTATTCTTGAAACAGACAATCCCTATGCGAGTGCCAAGGCCCGTGGCCCCTATTATATCTTTTTGGTTGGTTTTATCGTTGCTCTGGTAACCTTTTTCAAGGGTCTGAAACATCTAAAAATCAACCTCACCGATGCAGAAACCTTTGGGATGGCGGTTGTGGTGGGAATTATTTGTGCCATTGTTGGTAAAATAATGATCGACAGACAAAATGTGAGTGATGCCGATAATAAAGAGTTTCACTATGCCAATGCAGAAAAAGTATTTATTCCAATGATGGTTTTCACCGCTGCGGCGATGTGTTTTGCCCATGGTTCTAACGATGTGGCCAATGGGATTGGACCTTTAGCGGCGGTATTGGATGTCGTCTCTTCCCAAGGTCAAATTCACTCCAAGTCTCCGTTGCCTCTTTGGGTTCTTTTCTTGGGTGGTATTGCCATCGTCATTGGTTTGGCCACGTATGGTACCAAGGTGATTGCAACGATTGGTACTAAAATTACCGAGTTGACCCCCAGTCGTGCCTTCTCCTCTACTTTGGCGGCGGCAACGGTGGTGGTGTTGGCTTCCAAAACCGGTCTACCTGTTTCCACCACCCACATCGCCGTGGGTGCGGTGATGGGGGTTGGCTTGGCTCGCGGTATTGGTGCCTTGGATCTGCGTGTAATTGGTAAAATCGTTCTCTCCTGGTTTATTACGGTGCCTGTTGGAGCTGTTGGAGCGGCGGCCATCTTCTTCTTATTGAAGGGTATGTTTGCATAAACACGTTGATCTCTGTTTGAAAACAATAGCCGGAAGGGTTTGTTTACCTTCCGGCTATTGTTTTGTTGGATCGATTGTGGTTCAGTTAGGTTTTATATATCGTCGTGTCGGGTTTCCTTGCTTGTATTGATGAAAATTTATCTTTACATTTCATGTGTTGGAAAAAGATAGGTCAAGACCTTGGGGGGCGGAGAACCGTCCCCCAAACCACCCACTCTTTTTTTTGTTCACAAGGTTAAGCACATGAATGTCACCCCTCTTTCACGTCATCGTTTTTTTTCCAATTTATCTCCTTTTTTTCAAGAATATGGGCTTTTGTTTTTGGTGGCCGTGGTCGGAGTGTTGTTTTCTGTGGTGATTTTTTTTGGCGTTCGTATGCAGATGTCAAGTCACATTCAGCAAGAGTTTGAGTGGGTGGCTCAGGACCGGCAGCGAGCGGTTTATAGGGGGTTGGAGACGGCGTTAGAGTCTATCTATGATTTACATGATCTATTCCATTCTAGCGCGACGGTAAGCGGTTCAACCTTTCATCGTATTGCATCTCTCATTTTGTCCCGGCATACGGGGGTAGAGGTGTTGCAATGGGTTCCTGTGGTTGATCATGATCAGCGCGAAAATTTTGAAGCCCAGAACGCGATGATCGATCCCTCTTTTCGCATATACGATTTTTCTTTAACGCCCCCTTTTACTGTTGCTACTCCCCGTAAACAATATGCCCCTGTGACCTATCTAGAACCCGCCCATGCCCCCTTTCGATGGCTGGGTCTCGACTATTTTTCCGATACCAATAGTCGTAAATTATTTGCAGATGCCAGAGATAGTGGAGAAATTCGGGTGAGTGGGCGTATCCCTGCGCATTGGGAAAAAGCCTCTTTACAATTTAGATTTTTGGCGGTTTATCCCGTTTACAACCAAGATCTCTCTGTGGAGACAATTTTGGAACGACGGCAGGCTTTGCGTGGTTTTGTGGTGGGTGTGTTTCAGTTTGCCCATTTGGCGCAACGTTCGATTTCAATGTTGGAACCGCGCGGGGTGGAATTTAAATTTTTATGCCTCCCGTCTGACGAGATCTTCCATTGATTTTCGTTCCCCTATGGATTGGCAACGTTGGTTGGATCTTCCAGATTTGAAATTGTCTTTGACGACCCAATTGGGCCATCGGACGTGGAAAATTATATGTAATAAAACCGATCATTTTCGTTCTGCCGAATGGTTTATATATTGGCATTGGGTGACTTTTTTGTCAGGATTGATATTGACATTTTTGTTGATTTTTTATTTATTGCGCCTAAAATCCAGCATGAATATTCGTCTTGGGATGGCCTTGGAGTTACAGGAATCGGAGCGGTTATTGAGTGTTTTGTTTCACCATTCTCCCGATATTATCCGTGTGGTGGATGTGCATGGGGTTTCCCTGTTGGTAAATCGTTCGACCACCTTGGAGAAAGCCGATCCCTGTGCCATGCTTGACATGGCTCCTGTTGAGTTTCAAAAAATTTTTCTTCACGCTTTAAATTTGGCTTTTCAACAAGGGGAGACGACCCAGTTTCATTATCATCAGATGGCGCATAATTTATGGTGGGAAGTGCGGGTGGTGCCATTGCGGGATAACGAAGAGATTGTCAATGCCATGGTGGTGACCACCGATATTACCGAAAACAAAATGCTGGAAGAGCAGGCCGCCAAAAATTCTCGTTTGGCCTCTTTGGGTCTGTTGGCTGCTGGGGTGGCCCATGAAATCAACAATCCGAATAACTCCATTTATTATAATGCCAATATGTTGGGGGATGCTTGGCGGACGATACGTCCTATTTTAAATGAATATTATGTTGAAAATGGCGATTTTGCCATTTCTGGATTGCCCTATTCAGAGATGGCGGACAAAATTCCCCGTATGATTGGTTGGATTTTGGAAAATACCCAACGAATTCAAAAAATTGTCGATCAACTCAAACATTTGGTGCGCAATAATTCTCAGGAGCATTTTGCTCTGGTTGATCTGGCCCAGGTGATTCAGGGGGCTTTGCTTTTGATGAATACCACCATTCAGAAGCATACCGATTTTTTTACCTGCCAAATGCCGGACACGCTTCCGCAGGTCATGGGGAATTCTCAGCAGTTGGAGCAGGTGTTGATCAATGTTTTAATGAATGCCATTCAATCTCTGCCGGATCGTACCTGTCGGGTTGAGCTGGAGGTTTGTGTGGAGGCTAAAAATCGGGAGATTCTTCTTTTTGTCCGCGATCAGGGATGTGGCATTGCCGATGCTTATTTGGAAAAAATTACCGAACCCTTTTTTACCACTCGTTTGGAAAAGGGGGGGACGGGTTTGGGGTTGTCAATTTCGGCGACCATTATCAAAGCCCATTCGGGTCGTCTACATTTTCAATCCAACGTGGGGTATGGTACCACGGTAACCATTCATCTACCTATCAGTGCAGTGGAGACCCTTAGTGAATGAAATTTCTCTTTCTGGACGGCAATCGGCGTGTGGGATGCCACCGGTTATTTTGGTGGATGATGAGGAGCATGTTTTAGAAAGTATGAGTCTGTTTTTGCGTGGTTCAGGCATTAAAGAGGTGGTGACGGTACAAGACAGTCGCGATTTATTGCCGTTGATGTTACGAAAAAAGGCGATGACGGTGATTTTGGATCTTTTTATGCCGCATTTATCGGGTATTGAACTTTTACCAGAGATTATTCGGCATTTTCCAGAGGTGCCGGTGGTGGTGGCTACCGCCTCTCAGGAGGTGGAGACCGCTGTTTCTTGTATGCGGGATGGGGCTTTTGATTATTTGGTTAAACCGATTGAGCGCAATCGGTTTGTGAGCAGTGTGCGTCGGGCAGTGGATACGTTCATGTTGCGACAGGAGGTTCATGCCTTAAAGGGATATTTGATTCATGGCGGACTCAATCACAAAGAGGCCTTTGCGCGGATTCTCACCAATTCCAAGCAGCTCCAAGGGATTTTTCAATATATTGAGGCGATTGCGTGTAGTGGCGAGACTATTTTAATTACCGGAGAGACCGGGGTTGGCAAGGGGTTGTTGGCCGATGCGGTGCATCGGGTGAGTTGTCGGAATGGGGAATTTGTGTCGTTGAATGTGGCGGGACTGGATGATACGCTCTTTTCAGATACCCTTTTTGGCCATCGTAAGGGGGCTTTTTCTGGGGCCGATAGCAATCGAGAGGGGTTGGTTGCCAAGGCGGCAGGGGGGACGCTCTTTTTGGATGAGATTGGCGATCTGAAACCCGCCTCGCAGGTGAAGCTTTTGCGTTTATTGCAGGAGCAAAGCTATTATCCATTGGGTTCGGATGTGCCAAAATTGAGCAGTGCGCGCATTTTGGCCGCCACCAACCATGATTTACGCAAGATGATTGGTTTGGGGCAATTTCGGCAGGATCTTTTTTATCGGCTTTCGTCGCATCGTATTGAAATACCTCCCTTGCGGGAGCGTACAGAGGATATTCCGTTGTTGTTGAGTTATTTTAGCCAAGAGGCGGCCAAGGCGATGCAGAAAGTGGTTCCCAATACCCCTTCGCAACTGCTTACGCTGCTTTCGGCGTATCATTTTCCTGGTAATGTACGGGAGATGCGCGCCATGATTTATGATGCCGTTGCCCGTCATATGGGTGGTCCGACCCTTTCGATGGAGAGTTTTCATCAAGCCATTCGTGAGAGTGGTGGTTCTTCTGTTGCGATGTCGGAACGGATAGAGTTGGGTACGCCTGAACACTCCACCGGGATTACGTTGAGTGGTCCTTTTCCGAGTTTAAAAGAGGGGGTAGATTTTTTGGTTTTGGAAGCGATGCGCCGTGCCAACAACAATCAGGGGATTGCCGCGACTTTGCTTGGCATCACCCGTCAATCTTTAAATCGCCGTTTGATTAATATGCGTGCGAACAAAGGTTAGGTACCGCCACACTTAACCGATTTTATTATTTAAAAAAAAAGGGGTCTGGGGGATTGCCCCCAGGGTTTTGATTTTGCTTTTGACCTCGGTTTTGCTTTCTTCAAAAAGCAGGGGGATTGGGGGATGCAATCCCCCAAGGTCTTGATTTTGCTTTTTGTTCAGGCACTCGTTAATCGTCCACACTTCAATGTGGTGGTACCCACTTTTTTTTAACTCGATAAAAAAATTTAAAGGCCAAACCCTGGGGGATGAATCCCCCAGACCCCCTCTTTTTTTTTAAGACTGAAAAAAAAAGGGTGGGGGAATCGGGGGGCGGTTTTGGATCCCCCAAGCTCTTGCCCTGACCATAATTTTTTTGCTTCACCCTCTCAAGCATTTTAAAAAAACTTCTCACATGCGTCTCTTTTAAAACCTCCGATAGAAGCCTGATTTTCGTCACATATTAACAATTTGATTGTCACGTAAATGTCATAATTTCGTCATAAATATCCTTGCAGCAATTGCTGCAATGTCTCGTTTTGCTGCACGCCTTTTGGCCGCACAATTGATCGGTTTTTGTGGCCATTTTTATTATTCTACATTTATAAAATGCATATTTTGCTGCACCCCTAAATAGGGGTAAAAATAGGTTTGCATTATTGTTTAATATGTTGAAATAAAATAGTTTTTTCTTGTTAAAAAAAATTGGCCTGTTTATTGATCTATATAAGGCAATAGAGGATGACGTGCGCAGGAAAATGTCCCAATTTTAAGGGATTTTATGGGGGATATATGATCAACAAATCTTTTCTGTTGTTTGGAAAGGGGATGAGCTTGGAGGTCCAGATTGAGGAATTTCTCAATCTGCTTTTAGAGGCCAATATTCTGTTTCGGGATGGGGTATTTTACTATTTGGAAGAGGGGAAGGCCGGGGAGTTTTTTCAGGCACGTTTGCAATTGTTGGTCAAACAAGAGCGGGAGGTAGATGCCCTGACTCGTTTTATAGAGGTGCATTTACGCAGTCAGTCCATTGGTCCTCAGTTGCGTGGGGATGTGTGGCAACTTTTAGAGCAGTTGAGTCGTTTGCAGAGGCTTTTGGTGAAGAATTTATTGAATTTTGAATTGGAAATGCCGGATTTTCCCGTAGCCATGCACGCTTATTTACGGCACCTGAGTGGGTCGGTTTTTCAGGCTGTCGGTACCTGTTTAGAAGCGGGACATATGTTTTTTTCCCAGACGGAGAAGGTCGGTGAATATTTGAGCAAGGTGGCCTTTCATGAGAAAGAGGCGGACAAAATCGCCTTGTCTTTGGGGCGAGAGATCGCGGCTGCCGAAGTTTCTTTAGATAGAAAAATGCATGTGCGCCGTTTCGTTGAAATGATAGATGAACCGGCCAATAAGGCGGAAGAGATTGCGGCATGGTTGGCCATTTTTTTTATAAGAAGGGCTCCCATGACCCATCCATCAGATTTTTTTGTTGAATAAGTTTTTTTTGTTGAGCATAAAATTTTATCATACCCCCCAACCATCGTTAACTGAGGAGATTTAAAAATGTCAGGATCGTCCAGCTCTTTTGCCAAATTGACCAACCGTGTTTTTCCCCGTATGCCCGATTTTTATGCCTTGATTTTGGACCAAACGGTATTGGCCGTTCAAGCGGCGGCATTATTGGAAGAGTATGTGCAAACCGGTGCCAAATCCCGTGCTGACCAGATTCGTAAATTGGAGGCCGATGGGGAGGTGTTGCGGCAGCGTAATTTGGATGTTTTAAAGAATGCCTTTGCCACCCCTATGGACCGTGAAGATATTTATCGGGCCAATGTATCGGTGGACTGTATTTTAAGCTATGCCAGTAACATTGTCGGTGAGATGGATACCCTGGGGATCAAGACCGATGCGAGCATCACCGAAATGGTGGCACTGTTGCGTAATGCGGTGGAGACCTTGGCTGCTGGTTATAAAAAATTGGGATCTTCTCCCGCTGCCGCTGATCAGGATGCCCAATTGGTTAGTCAAGCGCGTGGCAAGATAGAGAAATCTTTCCGTTCAGGTTTGGCCAAACTGTTTAAGGCCGATGAGTATGCCCAGATGATGCTAGAGAAAAAACCCGGTGCCGAAGCCGAAGCGATGAAATTTGTCATGGATGTTTTTAAACGTCGCGAGATCTATCGGCATCTGTTTGATGCGGGTATTGAAATTGGTAATGCAGGTCGGGTGCTGCACGATATTGTGGTCCAGGTTGCTTAAGGAATGCCGTGTGGTCGACAAGACCAAACCACCTTCGCATAAAATTGGATGCACAACTTATCGGGAGCTGAATTGTAGAAATTATGGATACTCAATCACTTATGTACCTTATGTGGGCCGCTATCGTGGTCGTTTTAATTTTCGACTACACCAACGGCTTTCACGATGCCTCTAACATCATTGGCACCATCATCGCCTCACGGGCGATGACACCTATTCAATCGGTTATTGTTGTGGCCATCTTTGAAATGTTGGGGCCCTTGTTGGCCGGGACGGCAGTGGCCAATACTATTGGTAAGTTTGTTCGCCTGGACGATTTACAAGCCCATATCTCCATTGTTGTGGTTTTGTGGGGGATTTTTGGGGCAATTTTTTGGAACCTTCTCACCTGGTGGTTCGGTCTGCCCTCTTCCTCTTCGCACGCCTTGGTGGGTGGTTTGATGGGGGCGGTTTTGGTCTCTGCTGGCGCGGATCATGTGGTTTGGGGTTGGGAAGATTTGATCGTCAAAGGAAAGATGACCGGGGTGACCAAGGTGGTTCTCTCTTTGATTCTTTCACCCATCATGGGTTTTGTAGTTGGTTATCTGTTGAATAGTCTGGTAGGCTTTTTTCTGCGTGGAGCCACTCCGAAAGCCAACACTTGGTTGAAGCGGTTTCAGTATGTCAGTGCTGCCTCCTTGGCTTTTTCCCATGGTTCCAACGATGCCCAAAAAAGCATGGGGATTATTACCTTGTTGTTGGTGTTGGGTGGTTCCTTGACGACGTTTGAGGTGCCTTTTTGGGTGGTTATTTCGTGTGCAGGTGTGATTACCTTGGGTATCTTGTCTGGTGGTTGGCGTATTGTGCGTACCGTTGGTTTTGGTATCTATAAGGTGCGTCCGCAACATGCCTTTTCGGCGCAATTGACGGCTGGTTCGCTTATTTTTGGGGCAGCCGTTTTGGGGGCACCCGTTTCCACCACCCATGTGTCAGGTTCGGCGGTGATGGGTGTTGGTTCTTCGGACCGTCCCAAGGCCGTGCGTTGGTCCAAGGCGTCGGAGATTGTGGCCACTTGGTTTATCACCATCCCTGGATCGGCTGCGGTTTCGGCTTTGACCTATGCCGTATTTGCTTACTTTATGTACTAGAACTATCTGTTTTGTTTAACATGACGGGCGCAGGGTGATTTTTATCCTGCGCCCGTTTTGTGGTACCACCACATTAAGTGTGGACGATGAACGAGTGTGAACAAAAAGCAAAGTCAAGACCTTGGGGAATTGCATCCCCCAATCCCCCCCTGCTTTTTGAAGGAAGCAAAACTGAGGTCAAAAGCAAAAGCAAAACCCTGGGGGCAATCCCCCAGACCCCTTTTTTTTAAAATAATAAAATCAAAAAATAGACGACCATGGTTAAGTGTGGTGGTACCCGTTTTGTTTTGGGACTTTAAAAGCCACTCTCTCGGATCAACGTGGTGGCCATTTGGGTCCAGAGGCGCTCCCATAGTGGCCTGGGTTGAACGGGTAAACGAAGGGTGCCGGCTTGACTTTGGACGATTTGAAGCTTGGTATCCAGGGGGTGTAGGATCATTTGATAGATGGCTTTTTGGGGAATGAACTGGCCTGACTCTCCTTCAAAGGTGGGAATGGTGCCTCCGTAACGGCTGGCAAAAAGCGGCTTGGGTAATACCGATAGAGCCGTCTCTTCTATTTGAACCACTTGCACCTCTAGGGCCGATTTTTCTGGGTCTTTGGGCAAAAATTGACCTATGGTTCCGTTTTTTAAGCGTCCCCAATCTTCTTCAGTGATCAAGGCCAAGACCAGGGGTTTGCTGGGATCGATCAACTCCAATAAGGGGGTCGAGGGGCCATACCAAAGGCCAGGGCGTAAGCCTTCGGCTTGATAGACGATGCGACCGGCAAAAGGGGCGGTGAGATTTAATAGCTGTCGTTGGGCTATAAAGCCAGCGTATTCGGTCTTGGCTTTGCTCAACTCTTCTTCCAATACTTGGCGTTGTCCAAGGCGATCCAGACGTTCTTGGATATGGTCTAACTCCCATTGCATGGCTTGAATACGGGTCGATGTGGTGGAGAGGGCATGTTCCAGATCAGGGGCAGATAGGGTGAGCAGGGGTTGACCGGCGGCGACATTGGTTTCTGGTTGGACAAATACCTGTGTGACTTGGGCAGCGCTGGGGGCATATAGGCGCACATGGTGTTCAGAAATCAATACCGCTTCGGCTTCGATGTGGTTTTGCCAGGGTAGAAACAGACCAGCCAGAAGGGTGAGAAGCAAGAGAAGTGCGCGGAAGAGGTTCCAGTTAAAGGTTATCTGTCTCCTTTGTTGCCATCCCCAGTGCAACTCTCGAAAAATTGGGATGAAAATTAACCATGTCAACTCCATGAGCATCATGATGATGCCGATTAATTTAAAGGTGAGATGATAGGCAAGCAAGGCAATGGCCAGATAGAGAAAAAAACGGTATATCCAGGTAATGTAGGCGTACAACAGCACAATTTTGTGCTGTTTGGGAGGAAAAATTTCCGGTGCGGGGGTGGTCAATCCATATAAATGGGTACGTAAATGCCAACGGGCCAGGGCAAAGGCCCGATCTTGCAGATTGGCGATTTCCAGCAGGTCGGAGAGCAAAAAATAGCCGTCAAAACGAATGAGCGGGTTGAGGTTGACGATGAGAGTGGTTATCCAGGTGACGCAAGCCAGCAAGGCCATGGCGTCCCGAAGGATGCCGGGGGGGAGGAAATTCCACAGCCACATGGCCAATATGGCCAAGCCAAGTTCGGCCAGAATGCCAGCGGCATCAATCCATAACCGGGCTTGGCGTGAGGAGAGTTGCCAAGCGGTGGTGGTATCGGAATAGAGAACCGGCCAAAAAAAGATAAAGGCCACCCCCATATTGGGGATGCGACAGCCAAAATGGCGTGCGGTTAGGGCGTGGCCAAACTCATGGATGGTCTTGGCTAGAAAAATAGCTCCGGCATACCAAGCGGGATTTTTTAAGGTGAGAAAATGCAAAAAAGTCGCCCCAAAGGCATCCCATTGTCGTGCGGTGAGATAAAGACCCAGGGTAGCCATCAGCAGAGTCAAAAGGGCCACGCCTCGGGAGAAGAGGGGGGTGATCCAGGGCAATAAGGCGGTCAAAAGGGGGTCGGGATGGAAGAGGTTGAGACGAAAATAAAGAATTTGTTGAAAGGATTTTATGAGAAAACCGGATTTTTCTTTTCGCCATTTTTCTAGTAAAAAATGGCTCTGATCGACGCGATTGGCGATAAGTAATTGGTTTTGTCTTAAAAATAGGCCGATGTGCTGCACCTGCTGCTCGGCAATGGTAAATCCTGCCGCATGGCTGGCCCGTTGGGCCAGAGTGGCAAAGGGGCCGTGGTTCCATTGGGCTAAGATAAGATGTTCCAACCATCCTAACCGAAAATAACAGTGGCGGATAGGGTCGTGCAGGGTCCAGGTGGGCGAGCCATCCAGTCGGGTGGGGCCGGGGAATAAGCGCAGCTCCTGGCGCAAAGGGGGAGGTGGTTGGTCAGGATGAAATAGGGAGGTCATGGCTGAGCGTTTCAGTTAAGGGTGAATGGGAAATGGTGGTGAGAGTATAGCATAATGAGTGGAAAAGATATTAAATGACTTTGGCGTGAATTTTGCGTGAATTTATATTGAAATTAGATTCAAGGGATGGTATTTTTTTTGAAAAATCTTTCATAAAGGAGAAAAAAATGAAATCAGAATCTTTTCTTGCCATGTTCGTGGTGGTCTCTTTGTGTGTTGGGCTTGTGGTTTTTCCGCTTTTTTTCGCATCTTAAACTAAAGTGATCAGGGAGATTCGTCCCCCAGGGTTTTGACTTTGACTTTTTGTGGAAAGAGTGTCATCTTTATTACGCAAATCAAAATCTTGATGTATCGGAAAAATTAAAAATCAAGACCTTGGGGGGCGGAGAACCGCCCCCCAATTCCTCCCACCTTTTTTTTTAAGTCTTAAAAAAAAGAGGGGGTCTGGGGGATTCATCCCCCAGGGTTTGGCCTTTGATTTTTTTTTTTTTTTTTTGCCCGCAGGGCACTATGTTCGGGGGCGGATCTTCTTTCAAATAACTGGCACCCCTCCACACCTTTTTTTTAAGATTATGGCGGATCTGATGACCTTTCGTACCCGTTTTGCCCCTTCTCCTACCGGATTTTTACACATTGGCGGGGCGCGTACTGCGCTTTTCTGTCATCTTTACGCCCGTCATCTGGGGGGTGAATGGTTGTTGCGTATTGAAGACACCGACCAGGAACGCTCCACCCCAGAGGCGGTGGCGGCCATTTTTGCCGGATTAAACTGGTTGGGGCTGCACCCAGATGGGGAACCGGTGTTTCAATCCAAAAATCAGGCTCGACACTTGGCCGCCGCGCACCAATTATTGGCCATGGGCAAAGCCTATCGCTGTTATTGCACACGGGAAGAGTTGGAATCTATGCGGAGCGAACAACGGGAAAAAAAGGAAAAACCCCGTTATGATGGTCGTTGTGCCCGCCGCGTGGATTTTTCTGGAATTGCTGATCGACCCTATGTGATCCGTTTTAAAACTCCTCCAGAGGGTAAGACCACCTGGGAAGATCTGATTCAGGGTTCAATTTCTTTTGCGAACACCGAATTGGACGATTTGATTTTGGTGCGTTCTGATGGTCTTCCCACATATAATTTGGCGGTGGTGGTGGATGACCACGACATGGGCATCACCCACGTCATTCGTGGGGAAGATCACATCAGCAATACCCCACGGCAGATTCCCTTATTTCAGGCACTTGGGTGGTCGGTGCCACTCTATGCCCATATGCCTCTGCTGCATGGCGCGGATGGGGCGAAGCTCTCCAAGCGGCATGGAGCGGTGTCGGTTTTAAACTATCGCGAGAACGGTTTTCTGCCCGAAGCGGTCAATAATTATCTGGTGCGCTTGGGGTGGTCTCATGGGGAGCAGGAAATTTTTACCATGGCCGAAATGGAGAGTTTGTTCGATATTCGCGATGTTGGGCGGTCGGCGGCCATTTTTAACCAGAGTAAATTGGAGTGGCTCAATGGACATCACATTCGCAGCAGTCGTCAGGATCGTCTCGCCGTTGTGTTGGTCGACCATTTGCGCTTGATTGGCATAGAAAATCCAGATTTAACGTTGGTTGCCGCTGTGGTTCCTCTTTTTCAGGAGCGGGCGAAAACCATGGTGGAAATGGCTGAAAAAGCCCGTTTTTTCTTTGTGGAAGATGTGCGTCCTTATGATATGAAAGCCATTGAAAAATATTGTAAACCAGATCTTCTGCCCGCCTTGGCACACCTGATCACCGAGCTTGCGACACTGACAGAGTGGCAGGACTCTTTTTTGCAAGCGGCTTTCGACCGCACCCTTCAGGCTCATGATCTGAAAATGGGGCAATTGGCCCAACCTGTCCGCATCGCTCTCACCGGAACTCCTGTTTCCCCTGGCATTCATGAGGTGGTGCTGGTGCTGGGGCAGCAAAAAAGTCTGCATCGTCTTCAGGCGGGCTTGGCTTTTTTTCAGGAGTCGATTCATGGGGTGTCTTGACAAAAGTCTCATTTTATCGTTATATTTATATGTATTATAGGCGGATCGTTCAGTGGTAGGACTCCGGACTCTGACTCCGTCAACCTAGGTTCGAATCCTAGTCCGCCTGCCAAAAAAATTATCAAGACCTTGGGGGGCGGAGAACCGCCCCCCAATTCCCCCCACCCTTTTTTTTAAGTCTTAAAAAAAAGAGGGGGTCTGGGGGATTCATCCCCCAGGGTTTTGATTTTAATCTTTTGCCCGCAGGGCATCATGTCCAATAATTGAGGATTTTTGTCATGACCATTGGGATTGCCTGTATTGGTTATGGTTATTGGGGTCCGAATCTGGTGCGCAATTTTGCGCGGCAGATGGATTGTCAAGTTTATGTGGTCTGCGATAGTAAGCCAGAGAACCAAATACGGATTCATCGAGATTGGCCCATGGTCAAAGTGGTGGCGGATGCCATGGAGGCCATTCACGATCCGCGCATTGATGCCGTATTGTTGGCCACTCCTGTGGCGACTCATCACCCTTTGGCCATGGCGGCGTTGCGGGCGGGTAAGCATGTCTTCGTTGAAAAACCTTTGGCCGGCAGCGTGGCAGAAGCCGAGGAGTTGGTGGCCTTTGCCGCAAGTCAACAACGTATCCTGATGGTAGATCACACGTTTGTTTATACGCCAGCCGTGCAAAAAATCCATGAACTGATTCGCACCGGGACCATGGGGGAACTCTATTATTACGATTCAACCAGGGTCAATTTGGGTCTGTTTCAAACCGATGTGAACGTTATTTGGGATTTAGCGGTCCATGATTTTGCCATTCTTAAAATTTTGGTACCAGAACAACCCGTGCGCATATTGGCCAACGGTGTATCCCATTTTCCTGACACACCACAGGGGATGGCGCAAATTTGTGTTGAATATGCCTCTACATTTCGCGCATTTATCAATGTCAGTTGGATGTCTCCAGTGAAGGTGCGTTCAACTTTGGTAGGTGGAAATCGTCGGATGTTGCTGTTCAATGATTTGGAACCATCCGAAAAAATTCGTATTTTTGACACTGGAATCAAGCAGATCCTGGGTACGCAAGAGAGCGACCGTTTTCGAATGGACTACCGCATGGGCGATATCCATATTCCGCATCTCCCTGTTACCGAGGCGTTGATGAACGTGGCTACTGTTTTTCTGGATGCTATTTTACATAACACCACACCGCTGACGGATGGTCAAGTGGGACTTGACGGGGCGGAGAACCGCCCCCCAATCCCCCCACCCTTTTTTTTTAATACTTAAAAAAAAGAGGGGGTTTGGGGGATTCATCCCCCAAGGTTTTGTCTTTGATTTTAATTTTTTGCCCGTAGGGCATTTTTTAATAGATTGGGGGGGGCGGTGATACCTCAAGAGATAAACTTTGCGTCCGAAGTGAACGATGATTCCTATTATTAAACCTGTTATTGGCGAGGAAGAGATAGCGGCCGTTGCCCAAGTGTTGCGCTCAGGCTGGGTTACGCAGGGGCCGAAGGTGGCTCAGTTTGAAGAGGCTTTTGCGGCTTGGGTGGGGGCTCCTTATGCTGTTGCGGTCTCTAGTTGCACGACCGCCTTGCATCTTGCTCTGTTTGCCTTGGGGGTCACGGTTGGGGATGAGGTGATCACCGTCAGCTTTTCGTTTATCGCCACGGCCAATGCGGTTCGTTATTGTGGAGCGGTGCCCGTTTTTGTTGATGTCGATCCAGGTACGGGGTGTATGGATCCCGCTAAATTAGAGGCCGCACTCTCTCCTAAAACGCGTGCCATTCTTTGTGTGCATCAGATGGGGATGCCATGCGATTTGAGGTCTATCATGGCCTTTGCTCAGCGTCACGGCCTACCCGTGGTGGAGGATGGTGCTTGCGCCATTGGGAGTGCAATTAACATCCAGGGCCATTGGCAAAAAATTGGTCAGCCTCATGGCAAGATTGCCTGTTTTTCGTTTCATCCCCGCAAAATTTTGACCACTGGCGATGGCGGTATGTTGACAACAGCGGATTCCGAATTGGCTCAACGCCTGCGTTGTTTGCGTCAACACGCCATGAGCATTCCCGACACGGTGCGCCATCATGCCCAACAGGTTCTCTTCGAAAGTTACGACGAAATAGGTTTTAATTATCGTATGACCGATCTGCAAGCCGCATTGGGACTCTGTCAATTACAGCGGCTGGAGGCCATCACGGCCCGTCGTCGCGCTTTGGCTACCCGCTATCAACAGGGATTGGCTGCTATTGCGGGGGTCGTTGTACCGCAAGAACCGGAGTGGGCGCGTTGCAACTGGCAGAGTTTTTGGATTGTATTGCCGGATGGGGTGGCACAGCAAGCGATCATGCAGTATCTTCTGGAGGCTGGAGTCGCTTCGCGTCGCGGGATTCTTTGTTCTCATCTTGAGCCTGCGTATGCGCGGACACCCCATATTTGGCGGTGCTGTGATGGGTTGGAGGTTTCACATCGTCTGCGTGACCGTTCTATCATTTTGCCTCTCTACCATGATATGAGCGATGCGGAGATGGATCATGTGCTGCAGACGCTGGCCAAGGGGTGTGGTTATTTATATTAAAAATCAAGACCTTGGTGGGCGGAGAACCGCCCCCCAATTCCCCCCACCCTTTTCTTTTAATACTTAAAAAAAAGAGGGGGGCTGGGGGATTCATCCCCCAGGGGGTTTGGCTTTTAATTTTATGTTTGCCCGCAGGGCACCATGTTCAGGCACTCGTTCATCGTCCACACTTAAATGTGGTGTTACCCCGAACATCATAGGATTGAATTATGTCGGTTGTTTTGATTACAGGAGGGGCTGGTTTTATTGGTTCCGAATTGGCCCGGCATTGTCTGGAACAAGGGGATTCGGTCATTGTGGTCGATAACTTGGTCAATGGCAAGTATGCCAACATTGCGGCTATTCTTGGCGATAATTGCCGCTTTGTGGAGGCCGATTTTCGTGATGATGAGCGTATGGCCCCCTTGTTACGTGAGGTCAGCACGGTTTATCATTTGGCCTGTTTAGGGGTGCGGCACTCCATTCATGCGCCAGTGGTCAACCATGAAGTCAATGCCACTGGCACGCTGCATCTTTTAGTGGCGGCTCGCATGGCTAAAGTGCAGAGGTTTGTCTATGTTTCCAGTTCCGAAGTCTACGGAACCGCACGCACCACCCCCATTCGCATAGAGCATCCCACTTTTCCAAAAACGGTCTATGGTGCGGCCAAATTGGCTGGCGAATGTTACACCCGGGCCTTTTTGGATACCTATGGCTTGCCTACAGTCGTTGTTCGACCCTTTAACGCCTTTGGTCCCCGTTGTCATCATGAGGGGGATAGTGGTGAGGTGATTCCTAAGTTTATGCTGCGTTGCATGGCCAATAAACCGATGATCATCTTTGGCGATGGCAGCCAGACACGGGATTTTACCTTTGTGGGCGATACCGCACGGGGGATTCGTTTGGCGGGTGTGAGTGATCATGCAGTGGGACAGACCATCAACCTAGGCCAAGGCAAAGAGATTCGCATTGATCAATTGGCCCAAACGGTGGCTGCGGTGGTGGGGGGGGGCGAGCCGCAGATTCTTTATGACGTTCCCCGTCCTGGGGATGTTTTGCGTTTGTTGGCGGAAACCTCCCATGCCAGAGAGTTATTGGGGTTTGAGCCAAGCGTACCTTTGGAAGAGGGTTTGCACGCCTTAAAACGGTGGTATGAGGAACAGCTGCTTGCACCAGAAATTCTGTTAGAACAGGAACGTGTCCACAATTGGATATAAAATATAATGCTTTTATTGACACTCGGAGTTGTTCATGCCTATTGCCCCTGATGTCCATCTAGGCCAAGGATGCCGCATCTTTCATGAATCTTTAGTCAATCTTTATGGTTGCACTCTGGGGGATGATACCAAGGTCGGTGCCTTTGTCGAGATTCAAAAGAATGCTCAGATTGGTGCGCGCTGTAAGATATCTTCGCACACCTTTATCTGTGAAGGGGTGACGATTGAAGATGAGGTTTTTATCGGTCATGGCGTGATGTTCACCAATGATCTCTATCCGCGTGCCACCACCCAGGGGCAATTGCAAAGCGAAGCCGATTGGGTTGTGGTTCCCACTTTGGTGCGGCAAGGGGCCTCTATCGGTTCTAATGCCACCATTTTGGCTGGTGTCACGATTGGTCGTCAATCTATGGTCGGAGCCGGGGCGGTGGTCACCAAAGATGTGCCGGATGGGGCGATTGTCACTGGGGTTCCTGCTGTTGTTATTGGCGTGGTACAGACAGAGGGATCATAGCATAAAAAAATGGAACCAGATCAAGCGTTAATCCATGAGATAAGGCAAATGTTGCTGCATGGCCAGGAGACCGATATTGCTTCTATCTCTAATTCTCTTCCCTTTCCATATTTTTGGATTCCAGGGGAATTGCGCATGTTGTTGAGTCGCGTCATTTTTCGAAAACACGTTCGTTGTTTGAAAAAAAATGGTAAAATTCATGCCCCTGCCAATGATACTTTGGATCAAAAGGCCTTGCAGTTGGCGCGTTTTGATCCAGGAAATCTTTGGCAATGGCCGAATGATCATTCCTGTGCGTTTGTTTTGTCACACGATGTCGATACCGCTGGACAGGAGAGCGGCATTCGAGAAATAATGCAAGTGGCCCGTGAACGAAACATACGTTCCACATTTTCTTTTGTATTGGATAGCATCCCTCATTATCACGATCTGCTCCTTGAGATGTTGGCGGATGGGTTTGAAGTGGCTTTACACGATGTTGTCCATGATAATCGTATCTGCTCTCTTACCGAAGAACAGATTGTAAAACGGCTTCTCCCGGCCCAGGAAGCCATAGAACGTTATGGCATCAAAGGGTTTCGTTCGCCTTCGTGGTACGTCTCCAGCTCTCTTTGGTCGGCACTGGAACGACTCGGTTTTGATTACGACATGTCTGCTTTGGACAGTTGGCCATTTTTTCAACGTGGTATGGAACATGGGGTATCCACCTTTTTTCCTTTCATGGTTGGTGAACTGGTGGTGTTGCCCAGTACCATCCCCTTTGAAATGCCGTGGCACATTTTGGGAATGGCTAAGAAAGATGTGCGTTGGTTCTGGACCGAAAAGATTCAACGTCTTGCCCACGCTGGTGGGTTGATTTTGGTCGATGCGCACCCTGATCGTTGGTTATGCGGTAAACGCTCGGCAGCAGATCACCTAAGAGAGGTTATGGATTATATTTTACAAACACACAATCCTGTCGTCATGCAGGCAAGTGCTGTGGCGCGCTATACCCGTCAGATGAACGATGAGGGAGCCATGCTTTTGGTTCCTGGTGCCTGTCCCCTTCGCATCCCGCGTCGAAATGTTAAAGGAACCATTCACTGAAAATTTTTTTGGACAGGTGTGGTTATGTATGATGAAGTTTATGTTCAAATTGGCCAGCAACAGAAAAACCATTGGTGGTTTGTGTATCGTCGGAGGTTGGCTGCTTTGTATCTGAGTCAGCTACCCATGTTTGAAGCCACAAAATTGAGCAGATATTTAGATTTAGGATGTGGTCCAGGAGAAAATCTTGCTTTTTTTGCGCCCAGATTTGACTATGCTGTTGGTTTAGACCTTTCAGATGTCGCGCTTTCTTTGGCGCAGAAAGCGCATCCGCATCTTCAATTTGTCCAGGGCAATGTCAACCATCTTGAACGGTTGTTTGTACCGAACAGCTTTAAATTAATCACTGTCTTTAACGTTCTGCATCATCAATGGATTGATTCAGAGTCGGATGTTTTGACCGCAATATATCATTTATTGGAAGAGGGTGGCGTTTTAATTTTGACCGAACCGGTGTTTGATCGGTTGCATCGCGCGACAGACGATTTGTGTATGACCAAACGTCGTTATCAGCCAGATGAACTGCGCCAGTGGATAGAGGGCGTTGGATTGCAGATTCAGGCCAAAACTTTTTTTAATGCCGCGCCTATTCCAATGGCCTATTTTATGGCCCATTTTTATCAGCGTAAACAGAGTGTAGATCTCTCTTCCGAGAACTTTGTTATCAGTGACCCTTCAAAAGGGGGAGAGCTTGGTTTTGGGGGGAGGAGTGCGCAAATGGTCATGGAGCGTGTATGTGCATTGGAGTATCAGTGGATTAAAATGTTAGGTTCTTTTCCTTTTGGTATGACCTACATGATTGTTGCGCAAAAGAAATAGTTGGGTCATCTAGGAATCAAGCTGCTCTTCGGGAAAAAATTAAATGTTTCGGAAAAATAGAAATCAAGACCTTGGGAGGCGGAGAACCGCCCCCCAATACCCCCCACCCTTTTTTTTTAATTCTTAAAAAAAAGAGGGGGTCTGGGGGATTCATCCCACAGGGTTTTGATTTTAATTTTTTGCCCGCAGGGCATTATGTTGATTTTTTCGATACATTAAATAGACGGCGTACCAACATGCGCACCGCGACACTGAGAAAACGCAGCATCATGTATTGAAAGAGCGCGTAGATTTTCCACAGCTCTGGCAGGCTGGTATACCATCGACTAGACAGGCGAACGACATTGCCTCCCGCTACTGGTGAGAGAAACATTTGTTTGATACCATGCCAACTCAAGTAGTGAGCAAAGTTGGCGTACATGGTATCGAATATCAGTTCCAGGCGATCACTGCTGTCGGGAACATAGGGGATATCATCGCTTTGCCATAAGTATTGTACATTAAAATTTTCCCAGCCATCTTTGATAAGAATTTTGTTTTGAGGAAGGTATTCATTAAAAATAGCGGTCCCAGGATAGGGTGCCAACGTGTTATAGCGCACTGAGGCGATCGGCAGATTCTGTACCATACGGATGCAGGCTTTTCGATCTGCGCGGGTTTCGCTGGGCAGACCAAAGATAATGGTGGTGCCAACCGCAATGCCATGTTGGACGGTGCGATGGATGGCGTCGATTACTTCGGCCACGGTCTCTTGTTTGCGGATTACTTGCATCAGTCGTTCGCTACCGGTCTCCAGGCCAAAATAGATAATGGTGAAATTGGCTTGGTGGGCCATCTCCAGAACATCGTCTCTGGCATCGTCGCCGCGCAAGGAGCCATGGAAAGCGGCCCGTTTGTGTAACCCTTCTTGGATCAATCCTTCGCACACCTCTTTAAAATGACGTTTATGAACCGCAATATTGTCATCTGCAAGCTGAATGAGGGTTTGGCCATAAACGTCGATGAGTGTTTTGCATTCATCGACAATTCGTTGGGCGGAGTGAAAACGATATTTTAAACCGGAGATGCTGCGGGCAGAACAAAAGGTACAGGGATAAGGGCAACCACGTGAGCCAAACACAATGCCAAAGTTTGAGTATTTATTTTTGTGCTTGGCAAAGAGGTGATAGGGCATGGGGGGAAGCTCATCCAGATCTTTCAATAGAGGGCGATCTGGGGTATGGCAAATTTTATCTCCTTGTCGGTAGGAGATTCCCAGTATCTGGCTGAGATCTTTTTTTTCAGACAGCAACGTTTCCATGATTTCGCGCAGAGTCAACTCCCCCTCGCCACGCACCAGGATATCCAATTCGGGCAATTGCAAAAAATCGTCTGGTTGGACGGTGGCATGGATACCGCCAACGATGACGGTAACATCGGGGGCCAATTTTTTCACCAAGCGGATCAAATGTTGCGTGCGAGATACGGTCAGGGTCACGCTGCTGATTCCGACCACACGAGGGGGGGCGAGTTGCGCCAACAGCGATTGCAACGTGGTGTCGTTCAGAGGTTCCATTTGTTCGTCGATCAGGCTTGGCTGGAAGTCATATTTAAGCAGGTATCCAGCCAATACAGCGATACTGGTGGGAAAAGAGAGACTCATAACGGCGGTGGCGCGTTTGCTTTGCGTCTTGGCGTGGATAGAGGGATTGATGAGTAGAATTTGGTTCATAACGTATTTAATTCCTGAGAGTTGCATTATAGCTGATCTGTGTATTGTCCCCTATGCAGGCATTGGATCAGAAATGTCTGATGTCATAATTTGCAGAGGAGACATTGTCAGTGATATATATGTTTATACATTTTTTTCAAAAACCATACATGTCATTCTTGAAAGTTCATTCAATTTATCACCTGGTATGGACATGTTTAATAGATGTGCTGCCTCATGTAGATTTGTATTATATTGTAATATATTGTCTTTATTGAGCATAGGATATAATATTCTTGTAATAAGATCATATATTCCGAATCCATGATCATGTTTTAAATTGAAGTTTTTAGGTATAGACTGAAAAATATCATATCTTCTTAAGTTTATATTGTAATAAGGAGTTGCGAGTGTATCTATACCCATCGTTGTGCGAACTGCGTTTATAGCATCCAGGCCATCTGCAGAGCCTTCCATAAGAATAAGTTTACCACCTGTTTTAACCTTGTTCGCCATCCATTGTATCGCTTTTTTTCGATGATCGTCATCTATAATATTTATAAGAACCCTAATTGAAAAAACAGCATCATATTCAGAATCGAATAGTTCTTCATTTGGAACAGGTAAAGAATTTATAAATAAATTTATATTATTCCTTCCAGACAATCTTTTTTTTGCAAGATCAATCATCCCCTCCGATTGATCAAAAGCATCAACTTTTTTGATGTATTTAGAGATATGTTCCGTAATAAAACCATTCCCACATCCAACTTCAAGAACATTCATCTCGCTGGATAAATGTTTATCAAGAAAATCAAGCTCAAGTTTTTTTTGAAATAAATCTTGATGTGTTGCTTTATCGGGATCATCTTGAAATGTGATGGCTCTTTGATTCCAATATTCCAAATTATCTTGTTGATTCATGTTATTGGCCTTTCAAATTAAACATTGGATCGGGGTAACCGTTCAGATAAAAAAAATCAAAAACAAGACCTTGGGGGATTGCATCCCCCAACCCCCCTGCTATTTGAAGAAAGCAAAACCGAATTCAAAAGCAAAAGCAAAGTCAAAAGCAAAACCCTGGGGGCAATCCCCCAGACCCCTTTTTTTTATTAATATATGAACGGTTACGCCAAAGCAATAAATTATTGAGTTTCAATTAACGTAAAATTTT
>JAMOAW010000117.1:0-3983 GCA_039908535.1 Magnetococcus sp. DMHC-6 | reverse complement strand
ATGAGTATGGATGGACGGGGTCGATGTCACGACAATATTTTTATCGAACGACTGTGGCGATCAGTAAAATACGAATGCATATATCTGCATTCTTTTGAAAATGGGAAGGTTCTTCGCCAGAAGATGGGAGAGTGGTTTGACTGGTATAATCAGGAAAGAGTCCACCAATCTTTAGAGTATTGCACGCCGGATTTTGTTTATAATCAGGGAATGTTTCGATTAAAGGCAGCATAGTGGAAAATATTTTTGAACGAGATTGGCTATCATTGGAAATGAAATCTGCGTTTTTTTAGGTATGATGGATCTACCGTTCGATGAAGAGAAAAAAGGCAAATTATGAAAATAAAAAAATAAAAAAATAACCAAGAATAACCAATTTTCAGAGCTTACAGGTGGTAAAAAAATGTCTTGACAATGGGGTCCACTTCAGCCGCCCCTCAAGGCGGCTTCCATGCCAATTTTTTTTCTAAAATCACTTTGGTGGACCAAGTGATATGCTGTCAAACTAATTCTCCGTTTTTTTTGTCTTGCCAAACGGAGAATTTCCGACTCCGGCTTGGTAGGCAAAAGGGAGTCGAAAAAATTCATAACATGTTAAAAACTAATTGATATTAATGTCTGAACCAAATACGTCTTCTAGAGAACGGGCATCTACAAACAAGTCGCTCCAGAGTTCCAGAGTTTCCAGATCGGCTACATTGACTTTCTCTTGAATATTGGAAGGCAAGGTGCCGAAACGGCGAGTTAATTGACGAAGAAGGGTTTCGGCTTTGCCTTCCTGGCGACCATCCTGAAGCTTTTGCACCAAGAGATGTTCAAATTTTGGCAGAGACGCAAGTTCCTCATCAGGAGTTACGTCCACCATCGACTCAAACCATTCCCTCCCAAGCTGGATGACATAATCAGGGGTGATACCTTCCATTTCTGGACTATTCAATGCACCTTTCATGAGCAACCTCCATAAACCAACAATGATTCGGCTAAATGAAACGGAAAGTTTGAACAACCCTGTTTGCTTAATCGTCGTGAATGCTTTTTTCCGTTCTGGCATCATAAACTCCACTTGGCCCGACAGGCCTAAAGGCGAACCGTTCGAGATATTCCTGCCTGGGAGTGATGGAACTGATGATGACACTCTGCAATTGATGCTGCTCTAAATTTGCAGTTTCCAAATACAAAGTATCGTACATCGAAAGCCATTTGAGCGTCTTTTCGTTCAAATTTTCAGTGATCTTCAACTCAACAAGGATGTGATCTGCATCAAGGTCACGCAAGCCATCCGCCAAAAGTAAACGCTGTTTCTCTGTCCACTCATTACCTCCCCCCTTGCGTTTTATCAAAACCAAGTCTGCTTTCGGCGGGGCCAAAATGACAGGAACTTCCAAACGCACCTCAATGCCGACGGGTTCCAACAAACTTTTCAGCGTTTCGCCAACCAGACAGTGCCAGCAGGTCTTTGTTCCAACATTACTCAATTCTGCTCTCTCATCCTGTGCCAAACATAAAGTTGATTGATCTCACTCTCAAGAATAACAATAACAGACTTGCTCAACGATACGCCAGAAAAGAATGAATTCAGGGAGTATTCATCTGTCCATAAAATCGTCTCAGATACAAATTACGACTGGCGCACCATCAGTATCTGCGGAAAGCCACCTGATTCAATGCCTGTTTCAGTTTGTCAAAGAGCACATCCAAAAAGTGAGGTTCCAATATCCCTTGCCTGCTTCTGAAAATTTTGGGCCATTTTGAGCAATGAAATCTCAATATTGTTTCTGATTCTCTCGAAAATCTGCCTCGGTGTCCAGCAAAATCTGATTCTCCATCTCCAAAAATGCTGAAAATTGAGCCAAATTTGGGGCAGATGGAGTTTTCAGTAGGGACAATTGAATATATTGGACTTTTTTGGACAAAAAAAAGCCACCTTGGTAGGCGGCTTTTTTTAGGACAATTTCATGACAAATTTTATTGGTGGGCCAAGTGATACGCTGTCAAACTAATTCTCCGCTCTTTATTGCGTGTACAACGGAGAATTTCCGACTCCTGTTCGGTAGGCGAAAGGGAGTCGAAAAAGTTATTAAATCGTTGATATTCAATTAATACTAATGTCTGTACCAAACACGTCTTCAAGGGAACGTGCGTCCAAAATCTGGTCAGTCCAGAGTTCTATGGCCTCTATGTCTGCCGCTTTGACTTTTTCTTGGATACTGGCAGACAAATTGCCAAAACGGCGAGTCAATAAGCGAAGAAGAATTTTGGCTTCACCATTTCGCTCGCCATCCCGCGTCCACTCCCTAGTCCATCCTTCCACAGTTTCCGCTAACATAGTATGCACCTCCATAAGGTCGTTCATCTCCGGAATGGATTCCGGGATGGCAAGATTTTTTTTTGACAGTCTCGGCAGCAATATCCGACTCAACCAGTTGGCAAACGTTCGACGCAATTCACTTTGTTCTGCCCCCTTTAACCACATATCCAATTCTTGAATCACCTGCCGAACATCTTCTATACGGCGACTTTTCTCCAACCGGAACAAAGCCGCCACCACATTCTGCATCGACTTCAGTTCGCCTTCCTGATACCGATGCTCGTCCACCAGCAGGTAACGCATATGCGGGCGATAAGCTTCTAGGCCAGGGGGTGATTCTTCAATCAGGTCAGAAACATCCATCGCAGCCGTCCATCGACTTGTTCCATTATACAACACTATTGGGGCCACAGGTGAAAATTTTTGACCCGATAGAATTCTTCCATATTGATATAAATCCTGATAAAACAACATGGTATACAGTGGATTACGAATGGCCATAATGCCATCTGAAGTCGATTGCGGCTCCAAAATAAGATAGATGAAAAGCCAACGATCCATGCCTTGCCAACGGATTTTCCATACCAGATCGTCAAACCGCTTACGGAAATCATCTGTCACGTAGACAGGATTTACTTTTTCCAACGTGGAAAAATCCAGTCCGGCAACCCAATCCTCTCGAATAAAGCCAGCTAATAAGTCTTGGATCATCCGAGCGTGAGAGAAAAGCTTGTTGTAGCCGACGTCGTGAGTATTCATGGGTTATCAAGTATCTAAACGGTAAGAGTATTCCGAGTCAACATTGGCTCATAAGATGAATGAGTGAAAATACCGATTTTTTCACTTCCGGTCAATCTGACCTTGTCCATACGGTTGATTCATATGGCGATCAGCATGATCAACCTTCTAGAGCAATATTTCCATGACATCTTTTTTCAATATCACAGTTTTTTGTTTTCTCGATATATTCCGAAGCCGATTTGCACTCCAAATGGAAATCCTGGCCTTGCGTCATCAAATCGCAGTTCTTAAAAGAACCAAGCCGAAGCGGTTGAACATCCATTCATTGGACCGCCTACTTTGGGTCTGGCTATCCCGTATTTGGAAAGGATGGCGCGAATCTCTGGTTATCGTCAAGCCAGAAACGGCGGTACATTGGCACCGAGAAGGGTTTCGGCTGTTCTGGAAGTGGAAATCCAGAAAAAATCGTCCAGGTCGTCCGTTTGTTACAAAAGAAATCAGGGATTTGATCCGCAAAATGAGCCTTGAGAATTCCCTTTGGGGAGCCCCTCGAATCCATGGCGAACTGCTGAAGCTCGGTTACAACTTGGCTGAATCATCGGTCGCCAAATACATGGTTAAGTCAGTCAAACCCCCTTCTCAAACCTGGAAAACATTTCTGGAAAACCACTCCAATTGTCTAGTTGCTATAGACTTTTTTACCGTGCCAACGGTATTTTTCAAGGTACTCCATGTCTTGGTGTTATTAGATCACGAACGCCGTCGCATCATCCACTTCAACGTCACTGCCAACCCGACCGCTGCATGGGTTGCTCAACAAATTAGGGATGCTTTCCCATGGGACACTGCACCACGATATCTGATTCATGATAGAGATCCCGCTTTTATGCCATGCAAGACAACTTTCAAAGCAATGGGAATCAAGGAAGTAATC
>JAMOAW010000081.1:0-12899 GCA_039908535.1 Magnetococcus sp. DMHC-6 | reverse complement strand
GCCGACACCAAGGGGTGGTCTCTCTCTGGTACCGATGCCGCTTTGTTTAATATAAACGCTTCTGGTTTGGTGACCTTTCTACAGACACCCAATTTTGAATCCCCAACCGATTCCAATACCGATAATATTTACAATATTATCGTCACGGTGACCGATGCCGGCTCTTTGACCGCCAGCCAAGCGGTCGCCATCACCGTCACCAATGTCAATGAAGCCCCCACTGGTAATCTTCTTATCACAGGTACCCCAACCCAAGGCCAGACTCTAACTGCTACCCAAACCTTGGCCGATGCAGATGGCTTAGGGGTCATCTTCTATCAATGGCAAGAGAATGGAATCAATATACTCGGAGCCACCGACAGCACCTTTTTATTAACTGAAAAACAAGTTGACAAAACCATCACCGTTATCGTCACCTATACCGATGGCCACGGCACACTAGAAAGCGTCTCCAGTCCGACCACTTTCACAGTCGCCAATCTCAACGATGCCCCAACCGGTACTCTTCTTATCACTGGAACTCCCACTCAAGGCCAAACCTTGACCGCTATACAAGAGTTGACCGATGATGATGGCTTGGGGGTCATCAGCTATCAGTGGCAAGAAAACGGAATTAATATGAGTGGGGCCACTAGCAATACCTATCTATTGACGGAAGCACAGGTCGGCAAAGCCATCACCGTTATCGCAACCTATATTGATGGCCACGGCACACAAGAGAGCATCTCCAGCTCGACCTCCCCCATTATCGCCAATCTCAACGATGCCCCCATTGGTCGCCTTTTCATCACAGGCACCCCAACCCAAGGCCAAACCTTGACCGTCACTCAAACGTTGGACGATGCCGATGGTTTGGGAATTATCCACTATCAATGGCAAGAGAACGGGGTTAATGTGAGTGGAGCCACCACCAATACGTATCTATTAAGCGAAGCACAAGTAGGCAAAACCATTACCGTTGTGGCCACCTATACCGATGGCCACGGCACAGTGGAAACCTCTACCAGTCTGGCCACCAGTGCCGTGGCCAATATCAACGACACGCCAACAGGCAACATCACGATCGCTGGCACCACAACACGGGGGCAAACGCTTACCGTGTCGAACACGATAGCCGATGTCGATGGTTTGGGAACCATCACCTATCAATGGCAGGCCAATGGTTCCAATATAAACGGTGCAAACGGTAACTCCTATATTTTGACCGAATCAGAAGCGGGCAAAACCATCACTGTTGTGGCCACCTATACCGATGGACATGGCACGCAAGAGAGTGTCAGCAGTCGTGCCACCAGCACGGTTATCAATCCCACCGTCATAACACCTCTTCCCGTCATTGTCCCCACCGTTGAGACAATAATTGGAGAGAACTTGACTCAAACGCAGTCGAACACAACAATACCAACCACCACCTACTCTGAACCGATTTCTACACAAAAAGATACTCCGCAAGAGGTCGCTCCGATAACCTCTTTCTCCGACTCCACAGGATCCACAACGAACAGCGTAGATACCAGCTCTTTTATCTCGCAAACCAATACCAGTGGCGCGGCACAGGTTGAGACCGCCAATTTAATTGATGCAATGAATCAGTCTGGCTTATCGCATGCAGAACAACAAGCTGTTTTTGCTGAAGTCGGCTCACAAAATTTAGTCGCTGGCTTGAGCAACAGTTCAAATCCCACCGAAAAACAGGTTGGGGCTATTTTAGAGAGTGTTATAGGCGGATCCAACATCAATCAAGGTCAAATTACCCAGTTACTTAATTCTTTAAATTTAGACCAACAAGCCAAAAACACCTATCTATTAGCCTATCTGCAGGTTCAAAAAGAGGCCCGCACGCAGATGTTTTCCAGTGCCCTGGCCAGTTTAGACGATGCCAATATTGTCAATCCATTTGATAATTTACAACCCATAGGCAAAGAGTTAGATTGGTTTCCCCAAATCACCAGCGACAAGGTGGCCTTGTTGATTGGTATTGATCAATATGAGGATCCAATTCCCAGTTTAAGGACTCCAGTTAAAGATGTGTCGTCTATTGCGGATATTTTGCAAGGCAAGGGATTCCAGACCATTATTTTAAAAAATCCAGATCAGAAGACTTTGATTCAGGCATTGCGCGCCCTCGGCACAAAAATGACTGAATCTCAAAATTTAATGATCTACTATGCAGGTCATGGCTATTTAAAAGAGAGTACTCAGACAGGCTATTGGCTGCCAGGAGATGCCCGTGTCGATTCTTCTCGACAATGGCTGTCGACCAAACATATTTCTGATTTTCTATCCAAAATAAAATCAAAAAACATTATGTTAGTTTCCGACAGCTGTTTTTCAGGTAGTCTAACCAAAGAGTACAAATATACATCGGACAGTGTTGGTCAGAGTATAAAAGAGATCGAGAATAAGCGTTCGGTGATGGTGATGTCTTCTGGGGGCGAAGAGCCGGTTTTGGACGGTGGAGGGGATGGTCACTCGGTATTTGCCCGCAGTCTTATATCGATTTTAGACAAATCCCAGACGGATCGTATAGGTTTTGATCTTTTCCGGCAGGTTAAAACAGCGGTGGTGGCGGCGTCACCGCAAACGCCTCAATATGGGGCCATGCTCTCTGCAGGTCATCAAATTGGGGGCGATTTTATTTTAAAAACCTCCCATACTCCTCCTCAAACAGAATCGGAAAAAAGCTTGGAATGATTTGGAACAACGCCGTTTTCCCTCTGTTTGCCAACCGACGGTTCTTATGGATAGGAATCGTGCTGGGTCTCTATGGGTGCGCTATGCAGCCAAATCCATTTTCTGCGGATGAAGAGGGCAAACGGGTAAACGAAGATTTACTGGCCATGTTTGAACATCAAGACCCCCTTCCCACCGAAACGACCCTCACGCAGGCCATGGCTCGCGCATTGACTTATAATTTGGAACATAAAGAAAAAATTTTAGATTTGGCCTTGGCTCAAGATCTCTCTGGACTAACAACGCAACAGTTATTACCTCGTTTAGCAAGTTCAGCAGGATATTCCACCCAGGACCGAATCACCGATCCAGGAACGGACATCTACAAAAAGACGGCCAGCTTGTCGATAAGCTGGAATGTATTGGATTTTGGCGTAAGTTATATTCAAGCCAAACAGCAGACCGACCGAGTTTTGATAGCCTATCAACAGCGACGTCGAGCGGCTCAAACTCTTTTGCAAGAGGTGCGTTCCACCTTTTGGCGCACATTGGCGGCACAACGGTTACAACCAATTTTAGAACCATTGCTGGCCAAAACAAAAATGGCCCTGCTCGGTGCCCAAGAAGCAGAAACGCAACGTTTGCAACCGCCTATGAAAATTTTGGAGTCGCAAAAAACGTTGTTAAAAAATTTAGAACAATTAACCAACCTGTGGCAAGAGTTGGCTGGCACCAGCGTTGATTTGGCCAAATTGATGAATCTCCCTCCAGGTGGGACTTTAACTCTGATTCCCCCAGAAGAGAAACTTCCCTTTGATTTGGCGCGGTTGCCATCCATTGATAAACTAGAACAGTTTGCTCTACTCCACCGTCCAGAGTTGCAGATCAAAGATTATGAAGTACGCATTAAATCTTTAGAAACCCGCAAAGCCATTTTGCGTTTATTGCCCGGTCTGGAGTTTAACGAGACTGGAAAAGCGGATGCCAATAGCAGTTATACCAACCATCTTTGGGCCGAATCTGGCATTTCATTGGCATGGAACCTGATAAACCTTTTTACGGCTCCCAAAAATTTTACTGTTTTGGAGGATCAAGAAAAATTCCAAAAAATGCAACGCTTGTCTCTTTCCATGTCCATCTTGGCGCAAGTGCGCATCGCTTGGTTGCGTTTGCAAGAATCGCGAAATCTTTTTGAAATTGCGGATCTCTTGGCAGGCATTCACGAACGTCTATTAAAACACGCCTCTGCTGGTCGCCAAGCCGCCTCGGTAGACGAACTGGAATTGGTACGACGCGAGCAAGAAGAGGTTATTCAACGCGTACGCCGCGATTTGGCTTTAGGAGATCTTCAGAATGCCTTTGGAAATTTTTTGGTCACCCTAGGCCTGGATCCTATCCCTGAAAATGGCTGGGAGCTGCCCCCAATAGAATTGGATCAAGCGATTCAAAAACACGAGGCACTATTGGTTCAAGGGGAGATCCCTGGACTTCCACTGTTAGAACCAAAAGCCCCCCCGGAGCCCTCCCTGTCCAAAATTTCCAATTCCGATGAAGACCCTAACGTGGCCAAAACAGAATGGAATATTTTGATTGATAATACCTCAAAGCCAACCCATTCCTCAAAGGATGACAATGTTGCCAAAACCAAATGGGTGATAGAAATTGGCTCCTCGTCGATTCCACCCATGCGCAAGGAGTTAGATGAAAATAAATCTTTGCGATCCAGTGGGGCATCGGAACATGTCGCTTATGTGATTCCAATAGGTTATTTTATGAATACAGAAAATGCTGAACAGATGCAAAAAAAGATTGAATCTCCCAATATGCCAGCCTTTATTCAGGAGATTCCCGTAGAAGGTCGAAAGCAGTGGTTTGTCTTTGCAGGCCCCTTTGCCAACCAAACAACAGCCCAAAACAGAGTCCGTAAACTGGAAAATGAATTGGGCATTAAATCAAAGGTGATCGGTGTTTCGTTTCCAATTGATGAATAAATTTTATTGGCCTATTCATTTAGCCAACAGGAGTCTCATTTTTTATCTTTTTTTTATGCTCTCTCTTCTTCCTGCAAACGCTGCTGATGAGAGACTTTCTGCCCGAGTGCTGTTGCAGGCCGTACAAGAAACGATTCTTTCCAGCCGAATTGCTGGCCATATTTTGGATATACCAGTGCCAGAAGGGGGGCGCTTTAAAGAGGGAGAGACCTTAATATTATTGGATTGTGCCATTCAACAGGCCCAGGGTCGCAAGGCGCAGGCCGAATTAAATGCGGCTAAAAACAGTTTGGCCGCCCAAAAAAGCTTGGAAGCTTTAGGTTCTGGAAGTACATTGGAAATGCAACTGGGCAAAAATGCCGTTGAAAAGGCCCAAGCCGAGTGGGATCTCCAACAAGCGACCATCCAGATGTGTCGTATCAAGGCCCCCTTTAGTGGTCGTGTGGCGCAAAATTTGGTCCATCCTTTTCAAAGCGTCAGTTTAGGGCAACCACTTTTAGAGATTTTGAACGACCATTTATTAGAGACCCGTTTGGTCGTACCATCCATTTGGTTAAAATGGCTTTTCCATAAGACAGGCGGTGGTTTTCCCTTTACCTTTCATTTAGACGAAACGGGTAAAGAGTATTCCGCTCAAGTAGATAAAATTGGAGCCCGTATTGATCCAGCCAGCCAAACATTGATCATTACCGGTAAAATTCTCGGCTCGCACCCAGAGCTATTACCGGGCATGAGCGGTGTAGCTTATTTTAATCCGTTTGGCTCAAAACCGCCATGACCGAACTTTTAGAGCACCGATTGGCGGCAGCGGCGGCATTGTTGGAGTTGGAACTTCAATCCCGACGCGCCGCCACTCTTGAAGAGCTGGAATTTATTATGGTCAACCGCACCTTGACGCTTGTGAGCGGGGCGACCATTCTTTTCTGGCTGCGGGACAAAGAGAACAATCCGCGTTTAGAGCGGGTATCTGGAGTGACAACGCCCCATTCTCAAGCCGAATTTACGCTGTGGGCAACCCAAATTTTGCTGAATCTGGCCGCATCCAAACAAGCCTTGACCCTACACATCCGCCAATTAGAAGAGCCAGACGACTCTTTACTCCATGCCCTTTGGTGTCCGCTATCGGTTGACAAAGGATTTTTTCCTGGTGGATTGCTTTTACTACGGAAAACCCCTTGGAGTTCTGGAGAAATCGCGTTAATGGAACGCCTATCCGAAACCTTTGCTCATGCTTGGCGGGCGTTAGGGTGTGGGAAGCAAAAGCGTTGGTTTGGGGCTCGCCTGGTTGGAAAAATCTCTTTTGTATTGTGGATATTTTTTTTTATTTCCTTGGGTTTTATTCCGATCAATCAATCTGTTTTATCTCCTGCCACGGTTGTAGCCGGGGATCCTTGGCTGGTGACTGCCCCCATGAATGGAGTGATTGAAAAAATTTTAGTGCCACCCAATGCTCAGGTGACGGTTAACCAGGAGTTGTTTCAAATGGAGCAGGCCGCCATTCGCAACCGCCATGAGGTAGCTCAACAATCTTTAAAGGTGGCCCAAGCGGAGTTGCATAAATCTCAACAGCAAGCCTTTGCCGATAGTACAGCCAAGGCCAGCCTGGGGATGTTGGCGGCGCAAATTGAGGAACGCCAAAAAGAGGTGGTCTACACCGAAGCGTTGCTAACCCGTTCCGTGGTACGAGCGCAGCAGGCGGGGATTGTTATTCTAAACGATCCCGAACAATGGCAAGGCCGACCGGTGCAGGTGGGCGAACGCATTTTAATGATTGCCAATCCTGCTCTAGCGGAACTCGACCTACAGCTGTCGGTTCAAGATGCTATTGTGTTAGAACCAGGTAGCCGCATTGTCGTTTTTTTAAATATTGACCCCTTGCATCCCCTAACCGCCCAACTTTACCATGCCGCCTACGAAGCCACCCCCACCCCAGAAGGGACGTTGGCCTATCGATTACGCGCCCGCTTTGATACAAAATCCCCCCCCCGAATTGGCCTCAAAGCGACCGCGAAAATCATAGGACAACCCACCACTTTATTTTATTATCTATTTCGCCGACCTTTAACAGCGGTGCGGCAGTGGATTGGGTGGTAAACGAAAAAAGTAGACAAACGGAATGAATCAAAACATATTCAAATGTATCGGAAAAAAATCAAGACCTTAGAGGGCGGAGAACTGCCCCCCAGGTCTCCGCCCCTTTCTTTTAATTATTAAAAAAAAGAGGGGGGCTGGGGGATTCATCCCCCAGGGTTTGGCTTTTAATTTTTCTTTTGTCCGCAGGGCATTATGTTCTAAAAAATATAACGATAAGTCAAACTGATGAAACCAGATTCTGGAACCAATTGAAATTCTGTATCGGGTGGACCGATATTGATTCTGGCATCCGACCATATTTGCCAATTTGTTGCCCCGGCATAGGTCAAACGGGCATTGATGGAGTAGCTGCCATCGGCCAGTCCAATAAAGGAGGAGAGCGAAGGTTCCCATTCCTGTCCACTCTTCAGAATCCGTAGGAATAGATAATCCTGCCGACTGCCCTGGTTGCGCAATGTAAGGGCATCCAAAGCCAAATTGCCCGATACGGCCTGCTCTGGAATATTTATCCCCCCTTTCTCATGGAAACGGGCCAAAGAGAGAAAATTTTTCCATTCTTCATGGTTCAACCCCTGGGCATCATGCACCCATTCTATCAATAGGTTGTACAGATTTTGCGATGTCCATTGACTCCCCACGACCCAGCGTGGATACCACTTGTCATCCTGAATGCGCCAAGCATCCACGGGTTGTTCGTCTGGTTCATAATAGCGCAGGAGAGCATTGAGAAGAGATTGATGGATTGGCCGACGGGTTCCCTTCCTGGCAAAAAGGGAGCCATGCAACTCTATGTCATTGCCGACGACATAAGTTGCCGCTCCGCCAACACCGATTCTTTCGCCTTCCGGTTTTTGAAGGAGCAGGGTAAGATTGGTCAATCCCCATTGTGTTCCTGCCTTGACTGCCCATTGAGTCAAACCCTGTTCTTCACCATCTTCTTCAGAAATGGTATCTCTGGCCAAAACTGCAGTCAAATCCCACGCTTGCTCAATATGAGTGAGGGCGATCAAAGGTTGACCTTCTGTACGACGTAAACGATCTTCAATATCGCTCAATTCCACCTCTTTGTCAAAAAAACCGATCGGGTGGGCGGCATAGCCAACATCCCATTGAAGATTGGTTTTCCCAATGATCAGGCTGCTGTTGTTGCCTAAATCTAGTTCTTTGGCAAATTCTAGTAGAGTTGGATCGGCCTCGCTGTGCCAGTTTTCAGAGCCGTGGTCCTGGAGATGTTCGGCAGTCAAGGGTGCACGGATGGCGTAACGAAAATCATACAGATCACCTGCCAGGACCAACGCCATCTCAGCTTCATGATCTGGCTGTTGCAACAAATTTTCTCGATTCACCAAGCCATCACGAACGCTATTGAAACGGCCAGAAAAAAAGATGTCGCCTTGGATGGTAGCCGGTGTTTCACTCTCGGCGTTACTGGATGCCGCGGCAAAGAGAGTCAGTAAAAAAAAAAGCCATACCATTTTTAATCCCTACTCAATCCGCTCTGGGTAAAGAAACTGTCTGGCATCTCCTTTTGCGTGATCTCATGCAATTCCAAAACGGTATGCCTCTCTTTATCTCCTTCGTCGGCAAAACGAATTTTGGTAATGATCGGTTGGTTGAGAACCATTTGTGGCGGATCGAAAATGGCTGACTTGAACTTTTTGCCACTGGCCAAATAGAAGTCAGCTGTGAGTGGACGTTCATCGGCAACCGTGAGAGATAGATCGATTCTAGCGTAGACAGCAGCCGATTTTCTGGCCGTGAGCAGCAGCTGCCAAGCTGGGAGTCCATTCACGGTTCCTTGTTTTTTGTCTGTAGCGAATTCAGCTGTATAGTCGTCTCTCCAGACCATGCGGCCAATATCCCCGTAGCTAGCTTCGCCAAGCAGGCGCTGCATGGGGGTAATGCGAATGGCACGTCTGGTCGTTGGAATAAATAACCACATCCCCTCTTCGGTCATCAACACCCGCTGACCACGTACTTTTGGATCTTGCATTTCGACTCGGGAACGGTCTGTTCCTTTTGTCCAGACGGTGTAATGCGCCTCCCCCACTTGTTCCTCTCCTTTCCAGGAGAAGAGCACAACCTGTAACAGGTTATCAAGGCTGGGCAAACGATAGCGATCGGCTTTTTCTAGCAATTCTTGAGCCGCCGGTTCTGCCGCTGTTGCCGCCGACAGCAGGGGATCGCTTGTTGATAAGATCAGCATGCCAACAGAGAGAAAGATAGAAAGCATAAATTTAGGCATGTCCAAGGGCCTCCACAATATTGAGACGAACGATATAGCGCGTGGGGAACCAAGCCGCCACGCCCCCAAGGGCGACCATGACGAAAAAAATGGTCGTATAGAGTCCACCATCTACGAAGATGAGCAGAGGTACAGGCATGGTTCGCCCAGGTGGTGCGGGCATCATCCACTCCAGGGCATTGATGCCATAGGCTAGGGCGGCGGCAACCAACAGACCGATTCCCCCACCGATGCCGCCGATAATGGCCCCTTCCAGGCCAAAATTGGCACGTAATCTGTTGCGAGGAAAACCGAAGGCCATCAAGGTTCCCATCTCGCGCACCCTCTCCATCACGCTCATCAACATGGTATTGGTCACCGATAGCAGAACCACAAGCAAAATGATGACCCCCATGACTGTAAAAATACCGTGATAAAGGGTGACCACTTTTTTGTAGAAGGGGGCCAAGTCAAGCCATTGTCGGGTATCGATCTTTGAAAATTTTTCGGCGATCTCTGCCTGCACGGAACGGGTGGCTTCGGTATCCTTCAACACTACCACTAGGCGAGAAATGCGCTCTGACTTCATAAGTTGCCGGGCAGCGGGCAGTGGGATCAGCAAGGCCCGTTTGTCGTATTCTGGCACGCCGGTGACATAGATGCCAGACACCTGTACATCAATGCCGTTTAATGCCCCGTCAGCGGTTGTTGACAGGAGAGTGACGGTATCGCCAGGCTTGACTCCCAAGCTGCGTGCCAAATCAACGGCCAGGAGGGTTTGCATTTGGTCTGGATGGGTTGGCAAGGGCAAGGGGGTGCCGCTCAAGAGAGGCAGAGAGGTTCCGGCCAACCTGATCTCTTTTTCTGGTTCTACACCTTGGCCGACAAAGGCAACCGTGGTATTCCCGGTGGAGATCAATCCCTCAAAAAGAAGCCGTTGCAGCACATCTTTGGTTCCTGGCATTTCTTTAAGATGCTCTTGAAGCTTCTGGACCGTATCGGTTTCGAGGCCATATTGGAGAGGCGTTTCGGCGACGGCATCGAATTGGCCTGGTGCGCCGATTTGGATATGCCCCAATTCGCCGCGAATGGTCATTTCTCGCAATCCCCAGAAGGTGGCCAACATGTATCCCAGGGCTACCAACAGAGCGGCGGTGCCGGTGGCGACAATAGTTACGGCCATCAAAGAGCGTCGTTGATGGCGCAGAACATTACGGGCAGCCAAATAGAGCCATTTCATAGTTGCATTCTCCCGTCGTGAAGGAAAATAATTTTTTTGGCGGCATTGAGGATGCGTGGATCGTGTGTTGAAAACAGGAAACCGACGCCGGATTTTTTGTTCAAGGAGCGCATGAGTTCGAGAAGATTTTCAGCGGTTTTGCCATCGAGGTTGGCCGTTGGTTCATCGGCCAACACCAATTTTGGATCTCTGACCAGTGCACGCGCCACAGCCACGCGCTGTTGCTGTCCGCCAGAGAGTTGGCGTGGAAAGTGATGGAGACGATCTCCAAGACCGACCAGTTCGAGACAGGTGCAGGCCTTTTCTCGCCGTCTGGCAGCGGTCAGGTCGGTCAGCAGTAGGGGGAGTTCGACGTTTTCGACAGCCGTGAGGAGTGGCAATAGATTGAAATTTTGGAACACGAATCCCAATTTTGTGCGTCGCAGTTGCTCCGTGAAAGAGGTGTCCGTATAGGTAATGGGCTGGCCGAGCAGGTACACGCTTCCTTGGTCTGGCGTGTCGAGTGTGCCGATGATGTTGAGTAACGAGCTTTTTCCGCTACCAGATGGGCCGGCTAGAGAGGCAAAACAGCCCTGTTCCAGTTCAAAGGTAATGTTTATCAGGGCCGTGACTTGGTCATCACCGCGAATATAGGTTTTGCAAAGATTGTCGATGGAGAGCAAGGGAGGGGGTTTGGCGGACTCCAGGACCGACATTTCAGTCATTTCGAACACCTTTTAGTTTTTTTGTTAATTTTCTCATATGCCGATTTTTTGGGCAATGGTTGCATCAAGGATCGGGAGCCGAGATTGTCCAAAAAAGGGAGATTCCGATCAACGATGGCAGATGGTATCTTCGGATTGTGAAAGAACGTAAAAATATTCTGCAATTTTTTTTATTGACATTTTATACAAAAAATTTGATTATTGGAACGTTCTCTGCCAGTGGCAGCAGAACCTACAAAGGCCCCCGCTGAGCCAGCCTGGCGAATCAGCGGTTTTTTTTATGTCCATCGCGGCCCCGCCTTAATTTTTTCCAAACTTGCTGGTGTATTGGCCACGTAGGCGGTAATGAATCTGGCTCTTTTGAATCCTGTCAGTACGATCACGACGATGTAATCCTTCATCACCACAGTGACACGCCGGTTGCGATCGTGACGTTTGTTCTTGTTATCCCATCCGACGAAGCGGTCGCTGTTCGGATCACGCAACGCCTCGCCAATCCAGCCCAACCGTTCAGCCCTTGCGGGGGAAAACGTATCTTTTACATTGTTACGCATACTGGATTCAAAGCCGCAGTGGTCAAAATCCGTTTTTCTGAACCTAACGGCAATTCCGTCAAAGGTGATGATCGTTCCCTGACAATACGAATTTTCAAAGTAGTGCCGGTATGCGTCCACGGTTGCTAACTTGAGTAACGGCGGATAAGCCACACTACCACCCTCCACCTAGATGGATTGCAAAAATATTAAATTTTTTCTCCCATCGATTGGTAGCTTGTAGGGAATGTCCCAATCGAGTTTCAAGACGCTGCACTAATGCACCTTTGGAACTGTCCAGTTTCAAAGATTGATTAAATTTAGCACTAACTGCACCTGTGAGCAAATCTGTTAACTGGATTAACACCGACTCCTCAGAACGAATCGTCTGAACACGCAGAATCTCCGAAGTAAGGTTGGTATAAGAGAGGCATTGTTTCAAGGTTTCCAATCTGCTCATCAGACGATTGCTTTTATAGTCACAAAAGACAGAATAACGATTAAAATCTAAAATCCAGTGATGCAACATTTGATAGTAAAATTTATAAAATCCGAGTTCTCTGTCTCCCTCGTGCATCTGCCAATTTAGCTGATCGTGGGGAATCAAAATACAACGAAATCTAACGTCTAAACCCTGTTCAATAAACCAATCTATGAGAGATTCGTAAAATTGGATTCGAGATGGAGAAACTTTTTGCCATTTGAATTCACCCCCCACCCGATGAATATCACGTAAGGAATGGATAAATTGTTTATATTCCTGTCGTCTACAGGTTTCCAACCAAAGAGAGCCGATAACAACGTATTCGCCGCTTGGATGGGTGGAGGTCAATAAATCCGGGCGACTTTCGTCGCAATAGACATCAAAGTCCATTCATTATTCTCCATGGATGTCATTTTTATAAAGTACTGAGGAAATTGCAAAATTAAGCCACTTAGTTAAAAAGACAAAAATAGACCCCATAGGTGTTTTAGAGTCAAAAAATGCATTTTATGCGGAAAATTTTATAGTTTTTTTCTTTTCTGTGTTCATTTTCCGTTTTTTGAGCATGTTTTTTCTACCACCTTTTCTGATAATATTGAAAATCCTAATTTTTTTGTCTATATCGTTCGCTATGTCACCACCTTCATAAGTTGATCAGCGGTTAAGATCAAAATTCCAAACATTAGATGACACATAATCTTTGCATTTCCTCGCACTCGTACCATTTTACCACCAAATTCATCTTTCAACTGACCGTTAACCCGTTCTGCCGTACTTCGCTCGTTGTAACGAAGTTCCTCTGGGATTTCCATACGGATTGTTTTAAATGCCTTTTTCTCTTCATTTAACTCCTCGCGCCGTTTAACATTATTCCGAGTGTTAATATCAATAAGAGGCACATGGCCATGTGCTAAAATGTAATCCTTGATTTCCTTGGCATCATAGGCTGAATCCAT
>JAMOAW010000080.1:0-12977 GCA_039908535.1 Magnetococcus sp. DMHC-6 | reverse complement strand
CCACCACATTTAAGTGTGGACGATGAACGAGTGCCTGAACAAAAAGCAAAGTCAAGACCTTGGGGGATTGCATCCCCCAATCCCCCTGCTTTTTGAAGGAAGCAAAACCGAGGTCAAAATCAAAAGCAAAATCAAAAGCAAAACCCTGGGGGCAATCCCCCAGACCCCTTTTTTTTTAAATCATAAAATCAAAAAACAGACGACTTTTTTTTAATTCTTAAAAAAAAGAGGGGGTCTGGGGGATTCATCCCCCAGGGTTTGGCCTTTGATTTTTTTTTGCCCGAAGGGCATTATGTTCTAAACCGAGTCATCATTTTGGTTAATTGTTCCGCTTGATTGGTCATCTCGGCTGAACGATTGGTTATGGTGAGGCTCATTTGATTCATGTGTTGGGCCGCCTCTTTGACATCTAGGATGGCGGTTTGAATCTCAAAGGCGGTTTGATTGGCGATTCCGACACGATTGGCAATATCAAACGAAGCTTGAGTGACTTCGTCTATGTTACCAGACATACTTCCAACGCCAGCAGAGGCCTCTGCTACGCTCGTGGTGGTATTGGCAATGGTCATGGAGAGGAGTTGCATGTTTTGAGTCACTTCAGAAATTCCTAATGAGGACTCTTCGACCAAGCGGGTGACTTCGCGGGTTTCGTCAGCGGTGTTTTCCATGGCTATGGCAATGTTATCTACCGATGAACGTTGCGACTCTACTGCTCGTAAAATTTCTTGATTAGATTGATTGATCTGTTCAATGCTGTTTGTGACATTGTGGATCACTGCGGCGACCTCAGAGGTGTGCGACTGAATTTTTTCAATTTGAGTGGAAATTAAACGAATGGCATTGCCAGTTTGGCGTGCCAACTCTTTTACTTCATTGGCCACCACGGCAAATCCTTTTCCAGAATCCCCCGCACCAGCCGCCTCAATGGAGGCATTTAGGGCCAGCATGTTGGTCTGTTCGGCAATGTTATTGATGACATCTACGACCGAGTCAATATCCTGAGCGGCATTGGATAATTTGTCCATCTCTGTCAATGTGCTTTGCGCCTGTTGATTGGCAAGATTAGAGGAAAAACTGGCCTTTTCGCACAGAAGTCGAACCTCTTCCAAAGAGGATTTAATCCCTTGGACCGACTTAAAAACAGAATCCACATTGGTACTGGTTCTTTTGGCCGCTAGGTTGACCGAATTTAGACCGGTGCTGGCCTCTTCGGTGGCCGCTGCTACGGTAGAGACATTGTCATTGGCTTGTTGCGAGGCAAAGGCAATGGCTTGCAGGTTGGTATCGGCTTGTTCGACGGCATTTGCTACAAATTTTAGATTTTGACTGGTCTGTTGGGTAGAAAGCGTAACGGCCTCCATATAAGTTGTCATATTGATCGCCCCAATGACGCTCTGTTCGGTGCGATTTAACATGGTTTGACTGCCATCGGCCATGCCATTTGCGACGCTGTTTAAAAGACCAGAAGCAGAATAAAGTTCTTGAGCAATCTGTTCTATACCACGGACCATTTCATATAATTCCAGGGTCATGTCGTTCATGGCGGCCATGAGACCGGTTGCTTTGGTCCTTTCTTGGGTATCTGGACGGTCTGAGAGATCTCCTTTGGCTATTTTTCTGACCCTCTTGGCGACAAAAATAGGCTCGCCGCCCAATTGATTTAAAATGCTGGAACCGATTATAAAGGCAAAGATTATGGTGAAAATAATATTGCCAATAGTCATTAAACTGTTTATTATCCAGGACATGATCGCTCTGTTATGCAGTTGAATGGTTTTTTCGATAACGGTTTGATTCATCCAGTCTTCCATTTTTTTCATCAAGTTAATTTTAGCGGTTTGCATTTCAAACCAATAGCTGGGGTCGATTTCAAAATCAATTTGGGAGGGAATCAAAACGCCGCCTTTTTTAAAAACAATATTTCGCATTCGTTCCGTTTCGTCCAAGACTTTTCCGGTCATGATTTGATGGTATTGTTCTAACACTTCAGGAGAGGCGGTTTCCATAAATTGTTGTAAAAAAAGGTTTTGTTCTGAAACTAAAGAGCGAAAATGGCTAAATTGAATCGAATCAATTCGATTACTGGAAAAAACATTTGTCAAAACCGCTCGCTCCACGCCTGCGCGTTCCTTGCCTTGTAAATGGTTGATAAAGGCGTAACCGAAGGCCGTTAATTGGACTTCTGGGCTAAGTCTTGGCAAATAGCCAATCAATTTGAGTATGTTATGATTTATATTGGTAAAGTAGCTTAACGCATCTGGGATGGGGATGGACAAGGCTTGGATTTGTTTTCTGATTTGGGAAATATGGTCTATTTCGGTACGAATGTGAGATAAATCAGAGTTAAATTCTGTCCCAAAATAGGTTGAGTTAAAGTTGGTCAAAAATATTTTAAAGGAGTTGATTTTCTTATCATTTGATTGTTGTTGTTTTTCTAATTCGTTTTTAAATTCTTTGCCTTTGCTGCTTAGAAAACCAGCCGACATGCCGCGTTCTTTTTGGGTTTCATGGATGACGGCGTTGGCTTGGAGCGAAAATGTAGCCAGTGATCTGAGATGCTCCATTTGATTGGCAGTTTGAACCTTTTCAAAGATACCCAAAATGGAGAAAAAGAGCATCCCGGCAACCGGGAAAACAAGCATTAAAATAAACTGGTTACGAATTTTTAATTGTTCGATGAACGAGAGCCAGAAAGAGGTGTCTTGGTTTGTTATTTTTGTTACCATAATGAATATTTTCCTTTTAACTGTAGGATAAATGAATGTTTTTGAGTAAAATATATAAATATTGTATATAATGCTATAAAAATACGCAAAATAAAAAACTTGGTGGAGATGGTTTTTTTTTGGTATTATTTAAAATCTGTACAAATTAGAAAAATAAATGGATTAATTTTTTCAATGAATGAGGCTATATTTGTCTTTAAGGCAGAAAGGGATCTTTTGACAACAAAAATGGAATCTTCAACACCTTTGCCTAGAAGAGAGACGTTAGATCAGAATGTTCCTTCCATTGACTGGAAAGTTTTACAGCGATTACATGGACATTTGGGGCAGGAAATTTATCCTCTCATCCAAAAATTTTTAGATCGTTTACCTGAACGAGTGGAATTTATTGTTTTTGCAATAAATGAAGAGGATGCGCAACAATTAAAAATTGCGGCGCATACCCTGAAGGGAACAGCGGCTATGCTGGGGGCTAACTATTTGGCTGAATTGTGTCAACAGTTGGAATCTTCTTCTGAAAAGCAAATTCATAAGGAGATTCTCTCTCTCCTGGTTGGTGCGGTGGAAAAGGAGATGGAGGTGGTGTTCTCTGAATTTCGGCGGGTGATTGCAGAGCAGGATTTTTGACTGTTGTTTGAAAATGTCACACTTTTGATCTTTGTTATATAGATTTTTCCCTATTTTGTCTTTTTCGAGACTTTTTTTTGTGAGGAGAATAAAAAGTTTTTTTAATAAATTTTTTAATATCATATAGTTATTTATATATTGTCTGTTTGTTTTTATCATGGCTTTTTTTTTGCATAATTAATAATAGGGCAGTTCACATCTCCGGCTGATTCATTGGTTGGGGTCCCCCAGATCGGTTTTCGACGTGGAGGGCTCCAACCTAATAAAAGAAACATGACTGGAGCAGAAAGCTTCCGGGCCCGGGGCTTCAATGCCAATTCCATCCGCAGCACTACTTTTTTTCCATCGTCTGATCCATGGATGATTTGATAAATCTTTTTCGAAATATACTTGACTTTTAACCTATTCTTGAGAAAAATAACCTATTTGCATTTGTTATGGTTACAGAAATAAGAGTTGTTTGGACCTAAGGTGAGATTAAAAGTAAACCATGAAAATATTAATCTCCGATGACGAACTATATAATCGGCTTGTTTTGGAAAAAATTTTGTCTCCCTACGGGGTGTGTGACCAGACAATTAATGGCTTGGAAGCGGTAGACGCTTTTCACATTGCCTTGTTCGACGGTACTCCTTATGATCTTATTTGTCTGGATATGATGATGCCAGAATTGGATGGATTGGGGGTTTTGAGACAAATTCGTCTTTTAGAACAAGAAGTGGGAATTAAAGCTGAGGAGAGAGCTAAAGTTTTTATTGTCTCTGCTATGGATCCAGAAGAGTTGGAAGAAATGAATTTTATTCCTGATGATTATACCGATTATTTGGCAAAACCAATTGATCAAAAACATGTTTTTAATAAACTCAAAGGGCATGGACTCATTTGAGTTTATTTTGGGTGGTAAAAAAAGTTGAAATTAAAATGATTTCGTTGTAAAATTTATTAAATTTTTTTTGAAAATTGGTATAGTCCTAATGGATCCATTAGATAAAATATCAATCTTTATTTCATGTTTAACCCTTGATTCTAAATTATTTATCAATGACTCATAAAAACAATAGGAGGAACCTATGGCTGCTGCCAAAGTGTTGATGCTTAAAGTCGAGGGAGGAGCCGCGCAGGCAAGCCAATTGTCAGGGCTTGCCGGAAAAACCTATACCGTAGGTCAAGTCTCTTCCACTGGAACTGGATTGAGTAAATGGCTGTTTCTCAATCCAATTAATGGTGCGGCTGCGCAGACTCCTGTTGCAGTAAAAATTGAGGGAACCAGACAGATCGCTGAACTTTCCAGCTTGGCAGGAAAAACCGTCACCGTGGCTAAATCTCCGACGGTGGTGGGTGGCATGGGGAAATGGCTGGTCTTGTTGCCAGCTAAAAATGGTGCAACGGCAACAGCCGTGGCCGCCGCAACAGGAACCGGTGCCGTGGCCGCTGCAACAGGAACCGGGGCGGGTGCCGCAGCCGCTACCAAATCGGCGATTACTGGTTCTTCTTTGGTTTTGATGAAACTCGAAGGAACCGCCCAGGCTACTGAAATTTCTACCTTGACCGGCAAAACCTTCACCGTCTTGAAACCACCCGCCATGGGTACCAAAGCAGGGAGTTGGCTCTTTTTGCAGCCGACAGCAGGGAGCTCAAAGGGGATTGTTGCCCTTCAGGTTCAACACGGTGGGGCAGGACAAATCTCCGCCCTGTATGGCAAAACCATTTTGTTGGACAATGCCCCCGTTGTGGCTGGGAAGGCCGCAACTGGAAAATGGATTCTTCTCAATCCGATCGCTGCCAAAGGCAGCACGGCGACTGTAGCCGCTGTCACCGCCAAAGGGGCTGCATCGGCTACCGCAACGAAATCGGCTTTGGCCGCCAAGCCTCTTCTTGCCGCTCCAACTGTAACTGTGCCTGCTCAAGTTGCCACCACAGCTGAAATCGGTCAGGGGGCGGTCACCGCCATGAAGTCAGCCGCAGCAGGATCCTCTTCGGTCGCTGCTAAAGGAATTGCCACCGCGACCTCTGGGACGATTTGGAAGGGAACTGGACTCAGTCTGGGGCTAGGTCTTGGTTTGGGAGCTTGGGGACCTGTACTCTTGGCTGGTGTTACGGGTTTGGGTATTTACGGTATTATGAAAGCCAGAAAAGCCTCCCAAGAGGGTGAACTGGAAGAGTTGATTACTTAAAACAGCATCTGTTTTCTGATTCTTTGGGTGTTATCCTCCTTTTGTAAAATTTTAGGCCTGTCTTTGAGACAGGCCTTTTTTTTGTGCATGACATTACCCCTCTTTTGCTTTCGTTTCAGCCCCAAGCCACTCTTTGGTCAATTTTGTGCCGACAAGAATCTGTTGTTGTGTCATCTCTTTGCTGATCATATTCAGATTGCGCAGGGCATCTGGGTCATCTTGAACAGCGGCCAGAGTGTACCAAAAGTAGGCTTTAATTAAATTGCGTTTGACTCCTCTGCCATCTTCATACATCCAGCCGAGATTTTTTTGGGCGCGCGCGTTGCCTTGAACGGCGGCCATGAGATACCATTTAGCGGCAGTGGCGAAATTTTTTGGTACACCTTTTCCCTCTTCATAGAGCCAACCCAAATTACTCAGGGCGTCGGCATCGTACTGCTCGGCAGATTTTTGATACCATTTGAGACTTTGTTCCATATCCTTGTTGACGCCGATACCGTTTTCATACATATAGCCAAGATTGTTCTGGGCTTTGGCATGGCCTTGTTCGGCCGCTTTGAGATACCAAATGATCGCTTCACTTGGATCTCTAGGAATTCCTAATCCATCGCGCAAATGATTGGCCAAACCGTTTTGCGCCTCCATATCGCCTTGTTGCGCGGCTTTGCGATACCATTCAGCCGCTGCGGTGGGATCCTTTTCAACGCCCTGGCCATTTTGATACATGCGGGCCAAAATGATTTGTGCCTTTAAATATCCCTGCTCTGCCGATTTTTTAAACCACTTAAGGGCTTGTACGGCATCTTGACGAACGCCTGCCCCATCATTGAACAACTGGGCAACTTGGAACTGTGCTTCAGGGTGACCTTGGTTGGCCGCTTTCAGATACCAAAGGGCCGATTCTTTAAAATTTTTTTCTACCCCTTTGCCCTGATTTAACCAAGTGGCTAATTTAAATTGGGCCTCTAAAACTCCTTGATCTGCGGCCAGATTAAAATATTGGGCGGCCTTTTTATCGTCTGCCTGGGTGCCACGTCCCTCTTCGAACATGACTCCTAAATGATATTGGGCGTTGGCAATTTTGGCTGTAGAGGCTTGCAAAAACCAATTTAAAGCCTCTGCGGGATTTTTTTCTAATCCATCGCCGTTCTCCAGAGCGATCCCGACTCGGTATTGGGCCTCGGGATGATTTTGTTGAGCGGCTTTTAAATACCATTGCATGGCTTGGGCAAGGTATTCAGGTTTTTTGGCATTTTTTTCGATGGTCTGGGCCAAAATAAATTGGGCATTGGCATGGCCCTGTTCAGCGGCTTTTTTATTCCAGGAGTGCGCTAAAACCAAATCTTTGCCAACTCCTTCCCCTTTGCTGTAGGCTTGTGCAACCCGAAATTGAGCCTCTGGCCAGTTTTTTTCTGCCGATTTTTGATACCATTTAATGGCCGTTGGTAGGTTTTGTGGTACATTTTTACCTGTTTCATAGGCCATACCCATTTGATACAGAGATTTTGGATCGCCATTTTCGGCTTTTGTTTTTGTATGATTAAATTCTATTTCCAATTTTTGGGCCGTCGTTAAAATCGGCGTACTTTGTTGAAAAGTAGAGGCAAAAAGAAATATACCATAACCCATGCCAGCGACCAATAGCAGGGAGGCCGCTGCTAACGCGATGCGAATTTTTGGATTTTTTGGGAGTCGATCCAGAATTTTTTTTGTTTGAGAATCATCCTCTGGAACCTCTACCTTGACCGCCTTGAGCCATTCCGAAATATTTCGAGGGCGATCGGTTTCTACGACTTTAAGTGCCAAGTCGATGGCTTGCAGTATCGGTAATGAATACCGCCCTTCCCCTACTTCTACAGCTGGCACCATCGGATCGGGTTGGTTGCGCATAATGGCATTGCTGCGTTGTGGGGCACCGATGGGCTTGCGTCCAGAGATGGCACGGTACATCACCGCACCCAGAGAATAGATGTCGGTCCATGGTCCTTGTCGATCGGCATCTTCGAAATATTGTTCCATGGGCGCGTAGTTGGGGGTCAACATTGCGGTCATGGATTCGGCCCCTTCGGTTTTGCGCGCTGAACCAAAATCGATTAAAACCGGGGAACCATCTTTGGTACGGATAAATATGTTGTCTGGTTTGATATCGCGGTGAATGACATTTTCGTTGTGTAATACCTGAACCCCAAGCAAAAGAGGCATAATAATACGCAAAAGATCTTGTTCTTCCAAAGTACGCTCACGTTTTAGGACCGAGGCCAGAGGCTCTCCCTCCTCGTATTCCATGGCCATATAAGCGGTGTTGTTTTCTTCAAAGAAGGTGGCGACTCGCACTAAACTTGGATGTTTAAAGTGGGCCAAAGTTCGGGCTTCGTCCAAGAATCGTTGCCGACCCTTTCTAAAGACGAGTTCTTGGTCAGGAGATTTGGCGTGAATCGATCGATCTGGGCGTCGGTTGGCTATTTGACTGGGTAGATACTCTTTTATGGCAACGTCGTTATCGAGACGGGTATCGTGCGCCTTATAGGTCAGCCCAAAGCCGCCTTGTCCCAAAACTTTTTCAATTCTGTACCACATTAACATGTGGCCAGTGGGTAAGGCATCGGAATGATCCACCGGTTTTTTCGGTGCCGAGGTCAGTTCGCTCTCTTCTGTTAATTGATATGTGGTTGAATTTGTTGAATTTGAAGTCGGCCTAGTATGAGAATCTGGGGCATATTGAACCGTTGCGGTTTCCTGCCGTTGGATTGGGTTTGTTGTCAACGGGGGCGGTATTTGGGTTTGCGAGTTGAGGATTGTCGCCCCGTCCATATCGTCGTCAAATACGGGAGGAGATTTGACCGCTGGGGCTTGGGGATTAAGCTGGGTGACATTGGTCTCCTCCTGGAAGGGAGGAGGGGATTTCGTGCTAGAGGTTAATGGATGGAGTTGTGTGGCTACGTCATCTTCATCGTTGCCCGTTGCAAAGGGGAGGGGAGGGGCAGAGAGATGCAGAGCTGGATGGAGGAGGGTGGCATCCCCATCCTCCTCATCTTTGTAGGTGGGGAGAGGTGGTGTCTGGATAGAAATGTGCATCGTGCTCTCATTGGCATCATCAAACCAGTCTGGTTCTCCATGCTCAGAGAGGGGCTTTTTTGTTGAAGGCACTTCTACAGATGGCCAATTTGGTCCACCCTCATTGTGCGCAGGTTTAGATAATAGATTTGCCCCCTTCCAAGGAATGGTTTCCAATATATTCTCCCGGTCTTTTTGTGTTTCATGCATTTTTTTGTCGACAGAGGTTAAATCAAAGCTAGATTATAAATGAACATAGGCTTATTCTCCAGAGAATATCAATATTTATAGATTAAGCAAAATTGAAGCCAACAATGGAAAATGGCCATTATCCTCTTGCTTTATGAATTCATAATTTTATTTTAAGGAAAATGTGTGATAATCTATCATAGATGGCTAAAACAACCTGTGAGCAGATTGGGGGAGGTTTCAAATTAAATCACTATGAAACTAACGAAATTTTTTAGTCTCATGATGGGATTATTGGCTGCTATTTTGCTCGTGGTCGCCTATTTGCGCGGATTTTCTGGCGATGTTGTGGTTGGACAGCGACTGGCCCAGAACAATTGCGGTATTTGTCACGATTTGACCAGTAAATCCCAACATGCGAAAGGACCCTATCTTTGGGGCATTTTTAATCGGAGGGCGGGTGCAACCGATTTTCCCTATAGTCCAGCCTTTATCAGTGCCACACAAATGCGCCCCATTGATTGGAATAGTGAAAACTTGGACACCTACATTGCCAATCCTGTCGCTTTGATCCCAGAAACGCAAATGGTACAGGAGACCAAAAGTCACCCCATCTCTTATCATGGGATCTCCGATGCCACCAATCGTATGGATCTGATCGCCTATTTAAAGACCCTTCACGATGAGTAGTATATTGTTATTATAGGATGTTTAATAAATTGTCTTGTTTGTTTTATAAGGCATCGGAAGATAGGCCTTTCTTTTTATGAATGATGCGCGTATGCAGGTGAGCAAGTTTCATCGACGTTGGTTTTGGATCGGATTAAAATTTGCCATAGCGGTTATTCTGTTTTATCTTCTCGCCAGTCAGGGCAAGCTGGATCTGCGCGCTTTTTTACAAGTATTTCAATATCCGTTTATTCCGGTTTTAATCATTGGGATCAATTTTTTTGCGGCGACCTTGACGGCATGGCGTTGGTATTTACTTTTGGTTTGCCAAAAGGTGCCCATCTCGTTTTTCCGAGCTGTACAGATTACTTATATAGGGATTTTTTTTAATATTTTTCTTCCAGGCGGCGGTTTGGGGGGGGATGCCTTGCGTATGGCTTATGTGGTTCGCGCTTCCCCTTTTTGTCGAGGGGCGGGCATTCTCTCCATTTTTACCGACCGGGTGGTGGGGTTGTACAGCCTATTTTTGTTTTGTTTCGTTTCTGCACTTTTTAATATAACATGGGTGCTCAACAATGCCTCCTTGTTTTTTTTGGCCTTAGCCGCCGCTTTGATCAGTCTAGGCACGCCTCTGGCTTTGATGGGAATTTATTGGGTACTCTTACGCTATCCTGGTTTGATACATGGGTTGGCTAAACGATCAAGCTGGCTTGGTCGGGGGATCCATGCGCTCCTTGAGGCCATCCATGCCTATCGTCAATCGGGTTGGCGGATGCTGCTTTTGATGCTGGTCTCTATGGCAGGGCAGGTATTGGGAATTGTTGGCATCACGCTGGTTGGTTGGAGCATGGGGGTGCATATTCTATCGTTTCAAGAGTATGCCTTTGTCACCCCCTGGACGTGGATTGCCAATATCCTCCCTTTGACCCCTGGTGGTATGGGGGTGGGGGAAGCCGCATTTGATCAAATCTGTCAATGGGTGACAAAATCAGAGAGTGACATCGCCTATGGGACCATTTTTTTTGTGTGGCGCGTTCTGTATATGATTGGTTCTTTGCCTGGATTGGTGGCTTATCTGTTTTATCGGAACGATATCATCGCACTCCCAAAGAGTTGACAGTAACCGTTCAGATAAAAAAAATCAAAAACAAGACCTTGGGGGATTGCATCCCCCAATCCCCCTGCTATTTGAAGAAAGCAAAACCGAATTCAAAAGCAAAGTCAAAAACAAAACCCTGGGGGCAATCCCCCAGACCCCTTTTTTTTATTAATATATGAACGGTTACCTAAATGCTATGGATTGAACATAAATTAAAAAAAATATATTGAAAATGAATGATTTTTTATTATCTAAGGGGATGTCAGGCGCGTCATGATCATTATATCCAACGTTTATGACGCAAAAAGGCGACGCTTATCCCCGACATGATCGCCAGTAAGGCACAGACAATCCAAAAAGCCCATGGACTTGCAGCACCAGGCATTCCCCCAACATTAATGCCTAACAATCCGGTTATAAATCCCATAGGCAAAAATATTCCAGTGAAAATAGAGATTAAGTACATGGCTTTGTTGGTGCGTTCGGCTATTTGGTTGTTGATTTCTTCGCGGATGACCATGGCCCGTTCCCGATAGCTCTCTAGATCGCCAAGAAACCGTTGTAAAAGGGTTTCGATCTCCCGAATCTCCCGGAGACGTTTTTTGTGGAGCCAGGGGGGGGGAGGTTTTGCTGAGTGCGGAGAGAGCGGCCTTTTGCGGGGCAAGAAAACGGCGCAGTTCAATGATTTCGTGGCGTACAGCGATAAGTTTTTCTCGTAAGCTGTCGGCATTTTCAAAGATAAGAGCCTGTTCATAATAATCGTCCAACTCGGTTTCAATTTCTTCTAATGTGGGTTCTAAGTGGTCGTGAAGGTGGTCTAATATTCTGGTAAGCAGTTCTCCTGGTCCAGTGGGACCACGACCGGTTTGGAACTCTTGGGAAATTTCTTGAATGGCTTGGACCGGGGTCATGCGTACCGTGATGGCGCGCTGTGAATCAATCCAAAAATTGACAAAAATCATCCCATCGGGATTGGATTGTCCGTTGCGATTGACACCACGCAAGGTTCCAAAGAGAACATCCTCTTCCCAGACAATGCGTGGATGATTGTCATCATCGGTGAGGACTTCGGTCAGTACGGTGTCCAGAATGGTTTCCTGTTCGATCCACGCCCGGGCTTGGGGTTTGTCTAGCTGTAAATGGAGCCAAAGAAATCCTGTTTCAGCGCTCCACTCTTTGGTTTCGCTCCAGGTTAAAGTTTGCCCGCCGCCTTGACCATCTAAAAGAATGGCATGGATGAGACCATCATTCGTGTGCATGGTGACTCCTTGATGCTATGAAAGATTACCCGGTTTGCGTAACGTTCCTGATGTTACCGCGACGACAACTCTGGCCAACAGGGTAAATAAAAGAGTGCCGAAGGCCCAAATTCCCAAGGTGACTTGAATCTCTACCCAAGTGGGTTTATAGGTTGTCACCTCTCCCAAAGGGGTGGGAATAAAGGCTGGGAGAATGAGTCCTACCCCTTTTTCAAATAAAATTCCAGCGATGATGAACAGACACGCCCCATTCAAAAACCATGGACGTTGGCGCAAAGGAGGCAGAATAAGTATAATCAAGGCCACCAGTTGGGCCGTGATTGCCGACCAACTCCAAAGCGTCAACCCCGATTGCTCCCCAAGGCCAAAATAGAGATAGTTTGCACCAAGATGCCCATTTACAGGGCGATAATAAATTGTAAACCATTCAGAGCTAAATAAAAATAGATAGATCAAGAGGGCAAAGGCCATGATGCCTGTCAAGAGGCGTTCCACCTCACGTTCGCAAAAAAAATCAGTGGTGTTTTGTAATATTTTAAACAAAAGAATCAATCCAGCCGATCCAGCGGCAAAGGCCGAGGCTAAAAAACGGGGGGCCAAAATTGCCGAGTGCCAAAATGGTCGCGCCGGTAATCCAGCCAGCATAAAGGCGGTCACCGTATGAATGGCAATTCCCAAAATAATGGCTAAAATCATCCAGGGGAAATACTCTTTTTCTAACCGGGGTTGGTTCCTATATTGTCCCAAGATTATGTATACAAATAGACCAAGATTGAGGATTAAATAGGCGATTAATATTAAAATATCCCACGCCAATATTGAGGTGGGAAAATTAAGTTGCCCAATGAACGGCAAGGCGTGCCAAAGCAGCCAAGGACGGCCCAAATCGACAAAAATAAATAATAAACTCATGGTGACGGCGGTGATGGCCAAGCATTCCCCCAATAAAATCACGCGCTTCATATGGGGTATATGAAAAAGATAGGCCGGAATGAGCAGCACCACAGAGGTGGCCGCCATTCCGACCAAAAAGGTAAAATGGCCAATGTAGATCCCCCATAGGACCTGGGTTTCGGCTCTGTAGGTAGATTTGGACCATCCGAAATCGTGAAAGCCAATAAATACGCCATTTTTCCAGTCAAGCATCCCGAATTTTCGCCAAACATGTAGGTACACGATA
>JAMOAW010000079.1:0-13968 GCA_039908535.1 Magnetococcus sp. DMHC-6 | reverse complement strand
TCGCAATTACTAAAAGCCATTCTCCCCATTGCCGATTTTCTGCCTCTGGTCTTCCCCATGCACCCCCGCACCCGTGCCGCTTTAGAACGCTTCGACCTGCTCCCCCAACTAAACGCCCATCCCAAAATTCTGGTCCATTTTCCTTCAATACCTGATGTTCCATAGCCTCTTTGGCTTTTGTTAATAAATTTTCCAGTGTCACCAGTTGGTTGGTGCCATGGGTGATGGTGATGGGGCGTTCGGTGTTTTCGCGCAGGGTGAGGCAGGGGATTTTTAGGAAAGTGGTCTCTTCTTGGATGCCGCCGGAGTCGGTAATGGCCATGCGGGATCCTTTGAGCCAAGCCATGAAGGTTTGATATCCCTGGGGGGGGTAGAGATGAATGTGGGGGTGGGCGTTTAGTTGGGGGAGCAGGTCGAAGCGTTCTAAAGCGGCACGGGTGCGGGGGTGCATGGGGAAGACCAGAGGCAGAAAATCGGCAATGGGGAGAATGGCTTTTAGTAATTGCGAGAGGGTGTCGGATTGATCAACGTTGCTGGGTCGGTGCAGCGTCACCACGCCATAGTCGCCAGACAGGGGCAGGGAGACCTTCTCTAACAAGGGGAGGGTGGCGACGAGGGAGTCGATCATCACATTGCCGACAAAACAAATTCGCTCTTTGGGAATCCCTTCTTGGATTAAATTGTCGTCTCCATCTCTGGAGGGGGTGAGGAGGAGGTCGGCGATGGAGTCGGTAACGATGCGGTTGATCTCTTCGGGCATCCGTCGATCTCGACTACGTAAGCCTGCTTCGACGTGCGCAACGCGAATACCAAGTTTGACCGCCGCTAGAGTTGCCGCCATGGTGGAGTTGACATCCCCAACCACCACCACCCAGTCTGGTTTTTCTGCAAAACAAAGAGCCTCCATTTTGACCATCACCGCAGCGGTTTGCACACCGTGGGAGCCTGAGCCGACTTCAAAGAAAAAGTGCGGTGTAGGGAGATTTAAATCACGAAAAAAATCTGCTGACATATTTGGGTCATAGTGTTGACCGGTATGGACTAAATAGGGTTGAAATCGTTCTGGCTTTTTGCTCATGGCCCGATAAATAGGGGCGATTTTCATGAAATTGGGACGGGCACCAGCAACAAGCAATAGTTTCATTATGATTTTATTCCTGATTTAGAAGAAGAATATGATGCCCTGCGGGCAAATTAAAATCAAAACCTTGGGGGATGAATCCCCCAAACCCCCTTTTCTTTTTTAAGTATTAAAAGAAAAGGGTGGGGGGATTGGGGGACGGTTCTCCGCCTCCCAAGGTCTTGCTTTTTATTTTTCAGATACATTAAGTTATATAAATTGCGCGAAGAGTGCGTGTATGTCAATTAATTTTTTTTTTTGTGATAAAAATTTGCTCTGTTGCATAATGGGATGTAAAAAGTGTAAATTATTTACTTTATCAGGAATTTAACTTTTTTTTGAACGGTCATTATGCTCCCTAAAATTTCCGATCCTGTACTGTTGTTTGATATTCCTCTCTATCTTTGGACGATGGAGGAGACTTTGGAGCAGATTGCTCGTCGTATTGATGCGGGGATATTTACCCAACACAGTGTGGTTAACGTCGCCAAGCTTGTTAAAATGCGTACCGATCCTCAACTGCGGGAGGCGGTCATCAGTTGCGATATAATTAATATTGATGGAACTGGGGTGGTGTGGGGGGCGCGTTTTTTGGGTTTGCCAGTACCAGAGCGGGTGGCGGGGATTGATCTATTTTATGCCTTGTTGGGTATGGCCCAAGGGCGCGGCGATGGGGTCTTTTTGCTTGGGGCCAAAGAGTCGGTGGTCAACAAGGCGGTGGAGAATATTCGTCTTGCTTATCCAAAACTACATATTTGTGGTTGGCATCACGGTTATTTTTGGGATCATGAAGAGGCTATTGTTGATAAAATTCAGGCATCCGGGGCCAAACTGCTGTTTGTCGCCATTACTTCGCCCAAAAAGGAGATCTTTATTCAACGCTGGCAGCAGAGGTTGCAAGTTCCGTTTGTCATGGGGGTGGGGGGAACCTTTGATGTGGTGGCGGGTTTTACCAAGCGCGCCCCTTTGTGGATGCAGCAGGCTGGTTTAGAGTGGTTTTATCGCTTGATTCAAGAGCCGCGCCGCATGTGGAGACGCTATCTGTATACCAATATGGTTTTTGCATGGCTGCTGTTGCGTGAAAAATGGCGTGGAAAGTTTGATTTATAAATTAAGACCTTGGGGGGCGGAGAATCGCCCCCCAAGGTCTTTAAAAAAAAGAGGGGGTCTGGGGGATTCATCCCCCAGGGTTTTGATTTTAATCTTTTGCCCGCAGGGCATTATGTTTGGAGAAAAGGGTGGGGATGTTGGAGATTCGCGATCGTTTGGATTATCTGTTTGTCTCTCGTCGCCATAAAATAGTGGGGGTGTTGGTCTCATTTTGTCTGTTTTTTATTCTATTATTCAATAATTTTACTTTTTTTGCCGTTTTTTTTCTGCTTCTTCCCCTTTGGTTGCTCTGGCGGGCGGTATCGAATCGTCTGCACCGTTTGGTAAGCCTTTTATGGATCGCCTGGACCACGCAGGCCCCGAAGTGTCACTCGAACGAGGCGTTGGCGGCCCTTGGTTTGACGGTGCGGCAGATGGATGATATTCAAAATCAGGGGAAAACAGAGGTGGTTTTGGCGGAATGGGGGGCGGAAAATCGTATTTTATCTCATGTCGGACCCATTCCTGTGTTGGGGGAGGTGGTGTTGCACTCTAGGGGGTTTCAGTTGCGCGCCAAAAATCAGACTCAATTGGTCTGGCTGGAGGGGGCGTTGGTCCTTAAAAAACGCTATCTTTTGTTGGAGCGGTTTATTAATGAGGTTTTGGCACTCCATGCCTTGCGTCACGAGAGCGGGTTTCCCCGTCTATATCGGGTGGTGCCAGAAAGAAAAATTCTCTATCGAGAATTTATTTTGGCGGAGGATTTGGGGCGTAAAATGGCGCAGAAAGGATTTTTAGAGGGGGATCAGGAGCGGACCCAGTTTATTTTTTTAGGAGCCGATCGCAACGGTCAAAAAATAACTCCCCGGCCTGGGGATGAGATATTGCGGGAGCAGGCTTTGCAGACCTTGCGGTTATGCGTGGAGGAACCCTTTTTGCAGCAGGCGGCGCAACTTTTACATACGATTCATCGGCAGGGATTGGCCTATCGGGATTTAAAATATGGAAATCTTTTGATTCATAACGGTGCACCGATGATCGTTGATTTTGATATTGCCCGTCGCTATCCCCGCCACTCCCCGCTCTTTGCAGAGGCCGTGCGTCATGACTGGTGCTGTTTTCAACATTTATTTGCCATCGCCCCTGCGCACTCAGAGGTGGAAAAGGGATGTGATGCCTAAAATTTGCTTTGTTTTGCCAACCCATTGGAGTCGTTGGTCTGGAGGGGCTGAATATCAGGTACGTTTGTTGATGGACCATCTTTTGGCCACCCGCCCAGATTGGGAGTTTTATTATCTTTGCCGTTATGCCGTGCCAGACCCTTTGGATCCGGTGCGGGTGGTTCAGGTAGGGAAGGCGACGCTGTTTGGTCGATTTGGGCGGCCTCTTTTTATGGATGGGCGGCAAATGCTTCAGCAGCTGCGTCGCATTCAGCCGGATCTTATCTATCAACGGGATGCCGGGGCGTATACGGGAATTGCGGCCCGTTATTGCCAAGAGAGCAGCTGTCGGATGGTTTGGCATGTGGCCTGTGAGATCGATCTGTTGCCATTTAAGCCGGTATTTAAAAAGAGTCTCCCTTTTTTATGGATCAATCATCGTTTGATGGCCTATGGAATCCGCAAGAGCCATGCGGTGATCGGTCAGGCTCATTATCAAAATACCCTTTTACAACAAAATTATGGTCGTTCTTGTGCGGCGGTGATAGACAATTTTCATCCGGTAGGGGAGTCGTCTTGCGAAAAAATATCCGATCCTCTTATCGTGGTTTGGGTGGCCAATTTTAAAACGGTCAAGCGTCCAGAATTGTTCGTGGAGCTGGCTAGGCGTTTTCAGAAAAATACGAACGTAAAATTTTTGATGATTGGCCGCGTGCAAAAGATTGTTGGTGGCGCAGATGTGAAGGTGTTGGCCGAAGGTATCGTCAATTTGGAGTTGACCGGTGAGCTCTCCCAAGAGAGCGTGAATGGCATCTTGGATCGTGCCGATATTTTGGTCAATACCAGTCTTCATGAGGGGTTTGCCAATACTTTTATTCAGGCTTGGTTGCGGCTGGTGCCAGTGTTGTCTTTGGATGTTGATCCCGATCAGGTTTTAGAGCGGGAAAAAATTGGATTTTGTACCAAAACTATGGAGCGGCTGGTGGATAAATTACAACTTTTGTTAGACAATGTGGGGTTGCGTCAAGAGATGGGCCAGCGAGCGCGGCGTTATGCCATTCAGAATCACTCTTTGGCGAATGCGGAAAAAATTGTTGCCATTATGGAACAACAATTGGCGCATCTATCGGAAAGATAAAATTAAGAGTTTGAGGGGCCCAGAACCGCCCCCAATCCCCCCCCCCTCTCTCTTTTTAAAAGTCATAAAAAAAAAGAGGGGGTCTGGGGGATTCATCCCCCAGGGTTTTGATTTTGACTTTTTTGCCCGCAGGGCACCATGTTCGAAAAAAATGAGGAATTTATGAAAGGGCGTATTTTTTGGGTGGAGTTGAATCGTTTTGATACCAAAGCCGACAAAAGCACTTGGCTTGAGATGGGAGAGGTGCTGCAACGGGAAGGGTTTCAAGTGACATTATTGACCAGTTATCAGGAAGAACCCAGGCAGTTTCCGGGTTATTCCATGACTATTCGCTATTTTCCAGCTCTTTCGGTGAGCGGTCTGTTTCGTTACACCTTACAGATGCGCATTTTGGGTTGGCTTTGGTTTCGGGTGAAGCGGGGCGATATTGTCATTATTCGGCCTCATGCGTTGTGGTCGGGGGCGTTTTTGCGTCTGTTTCGTTCGGCCTTGATTCATTTGGATGTGCGTACCATGCCCGTGGAGGTGCGGGGGTTGAAATTGCGGGTGGATAATGTGTTGTCCTGGATAGTTCCGTGGCGTTTGTTGCGGTGGGTGCCCCATAGCCACTCTTTTATTACCGAACCGCTCATGCGGGCGATCGAGAAAGATTTTTCCATTCGGTTTGAGGAGTATACCTTGTGGAGTTCTGGGGTGAATGTCGATTTTTTTGCCGCCATTCCGCCACCTGTTGCCAAGGGTGAGGGAGATCCGTTTACCTTTTTATATCATGGTTCTATCTCGCGTAATCGAGGTATTGGGAGTTTTATTCAGGCGTTGTCTTTGGTTCGGGCTGGATTGCGTAAGCGGTTGCAGATTGTCATCATCGGTTATGGTCCAGAGGTTATTTCGTTAAAGTTGATGGTCGCCTCGTTGGGTTTAGAGGGGCAGGTCCACTTTTCTGGTTTTGTTCCTTATCCTGAGATTCCTGCAGCGATTGCGGTGGGGGATTGTTTTATTTGTCCGCTTCCGGATCGTTTGGAGTGGAACGTCTCTAGTCCTTTGAAGGTTTTGGAATATCTGGCCAGCTGCCGACCGGTGATATTGACCCCAATTCCGGCCCATTTGGATATTGCCCGTGATTTGGCTTCGGTGGTTTGGGCCGATGGGGAGGGGGCCGAGGATTTGGCCCGCGCCATGGAGGTGGCTTTTGATACCTATAACGAACTGCTGGCGGCCACCTCTTTTTCGCGTCAGATGGTGGCTGAGCGGTTTAGTTGGTCGAGTCAGGGGATTGGGTTGGCTCGTTATTTGGGCCAACAAAGGCATCAGCTTGGCATGGATGCCCGGGGATGAATCCTCCACAGGGGCGACGTTTGCGGGTGATGATGGCGGGTCCGGCCTTGACGGCCAAAGGAGGAATCGCCACCGTGGTCAATAATTGGATTGCGGCGGGCGTGCAAAGCAAGATAGATCTTGTTTATATCTCCACCTTGTCCACGACTCAAGCGAATGCCGGGTTGATCAAGCTTTGGGAAGCGGGAGGGGCCTATTTACGGGTGATTTGGCAGACGCGCCAACCGGTGGATGTGTTGCATCTGCATCTTTCTCATAAATCTAGTTTTTTCCGCAAATATATCATTTTTTTATGGGCGCGATTGTGGAACATTCCCACCGTGGCCCATATCCATAGCGGTCGGTTTAAGCTTTTTTATGAAGGTTCGTCATCGTGGGTGCAATGGATGATTCGTCATTGTTTGGAGCAAAGCCGTGTGGTTTTTGTGTTGTCAGATATTTGGCGTCAATATGTGCGCGGGGTGGTCAACAATCCCAATATTTTTGTACTTCCCAATGGGGCGGTACCGGCACAAATCGTCAAACCGCCGATGGTGGGAGAGAAGAGGGTTCATTTGCTTTTTATGGGCCGTTTGGGCGCACCGAAGGGGACGTATGATCTCTTGTTGGCTTTTGCAGCGTTGTTTGAGAGTTATCCTCAGGTGCGGTTGACATTGGCGGGGGATGGTGAGGTGGATGAGGTGCGGGCATGGGTGGCTCAAGCGGGGTTGGCGGCGGTGGTCGCGGTGCCGGGTTGGATTGCGGATCAGCAGCGTTTGGAGGCATTTGAGCAGTGTGATATTTTTGTGTTGCCCTCTTATTTTGAGGGGATGCCGGGGGCGGTTTTAGAGGCTATGGCCATGGGAATTCCCATTGTGGCCACCTCTGTGGGCGGGGTGCCAGAGGCGGTGGAGGGGCATAGAAATGGTTTTTTGGTTGAACCGGGGGATGTGACGGCCTTGACTGCTTGTTTACGTACTTTGATTGCCGATGAACCCTTAAGGCAAAAAATGGGACAGGAGAGTTTTAAGATTATTTTAGAAAAATTTGATATCCGTCGCATTGTGGAAGATCTTGTGCAACATTATGAAACAATAGTTAATAGTGAGCAACAAAGATGAATCGCCACCGATTGCTTTGGTATTGGCGTCGATTGGGGCGCATGTCGGCTGGGGAGATAGGGCATCGGTTGTCCAATTGGCTTTATGCTCAGGCGCAAAGGCGGGGATTTTTGAGTGCGGCCCATCCGCCTATCGTTTCTCGTTCTGCCCCCCCTGTTCCACTTTGGCCTCAGGGGGAGCTCTCTTCGCATGCGTTTAATATTGGGGCGTATGTGGCGGCAGCGGAGAAAATTTTAGCGGGTAGGCTGACGATATTTAACCTGCAAGATCATTTTGTTGGCTATCCGCCGCAGTGGAATCGGGATCCTTTGACCGGCATTACGGCCCCTGTGCGTCATGCCTCGACGTTGTCTACCAGCGATCGCGCGCTCCTCGGGGATATTAAATATCTTTGGGAGCCAAATCGTCATTTGCAGATGGTGACGTTGGCCCAGGGCTGGTATTTGACCCGTGACCCCCGTTATCTGGAGGGGATTGGGGTGTGGATGCGCTCTTGGTTGGAGCAATCTCCTTATTTGATGGGTCCCAATTGGATGAGCGGTTTGGAGGTAGGGATTCGTTTAATCAATTGGGCGTTGGTGTGGGGATTGATAGGTGGGGAGGGGTCGGAGTTGTTTGCCGGGGCGGCGGGGTTGGACCTGAAAGAACGTTGGTTAAAAGCGGTTTATCAACAGGCCCATTTTATTGCAGGCCATTTTTCGGGATATTCATCGGCCAACAACCATCTTATTGGCGAGGCGGCGGGATTGTATGTGGCCATGGCGACTTGGCCTCTTTGGCCTATGGCGGGTCGATGGCAAAAAAAGGCCAAGAAGATATTGCTGCGTCAAGCGGTTGCTCAGCAGACCGCTGATGGGGTAAATCGGGAGCAGGCCATATATTACCAGTTGTTTGTACTGGATTTTTTATGGATTGCCGGTTTAACTGGGCGTCGGGTTGGGGATCCTTTTCCCACGGATTGGTGGCAGATTTTGCAGGGGATGCTCACCTATTTAGGAGCCATGCTGGACGTGGCTGGTCATCTGCCGATGATTGGGGATGCCGATGATGGGCGGGTATTTCATTTATCTTGTCAGGAGGGGTTTCATCCTGTTCGTTCACAGCTGGCTCTGGGGGCGATATTTTTTAATAATGGCCTCTTTAAGCAAAAAACAGATGGGTTAGACGATCAGACCCGTTGGTTGTTGGGAGGGGGGTGCGAGGCCCTCTTTGCCGCTGTACCTGCGCCTGTTGTGGGGGAGAGCTGGCCACAGAGCTTTCCCCATGGGGGATATTATCTGCTTGGTCGGGATCTGCATAGTCCGACAGAGGTGCGTTTGGGGATGGATGTTGGCACTTTAGGCTATCTCTCCATTGCCGCTCATGGCCATGCCGATGCCTTATCGCTCTATTTATCGGTGGCGGGCGAGGAGATTTTGATTGATCCAGGCACCTTTAATTATCATGGTCCCTTGTTATGGCGGGACTATTTTCGTGGCACAGCGGCCCATAATACGTTGATGGTCGATGGGGAGGATCAATCGGTTTCTGGGGGGCGGTTTATGTGGACGGCACATGCCCAAGTTGAGGGGGTGGTGTGGCAACCGGGAGAGGCCCAGGAGACCTTGCGGGCCACGCATACTGGCTATCGCCGTTTGAGCGATCCCGTGACCCATCAGCGTGAGGTGCTCTTGGATAAAAGATCGGGCCGTATTCAGATTTTGGATCAAATTACCTGCCAAGCCAGCCACCATATTCAGCGTTTTTGGCATTTTTCCGCAACCTGCCTGGTGGAGGTTTTGCCAGAGGGTGTGCGTGTTAAAAGTCATGCGGTCTCTTTATTGTTGCGCCCTAGGGACAAAAATACCACTATTCACATCTTCCACGGGGACGAAAATGCCCCTTTAGGTTGGATCTCTCGTCGTTATAACCAGAGGCATCCGATATGCACGATCGTATTTGCGGATGAGATAACTGGCGCATTTCTTTTGGAAACCGAAATTATCATTTTCTAATAGGTGTAATAGTTTATAGATTGGTATTTGAATTGCATTGGTGTTTTTATCCTTTTTTTAGGATTTTAGGATTTTTTGGTTTATTGAAAAAATGAGGAACAAGCCATGACAGATGCATCCGGGCAAGAAAAAGAACAATGGAACAGCTTGAAGATTGGTGAATTTGGGGAAAATTCATTGGCAGGTTTAAAAATCGGTGAGCTTCGCGATGCCGTTATTGAGCGGGTCTTAACTCAAGTGGGTGATTTGGCAGTGGTCAACGGCAATCTTTTTACTGCCTCTGCTGGTCGCCAGTTGCAGACCATTTTGGTGACCAGCGGGGTGCGCGGGGAGGGCAAAACCTTGGGGAGCATTGGCTTGGGATATGCTTTGGGATCTTTGGCCAATCATCGGGTGTTATTGGTGGATGGTTCGATTGGTAAGCCAGGGTTGGATGGTTTGTTTCAATTAGATCCCGCACCTGGGTTGACCGATTATATCCTGTCTGATGAATTTTCTTGTGAGGCAGTCATTCACAAAACATCGCTCAAAAATGTGGATGTCTTGTGTTCTGGTACGCAGATAGCCCACTCTATGGATGTCTTTACATCACCCCATTTTGGCGAAAAATTGAGTGCCTTGGCCAAGGCGTACCGCTTTTTGATTTTTGATACCCCGGCTTTTTTAACGTGTTCCGATGTCAGTATTGCGGTGAGTAAATTTGATGGTGTTTTGCTGGTTTTGGCTTGTGAACAGACCAAAACCGAGGTGACTCAGTTGGTTTTGGAGAAGATTGATAAGGTGGGGGGGCGGGTGTTGGGGGTGATCTTAAACCGTCGCAAATATTATATTCCGAAATTTCTCTATAAAATTATCTAAAGTAACGAAACAGAAGGAAATTTCTTTGTGTGCAAATTCTCTTTATGGAAACGAACGTATTTTGGTTTGTCCCTCTTGTTGTTTTCTGGGTGTGGGTTGGGTCAGAGAGACAATCTCAAGGTAGGAGAGGAGGTGTTGGTTGATCAGACCTCATTTTCTTTTGCCAGCAAGGATTTTAATATCTTTTCTGAATATCGGATTTCGCCAGGGGATCAATTGGATGTGTTGTTTGCCATTCAGACCTGGGAAAAAGAGGATCAATATCTTATCTCTTTGGATGATACCGTTTCGGTAAAATTTGTTCATGCCCCCGAACTGAATGAATTGCAAAAGGTGCGTCCAGATGGTCGGATTTCGTTGCCCTATTTGGGGGAGTATCTGGTGGCAGGGCGGAGTACCAAGGAGTTGGAAAAAGATTTGATGGAGAAATATGCCAAAATTTTAATTCAACCAGAGTTGTATGTCGTCATTCCAGAATATTTATCGCAATTGAGAGAATTAAAACAGGATTTGCACACTGCCACCAGGGGATTGAGCCGTTTGGTGACGGTGCGCCCGGATGGTTATACCACTTTTCCGATGGTGGGGGATGTGATGGTGGCGGATAAGACCATTCCTGAGGTGAGTATGTATTTAAATACCCAATTTGCCAAAATCAGCCCAAGTTTACACTGTGATCTTTTTTTGGAAAAACATGCCGGCAGTGTGGTGTATGTCATGGGAGAGGTGAAAAATCCTGGTGCTTTGGAGGTGCGTAAGCCTATTTCAATTTTGGAGGCTTTGACCATGGCGGGTAGTTTTACGCCAAAGGCGCGGTTGGATAATGTCGTGATCATGCGACGTCATGAAAATAAATTGGTCGCCACACGGGTAGATGCCACGCAGATATTACATTTAACGCAACAGGCGGATCTGTTTTATATCAAATCGGACGATATTATTTATGTGCCTGCCACGGCACTTGCCAATGGCGCGGATTTGATGAATCAATTGGCCGATGCCCTTTGGTTTAAAGGCTGGAGTTTTGGTCTGACCTGGACCACGTCTGATGCACCGTTGTTGGGTTCTGTTAAATTATTAAAATAAGGATGCATTCATGGAAACCAAACGGATTAATTATTTAAGGGAGATGGCGTTTATTCTGTTTTCACAGAAAAAGGTCATTGTGCGCACCTCTTTGTTGTTTTTCCTCTGTTTTGTCGCTTATGCGGTATTTTCACCGGATATTTATCGTGCCAGTGGCAGCTTTTTAGTGCGGGGCAAGAAGGTGGATGATGCGCCAGATAAACTGGAATCTGTGCAGTTGCGTTCGTCGCCAGTCACCGACCAGGATCTCTTTTCGGAAGTGGAATTATTGATGTCCGATGAGGTGATGCGGGCGACCATTGTGAAAATGTTAAACGAGAATACGTGGCCTTTAAAGCCTGGGAGTGAAAAACAAGAGGATCCTGATGCCCAGATGCGCAGTTGGATCTCTATTCTCAAAGGGGGGTTGAAAACAGAACCGATTCCAAAATCCAATATTATCAAGGTTCAGCTGGAATGGAAGGATCCAGGTCAAGCCAAACTTTTGCTCCATAACGTGATGCAGCACTATTTGCGTGGACGTGAGCTTATTTACAATCCGCCGGGTGAAGGGCAGTTTTTTTCTGATCAGGTAGAAAATTCTTCCCAAGGGATCAAAGATTCCAATAAATCGTTGCTTGCCCTCTATACGAACAGTCACTCTCCAGATCCTATCAAAGAGATTGAAAACAATCTGCAGCTGCGTCAGGGGTTGGAGTTGAAAATATATGACCTGCAATCGAAGATTTTAAATTTACAAATGGTTGTCAAACAGATTGATGAGGTGTTGGCGTCACCGGATGTGCAATTGTTCTCTTTTATTGTCAATCCTGGTATTCAGCTGTTGAGTGCCAAACTTCAGGATCTTCTTTTGGAGCGGTCTAAAATTCGCAAAAATTATCAACCGGATAGTTCGGCTGTTTTGGTGATAGAGCGTCATGTTCAAGATGCCTATTTGATTTTAAAGCAGGAGGTGATCTCTTATCGTAAGGATTTGGTGCATCAGTTGACGGGGGATGAAGAGGAGAGTGCACTTTTGAGTAAGCAGATTAAAGATATTAATGTGCGCAACTCCGAACTCAAGCAAGTGGATCTTGAAGCCCAGGCATTGATTCGGGAGTCGGGACTTCAGGAGTTTACTTACAAGACTTTTTATCAACGCCGTGAGGAGGTGCGTTTGCGCGGGGGGGGGAAAGATAGCAAAGAAGCGTCTCAAGTGATGTCGCATGTGGTGGTCATGAGTCAGGCCCAGGCGATGATGACCCCGGTCAAGCCCAAACGGGTGTTGGTTGTGGTGATAGGATTTTTTCTTTCGGTTTTGCTTGGGTTTTTAACAGGGATGGTTGTACATGGTTTTGATCATACCTTTAAACAGCAAAGCGATGTGGAAGGGAGTTTGAAGCTACCCATTATTTTTTCTATTTCGGATCTTCACGTTGGCACTGTTTCCGCGAAGCCTCAGCGTCCTACCATGAAAACTACCAATAATGGTATGGGGAAAATTGGGGTTGGTAGTGCCATTGCTACTTTGGTTGTGGTGGCCTTGTTGTGGATTTGGGCTTGGAGCACCACCGGGGCCACCGCTTCTCCACAGAAGATGAGTGGGGTGCTTCCCTCCGCGCAATTTCAGAGCAGGGGGGGGAGTTCCAATGTGTTGGAGGAGGTTTCCACACATGGGCTGAAAGTGGAGTCGAGTTTGGTCTCTCTTAAAAATTCCGAGATGAGAATGGCCATACAAACGGTGTTATCAGAAACGTTGGACCCGTCGGGAAAATAAAAATCAGCTCTTTTGTGGGGGGGCGAATCTCTTCTGCAACAACCGGCTGCCCCTCAATTCTCCCCCCCTCTCTCTTTTGATCATTAAAAAAAAGAGGGGGTCTGGGGGATTCATCCCCCCAGGGTTTGGCTTTTAATTTTAATGTATCGGAAAAATAAAAATCAAGACCTTGGGGGGCGGAGAACCGCCCCCCAATTCCCCCCACCCTTTTCTTTTAATACTTAAAAAAAAGAGGGGGTCCCCAGGGTTTTGATGTTGACTTTTTTGCCCGCAGGGCACCATGTTCTGTTTGCCCGCAGGGTATCACATTTAAGAGTCGTAAAGATCGCATATGGTGCAAATACTCCTTATCTTGACCATTGTTTCCATTTTTTTCTTTGATTGGTTTTTCTTTGTTTATAACCTTGGTTCACGGTTGATGACGTGGATACCGGAATTTGTCTCAATCTATTTAGCAGGTTACGTTATCGTGCGCTTTGGAGTGGAGCGTACAGGGGCACTTCATTCCAAATATTTTGTATTTATTTTGGCGTATTTGACGCATATTGCCTTTGGTTTGGTTTATAACGAGCCAAAAATTGGGGTTGTTGTAGCTGGATTGCGTATTTATTTAAAATTTTTGCCTTTTTTTCTGTTGCCTGCCATCTTTGAGTTGACCAGAAAACGTTATTTTGTTTTGGTTTGGATGACGACCTGTTTGATTATTTTGCAATTTCCAGTGACCCTTTATCAAAAATTTATTGAATATGCGGGTATGGCTTCTGGGGATCGCATTGGTGGGACATTGGGTTTTCATACCTCTGGGACGTTATCGATTTTTTTATGTATGGCCACGGGCATGGTTTTGTCTCACTATTTACGGGATTTTCTTAAATTTCGGCAGATGTTTATGCTGATGGGGCTGTTTTTGGCTCCAACGGTTTTAAATGAAACAAAAGTCACCTTTGTTGTGGTTCCGTTGTTGTTTGTGATTCCGGTCTTTTTTTCTGTTCGGGATCGGGGTCGGGTGCAAAAAATGTTTCCGTTGTTGGCTGGTATGGGCGTTTTTTTATTGGTGTTTAAGCTCATCTATGATTCCCAGAGCCAGGGGCGATGGGGGTATGGGATTTTGGATTTTTTCATGGATACGGATCAGCTGACACGTTATCTGGAGTTGTCTCGTTTTCATGCCATACGAGAGGCGATTGCCTTTGTCTCCAACGATCCGATTCACTTTTTTTTGGGGGTTGGGGTTGGAAACGCACATGATTCATTTGATCCTGCCATGAATGGCGCGTATGCCACCTCGCAATTTGAGGATGTGGCGGCCAAATCCACTGGGCTTTCAGGGGT
>JAMOAW010000078.1:0-13799 GCA_039908535.1 Magnetococcus sp. DMHC-6 | reverse complement strand
CCAATTTGTTGGCCAATTTGTTGGCCAATCCGTTCTATGCTCGATAAGTATGGCATTTTTTGGTTCTCCTCAAATTGAACGATTTCTGTCTTTAACCGTTGGGCAAGTTCTTTTGGTAAATACAGTACCCAGTCAATAAAACGAAACAGGTCGATCACGTGTTGTTTGCTAAACCCATGTTTGTATAGATTGTAGATCAAACGCCGCTTTGCTTGGTAACGCTCCTCGATCAGATATTTGGTTTTTTTGGCTTGCAAATGAGCTAAGGTGACAATTGAAAATGGATTGTTAGATTGCTCCAGCTCGGCTTCCGAATAGTCCAGTAGCTTTATCGAAGTGAACTGATAGCTTTGTTTTGTTCCCCAGAGTTTATAACCAAATTCCGTTGGTCGCCAACCGCTCTCCTCGTCAGCCAAAATGGCTAAACCGACAACCGGTACCTGATAGAGATCATAGGCCCGATATTGATAGACATACATGTTGGATGCAAAGTTTGATTTTCTGTCACCTTGAATCTCGATATGAATCAGAACCCACACTTCATCGTTATTGCATCGCCAGACCTTAACCAGCTTGTCCATACGTCGGTCACCGATATCGGCATCACGAAAGAGACGAGCAAATTCGGTATCCAAAAACTGTGGCAGGAAGAGTGCTAGAAAGTCAGGGAAATAGGCCTCCAAGATATCTTTCCATGGAGCGTCGAATTGATCATGCGGATTTGTTTCGATACTTTCAGATATGAGCATTTTCTGTCACTTTTTAAAAAATTTGGTATACCAACCAGATGTTCATGTGGTCTGATCAAGCATCTCTCCTTAAACAATCATCTCGCAAATTTTTTTTGAAAGTCAATCAAAAAAAGAACAGACTTTAAAAAAGATATCTCCTCAAGTGTGCGTTATTTTGTTTCGCAATATAAAATTCAAGATATTTTTTTTCCTGCTCAATGGGGGTAACGTCCTGAGTTTTTTTATATGGTATATATATTGCTTAAATATAGGAGTCTCTTTTACCTTCTTATATTTAAAAAAAAATTTGGGAAATCATTTATGGCCTTTTTTTCCTCTGATCAAAAGAAGAGCTCTGGAGCCTCTAAATCGCTGCGTAAAATTGATTTTGGGGTGTTGCGTGCCCTGCTGTTGCGGGGCAAAAAAAGCAAAATGGGGGAGACGGAGGGGGTGGCGGGGTTGATTTCGCGGCCGGAAGGGGTGGGAGTGATCCATTTGGTGCCTCGTGAAGGGGCAGTACCGTTGTTGCGTTGTTGTTTTTTTCAGGCCCTTTCGAAACATCAATCCCACAGTTGGGCCGCCGCCGAAATGGCGCGGGAGTTTGGTTTGCAAAAGGTGCCATTCGTCGGGGCGTTGGAATCGAATAAATATGTCATCTTGCCTGCTGAAGCTCCAGATGTCCCCCCCGAGGAATTGAGCGCGGCCATGCGTTGGCGGATTAAGGATCATTTGGATTATTCCATCACCGAGGCGGTGGTGGAGGCCTTTGAATTACCAGCCTCCCGTTCTGGGACCGAGTCGGGTCGGGTTTATGTGGCCGCCGCCCATGAGGCTTTGGTGCGTGAATATGTCGAGGTGTTTCATGCGGCTAAAATTTCGTTGCATAGCATTGATATTTTTGAGTTGGCTTTGCGTAATATCACGGCAAAATTGGATGACGATGCCGAAGGTGTCGGGGTTTTGTCCCTCAGGGCAAGGGATGGCATGGTGATGGTGACCCGGAATAAAACCATGTATCTAGCGCGTAAAATCGATCTTGGTCTGGAACGTCTTTTAGAAACGTTGTCTACTGGGCGGTTGAAGGTGGAGGCTAAAGAGTTGGCCAACTCTGCCATTGTCGATGCCATCGCGTTAGAGATACAACGCACTTTAGACTATTATGAGGGCCATTTTATGCAAAATCCGGTGGCAAGTCTGCACGTCACCCCCTTGGAAATTCCCATTCCTGGGTTGGCCGATGTGTTGTCCGATAAACTGGGAATGCGTATCAAAGAGTTAGCACTAAATTCGGTTCTTGAATTCTCGGAAGAGTTTGATCTCATTGCGGTGGCTCGTTGTTTGCCTGTCATTGGTGCGGCGATGGGCTTTCTGGAGGGGGCGGAATAATGCAAAAGGTCAATTTTTATCAACCGCAATTTCATATCCATCGCGAACTCTTTTCTGCTCGTAATATTTTGCTTGGTTTGGGGGGGGTCGTGGTTCTGTTAACCATGATGACGGTTGGCATAACAATTTGGATGGGAAAAAAGCGAGCTGAGATAAAAATAATCGAAAAAACCCAGCTACAATTGGCCACAGAAGTGGGCGACTTGGGAGCTAAATATCCAGAGCGCAAAGAGAGTCTGAAGCTGAAAGAAGAGATAAAACGTTTGCAAGATGAAAAAATTGGCAACGAGGCTTTGCTTAAGTATATGGAAAACGAGAAAAATATCTCTGCAAATGGTTTTTCGGCCATTTTGGATGGTTTTGTGCAGGCAAAACTATCGGGTATTTGGTTGACCGCCTTTGGGGTGCTTCAGGAGGGACGGGGGTTGATTGTGCATGGACGGACCAAAGTGACCACCCCCGATCTGTTACCAAAATATATCGATCGGTTGTATGGCGAAGAGGTGTTTCATGGGTATTCTTTTAGCGATTTAAGTATGAATAAAGATTTAAAACAAGCTCAATATTTGGGCTTTGCCATTAAAACAGATTCTGATCTCGAGTTGATGTATGCCGATCAATTGGATGGCTTGAGTGCCTCTAAAAAGGCCTTGGAGGAGATCAAACGTTCACGGGAGCAAGGGGCTAAAATCTCTGATAATTTAAATAAAAATATGAAAAATTCGAATAAAAAAAAATAAGGTGAGGCTCCTTAATGGAAAAGCTTAAAAAACAATTTTTAGAACTTTTAGATAAAATAGACCAACTCTCCAGTCGCGAGCGCATCTATTTATTGGTGACCTTTGTATTTGTATTGGGGGGAGGTTGGTATCATTTTTATGTCACCCCTGTGGAAAAAGAGTATAAAATTCTCGTGGAAAAAAAAGTTAAATTACAAAGTGAAATTGCCAGTATGAATGGGTTGAAAAATGAAATTTTGGCCCGCAGGCAGGTTAATCCAGACGAGAAGAGCGAAAATATTCGTAAGGCGTTGGTTGCCGAACTGCAAACGATGAGTAGTCGTATGGAAAAGGGCCAAAAAGCTCTGGTCCCTCCAGAAAAAATGGCTGGTTTGTTGCGCAGATTTTTGGATCGCAATAGCGGTTTGATGCTGGTCTCTCTCGCCAATATCTCTTCACATCCATTGGTTGGTGGGGATGAAGATAAGGATAAAAAAAATGTCGATGAACACAAGGTGGTTTTGTATCGGCACGATATCCATATGGAATTGCGTGGTTCGTATGCCAACACCCTGGCCTATCTCAAAGCCTTGGAATCCGCACCCTGGCGGATTTTTTGGGACAATCTGGAATTTGGTGTTGATAAATATCCCGATGCTACTTTGTATTTGACTGTTTATACCTTGAGCCTGAATGCCAAGTTGGTGGGAGGATGAGTCTAAAGAGCAATAATGATATCACATATAGTCATTTTATTGACGATATTTTTGTTGTCGATTGGGATTTGAGCTAAAATTGCGGGATAAAATTGTTTATGAGCTTTGAATGAGGCAATAGGTAGAATTCATTATATGGAATGAAAATTGCTTTAAACTTTTAGTCAAAGAAGAAACAGGTTAATTCGGCTTGTTTTAAAACCGGATTTAAATGGCTGGCTAATGGGCTGATCTTTTTATGAAACAAGATAAATATATATTTTATCGTTTGTTTTTGAGCTTTCTCTTTCTTTGTACTGGAAACTCCTGTTCCAGTACAAAGAAAGAGATGGAGTTTCAAACAGCTTATGATGCCATGATGGCCGATTCCCTTCCCACGGAAGTGGCGTTGGAACAGGAGCAACGAGCCAAATTCGAAGAGAAACAATTGCCGATTAGTGTTCAAAATGCCCTGTTACCTAAAGATGCTTTGGTGCGTCCAGAGTTGTTACCTCCAAGGGAACGGCGGTTTGATATTGTGGTGGATAAGGCTTCGGCCCGAGATTTTTTTCAAAGTCTGGCCACCGATGATTCCCGTATTAATATGGTGGTCCATCCCGACCTCAAGGGCGAGATCAGCGTTGAGTTGCACAATGTCACCGTCTGGGAAACCGTGGAGACGGTCTGTGAAATGTATAGCTTTGATTGTCAGCCCTTTTCTTCGGGTGGACGCGATGGGTTGCGCGGCTATAAAATTTTTCCAAATACCCGCTTGATGACGCAGACCTTTATGGTAGATTTTTTGCCGATCACCCGTACTGGAACGACACAGACCAAGGTGAGCAGCGGTCAAGGTACGACGAGTTCCCAATCCTCCTCAAGTGGTGGGGTCCAGAGTACCTCTACGACCAGCCAGTCGTCTGGTACGGATGTCTCCACCGGGTATGATTCGGATGTGTGGAAGGAACTTGAGATGACTTTGGCCTCTTTTTTAAGTGTGGGAGAGGCTGTGGATGAGGGTGGCAGTGGTGGAAGTGCGATATCGGGCCATGGGGTAGGGGAGACGACACATGGAACCTCTTCAACGGGTAATAGCACCACCCCTGATCTGATGACTGGAATTGGGAGTGTGTTAAAATTGGCTCCTGGACGCCATCTTATGATCAATAAACAGGCCGGAATTATTGTGGTGCGGGCCGCACCTGAAGAAATTCAGGATATTCGGAGATTTTTGAATGATTTAAAATTCCGCAGTCGCCGTCAGGTGATTTTAGAGACCAAAGTCATTGAGGTGGAATTGAGCGATGGGTTTCAATTTGGGGTCGATTGGTTGGCGGTTAACAAAGGATTGGGGAGTAATCGGTTTGAGCCTTTGTCCAGTGAGCCAAACAAAAGCGAGACATTCCTGGGCATGAATGGCACGGAATGGACACAAGGATTGATTTTTTCAAAAGCTGAGAACAATCCCATCTCCATGGCTTTTCGCGAGCATGATTTTATCGGGTTTATTAATTTATTAAAGCAGCAAGGAAACGTGGAGGTGCTTTCCAGTCCACGAGTGGCCACCATTAATAATCAAAAGGCGGTTATCAAGGTGGGGTCGGATGAAATTTTTATGACCGATGTGGATATGAAAACCGATACCAATGCCACCAGTGGCACCTCTAATCGAACGGTGGATCCGGTGTTTACCACCTTTTTTTCAGGGGTGGCGTTGGATGTTACCCCTCAGGTCGGCGATGATGGTTGGATTACCCTGCATGTCCATCCAACGGTCAATGAAGTTACCGATAAAATAAAAACCTTCACCATGGGCGGTGAGACCCAATCTTACCCGTTGGCTTTTAACAGCTCTCGTGAGGCCGATAGCATTATTCGCGTGCGTGATGGCGAAGTAGCGGTGATTGGCGGACTTATGAAGCGTGAGGTGAATAACAACAAAGAAGGTTTGCCGGGATTGTCCGATCTCCCTATGTTTGGCATGCTGTTTCGTCATGATCAAAAAAATTGGAAAAAAAGCGAACTGGTCATTCTTTTGCGACCGGTGATCGTGGAAGAGGGGAGCGGAAGTTGGAACAATGTGGTCAGCGAGACCGCAGAACGGGTGCGGAAAATGCACGGGGAGTCCCCGATGTGGTGGGCAAATTGACAATTTAAAAAAAACGTTATTTGGCATCCTTTGGTGAGGATGAAGTCATCTGGTTATTTGGTCAAGAGGGAGAAGAGAAAAGTGAGCCGAATTTTGGAATCATTAAGTGAACATTCCGGCGCAGAACGTCAACAACAGATTGATGGTGAAATTCATCTGGATCGGCCACCTGCGGTCTTGCCATCCAGATCCCGTGTTTCATGGGGAACCTGGATGGTCTGGGGATTGACGCTCTCCATGATCGTCGTGGCTGGACCAGATATATTGGCGAAAATGTCGGCCAGTTCTTCTCCTCCGGTCAATATGGATGTTCAAGAGATGCAGACGGTTTTGTCGGAAACGGTGGAATCGGAAATGGCGAAGGGAGCCGCTCCATCGGACCCCCAACAGACCACATCTGTGACTCCAGAGGCGGCAAAGGTTCCTGAGCCAACCTCGACACCTCCTTCTTTAGAGGAACAACCGTTGGCATTGGCGCAGGCGGTTTCTGTGGTTCCAGAGGGTGGCAAGGGGGCTGATCTTTCCACGCCCCCTTCTCAGGAGGAGCCAGCCCCCACCGCAACGTTGCAACCCAAAACGGTGGGCACCACGGCATTGATCACCGCAGTCAGCACCCCGCCGGGTGCAGGTTTGTTGGTGGATGGTAAATTTTTGGGGGTGACGCCGTTGCAATTTGAATGGGCACCTGGTGAGTATGAGTTGGTGTTGAAAAAAAATGGCTACCACGATATCAAAACCCAGTTTACCCTGGATGCAGGAGATAGCGTTGATTTTGATCTTACGTTGTATGCTTTAGGTTCTGACGGTCATCATGTGGCCCAGGCGGATATCGCTAAAGGAGGTGTCAAAGCGGCTGGTAGCAATCCGACGATGAAGCCAACGAAATCTACAGAGGCCAAAGAGACGGTGGTGGCAAAATCGGCTGCTGAGACGGCTGTGCAGACTCAGAAGAGCCCCTCAGTGGCGGGGGCTGTCAGTGAGTTGCCGGCTCATTCGGTTTATACGGTCCAAGTGGGGGCTTATCAGATGGAGAGTTCGGTTCAGCATGATGTCGAAATGTTGCGTGGTCGGGGATATGCTCCTTATGTGTTGCAAAAACGCAATTCCGATGGGCGTACCTGGAATACCATTCATATTGGGGGGAGATATACCGTTAAGGAAGAGGCTCAAGCTGAAGCGGATAAGTTTGCCAAAAAAGAGTCGATGCCAGCCGATGTCCGCGTGGTTGCGCGCTCTGAATTCTCATCTACTGGGGTGGCGGCTGCTTCAGTACCTGAAAACGTGATGACACCAGTGGAAAAAAAGATTCAAAAAGCGGATGCATCGGTTCAGACGAATCAATCCACCTCAACACCTCACTATTCCATTCAGGTGGGGGCCTATCTAAATTTGGATGGGGCAGAAGAGATTGCTAAAAAATTGCGTGAAAAGGGGTATGATGCCTTCGTTCGTGCCGTACAGGGGCGTAAGGATCCGAGCAAGACTTGGCAAAGTGTGCGTATCGGTCGTTTTGATGAGTATCGTCAGGCCAATGCCGTGGCTCAGATATATCGGGATAAAGAACATGCCTTGGCGTATGTTGCGGTGTGGGACTCCTTTGAGCCAGGCCAGATCGTGGGTGGTGTAGATGCGCAGCAGGCGGCGGCAATAAAGGCCAACATGGTGGCCACTTTGGAGCCTACGGAAACGGTTGTAAAAAATAGTAATGAGATTCCAGTCGAACAGAAAACAGGCAAGTCAGAGCTCTCATTGGCACGTTTGCTTCCAAATTCGGATGTTTCTAAAGGATCTGCTCAGGCGGCTCCCTCTACGGTCGAATCAGAAAAAATGGGCCAGCCACTCGTCGAGCAGCCCAAGGAGAGCATCAAACAAACGACGGCACCGGTTGTTGCCCAGGCAGAGGCGGTTGTGACTCCAAAAAAAGCGGCTCCTGAAAAGAGTGTCGCATCCGCAATGGATGCCCAATCTGTTGCGACTGGATCGGATAAAGTGCAGATGAAATCAGCCAATGAACAGAAGGCTCCTCTGGCTTCAGAAAAGTCTGTTGTGACGGCCTCGGCGGATGCTCAAAAGCCTTCCTCTTTGGCCGCAAAGAGTGCGGCACCAGAGAGCGCAAAAACGGTGGCCGTGGAGCAAATGGAGAAAATGAAGCCAGTAGAAAAAGAGGGTATGCCTGCGGTGGTCTCGGTGCCAGTTGTTACCAAAGCCACGGCGGTGAATCGTCCAGTGGTGGCTTCTCTTGATAAAAAGCTGGAGTCTGGGGATATCAAAAAGGTGATTGCGCAAAATACCCCCTCTTCGGCGGTGGATATGAACGCCATTCATATGAAACTTCGGGAACCTGAACCAAAAGAGATGGCGGAAAACCTCTATCGTGAGGCGGTGATCGCACAGGAGGGGGGGCATCTGGAAAAGGCGGAGGAGCTTCTTAAACAGATTTTAGAACGTTATCCTCAACATCAGGGAGCTATGCGGCAATTGGCGCGTTTGATGGTGGCGAGCAATCGGACGTCTCCAGCACTGGAATTACTTGAAAAACAAATAAAAGGACAAGATCCTCAAACCCTGGCTAAAAATGATCCCAGTCTTGGAGCCTTTATGGCCGCTTTGTATCAACGTGAAGAGAAACATTGGCAAGCCATAGAACTTTATGAGGCTTTGCTTAATATTTATCCAGATCGTGGCATTTGGCGTATGGGAATGGCCATCTCTTTAGAGCAGGTCTCGGAGACGGAAGCGGCTCGGAGTGCCTATGAGTTGGCCTTGAGTAGTGGACAGCTCAACTATAAATTGCGTAGCTTTGTTCAAAAACGGATTGAACGGTTATAAGGTGACTTACTTAAAATAAAAATCAATATGTTGGGGGATAGTATCCCCCAACGCCCCCCTGCTATTAGGCAAGGTCAAAACCCTGGGGGCAATCCCTCAGACCCCTTTTTTCTTTTAATAACCTTATGATTAAAAAATATGCAACTTCGTAAAAATAAAGCGCGCTTGGGGGATCTCCTGGTTCAGGATGGCATCATCAGTGAAGAACAACTGATGACGGCTCTGACCCATCAGCGGGAGTCTGGGAAAAAACTCGGTCAGGCCTTGGTCTCTTTGGGCTTCGTGACCGACGAAAAATTGCAGAGCTTTTTGGCCCAGCAGCGCAAAAAGGTGCGTATCGGCGATCAGTTGGTTGAAAATGGCCTGATTAGTGTTGAGCAATTGCAACAGACCCTTGCCAACCAAAAGAAGACCGGTAAAAAATTTGGTCAAAGTTTGATCCAATTGGGAATACTCCCAGAACGCACTTTTTTGGAGTTTTTAGCCAGTCAACTGGATCTTCCTTTTGTCGATGTCAAACAATTTGCCTTTAAACCAGAACTGATTGCGCGCATTCCAGAGTCTTCTGCCCGCCGTTTTCGAGCCATCGCTTTGGCCGAGGGGGAGGAGGGGCTTTTGGTGGGCATGGCCGATCCAGCCGATATATTTGTTTATGACGAATTAACCCGTTTGTTGAAAAAACCGCCGCGATTGGCCATGGTCAGTGAAACCGAGTTGTTGAAGGTTTTGGATCGGGTCTATCGGCGTACCGATGAAATTCAGGTTCAGGCCGAGGCCCTTAACGAAGAGGTGGCCCGGTCTGATTTTAATCTGGATAGTCTCGTGCAGTCGGAAATGTTGGTGGATGCCCCGGTTGTTAAAATTTTGCAATCTTTGTTTGAAGATGCCGTGCAAATGAACGCCTCGGATATTCATATCGAACCAGACGAGACTGTTTTGCGTATTCGGCAGCGGATTGATGGGGTTTTAAACGAGCAGATCGTCAAGGAAAAACGCATTGCCCCAGCTTTGGTTTCCAAGCTTAAGTTAATGGCTGGCCTGGAAATTGCCGAAAAACGGCTGCCTCAGGATGGCCGATTCAATATTATGGTCAAAGATAAAAGCATTGACGTGCGTCTCTCTACTCTGCCCATTCAGGATGGCGAGTCGGTGGTGATGCGGCTTTTGGACCAATCGGCGGATAATCTTAATTTAGAACGGGTTGGGATGCCTCCGGCCCTTTTGCAACGGTTTAAATATCTCATTCATCGTCCGCATGGCTTGATTTTGGTTACCGGTCCCACCGGTAGCGGCAAGACCACCACCCTATACGGGGCGTTAAATGCCCTCAACGAACCCACACGCAAAATTATCACCGCCGAAGATCCCGTGGAATATCGGTTGCCTCGGATTAATCAGGTGCAAATTCGCGAAAAAATCGGTCTCACCTTTGCGGGTGTCTTGCGTACTATTTTGCGTCAAGATCCAGATGTGGTTCTGGTGGGGGAGATGCGGGATAAAGAGACCTGTGAAATCGCCATTCGCGCCTCGTTAACTGGCCATTTGGTTCTCTCGACGCTGCACACCAACGATGCCGTCAGCACCGCCATTCGTTTGGTGGAGATGGGGGTGGAAGGGTATGCCGTGGCAGCGGCGTTGCGCTGTATCACCGCCCAACGGTTGATTCGCCGTTTGTGTCGACAGTGTACGGAAAAATATGTTCCCGATGATTACGAAAAAGTGTTGTTGTTGGGAATGATTGGCGAGCGGGCGCGGGGGGTGTCGTTGTATCGGGGCAGGGGGTGCCAAGGGTGTAATCACAGTGGTTATGCCGGGCGAATTGCCGTGGTTGAGTTGTTGGAGATGAAGGGCAATTTGGCCGATGCTTTGCGTCGGAACGATACCGAAGGATTTTTTGCCGCCGCCCACAAGCAGGTCGGCTATGTCCCCCTCCATTTGGCCGCTTTGGCCTATGCCATAAAGGGCATTACCTCCATTGAAGAGGTGATGCGCTTGACCACCGATGTGGAAGAGCGCTCCGAAGAGACCCCTGCGGATAAAACAGAGCCACACAAAGAGAGTTCAGAACTTCAACCCCATGGAATAGAAAAAAAATCAACCCGTGAGCATGCCCATGAATGATGAGATTGGGTTGAGGGAACATGCCAAAATTTAAATATAGCGGACGCTCGGACGGCAAAATAGTGCAGGGGGAATTGACGGCTCCTTCTACCGATGGGGTTGTCGAGCAACTCATCAATCGCAAAATACAACCTATTTCCATACAGCCTATTGTTGAAAAGGGGCGCGGCGCGGGGGAGGTGACTCTGCCCATGTTCGTGGAATGGCCTACCGATGATGATTTGATTCTATTTTCTCGGCAGATGTATACCCTCCTTAAGTCTGGAGTCTCTTTGATACGCTCTTTTCAGGGTTTGGTAGATAGCAGCCACAATCGCAAACTTTCCGAAGCCATGGGAAAGATTATTTTGGATTTGCAAACCGGAAAAGATCTCTCTTCCGCCATGGCAGAACATCCCCGTATATTTGATACCCTCTACATCCGCATTGTGCGCATGGGGGAGGAGACGGGGCGCATGGAGCAATCTTTTCGGCAGTTGTATGAGTATATGGAGGTGGACAAAGAGACCCGCAAGCAGATCAAGAGTGCCTTGCGGTATCCAACCTTTGTGATGATTGCCATTACCATCGCCATGTTTATCGTCAACTATTTTGTCATTCCCAATTTTGCCGGTATGTTTAAAAAATTTGGGGCCGATTTGCCTTTTTTTACCCAGTTGTTGTTGTCAACATCGGCATTTACGCAAAAATATGTGGTGCAGATCGCCGCGATTGTTGCGGGGGTGGTTTGGGGGATGCGCTATTATGTGAATACCAAAGTGGGTCGATTAAATTGGGATGAACGCAAGTTAAATTTGCCGTTGGTAGGAACCATCATCAATCGGGCCACCATGGCCCGCTATGCCCGCTCGTTTGCCATGGGGGCGCAGTCTGGGTTGCCGGTGATTCAAATTTTGACCGCCGTTTCCGAAGCCGTTGGCAATACCTATGTTGAAAAGAGAATCAAAGAGATGCGAACCAGCATTGAACGGGGCGAAAGCCTGACCCAAGCCGCCTATGGCAGCGAGCTGTTTACCCCATTGGTATTGCAAATGATGGCCGTAGGGGAAGAGACCGGCAACATGCAAGATATGATGCGCGAGGTGGCCGAATTTTATGAACGCGAGGTTGCCTATGATGTCAAAAATTTAAGCTCTGCCATTGAACCCATTTTGTTGATTGTGATTGGGGCCATGGTGTTGATTTTGGCTTTGGGTATCTTTTTACCGATGTGGGATATGGGATCGGCGGCCATGCATCGGAAGAGTTAAGGGGTGGGGAGGAAATGAATGGATATGAAAACTGGTACCACCACACTTAACCGTGGTCGTCTGTTTTTGGGTTTTATTATTTAAAAAAAAAGGGGTCTGGGGGATTGCCCCCAGGGTTTTGCTTTTGCTTTTGACCTCGGTTTTGCTTCTTTCAAAAAGCAGGGGGATTGGGGGATGCAATCCCCCAAGGTCTTGACTTTGCTTTTTGTTCAGGCACTCGTTCATCGTCCACACTGAAATGTGGTGGTACCGAAAAAGTAACCATTGCCCTTTTGTGTGATCCAAATCGAGAATTGTTGGTAAGCGATGCCTTGTGGCTGGAAATGATCCCGAAAGAAATAGCGTTACTTCGGCCTTTGATCCGCATTGATCATTTAAATGAGGGGAGAGGGGGATGACTTCCCTGGTTAGATTTTTTTTATTGGTGTTGGGCGTGGTAAGCTTGGGGCTCTTTTTTTTTGGGGGTTGGTTATTGCTCCAGCCGAGTAAAAGCCATCTTTTGCATCAACCAGCGCGTTTTTTATTCGAGCGTTTTTTCTCCTCTTGGCGGATTGACAGATGGATTTACCGCCATCATCGTCTGTTTGGTGCGGCCATTTTTTTGGGGTCTCTGTTTGTTTTTATGGCGTTGTGGTCTTATGTGGGCCGCGAGTTGCCTTGGTTTCAGGTGGGTATCAAGAGTCAGAAATACCGTTTTGGGTCTTGGTTATGGGAAAGTGCGGTGTTTTTTTTGATTGTGGCGAGCCTGTTTACCTGGGTGATGGGGGCCATTATCTTGATTCGTCCCAGTGCCTTGCGTGAGTTTGAATCGTGGGCCAATCGGCGTTTAGATGGTGCTGTTTTTTCTATGTATTTTGAACGGTTGCGCACAATACCCGCACGATTTGCCCAGGCCCAACCCCGTTTGTTTGGATTGTTGTTAATGTTGGTCAGTGGTGTCATTGTGTTTGTTTTTTTGAAATGGATATAAATTGTTTTTTTTTTGTGGCATTTTGATACAAAAAAGGCCCTAGAAAAATTATTTAATAAGTGTTTTTTTGCAAAGAATCATTTATATTGTTTTTAACCTGGGTCAATTATACGCGCCTATGAGACACTGCGGTGACTAGGGCGAACAAAGTGACCTTCAACACCCAGAGGCTGCGGCCGGTGGGCAACTTTTGAGGAGAAAAAATATGAAAACTTTTGGAAAACAGATTCAAAATGGCAGACAGTCCGGTTTTACCTTGATCGAATTGATTATGGTGATCGTGATTATCGGTATCTTGGCGGCGGTGGCGGTGCCTAAGTTTACTGATTTGACGACCGATGCCTCACAAGCTGCTGTCGATGGGATAGCTGGTGCAGTCGCCTCGGCTGCGGCAACGAATAGAGCCCTTTGTGCGGCAAATAATGCGGCTTGTGTGACCATTACTTCTTCAGATTGTACAGCCACCAAATTGGAATCTCTTTTGGATGGATCGAGTTTGGCCTTATATACCATTTCAGGCACGGCGCCCTCTTGTGTTTTAACGTTGACGACCGATACAACCATCACGGCAACGGTTAATGTACCTTTGACTTAATCATAGCCTGTTGGTCTCATTTTTGCGCCCGGTCGAATCTATTTGGCCGGGCGTTTTTTTTGTTTTTTAGAGGAAGATAAGGTGTAAAAAAATAGAATATTGTCGGTTAGTTGTGGTAACCTGAGTCGAGGTTATAAACCGAAAATTGCAGACATTGGTAGAACACCCGGGCATGGGGCATGAGTGTTTGGTACCACCACACTTAACCGTGGTCGTCTGTTTTTTGGTTTTATTATTTATGTATCGGAAAAATAAAAATCAAGACCTTGGGGGGCGGAGAACCGCCCCCCAATTCCCCCCACCCTTTTTTTTTAATTCTTAAAAAAAAGAGGGGGTCTGGGGGATTCATCCCCC
>JAMOAW010000077.1:0-16547 GCA_039908535.1 Magnetococcus sp. DMHC-6 | reverse complement strand
GAACCGGAGGTTGAGAAGTCGGCAGAGGCGTCGTTAGAACCGGAGGTTGAGAAGTCGGCAGAGGCGTCGTTAGAACCGGAGGTTGAGAAGTCGGCAGAGGCGTCGTTAGAACCGGAGGTCGAGATTTCTGCAGAGGCGTCGTTAGAACCGGAGGTTGAGATTTCTGCAGAGGCGTCGTTAGAACCGGAGGTTTCGTTAGAACCGGAGGTTGAGATTTCTGCAGAGGCGTCGTTAGAACCGGAGGTTGAGATTTCTGCAGAGGCGTCGTTAGAACCGGAGGTTGAGATTTCTGCAGAGGCGTCGTTAGAACCAGAGATTAAGATGGCATTGGTGGCAGATTTTTCTAACATAGAGAGTCAGGAGAGGGAAAATAGCGTGGCAACGGTGTTAGAGGGGCAAGGTTTGGGCGTTTTAGCACAAAAAAATAGCAAGAAAAAAGCCAATGATGTGGCCATTGGAGAGATTTATCAGGCGATATTGGTGGAACTTGAGGATGAACAATCCGTATCTGATTTTAAGCAGGGGGAGGTTGATTCAGATGCGGTTGTGGAAACATTGCAAGCCGAGTTGACTATACCGTCCACCGATGCGATGTCAGAATTAGGCATTATGGCTGAAGTGAAAAAGTCAAAAAAAGTCAAAAAAAAGAGTTTGAATCTTGAGGTTTCCCCTGAGGGCAAAATGAAAGAACACTCTGATTTGACAGATTTATCTGGGGTGACTGCCCCGCATCTTGAGGATGACTCTATTGAGATTGAACCTATTGCTTTGGCAGAGATAAGCCGTTCCTCTCCAGCGATACTTTTGGATGAGGAGGAAGCAGAATTGGAGAAAAATCTTATTTTACGTGAGGATATTTTGACGGCTGCTGTGGCGGATCTCTCTTTAGATCGAAAAACCGAACGTGCTTTGGAACGACTCGCCGTAATGGAGAGTGTAGAGCATGTGAAAAAGAGTAAAGATAAAAAGAGTGTGAGTAAAGGAAAGAAGGTAAAAGAGAAAAGCAAAGAGAATAAAGATAAGAAAGATGACAAAAAAAGCGATAAGAAAAAGAAGAAAAAATAGAGATTGAATGGATTGTCTCGAATCTCTTTGCTGGATATCTTGATTTTTTTGTAAGGAATGGTTGGATGAAAAAAGTTGGAGCCCATGTGAGCATTGCGGGTGGGGTAGAGGTTGCACCTTTGAATGCGCAAGCCATTGGTGCCAAGGCTTTTGCGATGTTTACCAAAAATCAGCGGCAATGGCTTGCCAAACCCATCACATCCGTACAGGTAGAGGCCTTTCGTCTGCATATGGCGGCAGCTGGTTTTACGGCTGCGGATGTTTTGCCCCATGACGGATATTTAATCAATTTAGGTCATCCAGAATCCGAACTCAGAGAAAAATCGCGACATGCTTTTATTGATGAGTTAAATCGGTGCCGGGAGTTGGGATTAGATCGTTTAAATTTTCATCCTGGCAGCCATTTACGTATGATCACAGAAGAGGCATGTTTGACACTGATTGCGGATTCTATCAATCGCTCTCTTGCGGAGAGTTCTGGAGTGGTGGCGGTTCTTGAGAATACTGCTGGTCAAGGGTCCAATCTGGGTTATTCTTTTGAACATTTGGCTCGTATAATCGATTTGGTCGAGGATAAATCGCGGATTGGGGTCTGTTTAGATACCTGTCATGCCTTTACCGCTGGGTATGATCTGCGTCAACCCGAAGGGTTTAACCAAGTGATGACTCGGTTTGATCAGATTGTGGGGTTTAACTATCTGAAAGGGATGCATTTAAACGATTCCAAACCAGAGCTTGGTCGGCGGGTGGATCGGCATGAATCCATAGGTCAAGGCCATTTAGGGGTGGAACCATTTCGCCGTATTATGCAGGATCCCCGTTTTGAGGGGATCCCCTTGATTTTGGAAACACCCAATACCGATCTTTGGGCTGAGGAGATACGTATGTTGTATGGTTTTGCGCACGCCTCTTTGTCGGTTTGATTTTTTGTTTTTCCCACCATCTTTGATTATGTTTCATTTTTTGGAAGCATTTCTTTTTTATGAAATTTATCCATTGCGCTGATATCCATTTGGACAGTCCGCTTCGGGGGTTGGAGCGGTACGAGGGGGCTCCTGTTGCCCAAATTCGTGGTGCCGTGCGGCAGGCATTTATCCAGATGATTGATCTTTGTCTGCAAGAGGAGGTGGCTTTTTTGTTGATTGCTGGCGATTTATATGATGGGGATTGGTTGGATTTTAGCACTGGGTTGTTTTTTGTGCAGCAAATGAAACGGTTGGATCGGGTGTCTATTCCGGTTTATGTGGTGCGTGGCAACCACGATGCGGCCAGCCAAATGACCAAATCTTTGCCATTTCCGAGTAATGTTTTTATTTTTCCGGTGGATAAACCGAAAACCATTCGTTTGGAGTCGTGTCGGGTGGCGATTCATGGCCACTCTTATCGGAGTGAGGCGGTGCGGGATAATTTGGCGGCGGGTTATCCGGCTCCCGTGCAGGGTTATTTTAATATTGGTCTTTTGCATACTGGTTTGGATGGTCGTTCTGGTCATGCTCCTTACGCACCTTGTACGTTGGCCGATTTGACGGCGCGGGAATATGATTATTGGGCCTTGGGTCATATTCATCAGCGTGCTTTGATCTCTTCGGATCCCGTGGTATTGTTTCCTGGCAATATTCAAGGGCGGCATATTCGGGAGACGGGAGCCAAGGGGTGTACGTTGGTGACGGTCATGGATGGACGGGTGACCGAGATGGGGCATCAGAGTGTGGATGTGGTGCGTTGGGTTTTGTTAGAGGTGGATCTGACCGGGGTGGCTACTTTGGAGGAGGTGGGGCGCTTGGTTCGGGAGGCTTTGATTCGGGAGGTGGATCAAGTTGGGGATCGGTTGTTGGTGGTGCGATTGCGGTTGTTGGGTCGTTGTCAGGCCCATGCCCTTCTTTGGGGTGAAGAGAGGGGTTTGGTGGCCCATTTTCGTGCGTTGGCATTGGATGTTGGGACGATATGGTTGGAAAAGTTGGAGAGAGCCACCGCAATGCCTGGGGTGGTTGGGCGGTCGATTGATGGATGGGTCAGGATTCAGAGACATTGGCTCGTTTTTGTGTTGAAATGGAACCATTGTTAAAAATTTTGCCTGATGAGGTGACGCGGGCATTCTCTTTGCAGGATGCCGATCGTTTTAAAGAGTGGTTGGTTCAGGCCGAGACATTGGTAACCGCTCGTTTGTCGGGTGTTCTTTAATGTAAGACCTTGGGGGGCGGAGAACCGCCCTCCAATCCCCCCCACTCTTTTCTTTTAATTTTTAAAAAAGAGGGGGTCTGGGGGATTCATCCCTCAGGGTTTTGATTTTAATTTTTTGTCCGCAGGGCATCGTGTTTAAAAGGGGCTTGGTTTTTTTCCAGGTTTTTTTAGTTGATATTTTTTCATGCAGAAACGAGGTAGAGGCATGTGCTAAGCAGCGCAAATCATCATTCATGAGATTGGAGAACGACATTGAAACATTTAAAAAGTTTTTTTATCCTGACCCTGTTTTTTCCCCATTCCGCTTTTGCCTCTGGCAGTGCGGGAGAATTTTTGGATTTGACCAATCATTATGTTGGTTTTATCTCCTTAGGACTTTTTGTCCTCTCTTACGCCTTGGTTATGGCGGAGGAAGTCACTCATTTACGTAAATCCAAACCTGTGATGTTGGCCGCTGGAATCATATGGGCCATGATAGCTGCTTATTATGGCAGCCATGGGATGCCGCACGCTGCTGAGGAGGCTGTACGGCATAATTTATTGGAATATGCCGAGTTGATGTTATTTCTTTTAGTTGCTATGACTTATATTAACGCCATGGACGAGCGGCATGTATTTGAGTCGTTGCGGGCTTGGTTGGTTCGTTCTGGTTTTAGCTATCGGCAGCTTTTTTGGTTGACGGGATTATTGGCCTTTTTTATCTCCCCTGTTGCCGACAACCTGACCACAGCTTTATTGATGTGTGCGGTGGTTTTGGCGGTTGGGCGGAGCAATCCATCTTTTGTTGCAATTTCATGTATCAACATTGTGGTTGGAGCCAATGCGGGTGGGGCGTTTAGTCCCTTTGGTGATATTACCACTTTGATGGTTTGGCAAAAGGGTGTTTTGCCTTTTTGGGATTTTTTTCTGCTGTTTATTCCCTCTGTTGTGAATTGGTTGATTCCGGCCGGCATTATGCATTTTGCCGTCTCCAAGGGTAAACCAACCCCTAGCAATGAAGTCGTCGCCATCAAACAGGGTGGCAAGCGGATTATTGGTCTGTTTTTATTGACCATTGTGACTGCTGTTAGTTTTCATAATTTTTTCAACATGCCGCCGGTGTTGGGGATGATGTTGGGGCTTTCTTATTTAGGATTTTTTGGGTTTTTTCTCAAAAAGAGCCACAGGCAGGCCCAGGCGAACAGTGGGGTGGGTGGGGATGGTCATGCTGAGGGATTTGACGTTTTTAGAAAGGTCAGTCGGGCCGAGTGGGACACGCTGTTTTTCTTTTACGGGGTGATTATAGCTGTGGGAGGTTTGGGATTTATTGGTTATTTGAGTCTCGTCTCGCATGTGATGTATAGTGGTTGGGGAGCTACCAATGCCAATATCATGGTGGGGGTACTTTCGGCCATTGTGGATAACATTCCGGTGATGTTTGCTGTGTTGAGCATGGCACCGGAGATGTCGGTTGGTCAGTGGCTTTTGGTGACTTTGACCGCTGGGGTGGGGGGGAGTTTGCTTTCGATTGGTTCGGCGGCGGGGGTGGCTCTGATGGGGCAGGCGCGGGGTATGTATACCTTTTTAAGCCATTTAAAATGGAGTTGGGCGGTGGCTTTGGGATATGTGGGCAGTATTTGGGTCCATTTTTTGATCAACGCTTCTCATTTTAGTGGGGTTGTTAAAATTCCGTGAGAATCGTTTTTTTGTTAAGTTTGGTGTAGGTTAACTGTTAAAATTGGAGGGTTATATGGCTATTTCTTTGAGTAAAGGTGGCAATGTTTCTTTGAGCAAAGAGGTTCCCGGGTTGAGCATGATTTTGGTTGGTTTGGGTTGGAATGCGCGTAGCACAGATGGTGCGGCCTTTGATCTGGATGCGTCAGCTTTTGTTTTAAAGGCGGATGGCAAAGTTCGTGGGGATACGGATTTTATCTTTTACAACCAGAAAAAGTTATCCGATGGCAGTGTGGAGCATCTGGGCGACAATCGGACCGGCGAAGGGGAGGGGGACGATGAGCAGGTGCGGATTAATTTGTCTGGCATGGTCGCTGATGTTCAGAAAATCGTCTTTGGAGTGACCATCCACGAAGCGGGAGAACGTCGCCAAAATTTTGGGATGGTGAGTAACGCCTTTATACGTATTATCAATGCCGTTGATGGCAAAGAGATCGCCCGTTATGACCTGAGCGAAGATGCTTCCACCGAAACGGCGATGATTTTTGGGGAGGTGTATCGTCACAATGCCGAGTGGAAATTTAAGGCTATTGGGCAAGGATATTCTGGTGGGCTAAAAGCCATGGCCGAAGGTTTTGGAATTTCGGTTGCTTGAGAATGGGTTTGGAAAAGGGGGAGGAGACTCCCCCTTTTTTTTGTAATAGGGCCGTTTGCTAAAAGGCGAAAGAAAAAATCAAAGGCCAAACCTTGGGGGATGAATCCCCCAAACCCCCTCTTTTTTTTAAGTATTAAAAGAAAAGGGTGGGGGGGACCGAGAGATTTACAATTGTTGTGGTCTGGGCTGGGATCATAGGGGAAACATGCGTTTTTTAAGGTTGGATCTAACGGCATATGGGGCCTTTACCAATCGAACCCTCTCTTTTTCTGGGGAGTCGGGTTTGGTGATTCTATTTGGTCGCAACGAAGCGGGCAAGAGTACGGCTTTGCAGGGGATCTCTGATTTATTGTTTGGCGTTCGGGAACGGACGCCATATCAATTTTTACATGAAGGGCCAGCGTTGTGTTTGGGGGCAGAGATTCAAAATCGCCAAGGGGAGAGATTGGCCTTTCAACGTCGTAAAGGTCGGGTGCGTACCCTGCGCAATGCTGAAGGTCAACCCATTGCCGATGAGGCTCTCTTGCCTTTTTTGGGAGGGCTGGATCGGGAGAGATTTGAACGGTTGTTGGGGTTGGATCCCAAGCGGTTGCGGGAGGGGGGGCAGGCCATTTTGCAGTCTGATGGAGATGTTGGTTTGAGCCTATTTGAGGCGGGGGCGGGGGTTGGCGTGTTAAAACGGCAATTAAACCAATTGGAAGAGGAGGCTAAAGAGATTTTTGTGCCGAATGGCCGCAAACAGATGATTGTTATGGCCAAACATGCCTATGAAGAGGCCAAACAAAAAAAACGTGTCGCCACCTTGCCAACCCGCAAATGGCAGGAATTGGACCGCAAGCGGCGCGAGTGGGAGAGTATGTTGGCCCAAGAGACCGCTACCTTGGAGGAGAACCAACGGCACTTAAATCAACTTAATCGCATTCGGCGCAATCTGCCGACCCTGGCCCGTTTGGCTCAGGTGCGGGATGAGTTGTCTGCGTTGGCTGAGATTCGGGATCTTCAGCCAGATAAGGGGGTTGAGCATAAAAAAATTCGTCAGGCCTTGGCTCAGGCTCAGGAGGAGGAAAAACGGGCCACAGAAGAGATGGCCCGTTTGAATCAGGCCCTGGCCGAGTTGATCGTGCCAGAAGGGGTGTTGGAGCGGGAGGAGGAGATTGAACGGCTTAGCACCGAGCGGGGGATGATTCTTAAAACTTGGGTGGATCTACCGAAACGGGAGGCGGAGTTGTTGGTGGTTCAGGGGGGGATCCGTGAGCTTTTGAGTCAGGCCCAGATGGACCATTTGGGGGAGCATCCCCGCCTTCCAGAGAAACGTTTGGTAGACCGCCTGCGGCAGTTGATGGAAACGTATGATCGTTTGGTCACTCGTTTAGAGGAGTCTCAAGAGGGTTTAAAGCAATTGGAGGTGGCGGAGCAATTTTTACAACAACGGTTGCAGGAGTTGGGAGAGGTTCCCGATTTGCGGGGGTTGCGGGTGGCCTTGCAGGAGGTTCATGCCCAGGGGGCTTTAGAGAAAGAGGTGCTGCATAGTCGGGAGAAGGCCCATCGGTTACAGGAACTTTGGACCCGCCAGTTGTACGCTCTGCCTGATTGGCCGCACACCGTGGAGGTTTTGTTGGCGGTCGTTGTGCCAGGGGAGCGGGTGGTGGATCGATATGAACAGCGATTTGTGCAGTTGGAACAGATGCAGTTGGCCTTGGGACGGGAGTTGGAGCAGGTTCGAGAGGAGATTGGCCAGGGGCAATTGGAGCTTGCGGCTCTGCAGTCGCGTGGGGAGGTGCCCACCGAGGCCAAATTGCAGGAGGTACGTGGCCTGCGGGATCGGTTGTGGCGCTTGATTCGGCGTGGTTTTTTGGATGGAGAGGAGGATGTCCGTGCAGAGGCGGTGGCGTTGTATCCTGAGCATCCTTTACCAGAGGCCTTTCATCTGTTGTTAAATCGGGCCGATGGGGTGGCCGATCAGCGGCTGTCAGAGGCGGATCGGGTGGCCCGTTTTCATGCTTTGGATCTGGGGGTGGGGAAGGGGCAAGCCCGTTTGGACTCTTTGGAGAGGGCGTGGAATGGCCTTTTGGAGCAGCACGCCACATTGCAGCAGGAGTGGCGACGGGAGTGGCAGGCGGTGGGGGTGGCTGGGAGTGTCGAATCGATGCGGGCTTGGTTGCGCACCAGAGGGGAGATCGTGCGCCTTTGGCAGGAGTGGGAGGAGGCTTCCAAACGGTTGTTGGAACAAGAGCAACGGTTGGCCATGCTTAGAAATAATTTGCTTGGCGTGGTGTCTGTTTTTGATGGACGGTATGGGGTGGATTTGGCTGTTTGGCAGGCAGGCGGGCTTGTTAGGTTGGCTGGATTAGCGCAAGGATTGCTGGAGGAGTTAGAGGAGCGTTCTACCCAGAGTCGTTTATGGCGGGAAAATCATTATCAAGTTCGGGAAAAACGGGCCATGGCTCAGCAAAGGGTGGAGGGGTTGCAAGGGGAGTTGACCGAGTGGCGGCAGGCGTGGTCGGTAGCCATGCGGGCATTGGGCCAACCGGAGATGTTGCAACCGGTGGAGGTGAAGGGGTTATTGGAGCTTTTTGTCCAATTGAATGGACTCTTGGTCAAAAAGGAGGAGTTGTTGGGCCGGATTCAGGGGATGCGTCGTGATCTGTCCACTTTTGATGTTTGGGTGGCGGGTTTGGGAGAGTTGGAGGATTTTGCGCCGGAATGGCGTGCCGAAGAGAGGGTGGCTTGGTGGCGCAAACGGTTGCAAATGGCCAAAATGGTACAAGAAAAACGTTTAAATTTAGAAAAAGAGTTGCTGCGCAGAAAAAAAGAGCAGGAAAAAGCCCAAGAGGCCTTTCGGCAGGCGGAATTGGGTTTGCAGCGGTTGGGTGTGGTCTATGGGTGTGTAGAGGAGTTGCAGATGGTGGCGTTGGAGCAAAAGGCCGAGCGTAAGCGCCAGTGTCAGGGGGAGTTATTGACATTGGAAAAGGAGTTATTGCGGGAGGGGGATGGTTTGACGTTGAACAAGTTGGCCGAAGAGGCCGAGGGGATGGATCGGGATCTTTTACCTGCTCGTTTGGAGAGATTACAAAGTCAAAATCAGGAGTCAACAGCACGCTGTTTGTCTTTAACGCGCCAGTTAGGGGAGGTGAGTCGTGAGCTTGTCGGGTTGACGGAAACCGGGGGGAGTGCGGCGGACGCGGCTCAGGAGATGGCGGAAAACTTGGTGCGTATGGAGGAGGGAGCGCGGCATTATATCCGTTTGCGTTTGGCGGCGGGATTGATTCGGGCGGCGGTGTTTCGTTATCAGCAGCGGTATCAAAATCCTGTGTTGTTGCGGGCCAGCGGGTTGTTTGAGGCGTTGACGTGTGGGGCTTTTGTTGGGTTAGAATCGGAGTTGGATGAAGAGGGGCGGCCGCTTTTGATGGCCAAGCGGGTTGGTGGGGGGCGCATTACGGTAAGCCAAATGAGCGATGGGACATTAGATCAATTGTATTTGGCTTTTCGTTTGGCTTTGGTGGGGATTCGTGAGCAGCAGCAGGAGCCGTTGCCGTTTATTTTAGATGACATTTTGATTCATTTTGATGACCAGCGGGCAGCAGCGGCTTTGAGGGTTCTTGCCCAGGTGAGCCGGGGAACGCAGGTGCTTTTTTTTACCCACCATGAACATTTGCTGCTCTTGGCCCAAAAGGTTTTACCTGAGGGAGTGGTGGCCTATCAACGTTTATAAAAAAATATTTAAGATTTTTTTTGTTGAGTTGATTGTTATGATTTTATTGGTAAAATTCTTGTATAGAGTGTGTGGGTCAAGATTGATGGAGGAGGTGAATCGGAGGAATTGGAACAATTTTATTTGTTCACCCTTATCAAAATGTTTATGATACTTTCTAAGATAGAGTTTGAATAAAAGTAACGGTAAAATTTAGAGGGGAAATCCAATCGACTTTTTTTGTTTCAATAATTGGTTCGGAGAATATGAATGACTGAAATTATTTTTAAAGTTCTAGGTCCCAACAAAAAACCTATTGATGTCATTTTTCGTAAGGACGGGAAAAATATGTCAGCGATTTGTCCTTGCATGAGTGGGGTAGATGAAATTTGTCAGCATCGGATTAATATTTTATCTGGCTCTACAGTGGATATCTTGAGTAATAATAAAGATGATGTAAAAAAAGTGACCTCCTGGATCTCAGGCACGGACGTTGGACGAGCGATGCATGATTTATTGCATGCCACAAAAATTTTACGCAATGCCACTGAAGATTTTAACGATGCCAGAAAACGTTTGGGTAAGGCCATGCGGGACTGATGGGATAGAGATATTGATCAAGATGGTTCCAATTCCAAGGCGATCTTTTGTTGGGACTGTTTGTTATATTGGCTTTTTTTCTTGGTAAAAATAGCTGCAAGATTGGCTGGGATTCAGAACAATCATCAACTAAGGAGTTTGACAGGACGATGGAAACGATTTTATGGCTGAAGCTGTTTTTAATTTTGCTTCTTATTTTAGGCAATGCTTATTTTGTAGGAGCAGAAGTTGCGATCACAGGTGCGCGTCGGAGTAAAATTCGGCAATTGGCCGATCAGGGCAGTAAATCGGCCGCTCGTGTGCAAAAATTACATCAGGAACCCGAACGTTTTTATTCGGTGACGCAAATTGGGATTACGTTGGTCTCTTTGGCCTTGGGTGCCATTGGAATGGATACCTTGGCCCAGATTATGGATCCTTGGTTTGCAAGTTTGTTTTTGATGATAGGGGATAGTGCAGAGATTATGAAGGCGGCCCATTTTACGGCTTATATCATTGCCTTTATCATTATCTCTTTTTTGCATGTGGTGGGTGGTGAGCTTGCGCCAAAAATTTTGGCTTTTCATAAAGCGGAAGCGGTGTCGATGGCTGTCGCTTGGTCTGTGGATATGCAATATATCTTCTGGACACCGGTCATTTGGGCCATGAAACATGCCTCTAATTTTCTTTTGTGGTGTGTGGGGCAAGGGGGGTTGGTTGGTTCTCATGGGGAGCATTTTAACATGACCCATGAAGAGATTCGTACAATTATCACGGCCAGCGAAGATGCGGGTATTTTTAATCCCGAAGATACCAAAATGATTCATAGTGTCATGGATTTTGGTGGTCGGTCGGTGCAAACTGGGATGGTACCGCGAACCGGTATTTTGGCCTTCACCAAAGATACGACTCTGGCAGAAGCGTTAGAAAAATTTCAGGAGTATCCTCATGCCCGTTATCCCGTCTACGAAAATAATTTAGACAATATTATCGGCTATGTGGCCATGAAAGAGCTGCTGAGTGTTTTGGCTCGTTCTAAGGATGCCAATGAGATGGAACGACCGATGAGTGAATATGTGCATCCGATTTATATTGTCCCCAATGGCAAGATGATGAGTGATCTTCTCAAAGAGTTTAAAACCACCCGTCAGCAGATGGCCGTGGTGGTGGATGAGTATGGGGGAACCGAAGGGATTATTACCCTAGAGGATATTTTGGAAGAGATTGTTGGAGATTATGAGGATGAATTTACGACAAATACCCGTCGCGTCAAAAAGATAGGAGATGGTCAATTTGTTGTGGATGCCTCTATGCGTATGACGGAACTGGAATCTATTTTGCAGTACTCTTTTCCCACCAATATGGATTTTGTTACCATTGGTGGTTTGATCTACCATACCTTAGGGCGGATTCCCACAGTGGGTGAGATTATATCCTTGCCATTGGCGGAGTTGGAAGTAACGGTTATGGACAATCACCGCATTACGATGGTTCAATTCCGGCATATGCCGAATTCTACGGGGACACCGACATTAATGATTGGTGATGCCAGGGTAGAGTCGGGTGTGTTAGAGAGTGATGCCGCCTAGAGTTGTAGGTGACCATCGTTAGCAGTGCCTCTTCCCCCGGTCTTGCCGGGGGAGTTAAGCAGCACAGTTTTTCCTCCTGTTTATCAATGCGGTAAAGTATCCACCAATTCCCCACTGGCTTTACGCAGGCGTTGACTCATTTGTTTACTGAGTTTTAGAAGTAGACGTCCCCAACTGGTGGGATGTTCGATGGCCATGGCATCGAATTTTTCTTTAGAGAGGATGAACAGGGTGGTATCTACGGTTGTAATGGCGGTAGCGGAGCGGGGTTCGCCATCGATCAAGGCCATTTCACCGAGGGTTCGATCTTTGCCAATGGTGGCCAATACCCGATTTTCTCGCCCGGAATCCTCTTTCAGGATGGCCACTTCCCCAGATTTAATCAGGGCCATAAAGGGATTGAGATCCCCTTGGGTAAAAATATTGGTGCCTTTCAAGACGGAATAGAGGACCATATATTTTGCAAAGACCTGAATATCGTTCCATTCGATGCCTTGCGCCCAGCGAGTTTCATCCAAGAGTTCTGCTTTGCGAGGTGCGGGGGTTTTAATCAGTTGGAAACGTGTATTTGTAGACATAAATCTTCATCCTTTTTATCAATCGAATTTTTTAAGATTTATTCGTTTATTGGGATTTTAATTTTTTTTGCATGAGGAATAAAGTCCCACCAGAGACGATTTGTGCGGTTGCTAAGGTAATCACAGCCAGTAATGGCCATGGATCTCCCATTCCCATGCCACCTTTGGCATTCCAAAGCAGGAGGGGAGATAAAAAAAACAGATTTACCAGATTGAGAAATATGGACACCATTCCAAAGGCAAAACCATTTCCTCTGGCAAAAGCGGCCAACAAAGCGGGTACAATGATTAAATATCCTCCGAGTACCGGTATAAAAATCAACAGGATAGAAAGAATCATCGCTCCCATGCCCAAGGTTTTACTCATCTATCTCTCCTTGGCTTTTTGCCATGCGGATGTGTTAAAAAAGCGATTCATTTTGAATTTACTATACGTTATTTTTCTGTTAGAAAAATATTCCAGATGTATCTTACCATTTTTTTTAAAATCAAAATGGGTTTAAATGAGTCATTTATCCATTTTTTTTTGTAAAGTTTCAGAAATAGTTTGGAAGTTCAAGGGCAATGCCCTTTGGGAAAAAAGTTAAAAGCAAAACCCTGGGGGATGGATCCCCCAGCCCCCTCTTTTTTTTGTAAGACTTAGGGGGGTGGTTCTGGCCCCCCTAAGGTCTTGATTTTTATTTTTTCGATACAAGAAACCTTTTCCAGGATGGCAAAAGTTAAAAACATGATAGAAAAAGATCCAGAAACACACAAGAAAAACCTGCATCCCAGGGCGTGTTTAACCTTGGTAGAGGCTCTACACGATGGTTTATTGGTTTTGGTGGAGAATTGTATTTTTTTTGCCAACTCTGCTGGAGCTCGTTTGGTGGCGGATAACTCGACTGAGGCAGTGATCGGTTTAAATTTAAGTACCCTTCTGCACCCAGAGAGTCAAGACGCTTTTGCCCAGATGTGCCAAGATTTAAACGCCGGAGAGAAAGAGTATGTTCGGTTAGAGCTGCGTTTTTTGCGTTTGGATACCGAGATGGTTTTTGTAGAGGCCACGTGTGGGACCACTTCTTTTGACCATAAATCGTCTATCTATCTGCTTATGAGGGATATTTCTCGGCGTAAGATTCAAGAGAAGCGGATTCATTATCAAGCCAATTATGATCAATTGACCACGCTGCCCAATCGTTCGTTATTTTATGAACGTTTGAAACACGAAATTGTGCGCGCCAGTCGGCAACATTCGCATATTGCCTTGATGTTTATTGATTTAGATCGGTTTAAATGGGTTAACGATACCATGGGTCATCCGGCTGGTGATGAACTTTTGCGTCAAGTTGCCGTTCGTTTAAAGGGGTGTCTGCGTCAATCCGATACCATTGCTCGCATGGGAGGGGATGAATTTACGGCCATATTACCCGATATGACCCGTGGACCGCATGCCGAAAGAGTGGCCAGTCAAATATTAGATCAATTATCAATGGTTTTTATGTTAGAAGGGCAGGAGGCATTTATCTCTGGTTCCATTGGTATCACCCTTTTTCCTGATGATGCGAACACGGTGGATGATTTAATGAAAAATGCCGATAGTGCCATGTATCATGCCAAAAAAGAGGGGCGCAATGGCTATCGATTTTTTACGCCAAACATGCAGACCGAAGCCTTGGAACGGATGCAATTGGAAAAGGATTTGCATTGTGCCATGAGTCGCAACGAATTGATCATCCATTTTCAGCCGATTGTCAATTTGTCTAGTAACCGGATTGTTGGTGCCGAGAGTTTTTTACGTTGGCATCATGCCACGCGGGGTTGGGTGGCACCTGATCTATTCATACCGGTGGCTGAAGAGACGGGTTTGATCGGTCAAATTACCGAATGGGCGATTCGTTTGGCCTGTGAGCAGGCTCAAGGGTGGCGCGAGTTGGATGGATTTGCAGATTTTTTTATCTCGGTCAATCTTTCGTGTACCCGCTGTCGTGAACTTTCTACGGATGATAAAATACCCGATATATTGCGCCAGACGGGTCTGCCACCGACGGCTTTGGTTTTGGAGATTACCGAGAACATTCTTATGGAAGATGAACATCGGGCTATGGCCATGTTACATCATTTACGGAAACTCGGTGTTAATCTTTGGCTGGATGATTTTGGCACGGGATACTCTTCGTTGAGTATACTCAAGCGTCTTCCGGTGAGTGGTATCAAGATTGACCGCACCTTTATTCCTGACGTAAATCATGATCGGGAGACCGAAGTTTTGGTGGAGGCTATTATGTCTTTGGCCAAAAGCCTAGAGCGAATGGTCATTGGCGAAGGGGTGGAGAGTCAGTCGCAAGTTGATTTTTTGCGTCAGAGAGGGTGTGATATGGTGCAGGGATATTTTTATGGTAGACCGATGGGATTCGAGGAGTTTAAATCATTTTTATATCATTGGCGGGCCACGCCGACAGACGTATAAGGAACATGATGTCCTGCGGGCAAAAAAGTCAAAGACAAAACCCTGGGGGATGAATCCCCTAGCCCCCCTCTTTTTTTTAAATATTAAAAGAAAAGGGTGGGGGGATTGGGGGGCGGTTCTCCGCCCCCCAAGGTTTTGATTTTTATTTTTCCGATACATACATTAAATACCCCGTGGCGGTGTTCCTGGGAGCGCGGGCATTCTGCCCGCTTTTGCGACTCTTTGCTTTGGATTCGATTTAAGAAAAATATATAATATTTACAAAATAAATAATATAACATCTCTTGACAATAAAGTGCAATGGGTCTATTTAACACACCCCACAAGGAAGCGGCGTTCCAATTTGTTGGAATTTGTTACATTTAATGGAGATAAATGCACCCTATGGAAAAATTTGTGAATAACCAAATACCGCATCGCATCGTACCGATGATGGAGCGACGCAAGAAGAAAGATCGACGTCTTGGAGGGGATCGGCGTCAAGGGATGGTCTTTCGATTGGAAGAGAAAGAAAGGCGTGATTTTTTTGCACGCCGTCGCATTATACGCCGTGTAAGCGATATGGCGACGCGGATTCAAAAAGCACGGATGTAATTTTGATTGGCGTTGTTGTTATTTTGGATTGGCTTTTTTCATAAGAATAGATCCGTCTTCGGTATTAAAGATAATTTTGCGGCTTAACTCACCGCCGACATCGGAAGCGACGATTGGAATTCCCAACTGGTTTAAAATGTCTCTAGCGGCATCGATGTTGCGTTCACCCACATTGAGCAGACCGCTGGAGCTTTGAATCACCGCCCCACCTCCGAATACTTTGGCTATGATATTTCTTTTTTGACAGCCCATATCCAAAAGGGCTTCCAATAATTTTTCGATGGCGATGTTGCCAAATTTTGGGCTTGGCAGACCATCGCCGTTCCAAAGAGGCAATTTATAATGGTTCATGCCTCCCACTTTGCGGGAGGTATCCCACATACAGACTGCAATGCAGGATCCCAGCACCGTTGTAATCACATAGGCCCCATTTTTGGCAAAGATGGCACCTGGCAGTAAGAAGGGTTTAGAAGGATCATCCAGAGCCATATTTAGAAGGCCTCAACTTGGTCATCGTCAAAGAAAAATTCGTTGCCATCCACAGAAAAGGCATCGGCTTCGATGTCCATTTCGATGGGGGGAATGGTTACCGAGAAGGTGCATCCTTGGCCATTGTTACAATCCACAGAGATTGAACCTTCTAACATATCGACAATGGCCTTGACGATGCTTAAGCCGAGGCCATGGCCTTTATGGCTTTTGGTGATTCCGGTTTCCACTTGTTGAAAGCGATCGAAAATTTTGTGGACATTGCTCATTTCTAAGCCGATTCCAGAATCTTTTACCTGTAAATTTAACTGGTTTTCAACGATTTCATAGTGGATGTCAATGGTTCCTCCTGTTTGATTAAATTCAATGGCATTGGAGAGGAGATTATCGAAGATGAGCTCCAATTTTTCGGCATCGGTTTTAAAGATCAAGGGGTCTTCGCTGGAGGAGGTTATGTTTAAATGAATATTTTTATCTTGGATGAGATGGCCAAAAGAGTCTAAAGAGTCTTTGAAGAGGGGGGGGAGTTCGACCATGGCCACATGCAGATCGGTATCGCCGGATTCGAATTCAGCGGCGGCGAAGATATTGCGTAATTGGAAGTCCAGGGAGAAGGCTTCGGAGTGGATCATTCCCGCCACGGATTGCACCAGTTCTGGGTTATCGATTCCGCTGATAATTTGGGCAGAGAGGCCGAGGATAGAGGAGAGGGGATTATTAATTTCATTTTTCATATGGGAAACAAAATTACTCTTGACCTTTTCTGATGCCTTGAGTTTTTTATTGACTTCTTCAAGAGTTTTTGTCATCATTTTTACATCATATAGAGCTTGTTTTGTATGATCAAATCTTTTTTTAAGTTCTAAAATGAGTTCGTCATCGCTTAAAGTTGTCATCATTTTTCCTTTTTTTTTGTATTGCTATTGTGAACAAGCTATGCCTTATTTTGTCTGAGAGACCGAGTCATTTTGTGAAAAGGGCCAAAGATGGAATCGGTTGTTGTGGACCTGCCTTCTTTTTGGAG
>JAMOAW010000076.1:0-13738 GCA_039908535.1 Magnetococcus sp. DMHC-6 | reverse complement strand
TCGTTATAGGTGGGGTAAGGAGTAAAAAAAGGGGGGTGTTTTTTGGGTACCACCACATTTAAGTGTGAACATGATGCCCTTCGGGCAAAAAATTAAAATCAAAGACAAAACCTTGGGGGGATGAATCCCCCAAACCCCCTCTTTTTTTTAAGAATTAAAAAAGAAGGGTGGGGGGGATTGGGGGGCGGTTCTCCGCCCCCCAAGGTCTTGATTTTTATTTTTCCGATACATCAAAAAACCAACTGGGCAAGAAGATGCTGGGCCTGGGCCATCTCTTCGGGGGAGAGCTGTTCGGCGACATAATCCCGGGTGGAGCGAATGCTCTCTTGCATCTCTGCGGGGGCGTGCTGTAAGGCTTGGGAAATCCAACGATAACTCAATACCAAATTTTTTTCCACGCCTAGTCCTTCATAATAGAGGGCTCCAAGGCTGTGTTGGGAACGGGGATCTCCTTGTTGGGCGGCGAGTAAGAACCATTTAGCCGCCTCTTCTGGATTTTTTTGCACGCCAATCCCTCGGAGATAAAGCACCCCTAAATTATGGCGCGCAGGTTGCACACCTTGTTGAGCAGCGCGTAAAAACCATTTAACCGCTTGGGCTGGATCGTTTTTCACGCCTTGTCCATGTAAATACATGGCCCCTAAATTGTGTTGAGCCATGGCATTGCCGCTGTTGGCCAGGGTTTGAATGGTCTGTAAATATTCCTCTGGAGAGACTTTGCCTGACATGAAGAGACCTTTCATAGGGACATGTAAACAAAAAAAACTAGAGAATAGGATAGATTAAGTTTACAATTTTGTAAGGGTTATGGAAATGTCTTTTAATGGTGGGTGCGGAATGCAAAGGGGGGGCCCTGGAACGATAGGAGTGCTGTCTTTTGGATTATCTACAAGTTGTCTGTTTTGAGTGTGGTACGGTTAATCGTTTGCGCTTGGAAAAACCGCCTTTGGCAGCTAAGTGTGGAGAGTGTAAACATAAAATATTTCAGGGCAAGCCCGCGACGTTAAACAGCCAGGGGTTTGATCTGCATCTTTCTAAAACTCATCTGCCGCTTTTGGTGGATTTTTGGGCCGATTGGTGTGGTCCCTGCCGAACGATGGCTCCGGTATTTGCCCAGGCGGCCAAGGAGTTGGAGCCTAAAGTACGTTTGATTAAAATCAACACCGAAACGGAAAAGGATCTGGCCAGACGGTTTGCCATTCAGAGTATTCCTAGCATGATTTTATTTAAACACGGCCAAGAGATCGATCGACAAGCGGGGGCTGTGCCGTTGTCTATGTTGCTCTCTTGGGTACGGACGTATATTTAATGATAAAAGTCAAGACCTTTGGGGCGGAGAACCGCCCCCCAATCCCCCTATCCTTTTTTTTTAATACTTAAAAAAAAGAGGGGGTCTGGGGGATTCATCCCCCAGGGTTGGGCCTTTGATTTTTTGCCCGCTGGGCATCATGTTCAGCAGCGATAATAGATGGTGCATGCATAGATGATTTGCCAGGGTGAGGCCCCGGTGCGATTCTCTTTTTCATTGCAGTTGCAAGCGATGGTTTTATTGTCCATTTCAAATTCAATGTTTGAATGTTGACATTGCGCTTGGGCGGTTTGAATGGCCTGTTGGCAGGTGGTTGAGAAATCAATGGTTCCGAATCGAGCGATGGGTTCTAATTCGGCTGTTTGGGCCATCCAGGTCTTTTTTTCTTGGAGAGGGTTGGCCGAGTTTGGCGCAGGTAGACAACTGCTTAGAAACATCAGGCCGCTACCCAGCCAAAGGAGAGGGCGTTTGAAGGGATACATAATGCTTCCTTTTTTTGTATGTTTTATTTATTTTTTATGAAGATACTATCCTATGCTCTGTCGGGTGGGAAGTTTAAAAATGGCGTTTTGTTCATGTATCGGCAAAATAAAAATCAGGACCTTGGGGGCGCAGAACCGCCCCCCAATTCCCCCCACCCTTTTTTTTTAAGTCTTAAAAAAAAGAGGGGGTCTGGGGGATTCATCCCCCAGGGTTTTGATTTTAATTTTTTGCTCGCCGGTCATCTTGAAGAGGGATGAAAAATTATTGTGAAGACCCAATATAAGGGGTTGATTGACCTGCATTGCCATATTTTGCCTAGTTTGGACGATGGTCCCAAAGAGATGCAGGAGGCCTTAGGGATGGCACGTATGGCCGAAGCAAGCGGAACCCACCTGTTATTGGCCACACCGCATATTCATCCAGGGGTGTATAACAATACCCCTACAGGCATCACACGGGCACTCCAACTATTTCGGGCGCAGTTGCGTGAGGCTGGGATCGGGTTGCAAGTTCAATCTGCCGCTGAGGTGCGTTTGAGCCCCAAGGTGTTGGGTTTGATTCGTTCCGAGCAAGCCCCTTTTTTAAACCAATCGGGCGCGCGGCGCTATTTATTGTTGGAGTTGCCTCACCGAGGCATTCCCCCTGGAGCGGTATATATGGTTGAGTTGATAGTGCGTTTTGGGGTGGTGCCGGTGTTGGCCCATCCAGAACGTATTCGCTGTGTACGTAAAAATATTGAGGCTTTGGAACCTTTTATGGCCATGGGCTGTCTGTCTCAGGTAACGGCGGGCTCTTTGTGTGGGGCGTTTGGAAATGGGGTTCGGCAGACCGCTGATGCCTTGTTAAAACGAGGGTGGTGTCATCTATTGGCCAGCGATGGTCATGGTTATTACAATAGGCAACCGGTGTTGGTCGATGGTTTGCTAGCGGTAGAAAAATTAATGGGTTTTGAAAAAGCTCAATTGTTGGGGTATGATGTTCCTCAAGCGATTTATAATGGCCAGGATCTCTCTGGATGTTTTTAATGTAATGGAATATTTGTCAATTCGTTCAACCAAAATGGATGGGAGAAGTGATCATGGCCACTGATATGATGTCAGAAGTCGATAAAAGAGCCAATTTGGCTTTTAGCAATGAAATGGAGATGTTGACTTTTTATTTGTCGGATAGGCAACTCTATGGATTAAATGTATTTAAGATTATTGAAATTTTGGAATGTCCAAAAAATATCACAGCCCTACCTCAGGCCCATCCCTGTATTAAGGGAGCTATTGATTTTCGTGGGCGGGCCATTCCTTTGTTGGATCTGTCTGATGTGTTGGGGTTGGGAGCGATTAATTATAAGCAGGAGTTGGCTTATGTCTTGGTGTGTGAGTACAGTACCTCTATCCAGGGTTTTTTAATCACTCAGCCCAACATGTTGATCAATAAGGGGTGGAAAGATATTTTTAGTCCCAAAGGGGCTTATTACGATGCCACCTATTTGACCGCCATTACCTATCACAATGAGGTGACCATTCAGATTTTGGATGTGGAAAAAATTTTGAGCGATATTATTGGTCTGGACGATGTTGGTAGCGAGGATTTGGTTGAACAGTGTAAAAAATTGGTAAAGCCTGAGCATCGGGTATTGGCCGTAGACGATTCTAAGGCGGCCCGTATGTTGATTGAATCGGCTCTGAAGACCACGGGGATAAAATATGTATTGTTTGATAATGCCCAAAGTGCGTTAGACCATTTGGAAGAGGAGGCCAAAGGGTGCAATGGGGATTGTGGGTATATTTTAATCCTTTCCGACATTGAAATGCCGGGCATGGATGGTTTTACCTTTACCCGCAAGGTAAAAGTTCATCCGCAACTCAACAAGGTCCATTTGGTGCTGCATAGTTCTTTAAGCAATCAATCCAATCGGGATAAAGCGATTTTGGTTGGTGCCGACGATTTTATTCCCAAATTTGCCGCTGATCAAATTTTAACGGTGGTGCTCAAGCAGATTAAAAAGTCTCTTGGTAAAGCGTGATGGCATCCTAAAAACTGTATAATTCCCGTTCTTTAGGGGCGATGCATCTGGTATTTGAATTGTAATCTTGGAGAATTTTGTTGACTATTTCCAATTTACGATCAATATCGGCATCGGTTTGGTCTGGGTCGTGGTGATAGAGAAACAGTGTTTTGGTGAGAGATCTGTGGGCCAATTCGGCCACCTGACTGATGGCGGAGTGTCCCCAATCTTTTTTGAGTTCGTATTCATGGTCAAAGTAGGTGCTGTCGATGATCAGGGCATCGCAGTTGGCCACAAATTGGGTCAATTTATTCCAGTATGTTGTGTTATGGTGGGGGTTATGGGGAGGGTACAGTTCGTTGTCGGTGATGTAGCAGATGGTTCGGTTATGGTATTCGACACGGTAGCCCAGACAATGGCCTGGATGGTTTAACAACATGGTATGCACGACAATACCATTGTTAAATTGTAAGGTCTCTTCTTTTAAATCTTTAAAGTAAACTCTGGCACTAAATTCTTTGATTTTAATTGGAAAATAGACCCCGTCCATCTGTCCAGAGATGAGTTCTCTGGTGGTGACATCGTTGTGGTAGGCCCCGCAGATTTCAAATTCGTTGCCTTGAATATAGAGGGGAGCGAAAAAGGGCAGGCCGTTGATGTGGTCCCAATGGGGATGGGAGATAAATAATTTGGCCTCGTAGGGAAACTGTTTTTGGGCCATAATTTTGTTGGAGAGGATTTTGAGTCCGGTTCCAGCATCAAAGATAAAACTGGGTCCTTTTGGAAAATCTAGGGAGAGGCAGTTGGTATTGCCGCCATATTTTAAGGTGTCTGCTCCTGGGACAGGGTGGGTGCCGCGCACGCCCCAAAAGGTAAGATCAATGGCATCTCGAAAAATACGCTCCAATCCTGTCAGTAATAGCTGCGGTTGGACGGGTTTGGTGAAGTAGCCATCGGCTCCAAACTCAAAGGCTCGCTTGCGGTCGAACTCGTAGGGTTTGGCAGAGACGACAATAATGCGAATGTATTTAAGATCGGGGTTGGCGCGCAACAGTTTGCAGATGATTAAGCCATCCATTTTTGGCATCATAATATCCAACAAAACGCAATCGGGTTTCTCTTCTTCGATGCGGACGAGTGCTAATTCACTGTTATTCTCCGTGGTAACTTGGTATCCCTCTTTGCTGAGAATGGCTTTAAGTAAATGTAGGCTATCTTCATCGTCATCAATCAGGAAGGCGGTGCGTTTTTGCATGGAGTTGCTCATTATTGGTTTGTAAAGGTTTTTTGATTAGGCGATAATCGTGCCGAGAATAGAAAAAGATCGAACTTGAGATGGATTTTTTTTAAAGTGATTTTTTTTGTATACTCCTGTCGTGGATGCGTTGGCAAATGAATTAAAAATTGGTAAAATCTAACATAATGTTAAGATTAAATCAGGAGTCGTATAGGAATCAAGCTTCATGTATATGTATCGGAAAAATAAAAATCAAGACCTTGGGGGGCGGAGAACCGCCCCCCAGACCCCCTCTTTTTTTTAAGTCTTAAAAAAAAGAGGGGGTCTGGGGGATTCATCCCCCAGGGTTTGGCCTTTGATTTTTTTTTGCCCGCAGGGCACTATGTTCCATTACGAAAATAAAAAGTCGTGTGTACTTGTTAGGAATTGAAACGATGAGCAATGTTGAGCCAATTGCAGCAAAAGTGAGTTTTGAGCTTCTTACCCGTTATTTTTTAGTGAAGGGTGTTGGAGATGCGACCTACCCGATAACAGCCTTTGATCGGGCCTTGCTGGCGGCGGGTGTGGGAGATGTCAATCTGGTGCGCTTATCCAGTATTCTCCCGCCTGGATGTCAGAAAATTGCCCCGGTACCGCTTTTGCCAGGCCGTTTGGTCCCCATCGCCTATGCCACAATGAACTCCACTGAAATCGGTCAACAAATCGCCTCGGCGGTTGCGGTCGGCGTGCCAGTGGATCCAGAGTTACCAGGATTGATTATGGAACATTCAGGTTATGGGAGTGGGGCGGAAATAGAAGCCATTGTTCGGGGAATGGTCGAGGAAAATATGGCGTATAGAGGTCGTGCTATGGCCGAAATTTTATCTATATCATCCGAAGGGGTGGTTCAGACGGTCTCAAGTACCTTTGCTGGGGTGGTTTTGTTACCGTAAAATGCCGATCAAGACCTTGGGGGGCGGAGAACCGCCCCCCAATCCCCCCCTCTTTTTTTTTAAGTCTTAAAAAAAAAGAGGGGGTTTGGGGGATTCATCCCCCAAGGTTTTGTCTTTGATTTTAATTTTTTTGCCCACAGGGCATGATGTTTTAAAACTACATTTTTTGATCTAAATCTCTGTTTTTCTCCCCATGCAGAAGTTCTGGCACGACCGATTGTAAGACGAAAAGCATCTCTTGCCGGGACCATTGGGGAGAGGTTTGGATGTGGTGGAGTTGTTTTAAGGCGTGGCGCACTTGGTCGGGGTCGGGCAGGGGGGGAGAGGTGAGACCGATTTTTTTAAAACGCTTCTCATTAACCCGTTCCTGTTGGGTGTAAAACTCCTCGAATGGTTTTTCACCCGTGGTGTCGCTGGGGGCGAAATGGCAGGGCCATTCCGGGCTTTTGGGGTCGCGTTGGGCGGCAAAGGCACGGGCGGCTTCGGCGGTGGAAAAGTTTTTGGCTTGATAGCCCTTCTCCTGTAGAAATAGGGTTGCGATTTCAGAAAAGGTGATCAGATCGGGAAGATCGCCAGGTTTCGGAAAAAATATATCCTTATTTTCACCAAGAAAACAAGCAAGTAAACATAATTGTCCCGCCTCTTCATGGGAGATAAAATAACGGCGCACGTCGGAAGGGGCGGCGAGTGGTTGGCCCTTTTGCAGTCGATATTGAAAACCATCCAATAGGCTGCCATCGGAAAAGGCCACATTGGCAAAGCGGGAACTCGTGACCTGCACCTGTTCGGAATGGGTCAACATCACCCGTTCCATAAAGGCCTTGCTTGCCCCCATAGCGTTTTGGGGATTGACCGCTTTGTCGGAAGAGACCGAGAAAAAATTTTTTTGCCGCATAGAGGGGTGTGACAAAAGCGCATCCACCGCTAAAACATTGGTCTCCAAAAGACGCATCAGGGTGTAGGGGTCGCGTTCGGAGCGGACATGTTTGAGGGCGGCAAAATTAAGTGTGTGGCTGTATGGGGGGTGATCGGCCAAAAAACGTTCGAAGGGTAGCGACCCCATGGCAATCGCAAAGGTTTTAAAATCAACTGGTAAATCGAGATCTGCCGAACGCAGTTCGCGCACCAATTCCACTAAATTATTTTCACTGGGATCCACCAGATGCAGGCGGGCCGGATGCAGGGCCACAACTTGGCGGACAAAGGCCCGGCCAATGGAACCCGCTGCTCCGATCACCAGCAGGTGGGAACCGCGCACGGTTCGGGAGAGATCTTTGTGATGGGCGGCGAAATCCTCGGCAAAGAGGGAGTGGTTGCGGCCAAGAATGCGTGTCAGTAAGGGTTGTTGGTTCATGGTCATACATTTAGGTGGTCGGTTGCAGTTGATCGATATACAGACGGGCGGCTTTGTTGTCGGGATCCTCGGTTAAAATTTGCCGAAAAATTTGAAGAGCCTTCTCCTGTTCGCCCATTTCGGCATACAATTTAGCCATTTTAAATTGGGTCATATAATCTTTTCGAACAATTTTTAGATAATCGCCATAAAAAACGATGGCCTCTTCTTTTTGCCCGGTGAGGCGCAGCAGATCGGCATAATTGGGAATATGCAGTGCCGATAAAGAACATAACCGTTTGGAAACGGCTAAAGCCGCGCGAAGATCCTTTTGACGTAACAAAATAGAGAGGGTATGGCGCAGGGCATCGGCACGCAAAAATTCATAGGTGATTTGTCGATAATGTCGGATGGCAGTGTCGAGATCTCCATTGAGTTCGGCCAAATATCCACCAGCCAGATGGATAAAACTGGTTTTTTCCGCGATGGTGCTGTCTTGAAGGCCAATCATAAAAGTTTCCAGTTTAGAGGCGTCACGGTTGCGAAACAGGGTGACGATTTTTACACGGATCATTTGTGGTTGGGCCTGATCCTGGATGCAAAATTCTGTGTAGGTATTTTCTGTGGCATTCATTTTTTCTAAGGAGAGCTGCTCCAACTCTTGGCAGCGTTCTTTCCAAGGGGGCGGGATATCGGCCATTGTTTCGCCTCGGTAGTAGAGGCAAACTTTTAAACGTCCTGGCACGTCATCTTTTTTCCACTGGGCGAGTAGGGTTTGAAAATTTATTTTGGGTTTTTCTTCTTCCAGACGACAGCGAATGCGTTCTTTCATGTCATCTAATAGATGGATTAAGTCCGTCGCACTGTTTCGATAATTGACATAGTAGCGATTCGTGTTTTCTTCAGTTTCATCAAAGGTAAGATCTCTATTTTTATCTGGGCGGGAGAGCCTTAATAATTCTCGAATTCCCCATTTTTTGACAAGGCGACTGGCGACGATATATTCTTGATCGAGTTCTTGTTCAATGGCATCCATGCGGTGTTTAAATTTAAAATTTGGCAGTTTACCTTTGCGACCAAAGAGAGCCGCATTGCAGTTAATGGCTTCAATGGTTAAATTTCTCACCTGGACAAACTCTTTGCGCATGCGGTCTAACTCTTTTAAAACTTTTTGATAATGGTCACAGCGGGTTTGACTGGTTTCGATGGGGAGTTTTTCTTTGAGGATGTCCATGGCCGAGGTTTCTGGGGTGGGTCCAAGATCAATCTCTTCGAATGGAATGTGTTTAATGGATGCTATTTTGGCCGCGCCTGGGGCTGGGTTCAGAACTTGGCAGTTGTTTTTGAGGGCAAATGTTGCCAATGCCTCCATGCTGGGAATGGCACTGGCAAAATCGAAACGGGTTTCGGCCAGCCAACCGCCATTGGTTTCGACGCGGATTTCGGTGGATTCGGCAAAAGGACCAATCTCCCTTTCGACGCTGCCTTTGTTGTGGGTAAAGCCGCTCTGACTAAAACAGAGGTCAAATCCTCCCAATATGACCTGTTTAAATCCCATAACGACGGCCATTCCCAAGGCTTGATGGGAGACGGTGATGCCGTTAAAAAGATGGTTTTCTTCGTTGAGAGGGGTGTCCCAGGGAAAGAGAATTCCCATAAACAGGCTGCGCCCTTGCCATTGGCTGAGCAATTGTGGGTTGGCATGATACATGTTTATCAAGAGTGCGTGAGGCCAAAAATGGAGCATCTCTTTGCTCTGATGAAAAATCATGCTGTGGGGATCAATTGTAAAGATGAAATCAGGGGTGATTTTGTGCTGAATTAATTGTGGGGCAATGCGTGATACCGCCAAAACCACCAGTTTTTCTCGATGGGCACGCACCCAAGGGAGAGAGTCATCTAAGGAGGGTCCACCCGCTAGGAGTACCGCTGAGCGTCCCTGGAAAAGGGCATTGAGCAAAGCGGAGGAGTGACGGTTTTCTGCGAGATTTTCCAAGCCTTTGATCATGAAGGTTTGCGAACCGATTTCCATGTTGAAGTTAAAAATAATTTTAACGTATTGTTCCTGGAATTGGTTCCAAAGGTGTACATACTCTGGATGAAAGGCATCCATTACAGCCAAGGATTTTATAATTTGGATGGTATTTAGATAGAAATAATCTTTTATGGAAAAATCTTCGGCCTGTTTTAGCCAACTCTCCAAGGTGCAGACGGCCACATGGGGCGGTAAGGTGGTGGGGTAAGGGGGCTGGCGAATTTTGTGGATCACCTGGGGAATTTCAATAAAGAGGTACCGGGTTCCCTCTTGTTTTTTTTGTTTTAAAATATAATGGAGCAAGAGGCCGGAATCGGTTCCGACAAGGATATAGAGGGCATCCTTTTTTTCTAACAGGTCGTTGTAATGGCTTTGAAAGAGGTTATCAGAACCCATCTGGGAAAAGACTTCTCCATTGATGGCGGGTAGATAGGATTCGCCAAACTGGTTTACCAGGAAGGAACCAAAGGTATCCTGTTGCTCGGACATGGTGAACACTCTCCTCAATGTGTCGGTTTGTGCATGTTTGGAATTATGCTTGAAAAATATAGAATAATTGTTTATTTATAGTCAGTTGTGATGTTTATTTAGAGTGTTGATATGGGTGTTTAAAAGATGAATCTGACCGAACAGAAGCCCCTTTTGGAATTAGTAACCCAAGCAATGGATATGCAAAAGAGAGGCCGTTTACAAGAGTCTTTTGCAATTTATGCGCATATTTTGTCTCAATATAATTATTATGCGGGGGGATGGTTTCTCTCTGGGTTGGTATTGCGCGATCTTGGTGATTTGGAGGGGGCCACCATGCGTTTGAGTCGTGCCATTGCTTTGGAAGCAGATCATGGGGAATGGCATTTGGAATTGGGGCACATACTCAAGTTGCGTGGCAAAACTTTGGCGGCTTTGGACCGTTTTCAAGAGGCCATTCGTTTGGCTGGGGATCATGCCCAGGCCCACTTTTTTTTGGGGGATACCTATGTGGATTTGGGGCAAGTGGACAACGCCATTCCATGTTTTGAGAGGGCGGTGGGCTTGCAGCCAGATTTAGATGTCGCTTGGAATAATTTGGGCCTCTGTTTTAAAGTCAAGCAGCAGTTTGATCGGGCGTTGGATTGTTTTGACCGGGCGATTCAACTCAATGGTGAACAGGCGAGTTACCATGTCAATAAAGCCCTCGCGTTGTTGACCGTGGGTCGGATGGAAGAGGGTTTTTTAGAGTATGAGTGGCGTTTGGCGATGGAACCCGTTCAGGTTGTTTGGCCGGTGGTGTTGCCTCGTTGGCAAGGGGAGGCCATTTCTGGTCAGAGGGTTCTGGTCACTTCAGAGCAAGGTTTTGGTGACAACTTGCAATTTATCCGTTATCTTCCTGTCCTCCGAGAGCGTTTTGGGGCTGTGGTCTATTTTTCTTGTTTGGCGGGTGTTGTGCCTTTATTGCAAGGGCATCCAGAGTGGGAACCGGTGTTGGAGCAGGGGGTGTGCCAGGGGATGGCGGCGGATCGGTTTCGCGCGATGTTTGATGTTCAGATACCTCTGATGAGCCTGCCTGGGGTTCTTTATAAGACACTTTCGAACAAAAGTGGGCAGTTGGAACCGTTGCCCATTGGGGTTCCTTATCTGCGGGGTGATCCTTTGTTGTGCCGGGAGTGGCAAGAGCGTCTGGAGGGAGAGGGCTTGAAGGTGGGGTTGGTCTGGGAGGGTAAGCCGTTGCACCGCCATGATCCGATGCGTAGGCGTTCTTGTTCTTTGACGGATTTGCGTCGTTTGGCCTTGGTGTCGGGGTGCCGATTTTTTAGTTTGCAAAAGGGGAAGGGGAGTGTGCTGGAGCAAGAGATGGCGTGGTTGACCGATTTATCCTCTTATTTGACTGATTTTTCTTGTACGGCGGCGATTGTTGAAAATTTGGATTTGGTCATTACCATTGATACCTCTGTTGCGCATTTAGCGGGAGCTTTGGGGCGTCCGGTCTGGACGCTTTTACCCGTGTCGGCGGATTGGCGTTGGTTTTTGGAGAGCGAGGCATCCCCTTGGTATCCAACGATGCGTTTGTTTCGAAAAAGTGGTTTGGAATCGTGGTCCGATGTGGTTGAACGGTTGGCGCAGGCCTTGGAGCAAAAAGTTGACAGAAACAGTCTGTGATTGTGACATGTGGATGGCCCAGGCCCAGGCCTGTTTGCAGGCGGGAGATGTCTCGACCGCTGGACGGTTGGCGGCCCAAGTGCTGGCTCAATCGCCTCACAATGCCGAGGCCTACGGTGTGTTGGGCCTGATAGCCAAACAGGCCGGACGGGAGCGGTTAGCCGTGGATTTTTTTGAAAAAGCGGTAGGTCTAGATCAGAACCATCCCATGTATCATTTTCATTTAGCTGCTCTTTTACAACTTCAGGGCCGTTTGGCGGATGCAAAAGAGCATTTGCTTCAGGCGGTGCAATGGCAACCAAATTTTGCCGCAGCTTTGGTAAATTTGGGTAATATTTATTTTAATGAAGGCGATTTGACCAAGGCGGTGAACTATTATCACACCGCCATTCAACAGGATCCCAACCAGGGGATGGCCTATTATAATTTAGGGGTGATTGCCCAAGAGTTTGGCCGTCATGTGGATGCGCTGTTTTTTTTTGATGCTGCGTTGCGGTTAGATCCGCAAGGGGCTGGGATTCACATGGGGCGGGCCTTTTCTCTGTTGATGACCGACTCTTATGCCCAAGGGTGGCAAGAGTATGAATGGCGGTGGCAATTGCCGGATCGTGCGCCGCGTATCTGTCCGGTTCCTCGTTGGCAGGGGGAGTCGTTGGTTGGTAAGCGTATTTATCTCTATACCGAGCAGGGGTTTGGCGATGCTTTGATGTTTGCCCGTTTTATGATTCCCTTACGTCAGCGGGGTGGGGAGCTGTTTTTGGAGTGTAAGCCGGAACTGTTGCGGCTGTTGAGTAGTTCCAAGTTAGCCGATCGGGTGGTGGCCAGAGAGCCGGAGGACGACGCTCCTCCTCCGTTTGAATATGATTATCACCTGCCGTTGATGAGTCTGCCCTTTGTGTTACAACTCAATCATTTAGAGTCTTTTGGTCGTGTAGTGCCCTATTTGCGTCCCGAATCTGGGTTGTTGGCCAATTGGGGTGAGCGGTTGGGTGGGGGGAATGGGCTGGTGAAGGTGGGACTCTCTTGGTCTGGCAATCCAGAGGCGGCGGTCAATCGATGCCGAGCCTGTCAACTGGCCGATTTTTTTGTTTTATTGGGGATGCCTGGGGTGCGTTTTTATAGTTTGCAGAAAGGCCAACCTGCCCAGCAGTTGACGCAATTGCCAGAGGGTCATGGTGTTGAAGATTTGTCCACTCAGCTGACTGATTTTGCCGAAACCGCTGCGGTTTTGCTGCATTTAGATCTATTGATCTCCACCGATACCGCTATTGTCCATTTAGCGGGTGGATTGGGTTGTCCCACCTGGACCTTACTGCATACGGCCTCGGAGTGGCGTTGGCTGCAAGAGCGTTCAGATTCCCCCTGGTATCCCAACATGCGTTTATATCGTCAGTCCCAACCAGGGGATTGGCGTGGGGTGATGAAACGGGTGGTTCGGGATTTGGCCGTTTTGGTTAATCAGAGAGCGTTATGACCGAGAAGATGTTGGATCTTTTGGAGTCCATATTAACGGCCCATCCAGAGGGGGTGCGGGAGTATGCTTTGTGTCAACTGTTAAAAAAAAACCGCATTTCGCCTTTTTTTGAAGCCGATTTAGGGGACTCTTTACAACTATTTCGGATTCATTTTTTGCTTTTTCATCTGCTCTATTTATTGCGTGATCGCCTGCGTCAACAAGGGGATCAAGATTTATTGATCCATTGCCTAAACATCTCCCTATCCCCCTGGCTTCCCTCGTCCGACTCCCTACCAGAACCCGTGGATCCATTGCGGGCCTATTATTTAGACACCTCTCAGTTAGAAACTGTCGATCGGGACCAAGTAGAAGAGATGCTAGCGGGTTTTTGGCGGCAATTGCATCGCCACAGCCAACGGTCTGAGGCCTTGATGGTTTTGGGTTTGGAGGAGAGTGTCACCGTGTCAGTGATTAAAAGTCGTTACCGGGAGTTGGTCAAACAACACCATCCAGATCAAGGGGGGGAGGTGGAGATGTTTCACAAGATTCAGGCGGCGGCAGAGGTGTTGTTGGATTGATGCGCGCTTTTTTTATCCTGTCCATATCGAAACTGAAGTGGACCCCGTTGTCAAGACAATTTTTAAACATCCATAAGCTCTGATACTTGGTTATTTTTTATCTTCTGTTTATGATTTTTATTTTATTTTCTCCTCATTGGACGGTAGACCCATTATGCCTCAAAAAACGCAATTTCCAGTGTCTGAGATGGTCAATATTTTTAACAGTCGCTCCCACTATGCTGCTTTTAATCGAAA
>JAMOAW010000013.1:0-91575 GCA_039908535.1 Magnetococcus sp. DMHC-6 | reverse complement strand
GGGATGGAGCAGTCCGGTAGCTCGTCGGGCTCATAACCCGAAGGCCGGGGGTTCAAATCCCTCTCCCGCAACCAAAATTAAAAAAGCCCCGCGACTTTAACCAGTCGCGGGGCTTTTTTGTTTTGGCTCTGGTGGGTTCGCCTCTTGGCTTTTATCTCATTAAATTTTTTGTTATTTTGTCTTTATGAATTGGTTTTAGGTGAGGGGATGCTGGTGGGTTGGCTTTTTTTAAAGGATTTATTTATTCTATGTTGATTGAGTTTACCGTTGCAAATTATGGCTCCTTCAAAGAACCGCAAAGGTTAGAGATGACGCCAGATGAAAATATTTCAAGTTTATCTGAGCATTGTTTTGACACTGGAATTTTAGAAGATCAGCCCAAACAGTTGTTACGCTCTGCCTTGGTTTATGGTCCGAATGCCTCTGGAAAATCGCATTTGATCCATGCTGTCTCTTTTATGCGGGAGTTCGTTTTGAACTCCAATCGCAAGGAAGTTGAAAAATCGATCAAAGTCAAACCTTTTCTCCTGGATGCCAAGTCTCGTTTTGAGCCGTCTGCCTTTCAAATGATCTTTGTGATGGAGGGACGGCGTTGTCAGTATGGGTTTAAGGTGGATAAAAAAAGGGTGTGGAGTGAATGGTGTTATATCTTTACTGGCGTTGAGGAGAACAATATTTTATTTCGTCGTGAATATGACCCTGCTGAAGATGTTTACCAAGTTGAGTCAGATGGGTTGGAAGGGATTGAGAATGTTTTACAGAGTGTTCCAGAGGATTGGTTGGCCATTACTCAGTTTGGGCAGGAGAAAAAAAAACGTTGGCCAGAGTTAGCATCAACTTATCGTTGGTTTTATAAACGGTTAAAATGTATTGATTCAAATGAAAAAATATCATCAATTCAGCCACCTGCATTTTTAAGAAAAAAAAGTGGGATGGATTGGGTTTTGAGATTTATGAAGGCTGCCGATTTTGGTGTTGAAAATCTTAGATTAAAAGAGAAAGACATGAAAAAATATTTTGGATGGTACAAAATGTTTGATAGTATTCCTGAAATAGTACGGACTACTGAAATGGTACGGACTATCCCACAGACAGAAGAACAAGTTTCTTTTACGTTGAGCCAGGAATCCACAGGAACGAATAAAATGTTTGATTGGGCTGGTCATTTTTGGGAGTTTTTTAGTGAAGGGAAGGTTTTTTTCGTTGATGAAATCGAATCTGGGTTGCACCATCGATTAGTTCGTTTTCTTTTGGATTTAATTCATGATCCAGAACGAAATATTCATGGCTCGCAGTTGATCGCCACCACTCACGATACCGCTTTGCTGGATGATCGGATCATTCGACCTGACCAGATATGGTTGATTAATAAAGATCGTGAATATGTGTCACATATTTCCCCATTATCTGATTTTGATATCAAGCTTGAAGCGGGGGAGACGTTGCAACAATTTTATTTGGATGGTTTATTCGGGGCGGTGCCAATGGTGCGTAAACGGCGTGTGGATCCTGTAGGAAGGGCCATAAATGGTTAACATCAGAACGCCCGCGCAACGTCGTGAACAGCGTAAAGAAAAAAAAATACAAGAACAGGAGGCTGGTTCTGGTGCTTTGCGGGATAAATTGTTTGTAGATCCATTATTTAAACCACGATCTGTTTTTTCCCAAAGAAATTCAGAAAATAAGATGACAGTGGGATCCTATTTGATTGTATGTGAAGATTCTAAGAGTGGCTTGCATTATTTGCAGGATCTTGTTGATGATATGCAGCTTTCTTATGTTAAGTTTGTATCCAGCGCAGAAAAGGGAAGAACCGACCCACAGAGCGTTGTAAGATATGCGGAGGATGAAATATCAAAAGATAAGAATATTTTGAAGGCGTTTGTGGTGTTTGATGGGGATATTGCTTTGCGGGGAGGGTCGGAAAAAAATAAATTTGATAGTGCGGTAAGCAAGGCTTCCGACAATGACAAAATAGAACTTTTTGTTTCCGTTCCTTGCCTAGAATTTTGGTTTGTGCTGCATTATGTTTACAGAGATACAGCCTACCAGAAAATGGCGGGTAATTTTTCTTGTTGTGATTCTGTTGGCAAAGAATTGAGTACGTTGATTTCTGATGGACGGGGATATGATAAATCAGAAAAAGAAATTTATGATCGGTTGCAAAAAGATCGTCGGGCCAATCGGGATCAAGCCGTTCAATTTGCGCAAAAATTGCGTGAACAAAATTTTGGAAAGCGATTATTTTTAAATCCTTCTACGGATATGGATCGTTTAATTGAAAAATTGAAGGCGTTATCTTAAAGGCGTTCAGATGCTGAAATTTGCAATGATCTATCGATAGATTTATTAAATTTTTCGACAGATAAATATTACTTTTCCTAATATATGAAATTGTGTCAATTGTTCAGAATCCAACTGTAGGGCCTCAAAATCGCTATGATCTCCCCAAAACAAGAGGGTATGCTTTTCATCTAGCCATTTTAAATGGCCAATATCCAATTTATTTTCCCAGCGCACCACGTAGATGCCGTTGCCAAATTCTGTGGTTTGCGGATGACTGGCAATGATCACCAGATCTCCTGGGTTTAGTATTGGAGACATGCGATTGGAGTATATGGGGGTGAGACCCAGTTTTGTGGTTTTTGGTTGACGATTTAACACTCTAAATAAAACATCTTGTTCCCCGATTTCTTCTATTTCTGCTGCGCTCCAGCTCAGGGATATCTCTTTGACGACGCTTCGCCTTTCCATGGCTCCTTCTCCCAAGGATAACCACTCTGGAGAGACCCCCAAAATGGCGGCGATGTTGACTAAGTTGGTGGGGCGGCGGGAGCGACCTGCTTCAATTTCTCGAATTGCCGATTGACCAGAACCATACCCAGATAAACGGCCCAATTCCGCCTGGCTCATACCCAATGCTTTGCGTCGCCAACGAATCCGTTCTCCAACTGTAGACATGTTGTGATCCTTTTTGAAATATTGTGACATGACATTTCATGTTAAATTATTTCTAGTGACATGTAAAGCAAAAAAATGCTTGACTTTTAAGCAGAAAACTGCTAATCATGGAGGTGTTTTATCCTTAATGTTTTTGAGTGAAAAGCGTAACGCTTTATTAAATAGGGGAGATGGTGGCGTGAAAAGAAAAAGCGGAATGGCTCCATTAGACGGGGAATCGTTATGGACAAGCAAAGAGCGGCGTTTTGCGTGCGAATATGTAAAAGATTTAAATCCTGTTGCGGCCGCGCGTCGGGCAGGATTTGCAGATCCGGATAATGGATTTCAGCTGTTGATGGATATGACCGTGTCGAGAGAAATTCAAGATCTTTGGAAGCAGATAGAAATACGATATGAGGTCACCCAAGACAAGGTGTTATTGGACTTGGAGCAGACCCGTCGTTGGGCGATGGAGGCGGGGAGTTTTGCATCGGCATTAAGAGCGGTAGAGTTGATGGGCAAACATTTGGGAATGTTTGTCAATAAAGCCAACGCGAAATTGACCGAAAAAATCATAGAAAGCCATGAATTTACTGAAGAGCAGTTGTTTCATATGGCCCAAGAAGTGGTGCAAAAAGATGGTCAATAAAGGATTGGCCTTTGCCAAGCGTTCATTGACCGCCTATGGGATTGCTCAGTGGGAGGGGTATCGTCCAGCGCGGCATCATCGGCAGATTGCGAGCTGTTTAGAGTCGGTGACTTTTGGCAATATGGATCGATTGATGATTTTTATGCCGCCCCGGCATGGGAAATCTATGTTGGCCTCGGAATTTTTTCCGGCTTGGTATTTGGGCCATCATCCGAGTCGGCAGGTGATGTTTGTCACCTACTCCCAAGATGCGGCCAACTCGGTGGGTCGTAAGGTCCGCAATCAACTTTTAGAAACGCTCCATCCTGCCGCCTTTCCAGAGTGTCGCTTGGCTGCCGACTCCTCTTCGGTGCGCCGTTTTGATACGACGAGTCGTGGAGCCTTTTATGCGGTGGGTATTGGGGGGCCCATTACTGGTCGTGGAGCCGATTTATTGATTATTGATGATCCGGTTAAAAATCGTGTCGATGCCGATTCGGTGGTCATTCGCAAGCGATTACGGGAGTGGTACACCTCGACGGCCTATTCTCGGTTGATGCCGAAGGGGGCTGTGGTGTTGATTCAGACGCGCTGGCATGAAGATGACTTGGCGGGTTGGTTATTGCGTGAACATGGCGGCGAGGGGTGGCATATCTTGGAGTTACCCGCATTGGCACGTTTTGATGATGCCCTAGGGCGTTGCGAGGGGGAGGCCCTCTGGCCAGAGGCTTTTCATCGGGAACGCTTGCTAAAAATTCGTGATGCCGTGGGTTCAAGGGATTGGTCGGCTCTTTATCAACAGCGGCCTGTTCCAGAGGTGGGGGGGATGATTAAGGCGGCTTGGTTGGGTCGATATGAGCAGAAAGCCCAGAGTTATGAACGGATTGTGCAGAGTTGGGATACCGCCTATAAAGCCAAGGTGATGCACGATCCATCGGTTTGTACCACTTGGGGCGAGATAAAGGGTATCTTTCATTTATTGCACGTCTGGGTGGGACGCGTAGAGTATCCAGATTTAAAACGAATGGTCGGGGAGTTGGCCAGTCGTTGGCATGTTGATGCCATTTTGGTTGAGGATCGCGGCAGTGGTCAATCCCTTTTGCAGGAGTTGCGCCGCGAAACCCGCTGGTCTTTGATTGGCATTGTGCCTGTGGTGGATAAAGTCACCCGCATGTCGGTGGTATCGGCCTTGTTTGAATCGGGTCGGGTTCTTTTGCCCCAGCAGGGGGAGTGGTTGGCAGAATATGAGGCCGAGGTGTTGTCTTTTCCCACTTCGGTGCATGATGATCAGGTGGACAGTACTTCACAATTTTTATCGTGGGCCAAAAACAGGGCGGCTGGAAGTACGGTGGTGCGTATCGGTCGGCGGGAAGTGCGAGGAATGGGGGGGTATCCGACTTAAAAAACAAATGTATATCTGGTCTGAAAAATGGGATCCATTATATTTTGCATGATCTTTTCCGATTGTACCGAATGGTAGGGAAAGTGAGCCATCTGGAGGCCATGGGCGCAAGCTGACGAAAGAAGGGGATCGGAGAGCCGTGTACGGGAAAACCGTATGCACGGTTCGATGAGGGGGTGCTGGAAACGGGGCGAAATCTACCGTGTCAGTGCTCTACTCTACGCGTCACGCTCCCCGGCGGAGGTTTGGAGGCAGAGCCTCCAAGGTGTTGCTTTTAATTTTTTCCATAGGCGTGATGTTTACGACATGCACATATTGTACGAGACAAGGTCCCATATTTACCCATTTGATTGCAAATTGGTATTAGAAGCGATAAAAGAGTTGGAACAAACCTCTTGGCAGGGGTATGATCTGATTTTTATGGATGTGCAGATGCCCCATTTGGATGGAGTGGAGACGACCCGAACCATTCGCAAACGCGAAAGAGAAGAAGGTCATGCCAAGCGGCAAGTGATCGTGGCCATGACAGCCCGCCTTGGCCGGGGATCGAGAAAAATGTTTGGCGGCGGGCATGGATGATTATTTGGCCAAACCTTTTCGTTGGCAGGGGTTGAACCACATTTTGTGTCAATGGTTACCAGAGCAGAAAAATAGAGAATTATCTAATATACAGAGGAAATTGCAAAACTCTGTTTTTCGTCATTCCCGCGCAAGCGTTAATCTATAGACCGTTGAAATTTCTGGATTCCTGCCTTTGCGGGAATGACGTTTTTTACTCTGGAGATTGGTTTTGCAATTTCCTCTATAGAAAAATAAATTTGAAATATCCTCAGAAAAGGGAACAATGTCTGAGCAAGAAATTTTCGCTGTTTTAGATCAAAAGACGTTATTAAATTTACAAAATTCTATGAAAGAGATGCCAGATCGCTATGCACTGGTATTGGAATTTTTTTTGGATGGGCTCTCTGAAGGTTTGGCGTCGATAGAAGAGGGCTTTAAAGCTCAAGAAGCCGAGCCGATTTTGCGCCATGCCCACTCTCTTAAGTCGCAAAGTGCCATCGTAGGGGCATTAAAATTAAGCCACTTGTTTAAATGTTTGGAACAAAAGGGTCGGGCGAATGTTTTGATGGGGAGTGCGGAATTAATAGAACAAATTCATATAGAGTTGCAAAGAGTTCGACCTGCAGTAGTGGCAGAGATCAAGAAAAGTCAATCTTGTGGAGTAAACCAATGAGTGATTCTTTTTTATTACAAAAGTCAATTAGGCGATTTTAATGATCGGTGGAACTGTGAATGTAACTCCAATATCTACCGAGACCTACCGCAGCAGTTGCCAATTCCATGCGTATCAGAAAAATGGGCGAGCAGTGCCATGGGCGTATGATTTTAAGAAAAATTGTTTTACCTGGATTGAACGAGAATGGGAGCAGATTACCGGATACGCTTTAAACGAGTGGATAAATTTGGCATCTTGGACAGAATGTGTCCACCCAGACGACCGTCCAGAGTTTCATCGTTTTTGTCAGGAGGCCCTCCATAACGAAGAGGGCTTTGATTTTGAATACCGTCTGCTCCACAAGAGAGGAGAAATCCTCTGGATTCGGGCCATAGCAACCGTTTTTTTAGAAAAAGGTCAGTGTATTGGATGGCATGGTTTTTTTTTAGATATCACCCCTTTTAAGAAAAACGAGGGGATCTTAATTCAAGCCAAAAAAGAGGCCCAGGAGGCCAACGCGCTTAAAGATAAATTTGTCTCTTTAGTGGCCCATGATCTGCGTTCCCCTTTAAGTGCCATCATCGGATCTTTGGATTTTATTCTTGAGGATATTTTAGATCCGACTGCCCAGATCTATTACCATCGTCGTTTGTTGGAAGATAGTATCATTAGTGCCAAAAGCCTCATGGAGATGATAGAAAAAATATTAGACATTGGACGCTTGCGAACTGGAAAAATTCAAACAAAAAAAATGTTTATCAATACTTTTTTGGTCGTCCAAGATGTTTTGCAAAGGTTGGATCATCTGATTATGAAAAAACAGTTAAAAATTGAGAATTGTATACCAGAGAATGCCCGTTTGTTTGCGGATGGTCATCTGTTTACGGAGGTTATACAAAATTTATTGAGTAATGCGATAAAATTTAGCCATACGGGGGGGAATATTCGTTTTTTATTACCCGAGGTGCCTCAGCATGGCCTTGTGGTTGAAGATGAAGGGATTGGCATTCCACCCAATATGCTTCATAAATTATTTAACCTTGAGGAGAGGATTTCGACTTTGGGAACTGGTGGAGAGAGGGGAAGCGGTTTTGGGCTTCCTTTTAGTTTTGATATTATGCAAGCCCATGAAGGTTCCTTGTGGGTGCATTCTATTGTAGGTCAAGGAAGTCGATTTCAAGCCTTGGTTCCTCCCGTTCGTCCCCTTGGCTTGGTTGTTGACGACAATAGAATGGATCGTTTGGTGATTCGTACCTATCTGGAAAATTTGGATGTTGAAATTTTGGAAGCTACCTCGGTTTTAGAAGCCAAGCAATTAATAGAGAGGCACCATCCCCATATTATTGTTTGCGATGTTGTCATGCCATCCATGAATGGTTTTGAATTTTTGTCTTTCGTAAAGAAAAACAAAAAAACCTGTCATATCCCAGTTGTTATGGTGACTGGGGATGAAAATACCGAAAGTCGCGACAGAGCCTTTCGGATGGGGGCGGCGGATTTTACCATCAAGCCCATACAACACCACGATTTTATTCCACGCATTAGACGGCAACTCGGTGGGTGAATCACCCGCCCTTTTGCGCCTGTTTGATATAATTCAACATTTTTTTATCCAACGCATGTATGTGATAGGTGAACCAGTCGGTCAAAAAGCGTATGACCTCTAGATTATCTGTATAGCTGTTGGTGTTCAAGATGTTTGGTATTGTTTGCATATGTGTGCGAAAAATTTCGTGTTGTTTTTTGTGGAAGGGGGCATCGGGGTAAGCATGGGTGTCCATGAGTATTTCTTCTCTTTGAAAATGGTCTAATACTTCCTGACTCAGATGGGTGGTGAGCTCCAAGCGTTTGTTTAGAGGTTCCCAGGAGCGGATCGCGTGATAGAAGTGGTTGAGATTTTTGATGATTTTTCTATGGTCGTTGTCAATGTCGGTTATGTTGGATAGGTAGGCATCTTGCCAAGGGATGAGTTCGTGCAATTCGAGTTGCAATGGAATGGATTCCAGGTAGAGTTGGTCTAACTGTTCAAACAATGTTTTTCGAATGGTGTTGAAAAGTTTATTGTTCGCACGGGCGTTTTCAAGTTGACCTTGGTTGATCTGCTCGATGGTTTCTTTAGCGGTTTGATGAATTTGTTTATGTGTTGCGCAGATTTGGCCAAAAATGGCGAGATTGGCGATGGGGGTATGTTTTTTTTCTGCCAGCCATTTGCCCAAGAAACTTTGTTCTGCAGTGTCTATTTGCGCATTCGTGAGTTGGATGCTTCCATAGTTGGCTTTGACCAAGCGGCCCATGAGAATAAAATAGCTGCCTTTGATTGCGGGGATATCGAAGGGTTCATGGATGGTTCCGCTATGATTTTTAAGAGAGAAAATTTGGTCGTTGACCTCTTGGGCAACATGGCCTAGTGACCCCATCTGATGGATAGAGCCATGCAGAAAGCGGATTACCTTGCGGGATTGGTTGATTTTATTGTGGACAGTTTCGGAGGTGACGGATGTCTCTTTGGCTTTGTCCATGGTGGTAAAGGCGAATTGGCGGGCATCTGAGGTTTGTGCGACGATGTTCTGGGCCGTGTTGGCGATAAAAGCGGTCATTTTGGCAATTTCCGTGGCTCCAGCGGCAGTTTGGGAGGCGTTGCTAGAGACCTCTTGAGAGGCCCTTTCTAGGGCTTGGGTATTGCTGGTGATGGCTGCCATGGCCTGTTGAATTTCACTGACGGTATTGGCAATTTGGATGATAGATTGTAATTCATGCTCCATGGCGGAGACAATATCGCTGTTAAATGTTTGTAATTGTGCAACAATTGTACTTGTTTCCTGAGAGGCTTCGGCACTGTCTTTGGCGTTATCTTGAATTTGCAATACTTTATCTGCGATGGATTGGGTGGCTTTGGCCGTTTGGCGGGCCAATTCTTTGACTTCATTGGCAACCACTGCAAATCCTTTTCCTGCCTCACCTGCTCCAGCCGCCTCTATGGAGGCGTTGAGTGCCAACATGTTGGTTTGTTCGGCAATTTGGTTGATCAAATCAACGACATTGCCAATTTCGAAGGCGGATTGGGTGAGTTGTTCATTGAGTTTTAAATGGTCTAGGGTGATCTTGTGGGCTTTGTCAGAGGCCGCACTGGCCACCAAGCAGCGTTCACGCACATCAAAGAGGGAGTCACGCAGACGGTTCATTGAATTTTTGGCAGTAGTGGTGGAGTGGTTAGCTTGTTGGAGGTTTTGAAAAACCTCTGAGACATTATCGGACATCTCTTCTGCCGAATGTGCCATGAAAGAACTGGCCTGTTGGGCCTCTTGGGTTGTTGTGGCCATTTTGTTGATGTTGGTGGATATCTCTTCGGTTGCTGTTAGAATGACATCCATGTTGAGTGAAAGCCGACTGATTTGTTTGGTGATTTGGGTGATGGCTTGGGCGAGGATGTCGTTGTGACCGCCAACATCTAACGAAATGGAATTGAGTTCATCGGAGTCTTTTTCTAAAAATTTTACCAGCTGGCGAATTTCAAGGATTAAGGTGGAAATGTTTCCAGATTGTAGAAAAATATTGTTTCTGGCATTTTCCAGTTGTTGAGCGATGGCGTGGGTGACCTGTTGCAGTGGATCGGCTTCCAGTGGGGCATGAGCATCGGTTGTGGGGAGCCACTGGGCGAGATTTTTTTGTAAATGTTCTTTTACTTGTAACACATGATCTATAGAGGATCGGCGGTGAATTCCCCACGCCATAAAGAGGATAAAGATTCCAGCCAACATATGGGCGGCCAGTGTTGTGCTGAAGGATTGAATTTTTTCGTATAAAACGAGTAGGGATATTGTGACATGGAGTAAGATCGGTAGTATAACCATTAGGGAGATCAATGGAATAGAAATACCGGATTTTTTTCGTATCATACCTATTCTCCGAAAGGATAGTCGCATTTTTGAAGATTTTGTTTATTGTTTGATTTATTATAATTAAGTCAACAAAATTAAGACTATATCATTTATTTTGCTCTTATGGTATGGACAAATATGGATTGCAATAAATTCATTGGATTGTGTGAACATTGAGCGTTATTTTATCGGTTGATAAATCAGAGGGAACTTCTATCAGACAACAAGGTTTTGGCATTTTTTTTGATAGTGTATAGGTTTGATGCTTGATCAATGGGGATAATATCGGCAGAGTGGTGGCGTTTCATGAATTTTTTGTGGGATGGATTGTTGAATAAAAAATGAAAATTTTAGTGATTGATGATGACAGATATATTGGTCTGTTGTTGCACGAGATTTTGACCGATGAGGGGCATCGTATTGTCACGGCCTTTGATGGTCTTTCTGGATTGGCCAGTTTTAAGGCAGAATCGCCAGATTTGGTTTTGTTGGATGTCAATCTGCCCATTATGAATGGCTGTGAAGTGGCACGGGAGATTAAAGATTGTTGTGTGGATCGCTTTGTCCCTGTAATATTTTTGACTGCTTTAAGTGGGGATCAGGAGTTGGCCAAGTGTCTGGATTCTGGAGGGGATGATTTTTTTATCAAGCCTTTTAATCGCACCTTGCTAGAGGCTAAACTACGCTCTTGGGCGCGCAATATCGATTGGATCAATCATCGTGAGGGTCGTGTTAAACCCCCTGTACAGCGTTTTAGTACCAATGTTCTCTCTTTGGATGAGATTGGTGCGTTGCTGCAAAGGGAATAAAAAATTTATGTATCGGAAAAATAAAAATTAAGACCTTGGGGGGCGGAGAACCGCCCCCCCAATTCCCCCCACCCTTCTTTTTTAATTTTTAAAAAAAAGAGGGGGTTTGGGGGATTCATCACCCAAGGTTTTGTCTTTGACTTTTTGCCCGCAGGGCATCATGTTCTTTTATAAATAGGGAGATTCCGGTTATTTGATTCCTAAATGCCACAATCAGGTGACAAATGGATGGGGCTGACGTATTCTGAACCAGGAATTTTGTCCAGTGCATGGCATAAAAGGAGGTTATATGGCAAGGGGATCTTTTTTTTGTTTTGTTGTGATTGGGCTGTTTTTTACCGGTGGCGTGGCCCAGGGTGGGGAGGATGTTTCGCGTCGGGGGGGGGGGGTCAGAAGGGGCTGAGTTGGCCGATCTCAAAATTACGGTGGATGCTGTTTGTACCGAAATGTGCCATACCTCCTGGCATCAAGGCAATCCGCGCCTTTCTCATTATAGCTTTGGTTTTGCTGCCCGTCATTCTCTGGATTTTGCGCGGGATCGGTTGCAAATTCGCGTTAATCAGCAAGAACATTGGCAAGCTTTTGTGGATGCCGTCATCTATTTGGATTTGATTGGCAGCGGTCCGCATCGTCATTCGGCGTTGTCCCAGCCGCGTCTGGCGGGTTATAAAAGGGTGTTTTTGGCTCAGCAGGCCTTATTTCGGGTTTTGGATGATCGGCAAAGATATTTAGCCAATAATTTGTTATCCCCAAAAAAGCTGTTGTCTCATGATTGAGGGTAGGGATGGGGATGCTTTTTTATCAGGGAGAGATCTTTGATGATGGATCAATTGATTCAAGTGACCTCGGCATCGGTTGTAGAACTTTTTGAGACGATGTTGATGCTTGAGGTTGTGGCTGGACCTGGTATGGTTAAACCGAGCACTGTTCCTTATGTGCCGGCTCCTGCTGAGATTTCTGCTTTGGTTGAATTGAGTGGAGGTTTAAAAGGAGGGGTGCGGTTGGCGATGCCACAGGCGTTGGCGCTGCATTTGGCCAGCTCTCTGGCGGGTGAGAGTTATGAAGTATTTTCTGAAGATGTTAGGGATGGTTTTGCGGAGATATGCAATATTATCGCGGGGGGGATCCAGAGTAAGTTGGAATCGACGATTGGGGATATTTCGTTGACCCCCCCAACGGTGACCTTTGGGGAAAACGATGCGGTGGATTTAGAAAATAGTTTAGAAAGTGTGCGACATTTTTTTTCTGTGCAGGGGAACTCCTTTTTTGTCGAGTTTTATTTTCAGGGAAAAAAAATGGACGCAGGGGAGGGGACGGATCAATAGAGAATTTTTTCCGATTTTTTCCAGAGGTTAAAGGCATCTAAGGCGTTATGTGTTTGGGCGAGGCGTAGGGTTCGCAATTTGTGGCGTTTTCTAGGCGGAAGGGCAATTTCGTGATAGAGGGCGGCATCGGAAAAATTAACTCCTTTGCTGGCAGTGTCAAAGCGTGTGGCGGCGAAGATAAGCACTGGAATGCGGGCCCAGGCGATGGCTCCATAGCACATTGGGCAGGGTTCGGCACTGCTGTAGAGAATGCAATGGGAAGTTTGTTTTTTGGGTTTAAGTTGATTTTTTTTGTGAATTTTTCCCAGATCAAAGCGTTCCAGCTCTTGGCAAGCCGCACGTATCACGGCAATTTCGGCATGTGCGGTGGGATCGTTCCATTGAGTGACGTGATTGTGGTCTCTCCAGAAGCGTAAAATTTGACCCGAACTATTGTCAATTTCTAGCAAAACAGCACCAAAAGGACCGCCACCTTGGAGGACCGATTGGTATGCCTCCTCGCAAGCCATTTCGATCCATTTATCGCTTTGCGTTCGAATTCCGTGATAAATTTTGTCAAAATGTGTGTCATTTTTTTGTTGATATTTTTTATTATTATCAATTTTTGGCACCCCCTGGTAGGTTTCGTCACTGGGAGTGGAGCGGCAAAGCGTGGGCTTTTGCCGGGGAAAAGTCGGAGATGTTGGCTCCTGAATTGATTTTTTTTTGCCCATTTCGGTTTTTATATTAACTGGTTTTGGATTGCTGTATGGCCGATTGAGAGAGGGAGACTCGGTAGGCTGATTGAGGAAAAAGAACTCTGTTTGTTTCTGTTTTTGTAGAAAAATTTAAATTGCCATTTGGGTTGTATGGATCAAATTTTTCTGGATTTTTTTGGAATTGCCGACCGGTTCCAGCCGTTGCTTCCATGGCTCGGTAGGTTCCGATGCCGTTGATTCGTGCAATGTTCATGTTGGTCCCCCATAGTAAAGTAAATTTTTTGACGTTTTAGTAGCTATTGGAGATAGAGCAATTTGAGAGCCAGAATATTAGATTTTTTTGAGCGGAATGCCCCAAGCGCAGAAAAATCTTTAGTGCGGGAGCCACTGGTGCATATGGTATCGAAATCTTTGCGGGTTTTACTGACAGAAGGGGTGTTGGAGTATGATTTGGTGCGCGTACGCACCCGAAAACGGGTGGCTTTGCGGGTTTTAGAGGATGGTCGGCTGGAGGTTCGGGTGGGGTTGCGTACCTCTATGGATCAGGTTGAGAGGGTGTTGCGAGAGCAAGAGGCTTGGATACGCCGCCAGTATGCTTTGGGCAAGGAACGCAAGGAGAGCCAGATTGCATTGGGGGATGGAACCCTTTTGCCGTTTTTAGATGAAACGTTCATATTGACCTTATTGTCTAGTGCGGATCATCAGGTACGGCTCTGTTCGGGGCGGTTGGAGGTGGGGGGAGGCGTGGGGGATCGAGTCGGATTGGTGGCGGTTTTGGAGCAGTGGTATCGGGCTCAGGCCCGCAGCCATTTTCAGGCCCGTTTGAGCTATTGGGGGGAGCAGATTGGTTATCAACATCAACAGCTGGAGATTCGGGGTCAGAAGACCCGTTGGGGGAGTTGTTCGAGTAGCGGCACAATCAGCCTGAATTGGCATCTTTTGTGGGCTCCCAGTCGAGTCGTGGATTATGTGGTGGTCCATGAATTGTGTCATTTTGTCCATCGTAATCATTCGCCGCTTTTTTGGGCCTTAGTGGCTCGTTATATTCCTGATTTTCGGGAGTGTCGCCAGTGGTTGAAAGGTCACTATCGGGCGGCTTGGTGAGGGAGAGACCTTAAATGTATCGGAAAAATAAAAATCAAGACCTTGGGGGGGCGGAGAACCGCTCCCCCCAATTCCCCCCCACCCTTTTTTTTAATTTTTAAAAAAAAAGAGGGGGTTTGGGGGATTCATCCCCCAAGGTTTTAGTAATCTCCATGCTGGAGTTTTGCCCGATGCATGGCGAGCCATTGCAGGGCCAAAATGGCGGTTCCTGAGTGGATAGAGCCGTTTTCAACCATGGTCCAGGCATCGGGAAAGGGGAGAATTTGGGGGTGGATGTCTTCGGCTTCACAGAGGAGTCCGCCCCCCCCTTGGGGTGGTATTTGGCTGTCGAAGAGTGCCAAAAAAAGGTGGATGCGTTCGGTGCTGCCGCTGGGGCTGAGATAATAGGTAAGAATATGCCGCAACGTTTGGATCGACCAACCAGCCTCTTCGGCCACCTCTCGTTCGGCGACTTTAGAATACGCCTCTTCTGATCGGCAGCTGCCGGCGACAATTTCCCAACACCACCCTTGATTTTCCCGTAGGTGGGGACCGATGCGAAATTGTTGGATGAGGCCAACAAGATCGGTGTGTGGATCGTAGGCCAAAACCGCTACGGCATCCCCTCGTTCTAAGGCTTCCAGGGTGACCTCTTGGCTCATGTGACCATCAAAACGTTGGTAGCGTAGGCGATAACGAAACAATTGAAAAAATCCATGGTAGAGTTTATGGGTTTCCAGTAATTCGACCTGCATGGATGAGATGGGCGGGGTGGTTGTTTTTGGCATGATAGGGTGGTCCTGAATGAGGTGACAGTCGGTGATTTTTTCTCGGTTATCATTATTGAGATCAAAATGTCCGTCTGTCAAATCTCTTTGTGACTGGCTGAAAATGTATTAAAAAAGTATTGAGAATTGTTTTTATTTAGTGTAAAATATATTAAAAATGTTTATTAAGTGGAAAATATGGAGGTAACATGACTGGTCCCAGGGAAAAACCTCTTGTTTTACTTGTCGATGACGACCATTTTGATTTGGTTTTGCTGCGTTCGTTACTGGCCACTTCATATGATCTTATTTTGGCCTCGGATGGCGAGCAGGCCATCCGAGAAGCGCGCCAGCAGCGGCCCGATTTAATCCTGTTGGATATTCAAATGCCGGACATGGATGGTTTTGAAGTATGTCGACGATTGAAGGGAGAGGCGCGACTGGAGAAGATTCCCATTATATTTTTAACAGGTTTGTTGGAGTCCAGCTCCGAAGCCAAGGGGTTTGCCATGGGAGCAGAAGATTATATTACCAAACCTTTTGTTTTGTCAGTTGTTTTGACTCGAATTAAACATGTTTTGGATCGGCGTCACACATTGGAGTCGCTTTACGAGCAAAACAATTTTTTAGCGCAGCAGTTTGTCGAACGCACGCAGGCGTTGCAGCAGCTAAACGATCAGTTGCATCGGGCGCATCAGGAGCAAGAGTTGATGCGTAAAAATTTATTTACCAATGAAAAAATGGCGTTATTGGGTTCTTTAGTGGCTGGTTTTACTCATGAGATCAATACGCCGATTGGGGTGTGCAAGGGGACGTTGAGCCATGTTCCGATCGTATTAGACCAGTTGGAATCTTTGTTGTCCAACGAGGAGGTGGATGAAGAGGAGTTGAATCAAAGTTTGGGGGCGTTGCGAAAAAATATCGAATTGGGATTAAAAAATTTAGAAACCGCTTTGGATGTGATCACCCGTTTTAAACGCACTTCGGTGGATCAATCTTCGGAACAGTCGCGGAGGTTTCAACTTCGGGATGTGGTAACGGATGTGATCACCTCTTTGCGTAGTGTTTTTAAACGCACCAATATTGTCATTGAAAATCATATTGATATAGGTTTGAACATATATTCTCAGCCGGGATTGTTGGGTCAACTGTTGACCAATTTATTAATGAACAGTTTCAAACATGGCTTTGATCAAGGAAAACGAGCGGGTCAAATTCATATCGACGCCCGTCTTGAAGCGGGACATCTTCATTTTCAATATTCGGATACCGGACAGGGGATGCGTTCTGAGATTTTGGAGCGTATTTATGAGCCCTATTTTACCATGGCGCGGGATACAGATGGGTCTGGTTTAGGGATGTATATTGTGCATGGGATTGTGCAATCCCAACTAGGTGGTTCCATTCACTGTCAGAGTGCCCCTGGGCAGGGGGTTGTTTTTTTAATTGAATTTCCTGTGAGTGAGGCTCATTCAGGGTAGACAGTTCTTTATTTTGCAGGATTGGTTGGAACTGTTTTTTTAAATCGATTGTTTCTTTTTTGTTTTTTTTGATCATCTGCGCCTTTTCCATCCATTTGAAAAATATTTAAAAAAAAATAATTATTTTGAGTGTCTGTATCGTCAAGATTGTTCGTATTTGTAAGACTTTCTGTGTCGGTTTATAAAGTATAACTTATTGTTATTTAATGTTTTTGTAATTTATTTTTAAGAAGATGTTGATTTTAATTGATGTAAAATTATTTGACTTTTTGATGAATAAGGCGTAAAATGAACAATAAAGAAAAAACAATGCTGGGCATCCAAGGTGAGTGATGCGTTGGTATTTTTTATGTATCTGAAGAATAGAAATTAAGACCTTGGGGGGGGTGGAGAACCGCCCCCCCCCCAATTCCTCCCCCACCCTTCTCTTGTAATACTTAAAAAAAAGAGGGGGTTTGGGGGATTCATCCCCCAAGGTTTTGTCTTTAGATTTTAATTTGTTGCCCGCAGGGCATCTTGTTCTCTTTTTCATCGTTTCTATATATCTTTAACGTTGATCTCTTCATTTTGGATGATGCTCTTTATGACTTTATTATTCATATTTGTTTTTTTCTATTTTCTTGGCTTTGTTTTCTCGCCATTTCCTTACTGGCCAGTCTATTTTAAGCTGTGGAAACATCTTCTATTTGATGGCAGCAAACAGATTGGATTAAACTCTCGTTTAATACAAATACGATTTCTTCTAATCAATTTTTTTCAAACGCCTATCTGGACATTGCTTTGGTTTCTGGACGAAATATTTTTCTCCAGTTATAAACGTTTTAAGGTGCGACCGGTATTTATACTCGGTCAACCCCGTTGTGGAACAACGTTGTTGCATCGTACTTTGGCATCTGATACAAAAAATTTTTTTGCTATTCGCCATTTTGAATGGCGTTATCCCTTTATCATTGTGCAAAAAATGGTGGAATGGTTTAACCTGAAGGATTGGATTCAAAATAAAAATTATTGGCCAGATACAGAAGTTGGTAGAAAAGCGGCCCATATGCATCCAAATTCTCTCTACGATTGGGAAGAAGACGGTATTTTTTTTGAAGAGCGGTTTTTGTATCATTTTTTTATTTTTTTACGTTTTCCATACCCGAAGCTACTCCCTTATCTGGACGCGTATCCCCTGTTATCAGAGCAGGTTCAGAAGCATTTTTTATCTGTTCATCAAAAGGTGATTCAGAAAATCATGTATATGCGGGGAGATGAACATCTTCTTTATCTATCCAAAGAGGTCACCAGTCATAGCAAGTTTAAACGTTTGATTTCTCTGTATCCAGATGCCCAGTTTGTGGTTTCTGTCCGTCCGTCTAGCGAATTTATGAGTTCACTTCTTGAGTTGGTTTTGCGTTCAACACAGAGCAAAACCGGTCTAGATGCCATGACCATTCCAGATTGGGAGGCCTCATTTATGGAGCGTATGCGTGAGGATACCCTTATTCTTGTTGATTTATCTAGGAATATTATTCAAAAAGATCGTCAAATATTGCTCACTTTTTGTGAATTGAATATCAATATCACCAGGGAGATTTATCGGATTTATGATCACTTGCGCCTGACTGTCGGGAGTGGTCAGCTTCAATACCTTCAGTCCCTCGCCAAAAAGCAAATAAGTCGAAATCGCTGTTATGATTATCAGATCCAATCTTTCGAAGGATTTGACATATACGATCAATTTGTCAATGAGGTGCAAATGATGTATCATGAGGCAAATCGGGATTTAAAAGCTGGATGATCGTATTGTCTAAACTATCTATGAAAATAAGCATTGCCAGAAATCCTCTCCTGTTTTTTTTATTAGATCTCAGCACTGGCGCACCTCTTCATGACCGGAATGGCTTTGGTTGGGGGGCGTTTGGCTGTGCATGGCAATCGCTCTCATGACAGATATGCCCGCCGCTATTGAAAATCGCTATGAGCTATCCCCTTTGCAGGAGGGGATGCTTATTTATACGTTGGGAGACAGCGGATCTGGTATGTACATGAACCAAGCGTTTCACAAGCTGGTCCATGTCGATGAAAAATTATTGCATCAAGCTTGGCAAATCGTCGTTGATCGCCATTCCATTCTGCGTACTTCTTTTCATTGGGAAAATCTTGAACATCCTGAACAATGGGTCCATCGTCATGCCGATCTCCCTTTTGAAACATTGGATTGGAGTGCGATCAATCTTTGGGAACAGGATGTGCGCCTGCAAGATTTTTTGCGTGAGGATATCCGGCGTGGTTTTGATCTTACCCAACCGCCATTGATCCGTGTTTTTTTGATCAAGAGTACCGATACCGATTATTTTCTCATTTTTAGTCACCACCATTTGCTTCTGGATGGCTGGTCTCATCCGCTTTTGTTACGTGAAGTTACGACTATTTATCAGGGATTGCGAAGAGGTAGCGAGATCTCTTTGCCGTTTATTCGGCCTTACTCCGATTATATTCTTTGGCTTCGCAAACAGGATCAGAATCAAGCAGAGGCGTTTTGGCGTGGTTATTTGCATGGAATCCGCGATGCCACGCCGCTTCCCACCGACCTGGGAGCCCATCGTCAACGGGGATATCACCTGCGTTTTGATGAGTGTAAGATAAGCATCGAAGGGGTGAATTATTTTGATATACAAGCCTCTGCACGTATAAACCATGTCACGATCAACACCCTCATTGTTGCTGCCTGGGCAATTATCTTGAGTCGTTACAGCGGATTAAAAGATGTCGTATTTGGTATGTTGGTTTCTGGTAGACCCTCCGAGATGGAAAATGTGGAGTCCATGGTGGGCATGTTCCTCAACACCCTTCCGGTACGGGTGACCGTTGAGGAGCAGATGAACCTGCGGGCGTGGCTGAATCAACTTCAACGCCAGCAGAGTGAGTTACAACGTTACGAGTACACTCCTTTGCGCTCTATACAAAATTGGAGCGAACTCTCTAGGGGCTCTCCCCTGTTTGAATCCATGATCGACAACAACAATACTCCCAAGCAACATGAACAGGCAAAGTCAGCACGGGCGGTTTTAGAAAAATCCAATGACAAACCCATGTTTCAAATTCGCCAAAATTATCCTCTTTTGCTTGATATCTCTTTTCGAGACGATGCCCTTTTATTACGGTTGACATACAACACGCGCCGGTTCAATACCCATAGTATCACCCAAATAGGGGAGCATCTGCGTACCCTTCTGAGTATGATCTCCTTGGGGACAGAAGCTCTTGTTGATGATTTGCCTATGATTTCTGCCACCGAAAGCCATCGTCTTCTCTACGAATGGAATCAAACCACGGTTCCCTTTGATAACTCTTTGACACTTCCCCACATTTTTGCAGCTCAGGTGCGTCGGACCCCAGAGGCGATTGCTCTTATTGATGGCAATCAACAGTTGAGCTATGCGGCCCTGGATAGAGTTTCCAATAAACTGGCCCATTATCTTCGCCAGCAGGGTGTTGAGCGGGAAAGTTTAGTGGGGTTGTGCGTCGAACGTTCTACCAACATGGTGGTTGGTCTGTTGGCGATTCTCAAAGCGGGTGGGGCTTATGTACCGATGGATCCCAATTATCCTCTGGAACGTCTGCAGTTTATGTTGGCAGACTCTCAGGCCAATCTGGTGCTGACAACAGAGCGTATGGCAGGCCATTTTAAGGAGAGTGTGGCACGCATGGTCTGTTTGGACCGGGATGGGGCGGAGTGGGAAGCCTGTTCTGATGTTGCACCAGTTGTGATCATTACCGCAGAGGATCTCGGTTATGTTCTTTATACATCGGGTTCCACTGGCACGCCCAAGGGGGTCGCCATCCCGCATCGAGTGGCGGTCAACCGCCTTTTTATAGAGCATGACCTGTTTGAACCTGGGGAGTCCCTGGGTGTTAAAACTTCTTTGAGTTTTGTCGATTCCATTTGGGAGATGTTTTCCGCTTGGCACAACGGGCTTACCACGACTTTGATCCCGGAACCCCATGTCAAAGATCCGCATTTGTTGGTGGATACGTTGTCTACCGCTGGGGTCACGCGCATTGTTTTGGTTCCTTCTTTGCTGCGGGCGTTGCTTGATTCCCAGATCGATCTGGCGGCACGTCTGCCGCGTCTGCGCCACTGGATTAGCAGTGGGGAACCTTTGCCGTTGGATTTAAGCCGTACATTTATGCAACGCCTGCCGAACGCGGTTTTGACCAATCTGTATGGGACCAGTGAGGTTTGGGATGCCTGTCGCAGTGACTCGCGCCAAATGACTTTAGAGGAGCCGTTGCCCATTGGTCGCCCCATGGGCAACGTGCAATTGTATGTCCTGGATGATCGGATGCGCCCCTGTCCCATCGGAGTCCCTGGGGAGTTGTATGTCGGCGGGCTTGGTTTGGCGCGTGGGTATTGGCGACGTCCAGAGTTAACGGCGGAAAAATTTATTCCCCATCCCTTCAGCGAAGAACCAGAGGCGCGGTTGTACCGCAGCGGCGATTTGGTGCGTTGGAGGCCAGATGGTCATCTGGAATATCTCTCGCGACGGGATCAACAGGTGAAACTCCGTGGGTTCCGCATTGAGTTGGAGGAGATCGAAAGTGCCTTATGTTCCCACGACGCTATCCAACAGGCTGCGGTGGTGGTGACCGATGATCAAAACCTGATCTCTTTTGTCGTGTTAAAGGGGGAGTTACCCACCGCCGAAAAGCTTCAGCAGTTTTTGCGTGCGCATTTGCCTGAACATATGATCCCTATGCTTTATCTTCCTCTGGAGGCGTTGCCCACCACTCCGAATGGCAAAATAGACCGCAAGGCCCTGCCCAAGCTGAAGAGTGATGAAGTTGCCACGCATATTGGCGAGTCAAACCGTTCTCGTCCACCGGAAACCGAGACCGAAAAAAAGATTGCCCAGATTTGGTCCTCGATGTTGGGGGTGGTAGATGTTGGGGCGGATAGCGATTTTTTTCTGCTTGGTGGACACTCTTTGTTGGCGGCGCGCATTGTGACTCGGCTGAGTACATTATTTGGCATCCAGGTGCCTTTGCGGCGACTCTTCGACTCCCGCACCGTGGCGGCTTTGGCGGAATGGGTTGATGTTGCCATAGTCCAGGGGGATGGGAGTCAGGATATCCCAGAAGTGACCCGAGCGGAGCGCGGCAAGATGGTTCGTTTATCTTTTCCTCAGCAGCGCATGTGGTTTTTAGACCAACTCAACCCTGGAAGTCTCTCTTACAGCGTCCCCTTAATTTTGCATTTTCGTGGACCATTGCATGTGGAGGTTTTAGAGCAAGCGGTAAACGCCGTTGTAGCGCGTCATGAATCTTTGCGCACCACATTTATCGCCCGCGATGGGGAACCTTTACAGGTGATTCATACCGCGGATGATCCTCAAGTAAAAATTTTTCTGAGCGTGATCGATTTGACGGCTCTTCCTGAAAAAGAGCGTGAGGAACGTTCACGCGCCTTGATGCGTGACGTGATGCGGGAACCCTGGGATCTCCGTCAGGGACCTCTTTTGCGGATTCGATTGCAGCGCATCACCCCTGAACATCACGTGTTTGCGGTTGTCATGCACCACATTATCACCGACGGGCGTTCATTGGGGGTGTTTTCCCATGAAATGGAGACTTTTTATCAGGCATTTTTGCACAAAAAACCCGTTATTTTGCCTGAATTGGCGTTGCAATATGCTGATTATGCGCTTTGGCAACGCAATTGGCTGCAAGGTGAGACCCTGGAGCGGGAGCTTGGTTATTGGCGCGAACAGTTGGCCGATGCCGCCCAGTTGGAGCTACCCACCGACCATCCCAGACCACCGATCCATCGTTATCGAGGGGGTAGTGAGTCATTTATGCTGGATCCTCAAGCCATGATGCAATTGCAGACATTGGCCCAGGTGGAGGGGGCCACGCCCTTTATGGCGTTGTTGGCTGTTTATGCTTTGATGCTTTCTCGTTATAGCGGTCAAGAGGATATTTGCATTGGTACGCCTATGGGGAATCGGAATCAACCGGCGTTGGAAAATATTATTGGCTTTTTTATCAATACATTGGTAATTCGTATTCATACGGACTGGACGAATTTTAGAATGTTATTGCGGCAAACACGTGATATTTGTTACGCCGCTTTTGAACATCAGGAAGTTCCATTTGATAAGATTGTCGACGCCCTTGGTGTGTCGCGTAACCTGAACCGTCATCCTTTGTTTCAAGTATTGTTTGTTCATCAGAAGGCCGCACCAGCTCAGGGGAGTGGCCATGGTTTTATTGCGCACCAGAAGAGTCAAGAGATGGAGACCTCCAACTTTGATTTGGTGTTGGTTGTCCAGGAGATGGGGAAAAAACTGGAGGGGATACTGCAATATAATTCGGATATTTTTACCCCAGGGACCATTCAAGGTATGGGTCGCCATTTTCAGTTGTTGTTTAGGCAATTGGCGTTGCAACCGGACCGTCCATTGGCGGAAATTTCCATGTTGTCGAATATGGAGCGCGCCCGGATTTTGGGTAAATGGAGCAGCGGTGTGCCACGCCCGTTGGTGAATCTCGCTATGCACCAATTGATAGAGCGGCACGTCATTCATTTTCCAGACCATACGGCGGTCTGTTTTAACGAACAAACGATGAGTTATGCCGAGTTGAATCGGCGCGCCAATCAACTGGCGCGCCATCTTCGCAGTCGGGGCGTTGGACCAGAAACCATTGTTGGTTGGTGTATGGAGCGTGGGTTTGAGATGTTGGTGGGGCTTTTGGGGGTATTGAAGGCGGGTGGGGCCTTTCTTCCCTTGGACCCGGCCTATCCTGAAGAGCGGTTGGCATTCATGCTGGCCGATGCCAACGTCTCTTTGGTGTTAACCTTGGAGCATCTACGCCATCTTTTGCCCCTTGAAGCTGCAGCACCGCTTTGTTTAGATAGCGATTGGCAGAGTATTGCCGCAGAAGCGGATATGCCGTTGGAAAATTTTTCCCTTCCCAATCATCTCGTTTATGTTGTTTATACCTCTGGCTCGACTGGTCAGCCCAAAGGGGTATTGGTGACCCATAGCAATTTGGTCAATATTATCACGGCTCAAATTCCCATTTTTCAGATTACGCCGGAAAGTCGGGTGTTGCAGACGTTATCGATCAGCTTTGACGCCGCCTTGGGGGAGATTTTTCGTACCTTGGTAGGGGGGGCGACTCTCTATTTAATGTCAAAGGAGGAGTCGATCCCCGGTCCTCATTGGGCGGGAGTACTGGAAAACAATCGGATTACCACGATCACCCTCTCGCCGACCATGTTGGCGGCCCTGCCGAGTGATTTACACACCCGACTGCCCCATTTAAAGACGGTGACCGTTGGTGGGGATGCTTGTCCACCAGAGTTGGCGCAACGTTGGGGCAAAGATCGCAGGTTTATCAATGGGTACGGTCCAACTGAAACCACTATTGGGGCCACTTTAGCCGTGAATTGGGATTTTAAATCCAAACCGCCATTGGGGCGTCCCCTTGCCAATGTGACCCTTTATGTGCTGGATCGGGGGATGCAGCCTGTGCCTATAGGTACGCCAGGGGAGTTGTACATTGGTGGTGTGGGGGTGGCGCGGGGTTATCTCAATCGGCCTGACCTTACGGCCGAGCGGTTTTTGGTCAATCCTTTTGCTGACCATCCAAACGCACGATTTTATCGTACTGGGGATTTGGTGCGCTGGTTGGCCAACGGTACGTTAGATTTTCTCGGTCGTATGGACCATCAGGTGAAGATTCGCGGCTTTCGCATTGAATTAACCGAAATCGAGGTGGTATTGGCGTTACACCCGCAAGTGGGTCAATGTGTTGTGCTGGTCAACGATCAACAGGGCATAAAACGGCTGGCGGCCTACTTGACCCCCAGAGAGGCCGATCATCCTCCCCTCATGGGTGAACTGCGGGCCTATTTGAAAAAAAATCTTCCTGAACATATGATCCCGGCGTTTTTAGTGGTGCTCGCCATTCTGCCCATGACCGCCAATGGCAAGATCGACCGCAAGGCCCTCCCTCAGCCCAATGTCAAACAGATGGAGCTGGAGAACTATGTTGAACCCACCAATGAGCTGGAACGCATTTTAGCGCAAATTTGGGCCAATGTTTTGGGGGTGGATCGGGTCGGGATTCATGCCAATTTTTTTGAATTGGGTGGCGACTCGATCATGAGCATTCAGGTTGTCTCACGGGCGGGCGAGGCGGGTTTAAAGCTCACACCCCAGAGTCTATTTCAACACCAAACCATTGCCGAACTGGCTTTGGTTGTTGAGAAGATTACGGATATTGTGGTAGATCAGGGGTTGGTTCTGGGCGAGGTTCCGCTGACGCCCGTGCAGATTTGGTTTTTTAGCCTGGAGATGCCATTTCACCATTTTAACTATTGGCGTGCCATTCCCGTGCCTGGAAACTTTTCTCCAGATGCCATGCAATACGCGTTGCAGAGCCTTTTAAATCATCACGATGCCTTGCGGTTACGCTTTGAGCCGACGGAGCATGGATGGCGGCAGTGGATCTCTGAGCCTTCCACAGAGATTCCGTTTGCCAGCATTGATCTGCATTTGCTCAAGGATCAGGCCGAAAAAAAACAGCGGATTGCCGATCTTTTTTTGGCAGCCCAGGAGAGTTTCAATCTTGCGCAAGGCCCCATGGTGCGCATGATTTGGTTTAATGCGGGTTCGATGGCGTTTGGTCGGCTGTTGTTTATTGTCCACCATTTGGTTGTTGATATCATCTCCTGGTCCATTTTGATCGAAGATCTTATGCGGACCTACCAGACAAGGGTCAAGTCCAACGCAACGGTTGTTTTGCCGATGAAAACCACCTCTTTTAAACGGTGGAGCGCGTCGTTGCGGAATTATCTTTTATCGTCGAAGATAGGGGATGAGATCTCCTTTTGGTTGGCTCAGACCGAGTTTTCGTTTGGGAAATTGCCTCTTGACCATGGCGATGGAGACAACACCCTCGCCTCTGTTTGTATGCAGATGGTCATTTTGGATGAGAGTACCACCTACAGGCTGCTCCAGGTGGCCAAATTGCATTTTCAAAATCACGTTCACCATCTATTATTGGCGGCATTGGCGATGACGCTCTGTGATTGGATGCACCAGCGGTGGACTCTGATCAACATTGAAAGCCACGGTCGCGAGAGTCTTGAAGAGGATATCAATATTGCGCGCACAGTGGGTTGGTTTACCTGTTTTTATCCTTTGGCTTTAGAGGTAGACCCGGATAGATCTCTTCGGGAGAATTTGCAGGCAACGAGTGCAAAAATGAGCGGTGTTGCCCATAATGGCATTGGTTATGGTCTCCTTCGTTATCTGGATGGCTACCCAGAGGTTGCGGAGGCTTTGTCGCGTATGCCTGCCGCCCAGATCGCTTTTAATTATACTGGACAGTATCAAACACCTGCGACCGAAAGGCCAATGACCGCCCCAGAGGAGGAGATTTGGGGCGAGATCAATGAGTCACTTGGTCAGACGCGTACCTCGGAAAGCAAAATTGGTCAGCGTCGGCATATTTTAGAGGTTGTTGGTGGTATTAAAAATGGCCAGCTTAACCAACGTTGGGTTTATAGTTCCAATTTGCATGATCGGCAGACGATCGAAGGCTTAACCGAGCAATTTTTGCATCGTTTGCAAAAAATTTGTGAGGAGATGGAATCATATGCGACGAAGAGCCAGGGCCATTTGTGAAAATCACAATCAATCAAATGGTGTAACCGTTTATATATTAATAAAAAAAAGGGGTCTGGGGGATTGCCCCCAGGGTTTTGTTTTTGCTTTTGAATTCGGTTTTGCTTTCTTCAAATAGCAGGGGGGGTGGGGGATTGCCCCCAAGGTCTTGTTTTTGATTTTTTTTATCTGAACGGTTACCAAATGGTTATTCGATGAATTTTGGTGGGAAGATGTCTATACATGACCAATAGTATCCAGAGCACCCTTGATCATCCGATGGGCATCGCCATCCCGCAACTTCATACGATCCTGTTGATGGATGGCGGCGTGCAGGAGGGGGGAAGTTCGTTTTTTCAGGCCGTGATGGCCTTGAAGATTGTGGCACCATTTGGTCATTCGTTGCAACTTTTGCACTACCCACTTAGGCATTGTGCTCAGGGGGAGAATCTTTCAAAGTTGCGCGGGGTTTTGCGTTTGGAGAAGGGGATCGTAGGGGATGACGATCAGCGGTTGGTGCGGTTGCGCGCCGTGGTTTTGGCGTGGGATGCGCTTCCAGAACCACTGGAGGTGTGCCGTTTGCTGCGTTTTTTTCATCCTGATCTTTCTCTGTTTATTCTTCATAACTCCCAGTCGAATCTGGATATGCAAACATTTACGCGGCAATTGATTGGTGCGCCGCCGCTATTTTACACCGATCTGGCCAATTCGGCTCTGTTTGCTCACCTGTTAGAGCAAGAGTTAAATCGTATTATTCACAGCTACTACGAAGCCCCTTATTGGGACTCTTTGAAACGTTTTACCCAAGATCCATTGGTCAGTTTTCATACTCTTCCCATCGGTCGGGGTCAGTCGTGTTCCCCCTCTTATGTTGATTTTGCGGCCTATTATAACGAATATTTTGATGCGGAGACCTCGCTGGCCACCTCTCCTTTGGATTCTTTGCTCATGCCCAAAGAGGCCATTAAAAAGGCACAGCTCAAAGCGGCATCGGCGTTTGGAGCGGGATTGGCTCCTGTTTCTTCTTTAAAATATTTTGGTACGCGTTTTGTCACCTGTGGGACTTCGAGTGCCAATCGAGTGGTGATCTCTGCCTTTGTTAAGCCAGATGATTATGTCATGTTGGAACTGAGTTGCCATGTTTCCCACCATTATTCCTTGGCCTACACCCATGCGAAGCCGATTTATTTAGAGATTTTTTCCAACATGTATGGGATTGCCGGTCCAACGCCATTGGCCATACTCCAGAGGGAACTGGAGGGGCTTTTGGAACGAGAAAATCGTCTGCCAGCCATGCTCATTTTGACCAATCCCACGTTTGATGGATTTTATTATCGGCCCATGAAGGTGGTGGCGACGGTGCGTACTGTTTTGGCGGCCTATTGGGAAAAATATCGCCATACGGCCCGTTTTACTGAATTGTTAAACCGTCTGTATCGCTTTAACCAGGAGGTCGATCTTAAAGCGACGGCTCGTGCTGCCACTCCCCATGATTTTATTGTCGCGGCTCTGCGTGGCATTGTTTTTTTGTTTGATGAAGCTTGGTCTGCGGATGCCTTTTTTCATCCCCGGTTTATTGAATTCACCGCCATGCATGCGGCTCTTCATGGTGCTTTAGAGGGTGGCGACAATTTAATGAAGGGGTTGCGCATCTATTCCACCCACTCCATCCACAAGCGCTTGAGCGCGTTGCGTCAGGGGTCGATGATTCATTATCGGGATCCTTTGATGGAATTGGCCGAGTTTAGAATCGCCTTTGAGCAATCTTATCGTTCCAACACCACCACCAGTCCGAGTGCCAACATCATTGCCTCTTTAGATGTTGCTCGTCGTCAGGCGCAACTGGAAGGGGAGCAGTTGATTGAGGAGAGTATTCAATTGGCGGAAAAATTTCGTCGAGACTATGAAAGACCCCCTGGAGGTCGTGGTCGTCATTCGTTTTATGTGGTCAGTGCCGAGGAGATGATGAAGAGTGCGGATCCTGACCGACCTGATTTATCACCGGATGACTTTTTTTTCGATACGACCCGGGTGACTTTATCTTGGGATTTTGCGATTGCAGGAAAAAAAATTCGGCAATTGCTTTTAAATAATGCCATTCACATCAATAAATATGGTCAAAAAGTTGTGTTAATTATTTTTAATATTGGGATTGATTCCGCCCATTTTGAGCAGTTGCGTCATGTATTGGAGACCCTGGCCTCACAATTGCAAAATGAGCATGTATGCTTAGGGGCTTTGGAGAATACCGTCTCTTTGCTGACCAAATTTTCAGGGTTTTATGGTACGGAAAATTTGGGTTACTGGGCGAAGAATTTGGGGTTAAAACGCCTAAATGTGATTGATGTTGAAGATATTTGCCAAACTATAGAGCAGACAGGGAGTTTGGAAGAAAACTATATTTCTGCGGCCTTTGTGATTCCTTATCCCCCTGGATATCCTTTGCTCGTGCCTGGACAGCTCATCACCGCCCAGTTGTTAAATTGCTTGCGGGGGTTTACCAGTAACGATGTGCTTGGGGCTGCCGAACGGACGGATGATCGGTTGATGATTGCCACTTATGTCGTGCACACTCCTTAAAGATGGTGTGATGTTTTAATGAAAATGTAACCGTTCACCGAAGTAAAATTTTACGTTCATTGAAACTTAATGATTTATTGCTTTGGCGTAACCGTTCATATATTAATAAAAAAAAGGGGTCTGGGGGATTGCCCCCAGGGTTTTGCTTTTGCTTTTGAATTCGGTTTTGCTTTCTTCAAATAGCAGGGGGGTTGGGGGATGCAATCCCCCAAGGTCTTGTTTTTGATTTTTTTATCTGAACGGTTACATGAAAATTGATCGAGATATTCCTTACAGTCAGACATCGAATGAGGATTCTCCGTTCCATACATTGGACATCTATTATGATTTGGCACGTATAGGCGGTCGTCGGAAGCCCGTCATTGTTTTTATTCACGGTGGTTCTTGGTTTGAAAAAGATAAATCCTTCCTAGAGGTTTCTGAGGAAGAGGCGATGTGGGCATGGTTTGTAGAGCAAGGTTATGTTTTTGCAGGGTTGAATTTTCGTTTAGCGGATCTTGCGTACCCACCAAAGACCACGGTTTTTGATATGGTTGACGACATTGCCAGGGGGATTAAATGGCTGTCGGTAAATGGCGTTCGTTATGGCGGGAAGAAAAACGGGTTTATTCTGGTGGGACACTCCTCTGGGGCCCATTTGGCGGTATTGATCGCCACCGATGAACGTTATTTGCGCAAATATCATCTCTCCTTGGCGGATATTGGCGGGGTCATTGCAATGGATGGGGCGCATTATGATCTCCCACAGATGATGAAAATATTGCAATCAGAAGATTTGGGGATGCCCCATCAAAGAGGGATGTATGTAAAAATGGCCAAAATTTTGGGAAGAACCGCCCAGGAACAGGCGCGGATCTCTCCAGTTGCGTTTCTTGGCGAAGGTTCCAAGAACATTGCCTTTTTGCTTTTGTCTGCTCGACCACAGAGTCAACAGATGAGTGCAAAATTTTGTCTTTTACTTGAAGATATTGGTATTCATGTTTTGCATTATCATTTCGAGCGGTGCAGCCATAGTGATTTTATTTTTCGTTTTCGAGGAATGGTATCTAAATATATTTTGCCATTTTTAGGGCAGATTCAGCAAACGACTGAATCCACCGATTTGCCCCAGTGGAATACTATTTTTCCCAAAGCAAATTCTCAAGATAAAGTTATTGCAAAGAGTAAGTTTAAATTTGAAGAGTGGCTTGTGACAAGAAAAAAAAAATGATACATTTCAAAAAAGTCGTGTATGATCATCTCGTTGGGTAACTTGCGCATCAATAGATATAATTTTAAAAGGCTATCATATTATGGTTAACTGGAAAGCCAAAGCCATCACGGAAGATCAAGGTCCAAATAAAAAGAGGGAGGGGGCACGTCAGGGGATGGAAGGTGGCCGTGGAGGGGCGCAGGGGGGAGGACAACCCAACATAAAAGCCGCGATGGAAGTGGCGTGGAAACATTTGACCGAAAAGCGTATCGACGAGGCCAAAAAGGCCTTTGAGCTTATTTTGGAAAAGTTTCCCCAATCCGCAATGGCTTTCGTGGGGATGGGGAATGCCTTTGCCGCCAATAAAGAATATGACGAGGCACGGGAATATTATAAAGCCGCTCTGCACATTAAAAGTGATATGCCGATCGCCTTGGTGATGTTGGGTCGGGTCTATATAAAACAGGATCTTCTTGAAGAGGCCATGATTCAATTCGAACTGGCTCTTAAAGTGAATCCGAAGATGAGCCAAGTGCGGCTGTTTATGTGTCAGCTCTATCTTAAAATGGATCAAATCAATAGGGCGATTGCTTTTCTAAACGAAACATTGGTACAAAATCCCCAATTCAGTGAGGCGCGGTTTATTTTGGTTGGCATCCTTGAACGTCAGGGGGAGACGGAGGGGGCTTTTCAACAACTCCAAGAGATTATTATTCATGATCCAGAGTTTTGGAAAGCCCATTTTTATATTGCTCGGCTGCTCTCATTAAAGGGGGATTTTAAATCTGCCTTGTCTGCCTGTAAAAAGGCGATTCTCCTCCATCCTGATGTGTCGAGAATGCATTTATTAATGGGACGCATCTATAACGAACTCTCTGAGTATGATAAGGCCCTAGATGAATTTATCAAGGTCATGGAGATCGAGCCTAAGAATATTCTTGCTAAAATTGGCATGGCTCGTATTTATATCAAGAAAAATAAGTTAAACGAAGCTAGAAAAATTTTAGCGGTTTTGACCAAGGGGGACCGTTATCTTGTCCTGGTGCATCGATTGCTCGCGGAAATTTTTTTGAAACAAGAGCTGTTTAAGGTTGCGATAGATGAATTTAAAGCGGCATTGATTCATGGGGTGAAATTGGTTGAGAAACATCCCGAACTACAATTGATTGCAGAAAGAGCCTCCCTGGAGCCCGATAACCATCGTCAGATAGCAGAGGCTTTCCAGAATGTATTTGAACGGATCGATTTTGAACAAACTTTTGGAATAGAACTTCATCAAAATACCGATTTGACCGAAACAGAAGATAAACTTATGAATGATATGGTGGGGACTCCGACGGCTCTTCTCGTATAAAAGAAAAAGACCTTGGGGGATTGCATCCCCCAACCCCCCTGCTGTTTGAAGGAAGCAAAACCGAGTTCAAAAGCAAAGTCAAAAGCAAAGTCAAAAGCAACAGAAAAATCAACAGAAAAATCAACAGAAAAATCAACAGCAAAATCAACAGAAAAATCAACAGCAAAATCAACAGAAAAACCCTGGGGGCAATCCCCCAGACCCCTTTTTATTTTTATTATTTTTATTTTGTTCGGTCGAACGGTTATGGGAAAAAATGAAACGATTGCGAGACAATTTAATTATTTTGCCTGTAAAAGAGGGCGATGTTGACGTTCATGTGCGAGATCCCGATAACGGGAAGGTGTATGAGTTTGGAGCACAAGAATTTTTTCTTCTTACCTCTTTGCGTGACCACGTTTTAGAAATAAAAATAATCTCTCAATTTAAAGATCGGTTTCAAATTGAGCTTAGCGTAGAGGATCTGCAGCAATTTATAAAGATGCTTGATGATTGGGGATTGTTACAAGAGGAGGATGCGTTGGCGGTGAGTGGTGCGGGCGCGGGAGATTTTTTATTACCCTCAACCCCTACGGCACATGACAGCCAGGAGTCGTCCCAATCCTCTTTGGAGGCATCGCAAACGCCATCAACTCCCCCCCCACGCTCCCTATTCAGCCCAGAACTTTTTTTGGATGCCCTACTGGTCGTATTAAAGCCGTTCCGTGGCTTGATTGTTCTTACACCGCTGTTTTTTTTGTTCGCACTTACCGCGCTGCTGTTTAATATATCCCAGTTTAAACAGGATTATGCCAAGATTCATGGCTGGTTGAGCATGACCCAGCATCTTATTTTTACATTTTTTACCATTGATCTATTTTGTCAAATAGGGAAAGCGGTGACGGCGAGATTTTATGGGGTGAGGGTATCACGTTTTGGTATATTTATGGCTTATTGGTTAATTCCACGTTTTAAATTTCACCTGGACCCCATTCGTGAATTGCCAAAGAAGGCGCAAATGACGATTGTGTTTAGCTCCTCAATGGTCCGACTGTTGACATTCTGTTTTGGACTCATCCTCTGGCGGATGAGTCGTACCACAGGCACTGCCTTGCCCACCTTTGCGGTGATGTTAACCTCATTTTCGGCCTTATCCTTTTTTTTTGCAGCCAATCCTTTGTTTTGGGCGGATGGTTACCAAGTTCTGGCGTTATATTTGGAGATGCCTAACCTGCGCATGCGCGCTTGGCGAGCTTTTTTTAATAGTTTTAAAAAACGACCAGTAGCGATTGTCCGTCATAGCGGCGAGAGCTTTGCGCTGCGCCTTTATGGGTTGACTTCCATTGTTTATCTATTGGGATTGTTTGGGTTTGCCATATTTATAACATCAAGTTGGCTTGAACTACATTTAAGCGGCACCGGTGTTTTTTTATTTTTATTACTATTTTTTTATATCTCTCTTCGTTTAAAAAGGATGTTGCAAAAGGCGCGAGGTGCTCCTCTCGCTGTTGCACCCCCCCCCTTTTCTGCACCCTCTCCCCCATCCGTAGCAAAAAAAATCAATGGCGGAATCACCAAGGAGATGGGAGAACGGCGGATCTCGTATCTTCTATTCTGTCTGTTTTTACTGTGTTTGCTTTTGCCTTATCGGTATGAGATAGGCGGTAATTGCGAACTCTTGCCCATCGCGCAACGTTCTATTTATGCCGATATTCCTGGCATCGTTGAGAAGGTCTATTTTGATGGCAGTGAACAGATTAAACAGGGGACCATCCTTGCCCAGATGGTTAAATATCATCAGGAAAAAAATGTGGAGACAACGCAATTGTCTGTTGCCATGCAGGATGAAGAGATAAAAAAAATGTTGACCACCCCTTCAACCGCCGATATAGAATTGATTCAGCAACAGATTAAAACCGCCCGTTTGCATGTCAAATATAGTCAAAAGCAGTTGGAACGCACTGAAAAACTCTATGGCAAAGGGGTGGCATCAGAGGAAAAATATCAAGAGGTGCTGGAAAATTTGGAGATCAATAGTCAGTTGGTTTTAGAGAAGGAGGCCTTATTAAAATCTACCAAAGAGCAAATCAATCCCCACCTTGTCGAGTCGGCTAAGTTGGAGCGCAAGCGACTGGAAGAGGAGTTACGCTATTATCATGAAGATTTAAACAGGACGGCATTGCGGATGCCCATTGATGGGCGTTTGGTCACCATGAACTTAAAAAATTTAGAAAACACCTATCTAAAAGAGGGAGATCTCTTTGCAATGGTGGAGGATGCCCGTCAAGTTCAGATCAAGATCGATGTGCCAGAGTCGGATTTTGGTGAGGTAAAAATGGGTTATCCCGTCTTGCTTAAGGTTTGGAGCTACCCCACCCGTCCGTTTTACGGCACAGTTACCGTCATTTATCCCAGCAGCAAGGATACCGACTATGGCAAGGTGATTGAGGTGGTCAGCGTGATTTCCAATGAGGCGCAATTGTTGCAAAGCGGGATGACCGGCTATGCAAAAATTCAGGGACGGGAAATGTTGGTGGCAGAGGCCTTTTCTCGTGCGGTCGTGCGTTTTCTGACGGTAGAGGTGTGGTCTTGGTTGCCCTAAAAATGTATCCTTGCCGTTGAATAAAAAGCTAAATATTTTAAAAAAAAAAGGGGTCTGGGGGATTGCCCCCAGGGTTTTGACTTTGCTTTTGAATTCGGTTTTGCTTTCTTCAAATAGCAGGGGGGTTGGGGGATGCAATCCCCCAAGGTCTTGATTTTTTGTGCCTCTCCCCCGGCCCAAAAGCCACCCACCCTGCATACCCTGGCAGCACATTTAATTCAACCAAACGATAACAGACATCGTTTTTAAAACAATCCATTCTTCCAGATGCCAAAATGGGTAAAAAAGATTGCGTTGCGTTTAACTCATGGAGTCCGCTTCCGTAGGCTTTGTACAACGCTTCTCTGGCTGTCCATAAACGATAAAAATCCCGCAGAACAGCCTGTTTATTTGTCAGCGAAGAGAGATGATGAATCTCTTCGGAATGAAAAAAACGTTCAGCGATAGATTGAATCTCCTCCTCCTTATCGTCCATAAACTCCAGATCAATGCCAACCCGGCAACCACGCCCAACAACCACCGCGATCCATTCCCCGCTGTGAGAGAGATTAAAATCAACATGCTGGGGATTTTGCTCCGCAGAAAGGAAGGGACGCCCTTTGTCTGTATAGGAAAAACGCAAGGAACCAGCGGGTGAATTGGGCAGATAGCGGCTTAATATCAAGCGTAAAGTCGCATGGGAGGCCAGAAAAAAATTGCGCAAGAATGGGGAACGAAATCGTCGCCACCGTGTACATTCGTCCTCATCAAGGAGGTGCCATAGATCGGTTTGGGACTGGCTTGCCAAGAGAGATTGACAATTCTCTAGCCATAGATCCACAGAGGGATCCACCTGTAGACGATATCCTCCAGCAGTTAATCCATCCGGCATTGGCATTCTTTTTTTGTAACCGTTCAGATAAAAAAATCAAAAACAAAACCCTGGGGGCAATCCCCCAGACCCCTTTTTTTTATTAATAGATGAACGGTTACGCCAAAGCAATAAATTATTGAGTTTTAATTAACGGAACATGATGCCTTGCGGGCAAAAAGTCAAAGACAAAACCTTGGGGGATGAATCCCCCAAACCCCCTCTTTTTTTTAAAAATTAAAAAAGAAGGGTGGGGGGGATTGGGGGGCGGTTCTCCGCCCCCCAAGGTCTTGATTTTTATTTTTCCGATACATTAAAATGGGATGGCAGGAGCAGATGAGGAGGTGCGAGGGGTCGCTTGTCCAGGATTTAATTGTTCAGTCAATAATTCAAAGAGTTGGATACTCGCTTGGCGCAATTTTTCCAAGTGTCCTCGGTTGGCAAGGATAACGATTCCGATCTTGGGGGTTTGTCTCCACATGACCATAGCGGTATAGCCCGTTGTGATACCAGCCTTTGAATAGAGAGTGCCTCCATCGCGTGATTTATGGATATCAATGGCGTATCCGATTTTATTGTCATAGTCAGTTGGTGCCAACGGACGCATGGCCTCAATAACGGCGGCGCGTAGAGGGCAGGAGATAATACCGGTCAGGCATCGCAATAAAATTTGCATATCTTTGGCGGTAGTGATCATTTCTCCAGAACTGCGCAAGAGACCCATTTCCGAAAAATCAACCGGATGGATACGCCTGTATAGGAGCATGTACCCTTTGGCCATTTGCGCCCTGGCCTCCTGCACAAACGTCGATGTATGGGTGGAGGTGTGAACCATTTTGAGGGGATGCAAAATTTGAGCATCCAGCATATCGTTAAAATTAGAAAAATGGAGTTTTTTTTCCAGTGCCATGCCGAGAATGGCAATTCCCAGGTTGGAATATTGATATTTTGTACCTGGCTGAGCTTGGTTTTGATTTTTTTGGCTCAGAGTATCAAGGAGCATCTCTTGGGAATAATTACGGGCGGGGCTTGCCGGGATGGAGTCATTTTGACCATCATGATCTAAATCACGGAATTGTTTTATATTGTCTGGAAAATTTGGCAACCCAGAATAGTGCGTGACGAGTTGCTGTAGCGTGACGCCGTCAAGTGCATTGGCTTTGATATCTAGAATGGAATTTACTGGATCATTCAGATTTAGCTGATTATTTATCACTGCGTTAGCCAGCATTAATCCAGTAAATATTTTAGTAACTGACCCAATACCGAAAAAAGTATTTTCGTCTGGACGGATCTGTCGGAGAATAAAACGCGATCCAAATCCTTCTACAACCTCTCCCTGTTCAGAAACCAAGCCGATGACCAATCCTGGTGATCCAAATATGCCAGGCGGATCAATGATTTCTTCGGCTGATAGTTGCATGATATGGCGAAATTTATTTTCGATTTCAGTAGCTGTGAGTTGACTTGTCAGGACAAAATAGGCCAATAAAAACAAAAACATAAAACGAGTTTTCATCTGTGATTCCTTTGATCATTTTGGCTATGGATTCATTTTGCAACCCATCCCCAGTAGAGGGGGGCAGAGAGCTTAAAGATCGACTGGTGTCTCCAAATCGTTGACGATATTTTCGTCTATTTCGGTTATGTCGGAATTATTATTAACCTCAGAATCAAAAGAGATCTCGGTTGCAATTTTTTGGAATGTGCTATAGAAGGTTTCGGCGATTTGACGTTCATTTCCGACTACTTGAGGAAATTTATTTTCTATTTCAAGTAATTCTGGAAATTTATTCACCAATTTTTCTCCATGAATGATGGCGGCCTTATATTCATCTAAAGCAACATTGTACATCTCTTGTTTGAGAAAAATTTCCGCCAGAAGAAGGTGGACCAAGCTGAGATAGCGGTTGCCCTTGCTTAACTCCACGAGAATTTTTCTGCCTTCGAGCCAATTTTCTTGTTTTATATAGACGCGAGCCATACCAATTTTAGCCAGTACCCGATTGGGTTCCAATTCAATGGCCTTGGAAAATGCTCTTAGAGCCAGGTCATTCATGGCAAGTTCGTTATAAATGCGTCCAATCAAGAGATGTAGTTTTTCAATATCTGGATTGATTTTGATGGCTTTTTTGCATGATTCCAATGCTTCATTGTAATTGCCATTGGCGGTCAGCAGTCGTGCGATGTGAAAATGGGCATGCCAAAATTCTGGATCGTGGGTAATAATTTCGTTGCAATATTGAAAGGCTGTATCGATCTCCCCCTTATGTTCATAGATGCCTGCCAGAATGAGTCGTAATTCTTCAAATTGGGGATTCTTTTGTAAAGATTCTTTAAGAAATTGGATGGCCTCACCGCTTCGTCCCATTTTTAGGAGGAGCTGACAGATCAGTAACCAGACTTGACTCATGTTTGGTCGCAGTTTAAGACTTTTTTGCAAACATTTCAGGGCATCTTCAAATTTTTCTTGTTTGATATAAATTTTGCCCAACATGACCCAAGCAGGGGCCATATCACTTTTGAGACGTAAGGATTCTTCATAGGCTTCTTGAGCCTCGTGATATTTTCCACCACCGGCATAGGCATTTCCCAATCCCATATGGGCCATGGAGGAGTCTGGAAATTTTTCTAAGATGGTTTTAAACTCTTTTTTGGCATCATTAAATTTTTTATCTGTTAACAGCTTCCAGGCCAATTCGATTGATTTTTTTAATTCTGGGGTGATTTGATTTTTTTTATTTTTTTCTGTACGAGCGTTTTGTTCCGTGTGAAGTTCTTTATTTTTTGGAATATATTTGGCTTTCCAATGAATCATTTGATATGTATCCTTTTCAAATAATTGTGCTGTTTATTTTGTGTAATAATTTGTGCTATGTATCCAATTTTCTTTTAAAATAATATATTTTCTAAAACAGGTCAAGCGTTAAAAACGTTTTTGTGGGGTCAAACAAAATATGAATTTATTGTAAATATTTGTTTTTGTTTGTGTATTTATAGTCAAGTATGATATTGTATGCCAATGAATGATTTTCCATTTATTTATCCAGATGTTTGCTCAATTTTTATTTTTTAGGCATGGAAAATTGGATTTTGTTGGACATAGGTGTAAATTTTTAAAAAAATAAGTTATTAAGATCATTCTGGGGGCAATCCCCCAGACCCCTTTTTTTTTAATTTTTAAAAAAAAGAGGGGGTTTGGGGGATTCATCCCCCAAGGTTTTGTATTTGATTTTTCTTTTGCCCGCAGGGCATGATGTTCATGTATCGGAAAATAAAAATTAAGACCTTGGGGAGCGGAGAACCGCCCCCATATTCCCCCCACTTTTTTTAAATCCCCGCCAATCTTCGAAAAATTTCATCCGTTTGTATGGTTCTCCCACTTTGTAAGGTCAGACAGGCCATGGCCATGCGGTAAAGTTGGCTGGTCTCTGCTTGATTTAAGAGATGTTCTTGTGGTGGCCAGGGGAGGTGGTTCATGGCGTGGCAAAGGGAAGGGGAGAGAGGGTAGAGATGGGGGGCGTAGGGCGTGCCACAGGGTGAACAGACCCCTTGGCCACGTTTGATAGAAAAAAAGATCAGATTGGTTTGTCTTGAGCAGCCCGCACAACGGTCAATGCGCCAACCATATCCTAAAGATCTGAGCAACAATCCAAGTCCCGTCGCGGATATCTGCACAGGGTCTTGGCCGTTCTCTAAGGCATTTAAAAAAAGAGTCAGTTGATCAAAAACCTCTGGGAGAGGATCGCCGGGTTGACTAAAACGGTAGGCAACCTCTAAAAAAAGTTGGCCGGCGGCCAGGGCAAGCGCATGGCCGCTTAAATGGTGACGGGGGTGGGTGATCTCGGCGTGGGTGAGGGTGGCTAAGGCATCGGGAGAACGTAAACGATAATAAATGGTCAGCGTATGAAAACCAGCCAAGGCCGCTCGTTGGCCGTTTGGACGGTTGGCACGCACACCTTTGGCCATGGCGGCTAAAAATCCATGCTCCCGGGTGAAAAAATGGACAACAAAGGAGGTGTCCCGATATGGAATACGGCGCAAAACCAACGCGCTATCTTGAAGGCTTGCCAACGTCCTCGTCTGGATAACCCAGATCTCGTAACAGTCCAGGATTTTCAAACCACTCTTTGCGGACTTTGACCCATAAACGCAAAAAAATACGGGTGCCTAAAAGTTTTTCCAACTCTTGTCGGGCCGCCCGTCCGACACGCTTCATCATCTCCCCCTGCCGGCCAATGACAATGGCCTTTTGTGACTCCCTGTGGACCAAAATCATCGCCGTGATGTCTAAAATATCGCTCCCCTCCCGTGGCTGCATCTGCTCCACGCGGACCGCAACTGCATAGGGAATTTCCTGTTGTAAATAGAAAAAGAGTTTCTCTCGAATAATCTCCGCCGCTAAAAAAGAGTCCGGCTGTTCTGAAAAACTCGCATCGGGATAATATTTGGGACCAACAGGAAGTTTATCCAGCACAACCTCTAAAAGGCGTTCTAAATTTTCCCCGGTCAAGGCCGACATGGGCACTACATCCGAAAAATGTTGATTTCTTTTGCCCCCTTTTGCCGTCTCTGTTCCCGTTCCCAAGGGAATGGAATGCAGCAATGGCAAAAGTTTTTTGCGATCTATGAGGTCTACCTTGTTGACGACCAAAATAATCGGGGCAGAACCGTTGGGTAGGTTGGCGAGTATCTCGCGATCTTCGGCTAAAATGCCTTGCTTGGCATCGATAAAATAAAGAACCGCGTCCACCTCTCGACACGATTCATAGGCGGTTTGTACCATGGCCCGATTTAAAACATTGCGGCCTGTGGCGTGAATACCAGGGGTATCCAAAAAGATCATCTGTCCTTTCGTATGATGACAAATACCAAGAATCCGCGAGCGGGTGGTCTGGGCTTTGGGAGAGACAATGGCGATCTTGCGACCCAAAGCCGCATTGATAAAGGTCGATTTGCCCATGTTTGGGCGTCCGGCTATGGCGATAAATCCTGATTTAAGTTCATCCATGTGGGTTTAGGTTTTCTCGATATCAAGTAGAAATTTTAATTCCGCTAAGGCGTTGCGCGCGGCCTCTTGTTCGGCTTCCCGTTTGGTGCGCCCCTGGCCAGAAAAGGGGGTCGATGAAAAATCAACTTGGCATGCAACGGAAAAAAGTCGTTCATGGGGAGCCCCTTCAATGGTGACAACTTGATAGGTGGGGAGCGCAATACCCTGGGCTTGCAGATGCTCTTGTAGCAACGATTTATAATCTTTGCCCACGCCACTCGGTTCTAATTGGGCCACCAATGGCGCAAAAATATGGTGTACCACCTGTTGCACGGCATTAAAACCGCCATCTAAAAAAATGGCTCCGATAATCGCCTCCAAGGTGTTGCCTAAGATGGAGCTCTTGCAGCGTCCCCCACTCATCTCCTCGCCACGACCGAGGTGAATGAGCGCACCAACATCGAAATCTTTGGCTATTTTACCCAAAGAATGGGTGTTCACCAAGGTGGAACGCCATTGCGATAGACGACCCTCGGCAACTTCTGGATAATAGTGGTATAACATGTTTGAAATCAAAAGATCCAATACCGCATCGCCTAAAAATTCAAGTCGTTCATTATGTTCCTGTACAGGTAGCACCGGCATCAGGGTTTCATCGGCGGACTTGACGTTCTCTTGGATAGAGCAGGAACGGTGGGTTAACGCATGTATTAAAAAGGTCGAATCGGAAAAAATATAACCAAAACGTTGCGTCAAAGCCTCTAACGCAACCTCAATCCCCGGTCCTTGATCAGAGGATTCCATGCATTAGGACTCCGTCTCAACCTCATATATCCAATCAAACTCTTCATATTGACCCATTGGAATCTTAAAATCGGCCACTTGAATAGATAAAGAGACATGATAGTTTACCGTGACTCGATATCTGTTTTCTGCTAACTTTTTGATAATAAATGTCTCTTTGGATCTGTGTAGCTGAGAGCGACCAAATTCATAGTTTACTTTTCTCTCGACCTCTTTCATGGGATCTTTGGAAAATTCCGTTACCACCCGGTTGGCCAAATCTGTGAGGAGGTAATATTCATATTTGGCGGACGCAAATTTAAAGCCTATCGTCACAAAAAATCCCAATGAGGCTAAAATAATCATGGTTTTTAAATCAAAAAAGCCTTGTTCCCCTTTGCGGCACTTTTTTATAAAATGAGACATTTTTCTCTCCAGGTTAAAGCATAGTTCAGAAACTTGGGGCAATTCCAATGCTTCCCCCTTTTTTAAATGATCAAAAGAAAAAGGTGGGGATTGGGGGGCGGTTCTTAGCCCCCCAAGGTCTTGATTTTTATTTTTAAACAGGATGCCCTTTGGGCAAAAAATAAAAAACAAAACCCTGGGGGATGAATCCCCCAGACCCCCTCTTTTTTTTATGATCAAAAGAAAAGAGGGGGGAGTTGGAGCGGTCCTGTCCCAACCCCCCAAAAAAATAGAGAAAAATCACTCCAAGGAGTGACCAATTCTTTCCCAGCGTGGTCGCCCAATATGATCGTCCCAAGACCAGAAGAGCGCGACCGCCCGACCTACCAGTCGGTAAGCGGGAACAAAGCCCCAATAACGGCTGTCATTGCTGTTGTCCCGATTGTCGCCCATCACAAAATAGTGGCCTATCGGGACGATTTCATCCACTTGATGGTCAGAATAGACAAAGGGACGCAGCAAAATAGGATGGGTTTTTGCTCCCAGTTGTTCATCAAATCGGGCCGATTCCACCAGTTGGTTTTGTTCGTTTAAATAAGAATAGACCCCATCAGGTATATTCTCTATCAGGGTGTTGTTTAAATAAAGGCGTTTGTTTTTGTACACAACCCGATCTCCAGGAAGGCCAACAATGCGCTTGATATAATCTTTGGTTGGATCTTGAGGATATTCAAAAACAGCGATATCGCCCCGTTGCGGTCCTTCCCCCATAAAAAGACGCAGTGTCGTAAAGGGAATGCGTTGGCCATAAGAAAATTTATTGACAAATAAATAATCTCCAACCTGAAGCGTGGGAATCATGGAGCCAGAAGGAATTTTAAACGGTTCAAATAAAAAGGTGCGGACAACAAGAGCAAATCCAACGGCAATGACAAAGGCATCGTAATATTCGATAACCTCATTGTCGCGGTTGATAAAATGTTCCCCCTTAATCAACAAGATGAAACCAAATCCCATGATCAACAGGGCCATAGGGGGACCCCAGGCAATACCAGCCTCTTCGCCAACGAATGGCTCGCCAAAGGTGATATATCGGCCCAACATAAATAAACCGCCAAGAATAAAAAGCGATCCATGTACAAGATGTTTTTTCATCCAGGATACCGTCATCGCTTTTAACCTTCGTCCACTTTTAAAACAGCCAGAAAGGCCTCTTGAGGTATTTCTACTCTGCCAATTTGTTTCATTCTTTTTTTGCCTGCCTTTTGTTTTTCTAAAAGTTTTCGCTTGCGGGTAATATCGCCCCCATAACATTTGGCGGTGACGTTTTTGCGCAAGGCGGTGACGGTTTCACGAGCGACAATTTTGGCACCAATGGCCGCTTGAATGGCTACCTCAAACATTTGTCGGTGAATAATTTTTTTCATCCGCAAGGCCAAATCGCGGCCACGGGCGGCACTCTTATCCTGGTGAACAATCACCGAAAGAGCGTCGACGGGATCCCCATTGATCAAAATATCCAATTTTACCAGATTCGCCGGACGATATTCGAGTAATTCATAATCTAGCGAGGCATACCCCTTAGATAACGATTTAAGCCGATCAAAAAAATCCATCACCACTTCGCTCATTGGAAGTTCATACTGGAGCATGACCCGCGAAGAGGAGATATAGGACATCTCCCGTTGAATGCCACGACGATCCAAACAGAGTTTCATGATGGGACCCATATACTCCGATGGAACCAGAATAGAGGTCAATAAAAATGGCTCCTCAATCCGCTCTCGCTTGGTGGCTATGGGTAGATCCGAAGGGTTGTGAATTTCAATGGTGCTGCCATCCATCATAACCACCCGATAGACCACCGTCGGAGCCGTGACCACAAGGTCTAGGTTAAATTCACGCTCCAGACGCTCCTGGATGATCTCCATGTGCAGCATTCCCAAATAACCACAACGAAAACCAAACCCCAAAGCGGGGGAGGTCTCGGTAGCATAGGTGAACGAGGCATCGTTTAAGGAGAGTTTTTCCAAGGCATCGGTTAAATCATCGTAATCGGCACTATCTACCGGGTAGAGTCCGGCAAAAACCATGGGTTTTATCTCTTTGAAACCAGGGAGTTTTTCGGTAGCCGGGCGCGAAACGCTGGTGATGGTGTCCCCCACATGGACATCGGAGAGCGTCTTAATACCCGTGATGAAAAATCCCACCTCGCCCGCGCTTAAACTTTCGGTATCTTTAAGCTTGGGAGTAAATATTCCCACACGGTCTAGTTCATAGTTGTTTCCGGTATTCATAAAGCGGATTTTGTCTTTTAAACGGGCGATGCCTTCAAAAACCCGAACCAAGACCACAACCCCTAAATAATTATCATACCAGGAATCTACAATCAGAGCTTTGAGTGGATTTTCAACGCGTCCTGCGGGGGGAGGTATGCGTTGGACAATGGCTTCAAGGATATCGCTGATTCCGATGCCGGTTTTTGCCGAAGCAAAAATGGCTCCAGAGGCATCCAAGCCAATGACATCCTCAATCTGTTGTTGAACCCGTTCTGGTTCGGCAGAGGGTAAATCCACCTTGTTGAGGACTGGAATAATTTCCAGATTGTTTTCCAGGGCCAAGTAGACATTGGCCAAGGTCTGCGCTTCTACTCCTTGGGTGGCGTCAACAATCAATAAAGCCCCTTCACATGCCGCCAAAGAACGCGACACCTCATAGCTGAAATCTACGTGGCCAGGGGTGTCGATGAGATTTAAAATATAGGTCTGGCCATCGGCAGACTTCCAGTTTAAACGGACCGATTGGGCTTTAATGGTAATACCCCGTTCGCGTTCTAGGTCCATGCTGTCTAAAATTTGTTCCGTCATGTCCCGCTGGCTTAAGGTGCCAGTATGTTCGATCAGTCGGTCAGCCAGCGTGCTTTTCCCGTGATCAATATGAGCTATGATGGAAAAGTTGCGAATATGTTGCGATGCAATCATCAAGGAACCGTGTCAATTTCCAACCCAATGTGGGCTTTAGTCAATGGTGACAGTCGATCGAATCGGATCAACTCGGGCCGAACCCAACCAAATATCATGGATGAGTCTGCTTAGTTATAGTCTCCTCGATCGGTTTTGGCTAGTTCTACTGTTGCCAAAACAGCGGTTCGATGTAAAAGATCGTGTTCATCACCTATTTTTGGTAGCTCAGACAGGGTGCGCAGGGCCTGATCTCGGGATTCCCGTAGGCGTCGACGATGTTGAGCAAGATCTTTTTCTTTTAAAGCCGTTTTGGCCATCTCTTGTTCCAACTCAGTCAGAGAGTCGAGTAACTCTCCAGTTTGGAGAATACGTTCCCTCTTTTGGTGTTGAGAAGGGTTCATATCCACGGCAGTGAGTTCAGAAAGAGCGGACACCTCGACCGTCGAAGTCGTGCCTTGCAAGGCGGCAATAGAGTCCATATGCTGGGAAAAATTTTCCCCGGCGAGTGTTGAAATGCGGTTGGCTTTTTTGCCTTTAATCGCACTGGTCAGTGTTTTATCGCCTTTATTGACGCGACGTATGGTCATGGATTTCTCCAAAGTGCAGAGTTTGAATAGTAAATGGCTATATATACCCAAACTATATCAATAACTGTGCCAAGAACATAATGCCCTGCGGGCAAAAAAAATCAAAGGCCAAACCTTGGGGGATGAATCCCCCAAACCCCCTCTTTTTTTTAAGTATTAAAAGAAAAGGGTGGGGGGATTGGGGGGCGGTTCTCCGCCCCCCAAGGTCTTGATTAAATTAAACGCCATTTGCTGGTAGATTTTTCTTTTGGGCCAGTTTATTGGCGGCGTTTACAAAGGCCTTGGCCGATGCCACAATCACATCGCTGTGGGTGCCTTGACCATTAAATAAACGACCATTTTGTTCGAGTCGCACGGTGACTTCCGCTTGGGCATCAATGCCGCCGGTGACGGCTTGCACCTGATAGAGGGCGAGTTTGGCTTGTCCGACAAAGGGCAAGAGTTGTGTGATGGCCTTAAAGACCGACTCAACCGAGCCATTGCCCCAACTCGCCCCTTGACGTACATGGCCATCAATCTCCATTTCAACAACCGCAACAGGTGTGTCTTGGGTACCAGAGGCAAGGTGCAGACGTAACAGTCGGTAGTGGTCCGAAGTGCGGTTGACTTCATCCTCTATCAGAGCCTCAATGTCTTCGTCAAACAGCTCACTTTTTTTGTCGGCCAGACTTTTAAATCGTTCGAAAACCAAATCGATTTCATCTTGCTTCAATGTATGCCCCATTTGGAGCAGACGAGAACGAAAGGCATGACGGCCAGAGTGTTTGCCGAGTATCATGCGGTTGGTCGTCAGGCCAACCGATTCGGGGGTCATGATTTCATAGGTGGTGGCCTCTTTGAGTACCCCATCTTGGTGAATACCCGATTCATGCGCAAAGGCGTTGGCCCCGACAATGGCTTTATTCGGTTGAACCGGAAAACCAGTGATCGTCGATACCAGTTTCGACGCGGGGATGATTTCGCGGGTTTCGATTCGGGTATAAAAGGGCATGATATCTTGGCGGGTGCGCAAGGTCATGACAATCTCTTCCAAGGCGGCGTTGCCCGCCCGTTCCCCTAGGCCGTTGATGGTGCACTCCACCTGACGCGCACCGTTGGCCACCGCAGCCAATGAATTGGCCACCGCTAAACCCAAATCGTTGTGGCAATGGACCGAAAGAGTGGCGCGGTCCATGTTGGGAACTCGGTTCATGAGGGTGCGAATGCGATCGCCAAATTCAGCAGGCAAGGTATAACCTACCGTATCGGGAATGTTGATCGTGGTGGCTCCGGCTTGAATGACCGCTTCAACAATGCGGCATAAAAAATCCATATCCGAGCGTCCGGCATCTTCTGCGGACCATTCGACGTTGCTGGTATAGCTTTTGGCCCGTTTCACCGCAGCCACGGCGGCTTCCAGAACTTGATCGGGGTTCATGTTCAGCTTATGGCGCATGTGAATGGGGCTGGTGGCAATAAAGGTATGGATCCTTGGACTCACAGCCTCTTGTAAGGCCTCCCAGGCTCGGTCGATGTCGGCAAATCTGGCGCGCGCCAAACCAGCCACACAACACTCCCGAATGGTCCTGGCAACCTGTTGCACCCCCTCAAAATCCCCCTGCGAGGCGATGGGAAAGCCCGCTTCAATGATATCTACTTGCAACCGTTCCAGTTGGCGGGCAATACGAACTTTTTCCTCCACATTCATAGAGGCCCCGGGGGATTGTTCCCCATCTCGTAACGTCGTGTCAAAGATATAAACCTGTTGGCCAGACATTTTTACTTTTCCTTAAGCGGTAAAGTCGTCCAATTCGTCCCCTTCCACCTCTTTGCCTTCGGCCAGAAGATGGCGATATTCCCGATGGCTGTGCAAGGCAGAAAAAAGGTAGGCCCAGCCAATAATAAAGAGGGTTGTGGCCATGTGGATGGTTAAAACAGTGATCAATACCGCCACACCAACCAAGGTTAAAAAGGGTCTGCTGCGATGCCAGTAAAAATCTTTCATACTACGAAAACGGACTTCACTAACCATAAAAATGGCCAATACATAAACCAAAATCAATGGCAGCCAACGCCAAACATCCCATTTGGATTGCATGTCGCCGCCAGATTCAATGTTAAAATTTAGATAAAACAAAACCGTTGCCGATAATATAAAAGCCGCAGCCGGGATGGGTAAACCTTGGAAATAGCGTTTGGATATTCTTTCATCCCCCACATAGTGGGCGACATTAAAGCGCGCCAAACGCAATGCACCGCAAACCGTAAATAAAAAGGCCCCCGCCCAACCCAAACGGTGAAAGGGGGTCAAGGCCCATTGGTAAATGAGAAGTGCCGGTGCCATGCCAAACGAAAGAAAATCGGCCAAACTATCGTACTCTTTGCCAAAGGCCGAGACCGCATTGAGGGCGCGGGCCACCCGTCCATCCAGACCGTCAAAAATACCAGCGGCAATAATCGCTATTGCTCCCTCTTCATAGCGTCCAGTCAAGGCCGCAATGATGGCATAAAAACCACAAAACATACCCCCAGTGGTCAATAGACTGGGTAAAATATAGGCACTTCTTTTTTGCTTTACCTCAGGCATCGGTTGTATCCAACATAGCGATAATGGTTTCACCTGCTTTGGTCTTTTGTCCCAAAGTGACGTTTAATTGGGCCGAACGGGGCAGATAAAGATCCACACGTGAGCCAAAACGGATCAATCCAAACCGTTCGCCTCGGACAACTTGATCCCCTGGTTGTAACCGGCAAATAATACGTCGGGCAATCAGACCAGCCACTTGAACAAAAGGGATCAGGGTGCCAGAATCCAGTTTGAGAAGAATTTCGGTCCGTTCGTTTTCTGTGGAAGATTTATCCAAGGCGGCATTAAAAAATTTTCCCGCATGATGCTTGACCTTCATCACCCGCCCTGCTTCTGGACATCTGTTGACATGAACATTGAAAACATTCATAAAAATCGAACACAGCCGGGCTGGTTCGCCGGATAAAGGGGCCGCATCAATCTCTTCAATGGCAATGATCACCCCATCGGCTGGGGCGATGATGATCTCTTTGGAATCCTCGGGGATGACACGTTCTGGGTCACGAAAAAACCAGATGCACCAAATCACCAACAACCAGAGCAGGGCATCTCCTGGCGCAGAGGGGCATAGCCAATCCCCTACCGCAGCTACAACGATAAAGGCGAATATAAAAGGTAACCCTTCCACTGCGACAGGAGATCTAAAAGCCATATGCGCCCCCAAAAATTGAATCCACACTAAGGTTGAAATAACAGGTTCATGCGCTCCTTGATAGTGCCTTAGTTTTTGGACTTATCTACCAACTTACCCTTTTGAATCCAAGGCATCATTTTACGTAGACCATCTCCCAAAATTTCAATGGGATGCTCTTTGCCCATGCGTCGAAGAGCTTGAAATTTTGGTCGACCGACCATATTCTCGGCAATCCACTCCCGGGCAAATTCGCCGGTTTGGATTTCCGCAAGAATTTTTTTCATTTCGGCTTTGGTCTGCTCGGTGACCACCCGTGGTCCACGGGTTAAATCACCATATTCAGCGGTATTGGAGATGGAATAACGCATGTTGGCGATGCCACCTTCGTAAATTAAATCAACAATCAGTTTGGTTTCGTGGAGGCACTCAAAATAGGCCATTTCCGGTGCATAACCGGCCTCAACTAAGGTCTCGTAGCCCGCCATAATCAGGGCCGAGATACCACCACAGAGGACCGCTTGCTCTCCAAATAGATCGGTCTCGGTCTCTTCGCGAAAGGTGGTTTCAATGATGCCAGCTCGACCACCACCAATGGCACTGGCATAGGACATGGCAATCTCACGGGCTTGACCAGTGGCATCTTGATGGATGGCGATCAATGTGGGCACGCCACCCCCTTTGAGATATTCCGAACGGACCAGATGGCCTGGTCCTTTGGGTGCGGCCAAGAAAACATCGACACTGGCGGGGGGATCAATTTGGCCAAAGTGAATATTAAAACCGTGCGCAAAGACCAACGCGGCATCCGAGCGTAAATTGGGGGCCACCTGATCGCGATAAATTTTGGCTTGATGTTCATCGGGAACCAACATCATGACCAAATCGGCCTGCGCCACGGCATCGGCGACCTCAGCTACTTCGAGCCCGGCATTTTTGGCTTTATACCAAGAGGGGGAGTTGGCCCGTAATCCAACCACCACGGGTACACCGGATTCATGGAGATTTTGAGCATGGGCATGGCCTTGCGAACCATATCCAATGATGGCGACCTTTTTGTTTTGGATGATCGAAAGATTGGCATCTTGATCGTAAAAGACTTTCATGTTCTTTGAGACTCTCTCTTAGGTGGATGGTATATATTAAGGTGTCTTGAAAAATTGATGATTTTGTCCCGCACCACGCGCCATAGCGACTTGACCGGTACGTACCACATCGGTTACCCCCAATGGCATTAATAAAGCCAAGCAGGCATTGAGCTTTTCGCTGCTGCCCGTTACTTCAACGATAAAAGAGGTGGGGGTGGCGTCCACTACCCGTGAGCGGAAAATATCGGCGATGCGCAGGACTTCGGCCCGTACTTCGCGTTGGGCATCCACTTTTACCATCATCAATTCCCGTGCCACATGGGCCCCTTCGGTGAGGTTGGCAACCTGAATGACGGGAATTAATTTGTTGAGTTGTTTGAGTATTTGTTCAATAATATTATTGTCTCCCATGGTGACTAGGGTGATGTGCGAGACATCTCCTTTGCCAACAGGAGCCACAGTTAAACTTTCAATATTAAAGCCTCGAGCGGAAAAAAGTCCAGCCACGCGGGAGAGAACCCCGGATTCGTTTTCCACCAAAACGGAAATGACATGTTTCATATTGTCTCCCTCTTACAGAAGATTCATCTCGTTGATGGCGGCACCATCTGGGAGAATCATTTCGTGGATGGCCTTGCCTGCCGGAACCATTGGATAGACATTGGTCTCTTTGTTGACCCGAAAATCCATAATAACCGCTCCCTTGGTTGCCAATGCTTGGCGAATGACCGGTTCTACTTCACTGGGTCTTTCTGCTTTTAAACCCGTGGCTCCGTAGGCTTGGGCCAGTTGAATAAAGTCTGGTTGCACCGACATGTCCGATTGGGAGTAGCGTTTTTCGTAAAAAAACTCCTGCCATTGGCGCACCATGCCCAGGTTGGCATTGTTGATAATAGCAATTTTGATGGGTAATTGATACTGTAGAATGGTTCCCAATTCTTGAATATTCATTTGAATCGAGCCTTCACCAGTGATTAACACCACCAAATCCAACGGTTTGGCAATTTGCGCCCCAATGGCGGCGGGCAGGCCATAACCCATGGTCCCCAATCCACCAGAGGTCAACCAACGTCGCGGTTTTTCTAGACCATAAAATTGTGCGGCCCACATTTGATGCTGTCCAACGTCAGTGGCAAGGATCGCCTCGCCTTTGGTGATTTCGTGTAGTTTTTGAATAACATATTGGGCTTCAATCAGGGTATCGGATTGCTTAAAGCGCAGACATTTTGTTTGCCGCCACACTTCAATCTCTTGCCACCAGGGAGAAAGATTCGTCTGCTTTTCTTTGAAATCAGATTTATCAATGGCATCCATCATGCGAGTTAACACATCTTTGACATCGCCGACAATGGGCACATCTACCTGAACATTTTTCGAGATAGAGGTGGGATCCACATCAATATGAATGATGGTGGCATGGGGGGCAAACTGGGAAATTTTGCCAGTCACTCGGTCGTCAAAACGGGCTCCAATGGCCAGCAAAAGATCACAGCGATGGACCGCCATGTTGGCTTCATAGGTGCCATGCATCCCCAACATACCAATAAATTGATGGTCAGAAGAGGGATATCCCCCCAGTCCCATGAGGGTTTGGGTGATGGGAGCTTTGATCGCCTTGGTAAAGGTTTGTAACTCTTGGGCCGCGTTGCTGAGAATGACCCCGCCTCCGGTATAAATCAAGGGGCGAACGGCATCGCGAATTAATTTGACCGCCCGTTTGATCTGTCCGGCATGGCCATGCACCGTTGGCCGATAGGAGCGCATCTCCACCTTTTGACCTTTGTGGCTTTCATAATGGGCAAGTGCTGCGGTGACATCTTTGGGAATGTCGATCAAGACCGGTCCAGGTCGTCCTGTAGAGGCGATATGAAACGCCTCGCGGATGATGCGAGAGAGTTGGTCCACCTCTTTGACCAAAAAGTTATGTTTGGTACAAGAGCGGGTAATGCCCACGGTATCGGCCTCTTGGAAGGCATCGTTGCCGATCAAAGGGGAGGGGACTTGGCCAGAGATGCAGACCAATGGGATGGAATCCATGTAAGCGGTCGCCAAGCCGGTCACCGCATTGGTTGCCCCTGGCCCAGAGGTGACAATCGCCACCCCGACATTGCCGGTCACCCGTGCATAGCCATCGGCGGCATGGAGAGCCCCCTGCTCATGGCGGGTTAGAATATGTTTGATAGCCGGTTCCTTAAACAGTGCGTCATAGATATACAGCACTGCTCCCCCAGGATATCCAAACACGGTATGCACGCCCAGGTCGCGCAGGGTGTGTATGATAATTTCAGCTCCAGTCAGTTCCACTTTGCAAACTCCATCTCTAACTAAGGATGTCCGTCATGCGGACTCTTCTATTGAGACAAACCTTTTAAATATGAAGTTCCCAAGAGAAAGTGTCAATGTCAAGAGATGTGGAAGGCGAAAAAATATTATGTTGGTGCCTGTCGGTATTGTTGAATACAATATCAAGCAATAAAAAACTTGATTGTTAGTTCTTAAAAAAAAGAGGGGGTCTGGGGGATTCATCCCCCAGGGTTTTGATTTTAATTTTTTAAAAATATATCCGAGGAGAAAAAATGCCGATTTGGTTGGCGTTTGTCATTGTCACCTGTATTTGGGGGAGTACCCCAATGGCCATTCAGTGGAGTCAAGAGGGGGGTGGCTATCTTTTTGCGGTAACGGCGCGAATCGCCATTGGAGCGGTACTCTTTTTAATGTTGATTCCGTGGTTGAAACGTCATCCAGCTCCCGCAAGACAAATTATGGCGGTCTCTTTGGCGGCGGGTCTTAGCCTGTTTGGGACGATGTTTTGTGTCTATTGGGGGGCGCAATATTTGCCATCGGGTTGGATTTCGGTTTTGTTTGGATTGGGACCGATTTTAACCGGGGGCATGGCAGCGGTTTGGTTAAACGAATCGTTCGCCTTGGAAAAATTTTTCGGTTCTATATTGGGCATGGGCGGACTGGTGGCTATTTTTGGGCAAGGTGGGGCGTTAGGTGCAAAAACGTTGTTTGGCGTCGGGGTGATTTTTATCGCTGTTTTGATCTATTCCGCTGGTAATATTGGCATCAAACGATGGGGGGAGGGGGTCTCTCCTTTGTGGGTCACCGCAGGATCGCTTTGGGTGGCCTTTCCACTTTTTTTAACCGTTTTTTTCTTCGAACACACCCCTTGGCCCACTGCTATCTCTCTACGCGCCATCAATGCCATTCTCTACCTAGGTTTTGTCGCCAATGGCATCGGTTTTATCTCTTTTTATTATCTTTTAAGTCGAGTCAAAACCGCCAACGCCGTCCTCGTCACCCTATCCGCCCCTATGCTGGCTTTGTGGCTTGGAGTGGCCTTTAATAAAGAAGAGATTCATGGCGGGGTGATTTTAGGGTCTTTATTGATTTTGGGGGGGTTGAGTCTGTTTCAATGGGGAGAAGGGTTGCGTAGGCGTTGAACAAAATGCCCTGCGGGCAAAACATTAAAATCAAAGACAAAACCTTGGGGGATGAATCCCCCAAACCCCCTCTTTTTTTTAAAATTGGGGGGCGGTTCTTGGCCCCCCAAGGTTTTGGTCATCCCTAAGCCTCCTTTTTTTATAAATAATCTCCACCCCCATACCGCGCCGCCTCACCCAACTCCTCTTCAATGCGAATGAGACGGTTATATTTGGCGACCCGGTCAGAGCGACTCATGGAGCCCGTTTTGATTTGACCTGCGTTGACGGCGACAGCAATGTCGGCGATGGTGGTGTCTTCGGTCTCGCCTGAACGGTGAGAAATAATGGTGGCGTAACCCGCGCGTTGGGCCTTTTGAACAGCCTCTAGGGTCTCACTCAGAGTGCCGATTTGGTTGACTTTGATCAAAATGGCGTTGGCAACCCCCTCCCGGATACCTCGAGATAAAATCTCTGGGTTGGTGACGAAAAGATCGTCGCCTACTAAACGTATGCGACCGCCTAAAACATCGGTCATGTTTTTCCAACCTTCCCAATCATTTTCGGCAAAACCATCCTCAATGGAGCGAATGGGATATCTATCGACCAAATCTTCATAATAACGCACCAATTCATCTCGACCAAGAGAACGGTTTTCTCCAGCTAACTCATATAACCCACTCTCCACATTATAAAATTCCGAAGCGGCACAATCCAAAGCCAAGGCGATCTCCTCTCCTGGGACATAGCCAGCTTTTTCAATGGCTTTCAATATTTTGCCAATCGCGGCTTCATTGGAAACGAGGTTGGGGGCAAATCCACCTTCATCACCAACAGCGGTATTGAGTCCATCCTCTTTGAGCACCTTTTTTAGGTGATGAAATACCTCCGCCCCCATGCGCACGGCTTGAGCCATGGTTCGGGCAGCAATGGGCATAATCATAAACTCCTGAATATCAACGTTATTATCGGCATGGGCACCGCCGTTGATAATGTTCATCATTGGCACAGGTAAAATTCGTGCATGGGTTCCACCCAAATACCGATACAGCGGCTGTCTGGACTCCTCTGCCGCCGCTTTGGCCGCCGCCAACGATACCCCTAAAATGGCGTTGGCCCCCAAACGCGACTTGTTGCCCGTCCCGTCTAGTTCTATTAAACGGTTGTCCAGGGAGATTTGGTCAAATACTTCCATGCCGCTAATGGCATTGAGAATCTCTCCATTTACCGCTGCAACGGCTTTTTGTACCCCTTTGCCCAAATAACGGGTCGGGTCGTTATCCCGTAACTCGACGGCTTCTCGGGTGCCAGTCGAGGCCCCAGAAGGAACCGCAGCGCGACCAAAAGCCCCCTCTTCGGTAAATAAATCTACCTCTACCGTGGGATTGCCACGGGAGTCGATAATTTCACGGGCGTGTATAAAGGTGATATCACTCATCGAATAAGCTCCAAAATTTGAGTTAAGAACGATCTTCTTCGGACAAAAAAATCAAAGATAAAACCCTGGGGGATGAATCCCCCAGACCCCCTCTTTTTTTTAAGACTTAAAAAAAAGGGTGGGGGGAATTGGGGGGCGGTTCTCCACCCCCCAAGGTCTTGATTTTTATTTTTCCGAAAATAGAACCCTATCGAGGGGTCGCATCTGGCAATCCACCGTCTACAGGTAAGGTCACCCCTGTGGTGGGGGTCTGCCGTGTGGCAAAAAAGAGAACCGCATGGGCAACATGGTGTTCGGTTATTTTGGCCTGCAACAGATTGCGTTTTTGATAGTATTCTTCTAAACGCGCTTCGTCCAGTCCTCTAGCACGCATGCGATCTGGTCCAACCGCCGCCCACAACCCACTGCGTCGCGCCCCTTGACCAAAAACGGCATCAGGAGCCACCATATTCACCCGCACATCTAAAGAGGCCATCTCTAAACTGGCAATACGGGCCAATTGATGCGAGGCCGCCTTGCTGGCACTATAAGCCCCAAAACCAGCTCCAGGGGCAAAGACATTTTTGGTAGAAATCAAAATAATATCACCACCTGTGGCCTGTATTTGAAAATGTCGTCCCGACTCCTTTAACAGGTTTAATGTGCCATTGATATTCACCCGCGCTAATTGATCAAACACCACCGGATCCATCTCCATTAACTTGGAGACATGCGCTAAACCCGCATTGATCACCACTAAATCCACCCCACCCCAAGCAGAAATAATTTGAGAAAATCCTCGTGTCACCTCTTCTGGTTGGCTGACATCCATGGGAACCGCGAGTATGCGCTCTTGTGGATGGTGTGGAGTGAGATCCGCCACCAAAGCCTCTAACGCCGTCTTGGAAATATCGGTTGCTGCCACATGGCATCCCTGTTTCAGCAACTCCTGACAAATTCCCGCGCCAATGGTTCCCGCCGCTCCCGTCACTACGGCGACCTGACGGCGCAGGGGAAGCTCTGGAATCAAAGAGAGTTTGGCTTGTTGCAATGGAAAATACTCCATGGCAAATAGATCGGCTTCCTCCAACCCTTCATATCTCCCGGTGCTCCCAATCTGGGCTTTAACCGCCAAAGTTTGTGCGGTAATCTCCTTGGCCGTGCGGGCGCTTCCGATATCGGCCCCCACACAAATCGCCCCTATCCCGGGCATAAGAATCACCCTGGGGTGGGGATCATATGGGGTGGGAGGAGGGGTGATGGTCTCTTTATAGCTTGCAAACCAGGTTTGATACTCGGTGGCATAGGCGCAAATCGCCGTTTCAATTTGGTCAGGAGTGTCGATCCACAGGGGGCGGGCTTTGGTGCGGATGAGATGGTCAGCGGTTAATGGTGGGGTGAGGGTGATCTCTCGGCCTTGGGGGGAGGCCAACAGGGCGAGAACCTCCTCGGTGATGAGGGGTTGCAAGATCATGCGGTGCCAAGGACGATCTGGATTTAAGCTGGGAACGGCCAAGGCCCCACGCAAGCGCGGGGCAATTGTCAAATAACGCCCCCACGCTTCAGATAACGGGGTTTCCCATTTGGGTAATGTGTGCATTTTCGGCATATGTTGCAAAAATTGTTCGGCCTTGCTGACCAGCTCAATGGTGGTTTGATAGCTCTCTTGGGCCGTCTCTCCCCAGGTGATCAGACCATGTTTTACAAGCACCATAGCCCGACTCTGGGGAGTTTGTTGCCATGCCGTGGCCACCGCTTTGGCCAGTTGAAACCCAGGATGGACATAAGGAAGGATGATCACCCCATCCCCTAAAGCCTGCCGCAACAAAGCCGTCCCATTGGGACGATTGGAAAGAGCCAAAATGGCATCGGCGTGGGTATGATCGATAAATTTGCCCGGTAAAAAACAGTGAACCAACGTCTCAATAGAGGGGGTCGGACCGCTTGGTTCAAGAAGACGGGCCCGTAATTGGCTCACCATGGTGACATCGTCCAGCTGATCTCGTTGAATCAGGCGTTGTAGAAACGCCAGCTCCAAACCACAGTGACCTTGAGGGGTAATGGTCTCTAAATCAAATCCAGAGGCTTTGATATAAATAGCCGGATGGGACTCCCCTAGAATATTGATAAAATCGGTCTTGACCGATGTGTTGCCACCGCCATGCAAAACCAACCCCTTTTCCGCACCTAGTAGACGGCTGGTATAGGTTCGTAACGCCAAATCAACGCCACAATGGGGATGGTTTTTTATAAAATTTTGGGCTTCTTGCTCGTTCCAGCGGTTGTTCATACTTTTAACCTTTTTTAAAACAAAGAGATTAGGAAGTAAAAAAAACGCCCCCCCAATCTCCCTTTTTTTGGGATATTAACCTTCTGCTTTGAGCGTTAAATAAAATTCCATCGCTTGCGATGGCGGCATATTTTCATGGACCACCTTACCCACCGCTTGAATCATCGCTTTAGGGGCTTCAGATTGAAAAATATTGCGTCCCATATCCACCCCTGCCGCCCCTTGCTGTACGGCTCGATAGGCCATGGTCAAGGCGTCGAATTCCGGGATTTTTTTACCGCCAGCAATCACAATAGGCACTGGGCAGGAGGCCGTCACGGTTTCAAACTCTTTTTCCACAAAATAGGTCTTGACATAAGTGGCCCCTAATTCAGCGCAAATACGGGTGGCCAGACGCATATATTGGGCATCGCGTACCAGCTGCTTGCCCACCGCTGTCACACCCAAAACAGGAATACCATAACGGTTGCCTTGATCGATTAAACGGGTCATATTATGCACTGAACGGGTTTCAAATGTGCCGCCAATAAAGACCTGCACTGCCATGGCCGCGACATTCATGCGGATGGCATCTTCGATATTGACGGCGATCTCTTCATCGGATAACTCTTTAAGAATACTGGGCCCGCCACTGGCGCGCATCACCACCCCTTTATTAAAGGTTGGGGGAATGGTAGAACGCAAAATACCACGGGTACACATCAGGGTGTTGGCATAGGGAAGCAGTGGGACAATATTGATATCAATCCGTTCCAAACCGGTGGTTGGTCCCATAAAATAGCCATGGTCCACCGCCAACATGACGGTTCGCCCGCTTTTTGGATCAAAAATATTGGCGAGTCGGTTTTTCATACCCCACTCTAAAGAGTGGCACCCTTTTAAAGGAAATACCTCACTTTGCATGGGTGTATCTATATGGTAGTCGTGGTTGCTGGTGATGCCGTCGGTATCAGCCATGGATAAAGACTCCTTTGTGGTATAATCCATTTTGGATCATTTGGTTAACGTTCACCTAGTTGAGCTGGAATGATCATTTATTTTTTTTCCCAGGGTGGACTATGTTTAATTAAAATGCAAAAAAGCTTTCTCTCAATAAACCGCCTGCGTTGTCGGAGAAAAATTTGGCCAAATTGCACCAGTTACAGTGGCAGCCTCTCTTTTTATCAGCCACAGAGTTAAGCAAACCTCTCCCAGCCTGGGAATACCATTTGCACACCACCTTTGCCGATGGCAGAGACTCGGTTGATGATATGGCGTGGTATGCGTGGCAAAAGGGAGTTAAACGGTTGATTTATACCGAACACACCGAGCCAGAACTGGTCAGACATCCGGATTGGTTTCGGAAGTATGTCGAACAAATTGAGCATGTACAAGCACAATTTAAAGATCGCATGTCCATTGCCATTGGTCTAGAAGTTCCAATCATTGATTATAATGGCGGGTTACAAATCACGCCAGAGATGTTGGCGCGGGTAGAGTTTATTTTAGGTGCGGTTCATGCTTATCCTGGTTATGGATGGAACGACATAGATCTAGATCCCAACCGGGCGATTGAGTTGGAGTATAAAGGTTTACTCTCTCTCATCGAAAATCCTCTCATCGATGCCATCGCCCATCCAGGCGGGGTATGTACAGCCTACAACGCCCGCCCTTTTCCCATGGAACTATTCGAAGATATCGTCCAAAAAGCCACCGCCAACGGTATTGCCATAGAACTCAATCCCGCTTATCAAAAACCGATCACCCCCTACCTAGAGATTTGCCGCCGTCACAACGCCCTCATTTCTCTTGGCTCCAACGCCCATAGATCAGAGGCCTTGGGGTGGGCTTTGCAGGAAGTGGAGAGATTGGTTTGACTTGATGTTTATGTATCGGAAAAGGCAAAATCAAGACCTTTGGGGGCAGAGAACCGCCCCCCAATCCTCCCCCCTCTTTTTTTTAATTCTTAAAAAAAAGAGGGGGTCTGGGGGATTCATCCCCCAGGGTTTTGCTTTTGATTTTTTGCCCGAAGGGCATCCTATTCTAAAGGCTATCGTTAAAAAAAAGACCTGCAAGGAAAAACATTGAACGAATCTGAACAACACATCCAAACCACGCTCTCTCTAACAGCCGAAGAGGTCGCCGAACTTGCGCCTTTGGCCGAGCAGACCGCGCAGCCAGAAGCGGTTTACAACCGTCTCTTGCGGGTCATCGGGGAACATGCAGCGGGGTCTGAAAAATTAAAGGGCGTGACCTTGGCTTGCCAAGATCCCCTCTGGCGCAAACGTCTGGTCTATGCCTTGGGTAACAGCCCCTATTTAACTCGCGTTTTGGGGCGTTGGCCGGAATTTCTCCTGGAACTCATCGAGGGTAACGTCGAATCTGATCCACAAATCATCAAAGAGCGTCTGGTTGCTCAGGTGATGGGTGTCAACTCCCAGATGGAGGTGGCCGCCCTGTTGCGTCGCCAAAAACATCGGCAATTTTTGCGCATCGCTCTTTTGGACCTGACTGAAGAGGCTACCCTCAAAGAGACCACCCTTGGACTCACCGCCGTGGCCGATGCCAGCTTGGAAGCCGCCTTCTGTTGGAGTTGGTATCGATTGGCCCAAAAACATGGCTCTCCTCTCCTCCAAACCGCTGAAGGAGAGATTCCCGCCCATTTTGTGATCCTCGGTATGGGTAAACTGGGGGCCTGGGAGTTGAATTTTTCTTCAGATGTGGATGTCATTTTTCTCTACGACCATGAAAATGGCTCCACCAACGGCAGCAGACCCTTATCGGCCAAACAATTTTTCTCTTTGTTGGCCAGGGAAGTGATGCGTCTGCTACAAGATTTAACCGCCGATGGTATGGTTTTTCGCGTCGATGCTCGATTGCGTCCCGAAGGAGAGAGTGGTGAATTGTGTCTCTCTACCACGGCTGCCCTGACCTATTATGAATCTTGGGGGCAAACTTGGGAACGGGCCGCTATGATCAAAGCACGTCCCGTGGCAGGTCATTTACCTTTGGGTAACGATTTTTTATTGAGCTTAAAACCCTTTGTCTATCGGCGCTATCTGGATTTTACGGCATTGGATGCCATTCGGGAGATGAAACATAAAATAGACCATAAGATGAATAAATTACAAAATTATCACCACAATGTAAAACTCGGCTATGGCGGCATTCGCGAAATTGAATTTTTTGCCCAAGTGTTGCAATTGATCCACGGTGGAAAAAATCCCAAGTTGCGCTTGCGTGAAACCATTCCCACCATCGAAGCTTTAGAAAAACAAGGCCTCATCGATGCCAAAACCGCGCAAACCCTTTGTCAAGGGTATACCTTTTTGCGCCAAGTGGAACACCGCTTGCAAATCATCGAAGAGCAACAAGTGCATTGCCTTCCTCAAGATCCCGCCGAATTTTTCCTCCTCGCGCGACGTTTGGGCATTGCCGATAGCGAAACTTTAAAAGGCAAAATAAAACAGGTCACCTCCAGTGTCCATCAGATTTATAGCAACCTCTTTTTCGATGGAGAGCGGCACCGACCGCAAAAGAGGGATCCCCTCGTCGAAAAATTAATGGAGTGTGAACAAAATTTTCACACACAAACCTGTCTATCCTTCCTGACTGAAGCCGGATTTCAGAACCCAGAACAGGCCATGGAGTGGCTTGCTATCCTACGCGATGGTCCACGCAAGACCTCCTTGACCGAAAAAATGCGTCTTTGGATCCACCGTTTATTCCCGTTGCTTCTCCACGAGATTTTACAAGCCCCAGATCCAGATATGGCTTTGCAAAATGCTCAAGCCTTTTTAATGCAAGTTGGAACGCGCAGCAGTTATCTGGCCCTGTTGGTCGAACATCCACATGTGATTCGTCTATTGGCGCGCCTGTTTGGTTCATCTACTCTATTGTCCAAATTTCTTGTTCAACATCCAGTTCTCCTGGATAACTTAACCACCCGCGACTTTTTGGAACACTATCGAGGCCGTAGCGATCTACATCGACTCCTCTCTGAGCGACTTCAACTTGTCCAAGAGATGGCCCGCACTTCCAACCCCGCCTCTTTACAAGAAGAGCGGTTTCGGGTCATTCGTGAATTTAAAAATACCGAAGTTTTGCGGATTGGCATTCGCGATCTCTCTCAAATCGCTGAACCCTCAGAGGTGGTCTCTGGTCTCTCTTCCCTTGCCGATACAATCTTGACCCATATTTTAACCGATGCCTTAGACGAACTTACCGTCCAACACGGCTCACCCTGTTGGACCGATACCCATGGTCAACGCCATTTGGCCCATTTTGCCATTTTGGCCATGGGTAAACTGGGTGGCTCGGAGTTAAACTACTCTTCGGATTTGGACCTTATTTTTGTCCATGACAGCCAAGGAGAACAACAGTGGACCGATGGGGAAAAATCACTCACAAATACCGTTTTTTTTAACAAGTTGGGTCGAAAAATCATTATCGCCATCACCACATTGACCGAAAATGGCAAACTGTATGAACTCGACATGCGTCTGCGCCCTTCTGGTCAATCTGGCCCCTTGGTCACCTCTTTGGAGAGTTTTTGCCAATATCAACACGCCTCTGCTTGGCTTTGGGAACATCAGGCCCTCACCAGAGCCAGAGTGGCGGTGGGTGAACCAGAACTGACTGGTCGTTTAAAAGAGGCAATCCAGACCATTCTGTGTCAAAAAAGATCCATAGAGCGGGTGCGTCAGGAAGTTTTAGAGATGCGCCTGCGCATGTTTCAAGAAAAAAAACCTAAAGAAGGCATCCTGGATATCAAACAAAGCCGGGGGGGAATCGTTGACATTGAATTTTTGGTCCAATTTCTTTTGTTGGCCTATGCAAACCAATACCCAAAAATATTACGTCCCAACCTAAGCGAAGCCCTTTATGCCCTCTTGCGCCAAAACTTGCTGAGTGAAACCGAATATCAAACCTTAGAGGAGGCCTATCGATTTTACCTCTTGACCGAAAATCGTCTGCGGCTGTTACATGGCCATTCCACAAACCAAATCGATCTCAACTCTCAAGACCCGATTCGACTCGCACGCCTCTACGAGATGAACCACAATGAGGAACTTGTCGGAGTTTTAAAACAACACTTTGCGGCTGTCCAACCCATTTTTGAACGGTTTTTTATCACACCATGAGCAGACATAGACAGGCAGATTATTTACCAGGAACCGGTTTTAGTTTTGATGCAGATCATTTGGATAGGGAGCGGCAAAAGGCCCGCGAGTTGAAAAGATCGGCGTGGTGGAAAAACCGTATCGGCGTTGGAACTTGTGCCTACTGTGGAAGTCAAACCCACCCCAGTCAATTAACTTTGGATCATGTCGTTCCTCTGATTCATGGCGGCAAAACCAGCAAAAGCAACTGCGTTCCAGCCTGTATGGCCTGTAATCAGCGCAAAAGCAACACCCCCGCCGAAACTTGGAAGGTACAAATTGAAGAGGAGAAAGAGAGTGGTTAAAAAAATGTCATTCCAGCCAATGCCAACTAAATCCAGCGATTGTATCGCTGTAAGGGGGTTGATATTTTAAAAGTATCGGTGACAGAGCGGTCTGATGTGCTTTTGCCTCCCTCGGCAGTTTGGGGGGGATGATCCGTCTTTTTGGCTTGAAATGTCTGACACGAGCGACCCGATGCCTCAAAAACCTGCTGTGACGGCATTATTTTGGATTTAAAGCCCATGATCCGACATCCTCTTGGAAAATCGGCATCCCAAGTGACATGATAAAATTGACACTGAAGACAATTTACAGGGTTTTTCTTTGAACCTTGCATGTATGGTCTTACACCAAATTTTCTTAAAAGTAGCCTTTGAGAATAGACATACTCCCTCTCATTTTATATTTAGACAGCGTATAAAAAAGGATACGGGTCTAAAATAAAAGACTTTTTTAGTAAAATCTATTTATATATCAGGCCAAAATATCCACAGAAGGCGAGGTGCCATCCATTTGATTTACATCAGACCCACCCTGCTGCGCTCTGGTGGCTGGTGACGCAACGTGAAGAAAAAATTGTGAAACCTTCTGTCGCGTTTGACTGACCTTCTCCTGGGTATCTTGAACGACACTTTCAAAATAAACAGACCTTTGGGGCGGAAAATCTTTTTGCCCGGCAGAGGTCTCCTTGCCGGATGAACGCTGATTGGCTCCTGAAGAGCCCGTTTGATTCCCTATTGGATTGACGTTGCGATTCACCAGTTGTTCTGAATTGTTTGTCCGAATATCATGAGGAACTTGATTCAGACTGGTTTGTTGAACCAAGGGATTGGATAAACCTTGCAAAGCCGTGGCTGGGATGGCGTTGATCATTTTGACCTCCACTTAGAAATAAATTGCTCCTAACTCTATTATCGGCAAATCTGAAAAAGAGTTTAGGCTTTTTTTCGCTGTTCTTAATTTTTGAACATGATGCCCTGCAGGCAAAAAGTCAAAGACAAAACCTTGGGGGATGAATCCCCCAAACCCCTTCTTTTTTTTAAAAATTAAAAAAGAAGGGTGGGGGGGATTGGGGGGCGGTTCTCCGCCCCCCCAAGGTCTTGATTTTTATTTTTCCGATACATTAAATAAACAATTTCGTCTGGTTATATCTTGCGAAGAGGTAAAAGAGATCTATACTATAAATCTATCTGCCATCACAATTCAAAGGAATATGAATGAGCCTCGCACTTTTTGATTTAGATGAAACCCTTCTCAATGGGGATAGTGATTACCTATGGGGACGGTTTCTTGTTGAACAGGGTATTGTGGAATCAAACCATTATGAGACCGAAAATAGACGTTTTTATGAAGATTATCGCCAAGGTGTTTTAGATATTCACGCCTATTTGCACTTTCAACTCGGTTTTTTAGCCGGGCAAGATCCAAAAACGCTCTCCCAATGGCACAGTCGCTTTATGAAGGAAAAAATTCGCCCTATCTTCCTGCCTAAAGGGATACAATTAATCGAGAAGCATCGTCATCAGGGAGATATCACCCTCATCATCACCGCCACCAACCGTTTTGTAACTGCCCCCATTGCCCAAGAATTGGGGGTGGATCATCTTCTGGCGACCGATTTAGAACGCAATGCCGAGGGCCTCTATACCGGACGCGCCGAAGGGGTTCCTTGTTTCCGTGAGGGAAAAGTACTCTGTCTACAAAATTGGTTACAAAAAACCGGCCATTCCCTAAAAAATAGCTGGTTTTACAGCGACTCGATAAATGATCTTCCCTTGCTGGAAATGGTAGAAAATCCAGTTGCGGTAGATCCCGATGCACGGTTACGCGACATGGCACAACAAAATAATTGGCCTGTTATCAGCCTGCGCGAAATTCATCCTGTCATCTAACAATCCGCTTTATTTTTAAAAACATCTGGCTATCGCAACACCCCTAGGAGGGTTTGATTCATATCATCCAGACGATGGACTAAAATATCAATCAATTGGTCTTTGATTTTATTTTGCAAACTCAAATTCATTTTTTTTAAAATATCGTGACTGTCCAATTTAAAAACAGTCACCTCTCCCTGAGCAATGACATTGGTAGAACGGGTTCGATTGGTTAAAAAGGAGAGTTCACCAAATACGGCACCAGATTCTAACGTTGCCAAAATTAAACTGGGACGCACATTTCGAGTCACCAAGGCCTTGCCACTAATCATGATAAACAGAGAGGAATCACCGCCTCCTTCATGGATAATATATTCACCATCCAAATAATGTTCGAACAAGGCTTCTGTTTTTACCAAATCCGCCTTTTCTTCGGGGGTAAAATGCCAAAAGAAAGGAATTTGTTCCATTGCTTTTAAAATGGTCATTCCATCCCTTTTTATTCGTATCATTTTAGGTCGTTCCCCTAGGTGAAAAATTATAAATAAAAATCAATCCATCAATTCTTGGAACCAGAATTCATTATCTGCGCTCGTAAGGCCTGACTCAATGTGTGATTGATCTCTTTTTGATGAATCAGGGCTTGGTTCATGTTTTCCAGTCGATCCGCTAGGATTGAAATTAAACGTTCTCGAATTTTATTGTACAAGTTGGGATTCAGATGACTTTTTTCAATCGTGGAACTATCCATCTTGAAAGCCACCACCGCATCCACGGCAGTTACATTGCTACTACGAGTACGCCTGGTCAAAAAAGAGATTTCTCCCAAAATAGTCCCAGGTCCCAAAATGGCCAGCACCTTTCCTGGGTTATCGTTTTTGTTCACCTTCACCTGCCCTTGAATCACAATAAACAGGGCATCGTCGGTATCTCCTTCGCAAATCAACTCTTCTCCAGGTAGATAATTGGCAAAGAAACTGTCATTTTGAGCAAAAATTTCTCGCTCTTCCTGAGTAAATTCCCAAAAAAAAGGAATTTCTCCCAATAATTTTGTAATCATCCCTCCCTCTCCGATTTTATGAGATATAACAAAATTATGATAAATTTTAAATAATTGTAAAAAGAGACTCAACCGAAAAATCGCCCACATCGCTTTTGAAATGATTTTTTAATGAAAACAATAAATCACTTCCATATTGGCATTGACTGCCAATAAAAACCAGCGGCGGAACCAATGAAATATTTTCATATTGTTCTGACAATCCTGTTTGAACCCCTCCGGCAATCATGTTGGTGATTTCGCCAAAACCATCGATAATCAATCGATTATTTATTTTATCTTTCGAAATCTCCAAAAGGGCACGAATCCATTGTCCTGCTGTATTAAAACTGGCTCGTAAAATAATATTTCCATACAGGGCACCATTAAAAGCCGAGACCCCTGTCACCGAAAGATCTGGAAAGTTGACAGGTGCTCCTGACTGAACTTCGGTGTTTAAATAGATAGCAAAAATGTCCTTTACCGCCTGAGTGACAAACATCTCTATAGCCTCGTTCATGGCTGGAATATAGAGACAATTCAGACCAATATTGGGATGGTGGCGCACCTCTTCAATGACCTTTTCTGGCATGCCTATATATTTAATAACGGTTTTTTTAAGCTCCATAAAATCTTTGAGGCTCGCCTTATTTAAGGCATAGATCACGGTGTTTTCATCTTTACGCAAAATTTTTCCGGTGACTTCAGCGATGTGCGGATCAACTTTTCCGCCAAGATGTATTTTGAGAATGCCTTCTTCACATTCACGTAACCCCATGTCACATATTTTAAAAATATCGATTTTGACACCAGCTAAAGAAATATCTATAATCGTACCTCGGTATATTGAACCGCTATCGCAAAGGATGGAAACTTCCATCGGTGCTTTGGCACGTTGTAATTTTCTCTTTTCCATTTTTTAAGCTCAGCCAGTAAATGGTCGATTAATTTAAAATCAAGACCTTGGGTGGGTGGAGAACCGCCTCTCCTCTTTTTTTTTAAAAAAAAGAGGAGGTCCAGGGGGCATCCCTCAGGGTTTGGCCATTGATTTTTTTTGCCCGAAGGGCATCATGTTCTTTTTCTATATCTTTGCCTTTTTGCAATCATCATGCAATCAAAATTACGTTACCATGGACGTTCTGAAAAGTCTATCTTTAGAATACATGTGCACGTCAAAGAATTATCTACGCTTTTATTTTATTTTTTTAGATAATTCATATTCCATTTATAAAGGTCTTTTATGGGCATAGATGCATGGCTTTCTCTTTCGACTCTCTTGCTGTGCTGTGGATTGTTGGCCAGCAATCGGTTTTCTGCCGATGTTACCCTGTTGGGAGGCGTGACTATTTTGTTGTTGGCCGGGGTGCTGACCACCCAGCAGGCCCTGGCAGGTTTGGCCAACGAAGGGATGGTGACGGTGGGGGTGCTCTATGTGGTTGTCGCTGGTCTACAAGAGACGGGAGCGGTCGGCTTGTTGGCCGATCTGTTGCTTGGGCATCCCCGTTCATTACGTCATGCGCAGTGGCGCTTGATGGCCCCTGTGGTGATGGTCTCGGCCTTTCTCAATAACACACCGGTGGTGGCTATGTTTATTCCGGCGGTCAACGCATGGGCCAAACAACGGGGGGTTTCCGTTTCAAAATTAATGCTTCCCCTTACCTATGCGGCATCGGCCGGTGGATTATGCACTTTGATTGGATCCAGCACCAATCTTGTGGTCCATGGACTTATTCGCACCAAAAGCGATCTACCCGGATTTTCTATATTTGAACTCTTTTGGATCGGGGCACCGGTGGTGGGGGTTGTCATCGGTTATCTTTTACTTTGCGGGCGTTGGGTCTTGCCGGAACGCCTTTCGGCAACCAGTCAATTTGCCAATGTGCGGGCCTACTCGGTAGAGATGATGGTCGAGCCCAACAGTCGCTTGGTCGGACTAACCGTGGCCGAGGCGGGATTACGCCATCTGCCAGGACTTTACTTAATTGAAATTTTTCGAGCTGGTCGTGTTTTACCCGCCATCTCTGCTCAAGATTATCTGTATGGAGGGGATCGTTTGCTTTTTACCGGTGTGGTGGCATCGGTCGCCGATTTACGCAATTTTAAAGGTTTGCGTCCGGCTACTGAACAAATTTTTAAATTGGAGGGCAGCTATAAAGAGCGTTGTTTGGTCGAGGCGGTGGTCTCTGATCGTTGTCCATTGTTGGGAAAAAACATTCGCGATGGCCGCTTTCGTTCGGTTTATCACGCCGCCATTTTAGCTGTCGCCCGTAATGGCGAAAAAATCTCCGGTCGTAAAATTGGGGATATTGTCTTAAAAGCAGGCGACACCCTGTTGCTGGAGGGATCTCTCTCTTTTATCGATCGTCTACGCCATTCCAGCGATTTTTTTTTGGTGCATCCACTCGACTATCGCCCTAAGCGCCATGACCGCGCCCCCTTGGCCATTCTCATTGTTATTTTAATGGTCATAGCTGGTGGAACCGGATGGCTCTCCACCCTAAAAACCGCGCTCGTCGCGGCTGGTGCCATGATCCTCACCGGTTGCGTCTCCAGTCGGGTGGCCCGGCAAACGGTAGAATGGTCTGTATTGCTGGTGATCGCCGCCTCGTTGGCTTTCGGCACGGCCCTGGAGATAACAGGGGCCGCCACATTTTTGGCTGAACACATGGTCGCCTTAGCCGCTGGTGACCGGTTGGCCTCGTTAGCCGCACTATTTACGGTCACCGCCCTTTTGAGTATGGTGATCACCAACAATGCCACCGCTGCTCTCATGTTTCCTATCGCCCAAGCGACGGCCAGCAATTTAGGGGTCTCACTGTTTCCATTTGCCGTCACCCTTTTGGTAGCCGCCTCGGCCAGTTTTTCCACTCCCATTGGTTATCAAACCAATCTTATGGTGCAAGGATCTGGGGGATATCGATTTGGGGATTATGTGCGCGCGGGAGTGCCGTTAACTATATTGGTGGGGGTGGTGACCGTAGGGGTCGTCCCTTTGGTGTGGCCGTTTTAAGGGTACCTAAAAAAAAAGGGGTCTGGGGGATTGCCCCCAGGGTTTTGCTTTTGCTTTTGACCTCGGTTTTGCTTCCTTCAAAAAGCAGGGGGATTGGGGGATGCAATCCCCCAAGGTCTTGATTTTTTATTTTTTCGATACATCAAGAAAAAGCCGCAACCAAAATGGCAATATTATGGAACCACTGAAACGCTGCTGACAAAATAGATCGTCTCAAAGGTCCGGTTCAACCCTTTGCTAAAAAAATTTTGCATCTGGCTACCGCCACTCCAAGAGACCTGATCACCCACCTTGATTGAGCTACTGGGGGCGGCTAACCAAATGGCTGGCTGACCATCGCCACGATCTACTTCCAGGTAGTCATATCCAGAGGCTTGTGTGGTAGAGACCACCTTGGCCGTCATAGGAGGCGGGGGTGGGGGAGAGGCTCCAGGAAGTACGGCTGAAACAAACAAAATCTCAGGAAAGGTACGATTGAGGGTTTTGCTAAAAAAATTATGCATCACCGCTCCTTGCTCCCAATGGATCATATCTCCGGTATTGACCGTGGTAGCAGGACCCGCCAACCAAATAATCTGGCCGTTCTGGTCTGCTTCTACGTAGGTATATCCTCCAGCCTGCTGGGTGGATTTGACCGTCCCTTGGTTAGAAGGAGGAGCTACGGTCGGTGATTGCGCATCTGGGGTGGGAGTAACCGCAGCCACGGTCGGGTGTGCCACGGCAGGGGGTTCCACCGCTGTAGCGGATGGTTGTGCCACGGCAGGGGGTTCCACCGCCGTAGCGGATGGTTGTGCCACGGCAGGGGGTTCCACCGCCGTAGCGGATGGTTGTGCCACGGCAGGGGGTTCCACCGCTGTAGCGGATGGTTGGGCAGGAGTCGTCTCGGTGACAACGGCCTGTGCTTTCGGGGCAGCTGCTTCTGTGGTCAAAGGCTCTTGGTTCTGTACAGCACTCTTTGCCGCAGATTTCGGTTGTTCTTCTGTTTTAGAACACCCGATTGCCAATGCCATACAGGCGGTGATAGTAACGATCATTACCAATTTCATTTTAGGATCCCTTAATTATTAGATTATGAGAGGGGTTGAGAAAAACAAAATAATGTCATAAAAGATAAAAATTTTCATCTGTTTATTCACGCATCGAAATTTAACTTTTCTGCATTCAAGACCTTGGGGGATTGCATCCCCCAATCCCCCTGCTTTTTGAAGGAAGCAAAACCGAGGTCAAAAGCAAAACCCTGGGGGCAATCCCCCAGACCCCTTTTTTTTTAAATAATAAAACCAAAAAACAGACGACCTTACGATTAAGTATGATGATACCCAGGTTACCATGCTTGTTGTAAAAAGTCTATTTTTTACATGAATCCCATTTAAAATTTATGTGGATATCTATAAGAGGAAAAATGGGAATAACGGAAAAATAAACATCAAGAGTTTGGGGAGGCGGAGAACAGCTTCCCAATTCCCCTCTCTTTTTTTTTATTTTTTTAAAAAAAAGAGAGGGGCTGGGGGGGATCTATCCCTAAAGGTTTGGTCTTTGATTCTTTTTTATCCGAAGGGTCTTTGTTCGGAGAGACTTTTAAAATTTTTCAAATTCGTCATCGGTGGCTCCTCCTCCACTCTGATTTCCCCGCATATCCAAAAGAACACCTTTAGGTTGGATTTGTCGAGATGTTTGCGTAGTTGGCTTGGGGAGGGATTTGGAAGGTAACCGAGCTGGAACTCTTCTGCCAGTTGTGACCATGGAACTCCTCTGCGTTCCTAGATTAAACTGGGCGACGGCATCATTTAAATTTTGCGCATGGTCGGACAGTTCATTTGCGGTGGAGGCCAACGCTGCCGTCGCCCCTGCATTTTGTTGGATCACCTGATCAAGCTGTTGTAATGCCTGATTGATCTGTCCAGCTCCCTGGGATTGCTCCAGGCTAGAGGTAGAAATTTCTTGGATAAGTTCAGCGGTTCTGCGGATGTCTGGGACGAGTTTAGAAATGATGCCGCCCGCCCGTTCAGCGACCTCGACACTAGAAGATGAGAGATGACTGATCTCCCCTGCTGCGGCTTGGCTGCGTTCGGCCAGCTTGCGAACCTCAGCAGCAACCACAGCGAACCCTTTGCCATGCTCTCCAGCCCGCGCCGCTTCAATCGCCGCATTCAAGGCCAATAGATTGGTTTGGCGGGCGATCTCTTCAATGATAGAAATTTTACTCGCGATTTCCTTCATGGCGTTGACCGCCTGGGTCACCGCCTTGCCCCCCTCTTGGGCATCGGCTGCGGCTTGAACGGCGATTTTTTCTGTCTGTTGGGCGTTATCGGTGTTTTGTTGAATATTGGAAGACATCTGCTCCATGGCCGAGGAGGTCTCCTCTACCGAGGCCGCCTGATTTGATGCCCCTTCGGAAATGGTTGCCGAAGAGGAGGTAAGTTCGTTGCCTGCCGCTGTTACCGAATCCACTGCGGCTTGAACGGTGCCAATCACCGAACGCAATTTGGCTGTCATGTTGGACATAGAACTAAACAATTGACCGATCTCGTCGGTACGGGCCATGGCACAACTAATGGATAAATCTCCATCCGCAAGTTTTCCAAAAAGATGGCCGCATTGCAAAAGAGGAGCGGTAATGTTTTTTCCAATTAAAAACGCAATCAGCAAGCCAAATATAATTCCAAACAGGGCAAAGAGCGCACTTGAGCGAATTGTTGCGTCCTCCATTTCTGTGACGAGTTCCAAGGAGGCCTCAGTAAATTTTTGCTCGTTGGCAATCCATTGTTCAAGATGGGTATCCATTTCTTTTATCAACTTATCGAGTTCCCCTCTTACAGTTTGCGCCTCGGCAATTTTGCCCTGGTGTAACAAGGAAAATATTTTTTCTGCGGATGTTTTAACAATCCCATGTTGTTTTTCAACCTCATTTAAATGGGCCTTATTTTCTTTAAGTTCTGTGAGCCCCCCATCATCAAGAGGTTTGTTACCTCTATTGGCAAGGAGATCGGTAATCTTTTTGATCTGGGTATCGGTATTAACATCCTGTTCTTTAAATATTTTTAGTTCGTTATCTAAATCTTTGGCCGCATTTGCATCGGTTGAGATCATATAACCAAACAGTAAGGTGCGATCTAAGGCATGTATCTGTTTTAAAAAATGTTCCTGATAGTTATTAATTGACTCTATCAGGACAAAATCCTCAGTTTTTAATTCTTCCATTATTTCAGATATTCCTTTTACCTCATAGATCGCTATCCAGGCAGATCCAATGAGCAGGGAAAGGAGCAAAAAGGCCAAAGTGTAAATTTTGTGCCCAACTTTCATATTTGATAACATGTTTAGATAACTCCATCGTTATGTTGTGATAAAATGTGTCGTTGTGGTAACTGTATGGCTTTAACTGTTCATATTATTTCAATTTTTTTGAAAAAAATAAAGGAGTTGACCGTGATTTTTTGTGAAGAAGAGGTGAAAGTCTGGACAAGGTGGCAGCAGATGGTGACCTTCGTGCTAAAAATTAAAAGCAAAACCCTTGGGGATGAATCCCTTAGACTTCCTCTTTAATTTAAAAAAAAGTGGAGGGCGTCGGGAGGCGGTTCTTTGCCTTCCAAGGTCTTGATTGTTTTTTTGAGATATCAAAATGTATAGAGCGCACACATGGTTTTTTGTAACGTCTCTTGTTGCAAATTTTTTCAATGGATGGGTTTTTTTTTGACTTTGCGTGAAGATATCTCTTGTTAACCACGCAATTTCTTTGTTTTTGGTTGCCAATTCGATTCAAACAGGCTACCATGTCGGTATGTTTTTCGTTAAGACAACGCATTGAAATGTTTGTTTTATTTTGATGTATTGGATAACTGACCATCAAGACCTTGGGGAGCGGCGAACCGCCCCCCAGACCCTCTTTTTTTTTTAAAGTCATAAAAAAAAGAGGGGGTCTGGGGGATCCATCCCCCAGGGTTTTGATTTTAATTCCTTGCCCGCAGGGCATGATGTTCGTTTGTGTTAGGGGAGGAACCTGGTGGAGAGTGTTGAAATAAACGCGGAAAACAATCCTCTCTTCTCTTATTATGGGAGAATTGTTGCGCGTTGCTTTCCCAAAGGCGTGCAGCCCAATGCCCCGATGGATCTTTTCCCCGTGACCGTGCGTTATAATGGAAGCGATGGGGCGACGCCGGTTTTTTATAATAAACAATTGAGCGATTTCGCCGATAGCACGGATCTCGAATTTATTCAATCCTCTATTCGTTCTTTGCGGTACGCTCTGCGCAAAGAGGAAAACGATCTCTCCACCGATGCCCAACTTCAGGGGCGTCGCTTAACAACCCAATTGTTAAAAGAGTTTCATCAGGCCCTTAAAAGGGAAAAAGAGGCCATGTTGGATGACAATCCCTTTTATGAATTGACGGGATTAATCTGGCGACTTAATACAGGGGCCTTAAATAAGGCATTTATTGCCGCCCAAGCGTCGGCACTGGAGAATGCCCCACGTCCCATCAAGGTAGCGAGATCTTTTGCGCAAATTTGGAAAACCAATCGACAGGTTACCGATCTTAAACAAAAAACAGCCGAAATTGTCGGAAAAATTACCGCGATAGGCAAATTAACCTTAGGCTCCCTGCTCTTTATCGGCTCTTCTTTGACTACCGCAAAAGGGGTTAACGATCTGGTTCAACACCCTAGTTTTAGCCAAACGTTTGGCCAAGGGCTGATCGGCAGCGATAACGAAAGTTTACGTCTTTTTTTGGCTATTTTTTTTGGACTCGCTCTTTCGTCGGTGATTTTGGATTTTAAATCCCGTCTCTTTCAAGGTGTGGCCGAGAGTGGTCTGATTTTTAAAGGGTATTGGAACGCATTTAAACAGACCCCGAGGTGGTTTGTCTTAGCCATGTTTTTAACGGCTATTTCCATTTGGACCAACTATGATGGCATCGTTTTGCTGATGTCCAAAACGGAAGATCTCACTTGGCAGTGGAAAAAAATTCAACTCCAGGTCAAAATGGCCATCGGTGAGCAAAGTCGCCAAAATTCAGAACAACCCGAATCCCTTTGGGACTTGCAAGCGGTATTAAACAACAGGGTCATCCAGGCCTTGGAAAAATTTAATGTCGTACCAGATGATGAAATGTCTGGCATTGCCTCCAGCGGCATCGCCCGCAAAGGGCCGCGATATTGGGGGAAATATTTTATCATTCATGGTGGGTATCGACCTGGACAAGAGAATGTGGCTTTAAAGCTCAATCAATCGGGTCAGCCATTTGGATTGACTGACGAAATCGATGCCATGTTACTCCGTTCTCCTTTGGATTTACGCCTCTCCTTAGAGGCGCATATGCAAAAAATTGTCGCCGATTATGCCCAGGATTTGACCAAAACACAATTTTTGGTTCAACAACAAATGAATGCCTTAGAGAGCATGATGGGGATAACCTCTCTCTCTTTGCAAAATCTCTATCTGCTCTTTAGCCTGGAATCCTACCATATCAACAAACAAATTCAGGATATTGTCGCTATTTTGGAGCAGAACAAAAAAAAATTTCAAGAAACAGCCCAGCAATTAAACCAACTCACCGCGTCTTATATTGATCTCCTTTCCAAAGTTGATAAGGCCGGGGGGATTACCAATCATCAATATAATATCCATGTCGAGGTCCATATTCCCGCATTAGAGGCCATTGATCGTCTTCGTGAAGGGGGGATCCCCATGGCCAAACGTCGTAATCTGGAAGAGCTTAAAGGCATCCTCTTGGAGAGATATGGGCTGGCTGTGGGTGGTCTTATTTTGTTTTTTATCTTATTCGTTGCCATCAGTATGGATCTGTCGGACCCCATTTTTTATAGTGCCATGGTGGCGCGTTGGGGACGTAAAGATCGGCATTTTTTGGATGAAAATATTCAACAATTTCGTACATGGGAAAATGAATTGATACAAAAAATGCGTCTATTTTTAACGGGACCGGATATTCGACCGGTTCTTCCCCATTTGAGTTGTCCGCCCGTAGCACTTCTTTACTGGAACTATCACCAATTTTTGGAAGAACTCCATCCAGCACTAAAAAATTATGTCCGTCTGAATACCCAAGAAAAATTTCGTTTTTGGTTTCTAGGACTGTTTCAATCCACCCGAATTCAACATGTCAAAGCCTATAATGCTAGGCAAATCGTCACCACAAAATTTCTTTTGGAGGCCGAAACCTTGGCCCCAAAATTTTTAAATCAAGTGTATGGAGGCGTTTTTTCTCCTTTTAAAATTGGAATTGACCATTTTGATCTCTTATTTACCCATGCTCATGGTGAGATGAAACGCCATGAACGGGCTTTGAACCAGCAAATTGCGATGTTAGACTCCAAATCTCAGGTTCAATCCATATATAAACCAATTCATTGGCTCTACACCCTCTTTTTGAAGCCATTCGCCCCGCCAACGCCTCCTTTTCCCCTGAAACGAGATCAGTGGCTTTTGGAATTGGTTCAGTTACAGGTGCGAACTCAGACCAAAATTGGCTCTCTTTTTGAATTTAATCCACTTTTGACCAAGTTACTCAATCAATCTTTGCCAGATATAAAAAATAATTTTTTATCCCCCCTACTGAATACCTTGAAAGAGATTCCCAACAGTAAGGAGTTGGCTCAGGCTCTCCATGTAAACTCGTTGCAGGAGGAGTGCCTCTATTTTGAAGAGGAGCTTCTGTGTCTGTTTGGAATTTCTCAAAACAATGGATTTCCTATTAACGAGAGTATTTTTAACGAAATATTGAATAATTCCAAGTTTTTGGAGATGAAAGGCGATTTTTTTAATTTGGAAGAAAATCGGCAGATTATTGAAAATAAAATTCAAAAATTAGAGAATAGACTTGTCAGAGCCTATGCCATAACGCAACATTTAGTCGCCGAGCGCGATTTGATTTTTTCGCAATTGGCGAGCATACGCAAAATTCATCTACGACCCATCAACTCTTTTTTGGCCCCCTTACAAAATCGGGAAGTGATTGAAAAAGCCATTGGCCTATATGAATTAACTCAACAATTTTATGCCATAGAAAAATTTATGATGGATTTATGGTATATCGATTCGGAAAAAATCGATGCAATGGATTCAAATTTAGCCATAATGGAACGTAATAGTGTCGCATATACTCAATTTTTGCTGTTTTTTAATCCAGATTATGAACATTTAGAAGTTTCGTTGCTTAAACAAACAGAAGCGTTAAATATCGCTCTTGATCAGATAAGGAAAAAGATTGATTTGAAATTGTTTTCTTTGACATTTATTGATAAATCAATCAAAAAGACAAACGATTTACTCGCTGAGTCGCTTAAATTAATTTCCAATTTGTTGGTGATAGAGGCAGAATTAAATGCGGTAAAGGTTGATGAAACAAAAAGAAGTTTGAGCAAAATTCATTTTTTTGAAGATAATCTTGTTTTTTTGCGCTCGGTCCCCTCGTTGTTAGCCTCTTTGCAAGAAGATTTGCATGGGTTAATCCATCATCAGAATATTATGGAAAAAGAGCATTTGGAAGCCATTAGAATTTTAGAAAATCAAATTTTTAAACTTCACTATTTTTTAAAGCACGCCTCAGAGTTTATAGAAGGAAAAAGAAGTGGGGCGGGATTATCGGTGCCGGTGTTGCAACTTAAAGCCTAGGCCATTTTTTGAGGTTCACCCAGGGTTTTGTTTTTTATCTTTTGCCCGCAGGGCATCCTGTTCATGTATCGGAAAAATAAAAATCAAGACCTTGGGGGGGCGGAGAACCGCTCCCCAATTCCCCCCACCCTTCTTTTTTGATTTTTAAAAAAAAGAGAGGGTTTGGGGGATTCATCCCCCAAGGTTTTGTCTTTGACTTTTTGCCCGCAGGGCATCATGTTCTTCACCCTCTGGCATGACCGATAACTTCTCTAAAGAAGGATGTGGGATGGGCGATTGAAAATAACCAGATCGTAGATGAATATCCTGTTGCGGATATGGAATCTCAATATTATTTTCCTGAAAAACCTTATTGATTAATTGATTTAAGCGACTCAACGTTGGCATACGCAAAGAGGGATCCCCCAAGAAGACCCGCAGCTCAAAATCCAAAGAACTGGCACCATGGGCCATAAAATAGAGTTCTGGGGCGGGTTCTTTTAATACCTCTGGTTGCGAATGGGCGATTTTTAACAAAAGTTGCATCACCTGCTCCACATTCGATCCATAGCTGACTCCAATGGGAACCACAAGCCGAACCACGGAATTTCCCAAGGTCCAATTGGTCACCTCTTTGGTGATCAGGTCACGATTTGGAATTAATAGTTCTAATAAATCGGGGGTGAGTATGGTCGTGGAACGAATGTTAATTTGGGTCACGCGCCCCATGTAGGTGCCGATAGAGATGACATCTCCCACGCGAATGGGGCGTTCTAACAGTAAAATAATGCCGCTGACAAAGTTGGCCACGATCTCCTGGAGACCAAAGCCGATGCCCACTGAAATCGCCGCCACCAACCAGCCCACTTTGGCTAAATCAAGTTTTAAAAAGGAAAAGGTCACGAATAGACCGATTAAAAAGACCAAATAGCGACTGATGGTCACAATGGCATAGCGTAGCCCAGAATCAACATTTACTTTTGAAAAGACAATGAGTTCAAATAATTTCGGTAAATGTTTGACCAACCAAGCCAGGAGCAACAATCCAAGCAAAAAATGGGTAAAATCGGCCAACGTGACGATTTCAATTTCGCCACCAATGCCAGTCGCGCTATAAAGGGTATATTCGCTTAGAATATGAAAAATGGTCTCATTTAATCCCCAATAGTTGGCAAACAGCACGGCGCCTATAACCAGAAAGACCAAGCGGATCGAATTTTTAATCTGCCCCATAAACTCGACCCTAGAAGTCGAGGCTCGGACCCCGGGGGCGGTCACGATTGGGGAGCGGCGGCGTGTGCGAATCAATTTTTCTAAAGAGACGATTAATAGATTATAGGCTCCAATTAAGATAAAAAGAGTAAATAGACTCAAAAGACCACTGCGCGCCAATTGTGCTGAACCAAATCGATAGCCACTGATATCCAATACCAAAACCGTTCCCATGAAAATCGACAATAACCCGCTCATCAATCGCCAGTTGCGTCCGAGAACTATTTGAATATGATGTTTTTTGTGATTTTCTTCTTTGGTTTCTGTGTTTAACCCCAGGAGAGTTAACACCAAAGCAGAGCGGGGACGAATCAATTGATAGACGGCAATGGCAATGGCGATTTCAAAAAAAGTATATCCCAGCCGAGGGAGTACCTCAAAATTAAATGGGGCAACCCGAAAAATCATCCACGGTAATAAACAAATCAAATAGGCCAACAGTGCCAAGCGAAAAGAACGAAACAGATTATTGGCCACCTCCTGTCGGGTATTGAAATTAAAAAGGCTTTGATTTAATCCCCAAAGAAATAGAAAAAAGGCGACATGCAATAATATTTGCTCAATAACCGTGCCAATAGAGGCCGGCAGACCCACAACGCCAATCATATAGGCAGCGGCCAAAAGATAGGCGGGCGTAAAACCGGCATCTAAAATTTTGGCCAACAGATCTTCCACCAAAACATCAGAGCTTGTTCTTTTTGTGGTATAATGTCTCGCCAGCAGATCGCGGTGCAATCGACGGCGTAGTAAATGCAACCATAGGGGTAATGCCAACAGTAAAATAATCGAGACAATTAAAAAAACTGGTCGTTTCAGGGATTCCATAAAACGTTCTGCGGTCTCCTTTGATAAGACTTGGAGCCACCAGTTTAAAATGGAGTTTGGTTTGTTGAGTGAAAAAATTTCATCTATGAGTTGCGTGCTGACGACTTGATAGATGGGAGGGGCGTCTTGGATCCAAAAGATATTTGATAATACAAATGTTTCTATTTCGACCAAAATTTCTTTTCGTTCTTCGGGATAGAGGGAGAGACGACGGTCGGCAGAGTCTACCTCCATGAGCAATTGTTTTTCTTTGCTCAAAAGGTCACGATAAAGCTCTATGAGTGGGGCCGCTTTGGTTTCAAAAGCGACTTTGCGTTCAAGTGTGGGCATCTCTTGACTGGCGGCTTGTAATTCGGATTGCCACAAATCCCAAGAATTGCCCAATAATCCATTGATTTCAAATTGTCTTGGACGCGCATCGGCCAATTTTTTTTGCAACTCTTTTGGAATGGAGGCATCCAATTCTTCTAGTCGACTTTTGAGCCTGCGAAAAGAATTTTTTAAAATTTCCGCTGCTCGTTCGTTTAAACCGCTCTCTTTGACCATATCCTGCAGATTTTTTAGCTCTTCTTTGTCTGCTGTAAAGCGTTTTTCTTGCTCGGTAATGGTGGCTAAAACGTCGGTTTTTAATTTATTTAAATCGGCGATATTTTTTTGCAATTGGGCATTTTCCGCCTCCCATTTTTTTAAAAATCGTTCGCTTGGCTCGACGGCTTGTTCGGCCTCTTGGGACTTAAGGGTCAATTCAGCCTCTTTTTTCTTGACATCTGACTCTTGAAGTCGATTTAACGCCTCTTGGTAGAGGGCTACTTTTTGTTCATGCCATTTTGTCCGCAAGCGTTCCAACTCTAATTGTTTATCTCTGATGCCAACCGTTTCATTTTCAAAAAGTTGTTCTTCTTCTAATGATTGTAAAATTTGTTGAGAAACACGGGCCTTTATTTGGGCATTTTCAGATTGCATGAGAAGAATGTTGCGAGGGTCGCCTTTGCTTTTATTTGCCAATTCAATAAAGTTATCTTTCTCTTTTTGCGCCGATTTTAAACGATCTTTGGCCTGCATTTGTCGATCAAAAAGAGTGGCCATCAGATCACGTCGTTGTTGAATGGTGTTGTTGATGTTATTGAAGGATGTTTGGCTCTCAGTGAACTCTTTTTGGGCGTTCAATAGACCTTCAGGGGTGGGATTTTCTGGCGATGTGGGGGGAGAACGTTTTTGTTCGGTTTCAAGATTCTTTATAATATTTTGGATTTCAGATGGATTGGTTCGCAACTGCTCTTGTAGATCGCGAATTCGTTCCAAAAGGCCACGCCATTCTACAAGGAGTGCCAAACGATCTTTAAACGCCAACCGCTGTTGACCTTCGGGGGATGTCTCCAGGGCATCTTTGGGGAGTTCATCTAATTTTTTTTCCAGGGGAGAGATGACTTCGGTCAGTTTGTCAATCGTCACCTGGCCCTGTTCCCAAACAGGGGCCTCGGTGACGACGACTGGTTTTGGTTTCGCTTTGGCCAAAACGTTAGAAATTATGAAATCTGGGCGGCTAAATCCAAACAGACAAAATAAAAAGATTGCGAGAAAAAATGATTTGTTAAATTTTACCAATTTATTTTCCTTGACTTTTTTCGTCGATAAAGTTTGGGATTTACCTCTTGGGCCAGATGGGTTTGCATAATTCTTATATTTCACTATGAATCGGTTGGGCACGATTGACAATGGTTGATTTCAATCGTGACGTGATCCAAATTGGGAAAGGCCTTGAGAAGGTTTTTGTAATAGTCGGCCATTTTTGGTGAATGGGAGACCAGGGACAAGATACAGGCAAAATGGTCGGTACTGACACGCCACAGATGAAAATCGACGATTTCGCAATCCTTCTCCTGTGTTAACACCGTTTCAATGCGATGCCGCCAATGGCTCTGGGATTCGGCATCAAGCAGCACTGTACTGGTATCCCGCAATAGACCAAAAGACCAATATCCAATCACCAATGAGCCAATAATCCCCATCAAAGGGTCCATCCATACCCAACCCAGAAACATACCACACGTCAGGGCAATCATAGCGGTCACCGAGGTCAACGCATCGGCAATGACATGTAGATAGGCCGCGCGCAGATTATGGTCTTGACCATTCGAATGGGACTGTTCATGGTGATCGTGGTGATCGTGGTGATCGTGGTGATCGTGGTGATCGTGGTGATCGTGGTGATCGTGGTGATCGTGGTGATCGTGGTGATCGTGGTGACCACCATGAGCATGAGCGTGTCCTCCACTGCTATTTAGCAGCAAGGCACTCGCGACATTCACGACAAAGCCGATCACGGCTACGGTTAAAGCGGCCTCAAATTGAACGGGAATGGGGGTGATCAGACGTGACAAGGATTCAAAGGCCATTAAAAGGGCGACCATGGCCAAGGCCACGGCACTGGCGAAACCACCCAATGTTCCCACTTTACCGGTTCCGAAGGTAAAACGGGGATTATGGGCATTTTTTCTAGCAAAGGCGTAGGCGAAGGCGGCGATGGCGAGTGCGGCCGCGTGGGTACTCATATGCCAACCATCGGCGGTCAGAGCCATGGAACCGGTCATGTAACCTGCGATCAGCTCAACGATCATTGTGACGAGGGTTAGTCCGATCACTAAATGGGTTTGGCTTTCACCTTTTTGTTTGATATCAAGTCCGAAGACATGTGGATGCTGCCAAGTGGCAAGATGAAGGTTGCTCAATGAGTTGTCTCCACTTTATTTTGGATTTTTTGTTTAATGTCCGATAAAATTTGGACCATCAGTTGACCGTCTCCTGGGGTTAGAGAGTGACCAGCTGGGGTCGTAAATACCGCAGAATGGCCATGCAGGGGGGGGATATTGTTCATGTCCATGCTTTCGCCCGGTACCAGCACATCGCCAAATAAAAAGGGCTTGGCCCGCATGACCGAATAGTAGAGAATTTCAGGATGTGGTTGTTGATTTAACCAATAGAGCAGAGTTCCTGGTAAAGGGCGAACGATATCCAGGTAGAGGGGGCGAGAATATTTCAAATATTGATAGGTATTGCCTCCAAAAAATTCTTTGATCACTTCGATGGGGCCGAAACTAGAGGTGGCATCCAAGGCCTCTTCGGCCATCGGCGTTCCCAGATGGGGCGACGCAATGGTGATCAGGGCTTTGGTAGTCGACCCACCACTTCTGACCAAGGCCATCCGCGCCACAACGCCACCCGCCGAATGACCGGCCAAAATTAAAGATTCCTTGGGATTGTTTTTGGTGAGAAAACGCAACATGGTTTCTAAATAGTTGGTTTGTACGGCTATAGGGGCCTCAGAAGGCAAATTGACGAGATAGACTCTGTTAGCGGCTTTGAGGCCGGCACCGGGTTGCATGACGACCCCTTGTGGCGATAAGGTGAGCAATCCCGCCCGTGACCAGCCATGGGCTTCCAGTATGGAGGCCACCCCACTGGATTCCCAAGAGAGGGCATTGCCGGAATAGCCATGTACCAGTACCAACATATCGGCCCGTACCGGTTGTATGGTGAGGACCAGAAGAAAAAACAAACCGATTGCAAAATTTTTTTTCATTGTATGTTTCTTTCCTCTTGCTTTTTTAAAATGTGTTGTAATGATGTATACAGATTTTGGTGTTTTTTTGGTAAAGATTGTTAACCCTTTGGGATTGCTCATGGAGGAATTGGTTCCCGATGGCACCCATGTTTTATTTTTATTGCTTCTATGGTGTCTGCAGTGAACTTCCAGACCATGATACTATAATTAACCCTAATAGAGAACCGAACCGATACAATTTATGAATACACCCTTTAATTTAAAAAAGGTCGGTCTTAAGGCCACCCATCCACGGCTAAAAATTATGAATCTTTTTTTAGCCAAAGCCGAGCAGCATTTGACTGCCGAAGATGTTTATAAACAATTATTGTCTGAAAATGAAGAGATTGGCTTGGCAACGGTCTATCGTGTCTTGACCCAATTTGAGCAAGCTGGACTTTTGGTTCGGCACCATTTTGAAACCAGCAAGTCGGTTTTTGAAATCAATCAAGGGGAACATCACGACCATTTGGTTTGCGTTCAATGCGGCAAGGTGGAAGAGTTTTTTGATGAAGCGATCGAAAAACGTCAGCATGAAATTGCCAAGGAGCGGGGCTATACCGTCCAAGGTCACTCTATGTATCTTTATGTGGAGTGCAAAGATCCAGAGTGTGTCCATAAAGAATTTAAAGAGTAAATGTTTTTAAAGTACTTATTTGATTTTTTTTAGAAAATTCTTTTTTTCCAACATCAAATTAAGTGGCCTGATGGCATTCTTTTTTTTGAGAGAAGTTTTTCTCTGCCTGATTGGGCCATTTTTTTGATTGCTCTTTGATTTTTTCTATTTATTTTGTGACGTTTGAGTTATGTAACTATTTGTTTGACCGTTTGAGAGGGCTAAATGAATCCAATTGATTTTAATAGACAGTCTTGTATTCTGGTTGCAGATGATTCTCGTTCGGCGCGGGAGTTGATCAAAAATTTTTTGGAAAAAGATGGCTATCTGGTGACCTTGGCTGTTGATGGGAAAGAGGCCGTTAAAAAATTTCGGGAGAGTTTACATGACTTGGTGTTGATGGATGCCAATATGCCTGTGGTGGATGGGTATCGGGCCTGTTCCGAAATTCGTCGTTTTAGCCATGGGATGGATGTCGGAATTATCATGATTACGGCCCAAGATGATGATGAGTCGGTAGAAAAGGCCTTTGCGGCGGGGGCGCAGGAGTATATTACGAAGCCTATCCATTGGACTGTTTTGCAAAAGAGAATACGTCTATCATTGAATAATCGTTATGCCCAAGAGGCGGTTGTTGAAGGCCGGGCTCGGATGGAGGCCATTGTCAATACGGCAGCGGACGCGATTATTGTTATGAATCATGTGGGTTGCATAGAGTCTATTAATTTGGCGGGAGAAAAAATGTTTGGTTATGCCAAATACGAGGTGTTGGGTCATAATGTCTCTATGTTGATGCCTTCTCCCTATCGAGAACGCCACGATCAATATTTGGCCGATTATTTTAATAGTGGAAGTGTCAATGTGCTGGGTTTACGCAAGGAACTTTTTGCTTTACGAAAAAATGGCCAAACATTTCCAATCGAATTGACCGTAAGCGAGGTAAAACTCAGAGATCGCGTGTTGTTTACCGGTATTTTGCGTGATATTACGGAACGTGTAGAGGCCCAGCAGAAAATTTTTTTTCAAGCCCATTATGACGCCCTTACTGGACTTGCCAATCGTTCTTTGTTTATGCAAACTTTGCGGGATCAGATGGGGATCGTGCAAAAAGCGGGTAAGATCTTGGCTTTAATATTCGTGGATTTGGATCGTTTTAAGTGGGTCAACGACACGTTGGGGCATGGGGCAGGGGATGCTCTTTTAATGGCCGCAGCGCAGAGAATGAAAGCGTATTTGCGTGCTGGTGATATGTTGGCTCGGTTGGGAGGCGATGAATTTACGGTTATTTTACCAGACATATCTAAAGAGGATGCTGTTGGGATTGCCCGGAAAATATTGTCCTGTTTGAACGAAAGTTTTCTTTTAGAGGGGGCGTCCACCTTTATTTCAGGTTCTCTTGGGGTGGCTTTTTTTCCTGAAGATACCCAAAAATTGGATTCTTTGCTTAAATGTGCCGATGAGGCTATGTATCGTTCCAAAAAGGCTGGCCGCAATGCCTGTCATCTTTATAGTGGAGACTCCTTTATTTTACCTCGCAACTATTGATTGGTATCTCTGCCATTTGCATTGGAATACGCCATATGATAGGTGATTGGGTAGATTTCTATTGAGAAATATTTTTTTATGCTTTCCATTCATTCTAAGAATATATTATCGTATTTATAATTTTTTGTCGTAAGAAGGGAGGCTTTTTAGTTTGCTCAGATACGCAATAATTGATATTTAAAATAGGTTAAATTAGGGATCATTCAACGATTGAGTGTTGAATATTCCATTTTTAATCAGGCTCATAGAGTGTGCAGTTAAAAATACGAGATGTGGAAGCTGGTCAATAAATTAATTTAGGATGAGATGAATATGGGTAAATTTACCTTAAAACAACAACGACTTGAGGAAGCTAGAAAAAGATTGGCCGATGCTGGAATTCAGACGGGGCCCAGAATTTCGCCCCAAAAAAGACGGCAAATGGAAGAGAAAAAAGATTTTCTTTCTCATGCAGATGGAGAGGTGAATTTTGGGGCATTTGATTCAGTCGATATGGTCACTTTGTCTATTCGGATAAGCAAGGAGATTGTGGATAGGCTGGATGCTTTGGGTGAAAAATTTCGCCATGATCCTGCTTTTCAAACTGGAAATACCAAACGAGTTACAAAAACATTTATTATCCGGGAAGCTTTAACTTTGGGCGTGGCGCACTTGGAAAATAGGGAGCCAGCTCAACAAATTGACAGCGAAGAGTTGTCTGAAAATTCGGATGTTTCAGATGTCAGTTTGGTCAATGAACCTGTTAAAGAGTAGCCTTTTTTTGATGGATTAAAATGGTGGGAGATCTGTCTATGAATACCCCAACGCTTACGCCAGAAGCCATAGAGAAACTGCAAAGGCTAAAATCCGAGTTTGAATCCCTAACCCAATCTATACAAAACATGCAGGGGAAAAATGCGTTTGAAATAGAGGGGAGAATTAGGGCGTTTCAAGATAAGGAGTTTGAAATAAAAAAATTTTTGCGCGAGCATGGCCTGAATCAATAGGTTGTTTGGTCATTTCGTGCTTGTGAATTTTTCTGTAATTAAAAAACGTTTAGGGGAGGCGGAATCCATTTGGTATACTATTTGGGAATAATTGTAAGAAGATAATCCAATAATTGGAAAGATTCCCGAATGAAACGTCAAAAACAGAGTTCCACCTCTAACTCTTTTCATCTATCCTCCCCACAATCTCCCCTCTTAGAAGCCATGGAAATGGATTGGTGGAGCAAAGGGATTGAGCACCATCAACGGGGTGAGTTTACTCAGGCTGAGGCGTGTTACAGCCGAATTCCTTCGAGTCATCCGATCTATTATGCCGTCTTAAATAATCAGGGGACAATTGCTCTGCATATGGGGCAGTTGGAACGTGCTGTAGAGCTTTTACGCATGGCTTTGGCACTCAGGCCAGATTTGGTTGACGCGCTCAATAATTTGGGGGTAGCCCTGAAAAAAATGGAGCGTTTTGAAGAGGCGATGAGTTGCTATCGTCAGGCGGTACTTTTAAAACCAGATTATGTTGAAGCACAGAATAACCTAGGCAACGTGCTGAAGGAGTTGCGTCGTTTTGACGAAGCTGCCATGAGTTATCAATGCGCCTTGGATGTGAAGCCAGACCATACCGAGGCCCTGAATAATTTGGTTGCTTTGTATAAAAGCCAGTCTCGACTTGATGCAGCAGCGGCGGTTTGTCGTCGGGCGTTGGCTGTTTCAGCCGATCATGTCGATGCCATGAACAACCTGGGGACCGTTTTGGTCGAGCAGGGTTGTTTGGGGGGTGCGGAAGCACTCTATCGTCAAGCTTTGGTGATTAAACCAGATTTTATTGATGTACTTAATAATTTAGCGGCTGTTTTGGGCGATTTGGGGCGTTTGGATGAGGCCGAAGAGAGTTATCGCCGGGTGTTGGCTTTGCAGCCGGATTTTACCAAATCTTTAAGTAATTTATTGTTTACACAAAATTATCGTGGCGATCAAAACATGGGTGCCGCCCTTGAGGATGCTAAAAGATTTGGGGCTTTGGTAGCGGCCAAGGCAACGCCATTTTTTCATAAGGCCCATCCAGAGGATGGGTGTCGGCGGTTGCGGGTGGGGTTGGTTTCTGGGGATTTTTTTAAACACCCGGTGGGCTATTTTTTGGAGGGGGTCGTCACCGCCATAGATCCCCAAGCGGTCGAACTGTATGCTTTTGCCAACCATACCGAGGAGGATGATTTAACGCAACGACTCAAAGCGGTGATTCCTCATTGGCGTATTGTGAAAGATTTTTCGGACGAAAAGTTGGCCCATCTCATTCGTTCGGAAGGGGTGGATATTTTGGTTGATTTGGCGGGTCATTCGGCCCGCAATCGGTTGTCCATGTTTGCTTGGAAGCCTGCCCCTGTGCAGGTGGCTTGGTTGGGTTATTTTGCGACGACGGGGGTGGGAGGGATCGATTATATTTTAGGCGATGCCATAAATTTACCTCCAGAAGATGTCGGACATTTTACCGAAACCCCTTGGCATCTGCCTGATTGTTATCTCTGTTTTACCCCGCCAGATATCGCGATATCCGTGGCCCCTTTGCCTGCTTTAAGTACAGGTTATGTTACCTTTGGTTGCTTTAATAATACCACGAAGATGACTCCGGCTGTGGTGACCTGCTGGACGGAGATTTTAAATCGCATACCCAACAGCCGTTTGTTTCTCAAGAGCAAAAATTTGGCTGATCCCGTGATGCGTCAAACCGTTTTGGACCGTTTTTCTCAGGCTGGTTTGGATGTGGAACGATTGATTTTAGAGGGACCGGATCGGCGTGAAAATTATTTAGCGAGTTATCATCGGGTGGATATCTCCCTGGATCCGTTTCCATTTCCAGGGGGCACCACCAGTGTGGAGGGGTTATGGATGGGGGTTCCGGTTCTCACTAAGAGAGGTCATCGTTTTATCTCCCATCAGGGTGAGACCATTTTGAGTCATGGTGGTTTATCTGACTGGATTGCTCGTGACGGCGATGACTATGTCGCCAAGGCCGTTGCCTTTGCGAATGATTTGCCAAAATTGGCGGCTCTTCGTGCGCGGTTGCGTGCGCAAGTGTTGCGATCGCCTCTCTTTGATGCGAAAAAATTTGCTCAAAATCTTGTCGCGGCTTGGCAGGGTATGTGGCACAAATGGTGTACTGGTGAGATGTTCCCTTCATCTGGAGAAAGCGAGATTGAGGCTTTGGTAAAAATTTCAATTATTGTGTGTAGTATTCACGTGGATCGTTTAGAACGATTTAAGAAAAGTGTTGCCTTTTGTTTGGCACCTGAGTGGGTGGAGTGGATCGTTATTTCGGATGCCAAATCTTTGGCAGAAGGGTATAATCGGGGTATACGAGCCAGTCGTGGGGAGATTTTGTTGCTGTGTCATGAAGATATTGAATTTATTTGTGCCGATTTTATGGAGAAGCTTGAGCGTGGATTGGCGCGTTTTGATATGGTGGGCGTGGCGGGGGCCAGTGAGGTGGTTGGACCCGGTCCTTGGTGGCGTATTGGATCGCCTTATATCCACAGTGTGGTGATATATCCTGCGATTGTGTATGCGGATATGAATCGTCTTTCGTTGCAAGAGACAGAAAAAAATCGATATTTTTTAATTTATTGTGGAGATCCACACCAAGAGATGGTTCGTGTTAAAGTCTTGGATGGGTTGTTTTTGGCCGGGCGTCGTTCTATGTTTCAAACCCTTGCCTTTGACGAGATCCGTTTTGATGGATTTCATTTTTATGATTTGGATATTTCACTTGCAGCCCATTTGGCTGGATATAAGGTTGGGGTTTGCAAGGATATTTTTTTAATCCACCATTCTGCGGGGAGTATTTCTAGAGAGTGGCATTTGTATCGGGAGAAATTTATTGAAAAATATCATGGACGAATTCCATTTTTTCCGGAAAAAGAAAATATGGATTGTGCCGCTAAGCCTGTTGGAGAGCGTGAAGATTTGTCTTCGTTGTTGTGTTCTTTGACATTATCTTCATGGATCGATCAGAATTCGCAAGTGGCTAGAACGCCATTATATTTTTTAGAACTTGCGCTTAACTCTTATCAACAGAATCGTTTTGTCGAGGCCGCCCAACAGTGTCAGCAAGCGTTAGAATTGGATGTCACTCGTGTGGATGGTTGGACGCTCAGAGGGATGATTTATAATAGAGTAGGTGCGTATACCCAAGCTTTAGAAGCATATAACCGAGCCATTCAACTGAACCCTGATTATGCAGAGGTTCATTATAATTTAGGCAATTTATTAGGTTCGCTTGGACAAAGAGAAGGGAGTTTGCTCTCCTACCAAAGAGCACTTTATCTGCAACCGGGAAACGCCGAATTTCAACGGGCCATAGCCCATGCGTTGTCTCATCCAGGGTCATCATCGCCTGAGTTTTCAACCACTGAATCTCCTTCTCTGTTGGTATGGCAGACATTGACGCAAGGCCCAGCAACGCTGTTGCCTCCTCATCATGGGATTAATGTGTCGTTGTTAACAATGGCTGATCCCCCCTGTGGTTTGGTTTTGGATGTTGGCTGTGGTACGGGAAGAAATGGGGAATGGTTGAAACAACGATTTGCTGGGATTCAGGTTATGGGCATTGAGATGAATCAAGCAGCGGCTTTGCAAGCGGCGATGCGTCTGGATCGTGTCTGGTGTGCCTCGTTGGAAGATGTGGATTTGCAATCTGATGGCGTGGCTTATGGGACGATTGGATTGCTTGTTTTGGGCGATATTTTGGAACATCTTTATAATCCATGGGAGATGCTTTTACGTTTACGCCCATTTTTGCATCCTGAAGCGCAAATTTTAGCGAGTATTCCCAACTCTCGAAACCTGACTGTTTGGCACCCTCTTGTTGAGAAGGGGGTCTGGTCTTATGATGTTCAGGGGTTATTGGATATCACGCATATTCGCTTTTTTACCGCTGAGAGTATCCGTCAATTATTTAATGAAACGGGTTATCTTATTGAAAAAATGGTTTGTCATATGGATTCTCGTCTTCAGGAGTTGTACCGTCAGAAACAAGAAAGCCTGCGCGCTGGTCACCCTATCCAGATACAGGTTGGTCGTTTGACGTTGGATAACATTTCTGAGGAAGAGTTAAAAGAATTTTGTACCATACAATTTTTTGTTCAAGCCAAAATGCGTTTATCCCAAACGCCCTTGTTTTGATAGTGTTGTGCGCAAATAACTCTCTTTGATCGTTTTTGAAAGAATTTTTTCTTCTTTGTAGCGGGAGAAAATATCGAACCCCTGTTGTTCCAGTTTTTGACGCAAGAGATCGTCTTTTGTTAAAAGGCAGCAGGCCTGCACGATTTGATCGCGTGGGACGGCCATGATGGCTCTTTGGATATTTTTATCAATTTTTGTTCCCGGATTGCATTCGCTCACCACTGCTTTGCGATTGGCTAGGAGATAGGAGACGCGGATTATTTCAAAGATTTCTGTTTCAAGATGGAGATTTAACACCACTTTTGCACGTGCGATAAGGGTATCCCGTTCGGTGCCGTAAATATTGAATGCATGATAAACCGCCAGTCCCGCTTCTCTTAAGCCATTGAGGATGATCAATCGACGGTCATTGAGGCTGCCATAGAAGAGGAGATCAATATCTTGAAATGGGGCGGGGGTAATTCGAGTCAACTCGGGGACATATCCGATAGGTACATGAAATAATTTATTTTTATCAATGAATGTGCCCAGTATATCCAGGTTGTGCAGGCTATAATCCCAGACATACTGTTTGGTTAACATCATGCGATAGTTTGTCATTATTTCACCAAAGAGGGTGGATTCTAATGGTTCGAGATTGTAGATGATGTTGCCTTCTGGCAGGCTTTCCATGAGCTCTTTATTGAGCATATGCGCACAGAAAATAATGTTTTTGGATGTGTTATCAATAGAGTTGATACGTCGTTCCACATGGCAGCCTAAAGTTTGGAATCCATAAAATAGGGTATCAATAATCTCCTTAAAGGCGGCTGAGTGAGAATAATCAGGATGGCTCATGGTGGTTAGGGTGATGTGTTTCCAGGCTTCATCTATCGTTAAGGGTGCTTCCCATAAATTTTGTCTGAATTTTTTATTGATGGATTGTGTGGATTTAGAGGGGGTGGCCGTTGGATGATTGGGATTTGTTAAGGGGAGTTCCCAGGATAAACGGTGGTATTGGGCTTCCAGGTCGCGGGTAAAGCGGTTGGTATCGAACAGGGGAAGTTTTTTGCGATTTTTGGTTAAATGTGCGCGATATTTTTTTAGTTTGGTGTTGTCATAGGTGGCCAGTGCAATGGCCATGGTTTCGTAAGCGGCTAGGTTAGGAAGGTTTAACTTAGCCAAACCGACGGCACGATTGAGGCTGCCTCCCACCCGTGAAGCGAAGGTTTTTCCGGGTTTAGTTAAAACAGGCACCCCCGCCCAAAGGGCATCGCTGGCGGTGGTGTGGGCATTATAAAAGAGGGTATCCAGGAATAGATCGGCATGTCGCAGTCGAGATAAGTGCTCTTCTTTACGGGGGAGATGAGGTGCGAAAAGGATTCTGGAAGGTTCAATACCGCGCAGCGTTGCCTCGCGTTGCAGGTTGGTACACCCTTGGGGATCGTTGGGTTGTAAAAGCCAAAGCACGCTGTTTGGCACGGCATGTAGAATCCGCATCCAAACGGTGAAGATAATGGGTTCAATTTTATAGTGGGCGCAAAAACAGCAATAGATAAATCCTTCTGTTGGTAAACCGCAATCGATTCGAGAGGGGAGATGTTCGGCGATGGGTTGATCACAGTCGGTAATGAGGTAACAGTTTGGCATATCTAGGAGGCATTCGGTATAGAGGCCTCTTTGAGCAAGGGGGACGACAAAGGCATCGACAATGGCATAATCTATAAAGTCGGCACCGTATGATCCAGGATATCCCAAATAGGTTATCTGAATAGGTGCGGGCCTCAGTGCGAACAATTCAGGACGCGATCCATTGGTGTGGCCATTGAGATCGACTAAAATATCAATGTTATCTTTGCGAATGATTTGGGCGATGGTATCTGTTTTTTTTCCGATCAAATCGGTAAAGTGGTCGCAGGTGGTTTGGATATGTTGGCGATAGTGGCTATTATCGTTTTCACCCCAGGAATAGACAAAAATTTCAAAATGTTTTCGGTCATGGCGTTGAAACAAGCCGAGCATGAGTTGCGCAATGGGATGATTGCGAAAATCAGAACTGGCGTAACCGATGCGCAATCGTCCCCCTTCTTTTTGCTCATAGGGTGGTAACAAATCGCCTGGAATGGTGAGGCTTTGACAATAATTGACGGCGAGTTTTGTTTGTTGTGCCTCCGTGATGGGGATTGGAAAAGAGAGAAAAGAAAACGGGGAAGGAGTAGGTAGGTTTCCCTGGGGGGTGGTTAAATCGTGAAGCAATGTGTGCAAATCTTCGGTTAATCCGTTCCAGTCACATATTTTAAGCCGTAATTTGGCCAATAGGATACGTGCAGGCATTAGGGTAGGATGATGGGTGGAGAGAGAATGGCTGAGTTTGAGAGCTTCGGACCACCTTTTTTGACTATGATATAACTCGGATAAATTATAAGAGGCAGGTAGATGATTTGGCTCTATTTGTAATGTTTGCTGATAAGCCTTTTCGGCAGTGATGAACTGACCGGCTTGTTGTGCCGATAATCCCAGGTTAAACCAACTGTGAGAAGTATTTGGAAAATCTTTGGTTAGTTGTTGAAATATAGCGATTGATTCTTGGAATTGTTGATCATTTTGTAATGCAATACCATAATGGTATTTATTTTCAAAGAGTTGTGGTTGCAAGGATAAGGCTTTTTTGAATATATCCGCCGCCTCGTGGAAACGTCGCAAGGCGAATAACAGATGGCCTTTTTGTCTCCAAATCGCTGGGTTGTCATGTGTTGTTTGGAGGGCAGACTCTATGGTTTCCAAGGCGTCTGTCCATTGCTCTGCTTCTTGGTACCAAATGGACAATTGGCTAAGCCACACGCTATTATTTGGTTGTAGGGAACATGCTTGGGCCATAGATGCACAGGCTTCGGGTAGACGGCCTAAAAATTTTATGGTTACGGCCAAATGGTACCATGGATCGGCATAGTTTTTTTGAAGAGAGGTCGCCAGTCGTAGGGCCCATTCCGAAGCCAGGAGATCCTGACGTTTACGTGCGAGAATGCCAGCGAGGGTCCAACCATCGGCGGCAGATGGAGAGAGAATTAACCCTTGGCGACAAAAATTTTCAGCCGTCTCTATCTCTCCAAGGTTCATTTTTTCTAAGGTTATATGGAAATAAGAGCTGGCTATAGTTGACAGGTTTTGGGTAGGTTCTGGTTTGTTTCCCTCGGCCAAAGTCAGTGCAACCGGGATAATCACCTGCTCTTTTGTCTGTTCTACTCTGTTTTGTAGCCAATTTGCAATATTGCGCCAGGTCTGAGCCAAAAATGGTTGAGGGTAGATCGTTTTTTGTTCTTGTTCTAATGCGGCAATTTTATTGTTTTGTTTTGATAATATATTGACAATATTATGATAGGCATCTGGATAGCCAGGAAGAATGGTGAGAGCGTTACGATAGGCCTTTAAAGCCATATCTATATGGCCTTGGTATTGGGCGATCATGCCTAGTAGATTCCAGGCATCGGGTTGGTTGTTATCTAAATTTAATGCTTTTTCGCATTGAATTTTTGCAGAGTTATATTGCCCGGTTTTAAAATCACGCCGTGCATGTTCTAATATTGAATAAATATCATTCATTTGGGTTCAGTTATATAAATTTATATTGTTTTTAATTGTTTTATATGGTTTATCTAAGAAATAAATAATCCATAGATAAAACTTCTGAGGGGAGCAGTATACAGGGAAAATTTGGCATTGCATGTCAAAATTTTTTCCTAAAATTGTTTTGTTTTTATCAATATATAATTGAAAAAAATTTTTTTATGGAGCAGTTTTTGATTTGGAATATGAATTTAAAATTATCAATAAAAACATATATTTATTAAATATTTTTGCTTTTTAATCGTTCAATTTTTATGAAACGAATGCTTTTTTTCGTTTTTTTAATGTGTGAGGTAATTGCAAAAACCGGTAAAAATGGGAATTTATTGCCCTTTTGGATCGCAAAGGGTCGTAATTTAACGTCCTTTCTGGTATTATGTGTTTATTGAGAACGATCATAACCACAAG
>JAMOAW010000012.1:0-40724 GCA_039908535.1 Magnetococcus sp. DMHC-6 | reverse complement strand
GCTTCGGCCTCAGCTACTTTGTCCCCTTTGGCGAAAACCAAAATTCGAACTGTCTTCCCCGTCCCATGGGGTAGGGTCACAGTTCCGCGGACCATTTGATCCGCATGGCGGGGATCTACACCTAGATTCACGGCAACTTCTACCGTTTCATCAAATTTGGCATTGGCATGCTCTCGAATGATCTGAACCGCTTCAGGAAGAGGATTAAATATCTTCCGATCCAGTTTCTCAAGTATGGCCTTTAGACGCTTTCCTCGACGTGCCATGGACAACTCCTAATCGACTATTTCCAAACCCATGGAGCGAGCCGAACCAATGATTATTCGTTCGGCACCTTCCATATCAACGGCGTTAAGATCTACCATTTTTGCACTGGCAATCTCACGTACTTGACCCATACTTACCTTCCCCACAGGGCTACCACGACCTGGAGTCTTGGATCCCTTGGCGATACCACTGACCTTGCGTAAAAAATAGGAGGCTGGTGGCGTCTTGAGGTCAAAGGTAAAGGTACGATCTGCATAAACCGTAATCAGAACTGGAATCGGTGAACCCGGCTCCAATGTTTGCGTTCTGGCATTAAAAGTTTTGCAAAACTCCATAATATTTAATCCGTGTTGCCCAAGTGCCGGCCCTACTGGTGGACTCGGTTTCGCCGCGCCAGCCGGGCACTGCAACTTAATATAGGCGGTAATCTTTTTGGCCATTTCAAGCCTTCCCGTGCAAATGTTAATTTTAGTCCAATTTTTGGCAATACCAAATCTTGACTAATCTATTCTTGGCAGATCTCTCTTGGGGCCTCTTCAGAAACCAGCCGATCCGTTTGTTTGCCAGTCTCGTCCTACACCCCTCAAACATAATGCCCTGCGGGCAAAAAATTAAAATCAAAACCCTAGGAAGATGAATCCCCCAGACCCCCTCTTTTTTTAAGAATTAAAAGAAAAGGGTGGAGGTATGGGGGGCGATTCTCCGCCCCCCAAGGTCTTGAATTTCTATTTTTCCGATACATTAAAAAAGATGCATCTGCTTTATCTCTTTTTAGCTAAAACTTTTCAACCTGAACAAAATCTAACTCAACCGGTGTTGCGCGGCCAAAAATACTTACCGATACCTTTAACCGGGTCTTATCCTCATCCACCTCTTCTACTAATCCATTAAAAGATACAAACGGTCCATCAATCACACGTACATTTTCACCAACAGAAAATGAAATCTTTGGTTTGGGCTTCTCTGTGCCATCTTGGACTTGGGTCAAAATCTTCTCTACTTCTGCGTCGGAAAGAGGATACGGTCTCCCACCCCCACCCAAAAATCCACTTACCTTCGGTAAGCTGCTCACCATATGCCACGTCCGGTCATTCATCTCCATTTTAACCAGAACATAGCCCGGAAAAAATTTCCTCTCCGATGTTACTTTCCGACCATTACGTAACTCGACGACCTCTTCGGCTGGAATCAAAATTTCATCAAATAAATGCGTAACACCCGCCAGACGAATCGATTCTTCTAAACTCGTCTTGACCCTTTTTTCATAGCCTGAATACGCATGAATAATATACCACTTTTTGGACATAAAAATCCTCACTCCCCCGGTTAGGGATTGTCGTCCATGTTACGGGCTGCCTTAACCGGTCCGGTGACCCTTTTTATAATCTGTCATCCAATAATAGTTCGGACAATCAGTGCCAAAATAGCATCTACCAGCCACAAAAACAATGATACCAGAATGACCATACTAAAAACCACAATCGTTGTCGTTGTGGTCTCTTTACGAGTCGGCCAAACTACCTTGCGAAGTTCAACCCGTACATCCTGAAAATATGTTTTGAGTTGGGTAAGGCGCCCCATTTCCATCAACAAAAATCCCTTGGGTGAATGTTTACAGTCAAATCGTCATTCATAATGACTCCCATCGGCCAAAACTTCAACCCATTTTCACCATCATCTGTCGTAAACATAAGCCATACTTTTCTTTTGGCAGGACAGGAGGGACTCGAACCCCCAACCGCCGGTTTTGGAGACCGATGCTCTACCATTGAGCTACTATCCTATTTCACAAGAAAATGACTTTCGCCAATTTTACTTGATTTTCCCTTCCTTGTGTACCGTATGTTTCCGGCAAAAAGGACAATATTTGCGAAGCTGTAATTTTTCCGGCTTCGTCCGTTTATTCTTATCTGTGGTATAGTTGCGTCGTTTACACGCCTCACAGGACATACTGATTAAATCACGCATCGAACGACTCCAAACTCATCTTTGCTAAACGTTTACGATCTATTCGAGAACCTTAGAAACAACCCCAGCTCCAACTGTGCGGCCACCTTCACGAATAGCAAATCGTAATCCTTGCTCCATGGCAATCGGTGCATGTAACTTCACCGTAATGGCAACATTGTCACCCGGCATAACCATCTCAACACCCTCAGGTAACTCAATTTGCCCAGTCACATCCGTCGTTCGAAAATAAAACTGTGGACGATAATTGCTGAAAAATGGTGTATGGCGTCCACCTTCCTCTTTGTTCAAAATATAACATTCGGCCGTAAACTTTGTGTGTGGTGTAATTGAATTGGGCTTGGCCAATACCTGACCACGCTCCACATCTTCACGTTTGATGCCACGAAGCAACACACCTACATTATCACCCGCTTGGCCTTGATCCAATAGCTTGCGGAACATTTCAACGCCCGTACATACCGACGCAAGAGTGGGTCGCATGCCAATAATTTGAACCGCCTCGCCAACCTTAATAATCCCGCGTTCTACACGCCCTGTCACCACAGTCCCACGACCGGAAATCGTAAAAACATCTAGGAGTCAACGGCTGCCATAAGACGATCAATAGAACCTGTCCCCATCTCCGTCGCCTGTCCCTCCATAGCATGAAGCGCAGAGCCGATCACAATGGGAATATCATCCCCTGGAAAATCATATTGGCTTAATAATTCACGTACCTCTAATTCTACCAACTCTAAAAGCTCAGGATCATCTACTTGATCGGCTTTATTCATGTAGACAACCAATGCTGGAACGCCAACTTGGCGCGCCAATAATATATGCTCACGCGTCTGAGGCATCGGTCCGTCCGCTGCAGACACAACCAGTATGGCACCATCCATCTGTGCCGCACCAGTAATCATGTTTTTAATATAGTCGGCATGGCCAGGACAGTCCACATGGGCATAATGACGATTGTCCGTTTCATATTCCACATGCGCCGTCGCAATCGTAATTCCACGAGCGCGCTCCTCTGGAGCTGAATCAATTTGATCATAGGCCTTAAACACCGCATGACCTTTCGCAGCCCGTACCTTGGTGATCGCCGCTGTCAGCGTCGTCTTACCATGATCCACATGACCAATCGTACCAATGTTCACATGGGGCTTGTTGCGCTCAAATTTGGCCTTGGACATTCTTAAAACCTCCCTATTCTCGAAAATAGTTCTTCAAATATTTTATAATCTATATGGAGCCCATAATCGGGATTGAACCGATGACCTCTTCCTTACCAAGGAAGTGCTCTACCACTGAGCTATATGGGCATTGAACCTTGCCCAAATGTGGAGCGGGTGGGGGGAATCGAACCCCCATGATCAGCTTGGAAGGCTAACGTTCTACCACTAAACTACACCCGCCTATCTTCTGTCCAGTGTAAATCTTCTCTGCCTACTAAAAAAATGGTGGAGGGGGAAGGATTCGAACCTTCGAAGGCTGAGCCGGCAAATTTACAGTCTGCTCCCTTTGGCCACTTGGGAACCCCTCCAAAAGCCGTATATATCTACATATTTTAAAGCACCCTGTCAAGGAGGTTTCATCTTTTTTTTTATAAACCCCTTTTTTTTTTTATTCGCCCCCCCATTATATATCAAAATGTCAACACAACATCTTTTTTGTTGGCATATCATTTTTTGCTTGACCATTTCTTCTAATCCATGCTAAATACTATCACATTAAACGGTATCCAAAAAATTAAAATTTCCTTGACCATATCGACACATCTTTCAGGAGATAGACCCCATGTCCGTTCTTGTTACGAAACCCGCTCCCCAATTTACTGCCCAAGCCGTTATGCCCGACAACTCCTTTCAAGAAATTTCTCTCTCCTCATTCCTAGGACAGCATGTTGTCCTTTTTTTCTATCCACTCGATTTCACCTTTGTCTGCCCATCGGAAATTATCGCCTTTGACCATCGTCTGGCCGAATTTCAAAAACGCCAAACAGTCGTCCTTGGCGCCTCTATTGATTCACACTTTACCCACCTCGCATGGAAAAATACCCCCATCAACCAAGGTGGTATCGGCAACGTGCAGTTCCCCTTAATCGCTGATCTCACGAAAGAAATTTCCGAAGCCTATGACGTTCTTACAGGTCCAAAAATTGCCCTGCGCGCCTCTTTCTTAATCGATAAAGCCGGCATTGTCCGCCATCAAGTCGTCAATGATCTACCCCTCGGACGTAACATCGATGAAATGCTACGTATGATTGATGCCTTGCAATTTAACGAAGAGCATGGTGAGGTCTGTCCCGCTGGTTGGCAACAGGGTAAACCCGGCATGAAGGGTTCCACCTCTGGGGTAGCCGACTATTTGGCCCACCACGCCGAGCAATTATAAATTTACCATCTCTTATCAATTTCATCGCAATTCAACAGAAAGAGTCCTATGCCACAGATTAATCGTTATGTCGACATCTCCCAAGTTGACAAAGAGGCCAAGAAAGATTATATCGACCGCCACTCTCCTTTTATCGTGTGCGACCCAACTGCCACCGCAAACCAAAAATTTCCCGTCACCATCCGCATGGGACAAGAATACAGCCATCCCGATGATGCCGACCATTTTATCCGCTCTATTCAGTTATACGATGGCCCATCCCTGCTGGCTGAAGCCACCTTTACGCAAGGAATTCTGGGGGGGAATGGACATAAGGGCCAAGCAGAAGTCACCTTCAATCTCCTGCCACTTCCCGGTAAACTCCGACTCACCGCGTTATCCTACTGCACCAAACATGGCTTATGGGAATGCGACCCAGTTGAGGTAACTGTCTCTTAACAATTTCTTTATTTAAAAAAGCGGGCTTGTTTAAAACAAACCCGCTTTTTTAAACACGATACAAATATTTCATTGTCATAAAGACCCACTGGGGATCCATCCCCAAGGTCTTGCTTTTTTCCAAATGAACAAAAAATCAAGACCTTGGGGGGCGGAGAACCGCCCCCCAATTCCCCCCACCCTTTTTTTTAATTCTTAAAAAAAAGAGGAGGTCTGGGGGATTCATCCCCCAGGGTTTGGCTTTTAATTTTATGTGTGCCCGCAGGGCATCATGTTCTTAAAAAAATCGAGTTTTTATCTTTTTTTCGACACTTTGATCCAAAAAGACAATGCCTCTTGCGTATCCCTCATACTATGCCGACTTAACATGCAATTGCTCTCCCCCTGAAGAATGAGGATGCCCCTCCTCGCTATTAGAGTGATTGACATGCTTACTGATCCAAACCCAATCCTTGATCCCAATGGATGGTTGATATCCTTCTACCGCTTCCAATAAAATGCGCCGAACGCGCAAATAATCAAAATCTAGGCAGGCTCTTTCCAGACGACTTAAAATTTTATCCACCTCTGCCCAAGGCAAAAAAGCCTCTTGAGCGCGCATAATTTTTGGATGTTCAGTGGGTTGAATATTCTCACCTAAGACCAATTCCTCATAAAGTTTTTCCCCCTCTCGCAAACCGGTAATCTGAATTTCAATATCCCCCTGCCAGCCATTCCCTTCATCCTTGATGCGTAAACCAGAAAAATGAATCATACGAATCGCTAAATCCAAAATCCGAATGGGTTCACCCATTTCCAACACGAAAACATCTCCCCCTTGCCCCATAGCCCCTGCTTGAATCACCAATTGCGCTGCCTCCGGGATCGTCATAAAAAAACGCACCACCCCTGGATCGGTCACGGTTACCGGCCCCCCCTGGCGAATCTGTTCATAAAACAGAGGAACCACCGATCCAGAAGAGGCCAGCACATTGCCAAACCGAACCATGATAAAACGAGTTCGATGTGAATGCTGATCCGCCAACCCCTGCAAAATTAACTCAGCAAAACGCTTACTGGCCCCCATGACATTGGTCGGACGCACAGCCTTATCTGTAGAGATCAAAACAAAAGTCTCCACGTTTTCCTCAATGGCCGCTTGCGCCACCACCAACGTGCCAAAGGTATTGTTCTCAACCCCTTCAATAGGGTTACGTTCAACAATAGGGACATGTTTATAGGCAGCCGCATGATAAAGCGTCTGAATACCAAACGAGCTAATCACTGAACGCATCCGATTCCGATTTAAAATTGACCCCAAAATAGGCACCAATTGCAAATGCTGGTTTTGTTCAGACATCAATTGTCTCAACTCTTTTTCAAGAGAATAGAGGGCAACTTCAGATCTTTCGACCAAAACCAATCGTGAGGGATTACGTTGAATAATTTGCCGACACAACTCCGAACCAATCGATCCCCCAGCTCCTGTGACCAACACCGCTTTATCAAGAATACAGGCATCTAATAGTTCAATTGAAGGCTCTACAGGCCGACGCCCAACCAAATCTTCAATCTGAACATCCTGTAGCTCTTCAATTTTACGTTTACCACTCGCCAAATCCACCAATCCTGGCATCACTTGGACACGGGTCGCCAACGGCTCAAGAAATCGCAACACCTCCCGCCGCCCATTGATATCCAATGAAGGAAGAGCTAAAAGAATGCGGCCAATATCAAACTCCTTAACCAACATTGGTAAATCTTTCGGCGCATACACCCGAAGCCCCTTGATCTCCCGTCGCTGAAGATCTGGATTATCGTCAACAAAAAAAGAGGGATGAAACTCAATACTGTTTTCTAAGGCGGTAGCCAACTGAACCCCCGCAGCACCCGCTCCATAAATGGCCACCGGCATCTTGCCATGAAAACCTATGCTCTGACGCAAAAATTCGCGGGCCAACAAACGACTCCCTCCCACAAAAAAAAGCATAAGAAGACCAAAAATAATCCAAAAAGAGATCGAAAAATTATGGGGGAAAATGAGCGTGGAGATGAGCCACGTACTCATGACCGATAAAAGAAGGGCTTTAAAAACCGATAAAACAGACATGACCCCCATATAGCGAATAACGGCCCGATACAAACCAAATCGCACATATATAGGCATAGAAACAATGAGATACATAAAAAGAACCGGATAGTCCATCTTCAGAACCACCAGCCCAGGAAAACCTTTTAACAACACAATTCCACCACCAAAAGCCATGATCGTACTGACAATATCCGCAACAACCAAAATGGCCTGTTTCACCCTCCTTGGAAGGGTCAGATGTAATCGACGCAGTTTATTTCTGTCCAATGTTCCTCACTGTAAAACCCATTTGCATGAACTCACTCTTCAAAAAAGCGGTTCATTTAATTAAATAGCCCACGCCCGACAAGACACACCATCAAAAAACTCAGGCTAAAAACTCAAAATCACCCCTCTTTTTATCTCTCCCCAATTGAGTATATCGCAATTTGATAGAAAATGGAAAAAAACAAACGCTCTTCAGAAAAATTACTCACGCATAGATTGAAATATAGATAAGAAATCACCTATTTTAACTCTTGAAATTTTGAGAAATAATGATATAATAAAAAGTTAACGTGTTATTTTTATTTAAAAAAAAAAAATACTCCCTATATTAAAATCTCACAAATGACCTTTAATAATCTTCAATTTTTTTTTACAATTGAGACCATCCGATATGATCAAAATCGTACGTTCCAATCCCCCTCCCCCTATATCAAAACCATTTATAGAACCTTGGCGTATTCTCATCGTAGACGATGAACCCGATATCCATAAAGTAACACGTTTAAGCCTGGATACCTTTATTTTTGAAAATCGTCCCATCGCCTTCATCAGTTGTTATTCCGGCCAGGAGGCCGTGCAGATACTCGAAAAAGAGAACGACTTTGCCTTGGCTCTCATTGATGTGGTCATGGAAACCGACAACGCAGGTCTGGTTTTAGTGGAATACATTCGCAATAGACAACGCAACAAGTTCATGCGATTAATCATTCGAACCGGTCAACCAGGAACTGCTCCAGAAAAAGAGATCCTAGAAAAATATGATATCGACGATTACAAAGACAAAACCGAACTTACTAGCCTCAAACTCTATACCATGGTTCGCTCCGGCTTAAAAGCCTTTCGCGATATCCACCTCATCCAGGAACAATCCAACAAGTTATTTCACGCCGACCGACTCTCGACCCTGGGCACAATGGCCGCCGCCATGGCCCATGAAATTAAAAATCCCAACTCCTTTATCTTAGGCAACCTCCCTTTTTTACGCGACTATATCGCGCTCGCCCGCCCCATCCTAGAAAAATATGCCTCCGAAGATTCAACCAATCGTTTGCGCCGTTTTTTGGATCAGGTCCCGAAATCTTTGGATGAAATTGCCGAAGGCAGCCGACGCATCAACGACTTGGTCGATCTATTGAAAAATTATGGTCGAGCAGAAACCAAAACAGAAAAAAAACATTTCTTCTTGTCCGATGCCTGGGACGATGCCTTGACCCTCTTGCGGTTTCGTCTTCGTCAACAACAGGTTTACATAGAGACCAACCTGCCAAAAGAGGCCTTCTTACTAGGCAATCGACAACAATTTTCCCAAATTTTCATAAATTTAATAAACAACTCCCTGGATGCCATTGAATCGACAAATCATCTCAAAAAAAATGGCAAAATTTCCTGTCAAGCCCATATCGAAAATCACACCATCCATCTCTCCTTCCTTGATAACGGTCCTGGCATTCCCATGGATGTGGCCAATAAAATATTTCAACCTTTTTTCACCACGAAAGAACCAGGCAAAGGGACGGGTCTTGGACTGGCTATTATTCTGGATATTCTCAAGGAACTCAACGGCCAAATCCTTTTACGCACCCCTACCGATGGCGGCACGGAATTTTTGATAACCCTCTCCTTGGCCAACCTTGACAAAGAGAATGAAACATAGAATCCATGCCGGTAATCCCTCTTTTCTTCTGATGCTGGCTCTTGTTTTTTTTGTCTGCGCGGCTTTTCTGTTATCCTTAACCACAGGTAATGTGACAACCCGTTGGCACGATCTCGGTCACCTACTTTTCACAGATGGGGAGAGCCTCTCCCAAACGGTGGTCCTTGAGTTACGTCTACCTCGAGCATTGAGCGGTTTAGCGGTAGGAGGACTACTGGCTTTAGCTGGAACCTTAATGCAGGTTTTATTGCGCAACCCTTTAGCCGATCCTTATGTATTGGGACTTTCTGGAGGTGCTTCGTGTGCGGCGATTGTCGCTCTATTGATGGGGTTGACTGGCGATTGGCTCGCCATCAGCTCTTTGGGGGGTGCCCTGTTTACCATGTTGACCCTTTTTTATCTGGCCAATGGCCCTGGGGGAGGCAGTGTCACCCGATTGTTGCTTACCGGAGTGGTGATGTCGGCTGGCTGGGGGGCTTTGATCAGCTTTTTAATGTATTTAAGCCCAGATACCCAACTGCGCGGTATTTTTTTTTGGTTAATGGGTGATTTAGGCTATGCCGAACGACCTAAAACCGCTTTGTTGATCTTAATCGTCGGACTTGGGAGCATTTGGCCCTTTGCCCGGGGCTTGAATCTCTTGGCACGGGGAGAACAACGCGCCGCAAGCCTGGGGGTGGCGGTAGAACAGTTGCGCTGGTTGGTCTATTTTTTAGCCTCTTTATTGACCGCCTTTGCGGTAACCACCGGAGGAGCAATCGGTTTTATTGGATTACTCTGCCCGCACCTCATTCGTCTGCTTGGTTTTACCGACCATCGCGTACTGCTACCCGCTGCGGTGCTGTTGGGGGGCGGATTCTTAATGCTGGCCGATACCCTCGCCCGCGTCATCCTCACGGCGCAACAACTGCCAGTCGGAATGGTAACGGCCCTGATCGGAGTACCGATATTTTTGTTCCTTTTGCGCAAAGGCCCTTTATGACCCCCCTTTTACAGACGCAACATCTCCAACTGATGATCAACCAGCAGATGTTGCTTCAAGATTTAAATTTAACGATTCAAGCCGGTCAATGTTGGGCCATTTTAGGCCGCAATGGGGTGGGAAAAACCACCCTTTTGCACGCCTTGGCCGGTCTGCACCCCCCGCAAAAAGGGGTTGTTTTGCTCAATGGTCACCCGATAGACCGTTTATCGCGTCGCCAAGTGGCTCAAGAGCTGGGGGTTCTATTTCAAAGCGAAGAAAAAAATTTTCCCGCTACCGTCCTAGAAACCGCCCTGATGGGCCGTCACCCCCATCTCTCCCTCTGGGAGCGTGAATCCAACCACGACCACCACCTGGCCTGCCAAGCCCTGGCGCAAGTGGGACTGGCCAACTTTGAAAACCGCCCCGTACACACCCTCTCTGGGGGCGAGCAGCGACGCCTGGATGTGGCGGTGTTACTCACCCAAAACCCAAATTTATTTTTACTAGATGAACCCACCAACCATTTAGATTTTTCCTATAGCCTCTCCATACTAAACACGATTTGCCAGCAAACCAAGTCGCACAAAAAAGCGGTCATCATGATTTTACATGACATCAACTTGGCCGTGCGATTTTGTGATTTTTTCTTGTTTCTTTTTGGCGAGGGCAAAATGCACATAGGCTCGGCCCAAGAGATGCTCACCGAACCTTTGCTGGAAAGACTCTATGGGCACCCTTTGCGGGAGGTGCGGTATTCGGGGAGATCTATTTGGGTGGCGGAATAGATAGAGTATAAATTTATCTTTTTAATTTTTTTTAAAATCAAAACGTTCTTTAAGATTATTCATTTGTGAAAAATCAATTAACCTATCATGCTGGAGCCGCCCAACAACGATACCTGGATGGATACCAATCTCATCTGCAAAATTACGTACAGACATTTCCGTCCGCAGTGACTTTAATTTATTTTTGAATGAGGCTGGAATTAAAAAATTTCCAGACCAATCATTTGCTTGTCGTTCCTCTAACGACACCCCCTTTCTCTGTGTGGACTCATCCAAATAAACACTTTTCTTCTCTTTCGCATGGAGAAGAATGTGCGCTGCCTCATGAAAAAGAGTAAACCAAAATTTATCATTCGCCTTCCCATATAAAGACAATTGAATTAACGGCCAATCTGAACTCAACCAACGCGCAACACCACTCACATGCGCCCTAGGTATACAAGGTACCAAGACAAATGCCACACCAGCATCCATAAATAAACTTTTTAGTTGTGGCTCAAACTTTTCTGGTCCCAATACAGTCAAGTTGCGAACCTTTCTAAGAATAAGTTCAAACTGATTATGATCAAATTTCAATCCGTTCTGAAGTTCTGCTTCTAATTCTCCCATACGAAGCCACGCAGAGATTGCCCCAATATCACTCTGCTTTTCATGACTACGACGAAATGATCCCTGCATATCACTAAATCGTAAATTCCAATTTTCAGGCGAATCGACACCAAAAAAACGCAAACAATCGGCAACTATTTTTGCTTTAGTATAGACAGTGTTACGACGTTTTTCGATTAAGCCATTTGCCATCAAATCCTTTATGGGCAATTTTTCCAACCAATCAAGTTCAGACTTTTTTTTTTCCAAATATGCACACATCTCTCGGTATTGCGCTTCACGGGCCAACCAAAAGGCAGGAGTACTACCCAAAACACGCGCCAAGCTATCGGCCATCTTCTCAGTAATCTGAACTCTCCCTTTCATCAGTTCATTGACATATTCGTCTGAATAGTTAAGACGTTTGGCAAAATCAATCTTGGTCATCCGATGCTCTTCCAGCAGGTCAAAAATCGTATTCCCAGGCGGAGAAGCCCAATCTTGCATATTTTTAGAGGTCGAATCAAACATGATAGTCTCCAATAAAAACAATTATTATATTAATTACCTGCGACCAATCAATGGAAGAATCTTCGTGTCGCGGAATAGGATCCTGATTTGGTTTGAACACAACTCTCTCAGATTCTGAAAAACTTAGTGAAAATTGTCCAAGACGATTCCCTTTAAGGGGATGGGGATCACCCGCTATCAACTCTGTCACCCGACTAGCCGCTTTTATCTCAGCTATGCGAGTTTGCAGTTTAATTGCGACAGGCTTTCCAAACGTCTGTTGAGCGACAGCTTGTTGATTGCACAATTTTTCAATTTTCTGATTTTTATATTGTATCTTCACCAACTCTCCAATTCAATATATATTTATCAAGCTGAGGAAATTGCAAAACCCATCACCAGAGTAAAAAACGTCATTCCCGCGAAGGCGGGAATCCAGAAATTTCAACGGGCTATAGATTCCCGCTTGCGCGGGAATGACGAAAAACAAAGTTTTGCAATTTCCTCAAGCTTTATAAAGCAAATTGTCATTAAATTTTACAATATTTAAATATAAAGAATATATTATAAATAAAATAAAAAGTCAAATTATTTTTTATCTTTACGTAATTTTTTTATACTGATTTATCAAACGATTAATCAGCAAGTAACCGTTCACTCCCCCCCTGGTAATCGTCATCCCCGCGAAGGCGGGGATCCAGGTGGGTCCCGCGAATTCTGGATTCCCGCTTGCGCGGGAATGACGGGGTCTGAACGATTACATCAGCAAGACACTCTTAGTATGTTTTTATAGAAAAACACCCTCAAAACTCAATCCCCCGCACCGCCTTTCCCCCCTCTTGAAACGCATGTTTCACCGCACGCATTTCTGTCACCGTATCGGCCACTGCCAAAATCTCTGGCGCGATGCCACGACCAGTGAGAATAAGATGGAGAGGCCTTGGTTTTTGCGTAAGAATAAAGTGCGCAATCTCTTCTCCTGTCAACCAGCCCTGTTGAATCACAAAAAGAATTTCATCCAAGACCACCATCTCATAAAGACCAGAACGGATCTTCTCCTGACAAAATGACCAAATCCGACGGCTGGTGGCCCGGTCTTGATCGGGGTTGACGGTGTTCCAGGTGAAGCCATCGCCCAAGGCAAACCAATCTACCGTGGCCAACTGGGAGGCCGCTTTCTCTTCACCAGTTGGCCACTTGCCTTTGACAAACTGCACCACGCAGACCCGCTGCCCCCACCCCGCAGCCCGCAACACCATACCAAAGGCACTACTGGATTTCCCCTTCCCCTCTCCAGTTAACACGACCACCCGACCAGAAACGCCCTGTTGCCCGCTCATCATGATCCCTCTACACCAAAAGTTCCCAAGCTTAAAAAACGGTGAACCAAACGCGCCGTCTCTGGAGAAAAAACCAACCCCACATGAACAGCACGCAAAGTAATATGCTCTTTGGCTCCAGGCAGACGGGTCTCCTCAACCGCCACAGTGCCATCGCTCTCCCCTTGGACACCCAAGACCAAACGACTCAAACCAATAGGCAACGCCCCCGCAATAATCCCCACCTCTCGTCCAGAAGGGACCCGTTGCAGACCATTGCCCGCCATAGCCCCCTCCATACAGTTTCCCAAAGCCAACCGCCCGATCGACCAATCCGCCAAATGACGCGCCGCCTGACTTCCTAAAAAAGGGGTTCCCAAGGCCACAACACGCCCCACAGCTAACTTTGGATGCCCCTCCAACATATTCAAAGCCACCATCCCACCCAGACTATGACAGACTAAATGCGGCGGCGGTCCACCATCAATCATTTTAAATACGACATCCTCTATAAAATCATGCAATCGGGAGGCGTTTTCCAAAATACCCGCTCGCACGGTAGGATAACGAAAAGTGAGAGTTCGATATCCCAAACTGCGTAAACGTTGCCCCAAAACCCCCATCTCTAAACCATTCATCCACAAACCATGGATCAAAACCACAGTTTGCCTTCTTCTATGATTCATCATCAATACTCCCAATTGATTGTCAATTTTTGCTCTGTTTAACCATTTTTTTCGCAAGATTACCAATTATTTCTTTCATCCGTCCCCGCAATCGATTTTTCCCCAAAACCACACATTATTTTTTGCCTACCCTTGTAATCTAAAATCAATAAATATATACAAAAACCAATACCCATTCATTCTAGACCGCGATCTTGGTCTTAAAACGATAAAGGAATTATCCCTATGGCCATCACCCTGACCACCAACGCCACCGCTAAGTTGGCTTCTCTCCTCCAAGAAGAGAACAACCCCGACCTAAAATTGCGCATTTTTGTGCAAGGCGGCGGTTGCTCTGGATTTCAATATGGATTTACCTTCGATGAAAACGAAGAGAACGACGATGTTACCATCCAAGTCGATGCGGTCAAAGTTTTAGTCGACCCTCTCTCCTTCAACTATCTAAACGGCGCGGAAGTGGATTATGTTGAAGATTTAAACGGTGCCCAGTTCGTCATTAAAAACCCCAATGCCTCCAGCTCTTGTGGTTGCGGAAAATCTTTCTCTCCCAAGGATGACGGGGCCGGTGGGTGCAGTAACGCCTAACAATACTGAATGGTTGGAATCCTCCATTTCCTTCTGGTTGGGGGTTGCATTTTTTCTAACCATAACCATATAAAAGTCAATACTCTTTTATACCGGAAGGAATTTTCATGTCCGAAGAAAATAACGATGCCGAAAAAATTGTCGATGCCATCCTAGAAGAGGAAGAAAAAAACCTCGAAGAGATCGACCAAGAGGATGCGAACCAGCCTCCTGCCCCCATGTCTTCTATTTTACCACCAGAATTGGTCATCTACCCTCTGGGAGGACGTCCTTTTTTTCCTGGGATGTTAACCCCCATTCAAGTAGACGGCTCCCCCTATTACGACATCATCCGCAAGGCCATGAAAAGCCCTGGAAAATTGTTCGGTATTATCTTAAGTCATGCCGAAGAGGGGGAGGAGATTCTCAACCCACAAAAACTCTATCGCATCGGAACTGTAGCCAGAATATTGGAAGCTGCCATCAACGAAGAGGAAAAACAGGTCAAGCTGTTGGCCGAAGGAATCTCCCGTTTTGAGGTGGTGGAGCTTACCCGCAGCAAATCGCCCATCATCGCAAAAGTTCTCCACCACAACAAACCTGTGGACGAACTAGAACCAGACGCCCTCAAGCCCTATGTGATGGCGGTGATCAACTCTCTTAAAGAGATCTTAAAATATGACTCTCTCTATCAGGAACAGGTTAAAATGTTCCTGTCGCGTCATAACTTCAGCGACCCAGACCGTTTGGCCGATTTTGTCGCCTCCATGACCAGTTCCAAACGGGAAGAACTACAAGACATCCTAGAGACCCTCTCCATTCGTCATCGTCTGGAAAAGGTGTTGGCCCTGCTCAAACAAGAACTGCAAATTGTCAAACTCCAAGATAAAATTTCCAAACAGGTCGAAGAGGGCATCTCCGATCATCAACGGCAATTTTTCCTCCGTGAGCAACTCAAAGAGATTCAAAAAGAGTTGGGCATCACCAAAGACGACCGCACCGCCGACATTGATCGTTTTCGTGAACGATTGGAAAAACTCACCTTAAGTGAAGACGCCGAAAAACGCATCCAAGAGGAACTCAATAAACTCGCCATTTTAGAGACCAGCTCTTCGGAATATGGGGTGACCCGCAACTATGTGGACTGGCTGACCAGCCTACCTTGGGGAATCTTCTCCACCGATAAACTGGAACTACCCCAAGCCCGCAAAATTTTAGATGAAGATCATGACGGGCTTAAAGATGTCAAAGAGCGCATTTTGGAATTTTTAGCGGTGGGTAAACTCAAGGGCGAAGTGGGAGGCTCCATTATTTTATTGGTCGGTCCCCCTGGTGTGGGCAAAACCTCCATTGGACGCTCGGTGGCCCGCGCCGTGGGCCGGGAATTTTTCCGCTTTTCGGTGGGCGGCATGCGGGACGAGGCCGAAATAAAAGGCCATCGACGCACCTATGTCGGGGCCATGCCCGGCAAAATGATCCAGGCTTTACGTTACAAAAAGGTAGCCAACCCCATCATCATGTTGGACGAGGTGGATAAAATTGGCGCAAGCTATCAAGGCGACCCGGCCTCGGCCTTGCTTGAGGCCCTGGACCCAGAACAAAATACCGAGTTCTTAGACCATTATCTGGATGTACGTTTTGACCTATCCAAAATTCTCTTCATCTGTACCGCCAACCAACTGGATACCATTCCCCGACCATTGCTCGACCGAATGGAGATCATCCGTCTTTCCGGCTATATCACCCAAGAAAAGGTGCAAATCGCCCGCAACCATTTAATTCCCAAGCAACTGCTAAAAAATGGCCTGACCAAAAAAGATCTCCTGATCAACACCGAAGCGGTGCGCGACATCATCGAAAATTATGCCCGCGAGGCGGGTGTTCGGCAACTGGAACAAAAAATCGGGGCCATTGCCCGCAAAACAGCGGTCAAAATTTTAGATGGCGAACCCAAACCCTTCCGGGTTGGCAAATCAAAAATTGAAGAACTGCTGGGCAAACCCAATTTTCGCGATGAAAAACCCCTCCAAGGGGTGGGTATTGTCACTGGATTGGCCTGGACCGCCATGGGTGGAGCCACTCTGGATTTAGAAGCCACCCGTATCACCCCAAATCGAGAAGGATTTACCATCACTGGCAATTTAGGGGCGGTCATGAAAGAATCGGCCCAAATCGCCATGAGCTACATTGAAGCCCACTGCAAAGAGTTGGGTGGCGATCCCTCTTTAATCAAAGGATTGATCCATCTCCATGTCCCCGAAGGCTCCACCCCAAAAGATGGTCCATCGGCAGGCATCACCATGTCCACGGCCTTGCTCTCGCTGGCCCTCAACCAACCCGTTGCCCGACGATTGGCCATGACCGGTGAGATCACCCTGACTGGACAAATTTTGGCTGTAGGTGGCATTCGTGAAAAAATTATCGCTGCCCGGCGCGTCGGCATCCGCGAGGTGATTCTCCCAGAGGCCTGTCGCAAAGATTATGAAGAGGTGCCCGATTATATCCGTGATGGCTTCACGGTTCACTATGTGCGCAAATATCCAGAAGTCATCAAAATTGTCTTTCCGCCTGCGCCTAAATCCGTTGCGCCAGAGAAACCAACACCAAAGGCCAAAGCAGTGGTTGTCGCACCGGAGGCACCTTCCAATCAGGAGGGTACAGAATAGATCAAAATTTTCCTAGCCCCCCAAAAAAAGGTGGGGAGATTGGGGTGCGGTTCTCCGCCCCCCCAATCTCTGCATTTCTATCTATTGAAAAGAGGGGTACCTTTTAAAATTTCCGCATCAAAAAGGCTTTTTTTAGTAAATTTTGCATATTTCTCGATCTCTTCGCGATACACATAGCTTTGCTCAACCCGCTCTTCTCCCCCAAACGCCACCTGCTCTCCAGCCACCCTGAGTTTAACCAAACCGCGATAGAGAAAGGTGGCGTTGCCGGTCAAACTGGCGGATAGATGATTCTCCTCCACATGGGGGGTGACCCATGCCACGCCTCCGGCGAGATGAACCTCTATTTCGCCATGGTTTGGCAGTGAACCATTCAAAACCTGGGCCACCGCCGCCGAGGTCATCCCTGTACCACAGGCCAAGGTCAGCCCCGCTCCGCGCTCATAGGTCTGCACCAAAATTTTAGCCCCATCCAACAGCTGCACAAAAGTGACATTGGCCCGATTGGTAAACATGGGATGATTCTCCATGGCATGACCAAGAGCGACGAGATCGATCTGGCGTAAATCTGCGACATTCACGATTAAATGGGGATTGCCGATAGAGAGGAGGGTTCCAGACCACTCTTGACCATGGACCACAAAGGTTTCCGACAAGAATGGCTTGCTGCGCCGACTCTTTAAAATTTTTTCTGGATTGATCTGCACAGGATCTAAAAAAATCCGCACGAAGGGGATACCAAATTCTGGAGAGATAAAATAATCGGTTTTAAACTCCCCCCCCAATGTCGTAAATAGCAACGAATTTTGCTCTTTAAACCTCCCCTCATGACAGATGCGCACCGCACAGCGCAACCCATTACCACACATCTCCGCTTCGCTGCCATCGGGATTAAAAAACCGCATTCGAGGGCGTTGGGCATCCACAGCCGATACAAAAACAATCCCATCTGCCCCAATCCCCGTCTGTCGATCCGCCACCAACCGAGAAAAAGATTTTTTTAACCCTTCCGGCACCTGCTCGCTGTGGGTTTCATCGACGGCTATAAAATCATTGCGCGTTCCATGACATTTAAGTATCTCAACCGTAAGGGTAGAAAAGGACATGGGATCTCCTGTTTATTTTATTTATAAAGGCAAAAAATTGGCATCCAATATTTGTTCGCAACGATACGGACAGGTTTCTGGAAAAATTTCTTCTTCCAAATCTCGGGACCACCACACTGAACCGTGGTCGTCTGTTTTTATTATTTAAAAAAAAAGGGGTCTGGGGGATTGCCCCCAGGGTTTTGCTTTTGCTGTTGCTGTTGCTGTTGCTGTTGCTGTTGCTGTTGCTGTTGCTGTTGACCTCGGTTTTGCTTCCTTCAAAAAGCAGGGGGATTGGGGGATGCCATCCCCCAAGGTCTTGACTTTGCTTTTTGTTCAGACACTCGTTCATCCACCACACTTAAATGTGGTGGTACCATCATATCTCCTGATTCAATCCACCTCTAACTGATACCCCTTTTTCAACCTCTTATTACCTTTAGGCGTTGTCACCAGTAAATCCACACTCACGACCATCTCTTTGTTCGTCCGCATGGTGGCGCGCAGAGTTCCGGTGGCTTTCAGTTTGGAGCTGATGAGTTGGATATCGGTCAAATCCAAATGACCCGCTGAGGAACTGGCTAACAGAGTAAGAGAATCGACCAAAAAAGCCGCGCTACCCGCATCCACAGAGCCACCCGCCAAGGCCAAAAGATCCCGAACCGGTTGATAAAAAGGGGAATCGGATGACTCCTTGGGAAAATGCACCTTTTTAGCCTCCACACGGGTCTGAATCACACCCTTCCCAGACCAAGAATCCCCTACACTGGCCAAATTTAATGCCTGAATACGAATTTTTTGAATAAAGGCGTTTTGAATGGCAAATTGGCCCTGCTCCTTCATCCCGGAAGCGGTCAACGAAGCATAGCCCAAAGGCGTCACCGGAGCCATCCCTTTTAAAGGCTTGTCGAGTTGCAACGCACCGCTTTTACCCTGCCACTGACCATTGTTCTGTGACCGACCAGAACAGTGGCTCACCCGCCCCTGGGGGATCACCAGCGACTGAATATTAACATCCATCCCCTCTGGACCCACCTGGATCTTTCCAGCCTCTAGGCCAAGATCCCGCACCTGAGACAATAATAATCCAATACCTGGATAACCCGACAACAACACCTGCAAACCACCAAAACGGGAGATATCCCCCCTAAACTGATCAATTTGCGCCCAACCAGTCAACGGGGAAAGGGCATTGACGGTCACCTGTCCATGCACGGTATAGGATTCATTGCTGACATTAAAATGTTTTACAAACAGCTCCTCGGCAGGGGGCGCGGCCAACGCCACCACCGGAAGAAAGGCGCAAACAAACCATTGCCATGGGCGAAACATCACCCTCCCCATGGAAAAAGAACGCCCGTTCAACCTTGACGCGCCTTGAGGTAGGCCAACTCGGACACTTTATGCCACGACTCGGCTTGCGCCAAAAAACTCTTTAAAGAGTCGTAGATCTCTTTAGATAACGAATCCCCGGCGGCAATTTCGGCCACGACCTGGACAGAAATCGATTTAAGCTTTTGCAAAACAACATCCGGGAAGGGGCGCAACAGCACTTTATGTTCGTTGACCAATGCGTTAAGGGCGGCATTGTTGCGTGCGGTAAAATCGGCCAACATATCCTGATTGGCCACTTTACAGGCATTCAATACAATGGATTGTAAATCTTTGGGCAGTTTATCCAACGCCTCTTGGTGGATCAAGCACTCTAAAGTGGTTCCGGGTTCATGCCAGCCGGGATAATAATAATATTTGGCCGCCTTGTGCAGACCAAAGGCCAAATCATTATAAGGACCGACAAATTCGGTGGCATCAATGGCACCCGACTGTAACGCTGGAAAAATCTCCCCGGCTGGCAAAGAGACAGGGGTACCCCCGGCTCGTTTCAAAACCTCTCCCCCCAAACCTGGAATACGCATTTTCAGCCCATTCAAATCCTCCAGGGTATTGATCTCCCGATTAAACCAACCGCCCATCTGCACACCGGTATTGCCAATCGCCGTTGGGATCAATCCGAAAGGTTTGTACAACTTGGCCCACAGCTCCAAGCCCCCACCATGGTAGAGCCAACCGTTCATCTCCTGAGCTGTCAGGCCAAAAGGGACCGAGGCAAAAAATTGGCTGGCGGGATGTTTCCCCTTCCAATAGTAGGCCGCGCCATGCCCCATCTGTGCCGTCCCCCTGGATACCGCATCAAATACTTCGAAATCTCCCACCAACTCCTTGGCCCCATACACTTTGACCTGCAGACGCCCACCGCTCATCTGCTGAATGAGCTGTGCTAAAAAATTGGCCCCGCTCCCCAAACCTGGAAAATTTTTCGGCCAAGTGGTCACCATTTTCCAATGAATGGTCTCTTCCGCAACCGCCACTCGTGGCATCCCCATACCAACAGCTACCGCCCCAGAAGAGGCCACCAACGCCTCCTTTAAAAAACCCCGTCTCTCTTTGTGCATCGCCAAACTCCCATTTTTCTTATGAACGAATCAGGAGAAAAAGCCACTCTCTCCTTCTACGGATATTCAATCACATCTCATTTTTTTTAACCGCACGTTGCGTCTGGAGTGGCTTTTTGTTCACCATCCAAATCCGCTCCCCGGCTCTTGATCCTACCACCCACCAAGCCATAGGGTAAATCCCCATGTAACTGTGGTCAATTGTTTTCTCCCCTCTGTCCCATACAGTCACAAGCCACACAATAACTCAGCATCTCCAGCATCGTCTATGGTCGATCCGTAAGATAAAAAAAAGGGTGAAGAGAATTGGGGGTACCACCACACTTAACCGTGGTCATCTGTTCTTTGGTTTTATTATTTAAAAAAAAAAGGGGTCTGGGGGATTGCCCCCAGGGTTTTGCTTTTGACCTCGGTTTTGCTTCCTTCAAAAAGCAGGGGGATTGGGGGATGCCATCCCCCAAGGTCTTGACTTTGCTTTTTATTCAGGCACTCGTTCATCGTCCACACTCAAATGTGGTGGTACCTAAATCTGTGCGCACCTTAAAAACATAAAACAACAATCAATAAACTTTTTTTGTAGCAGGTCAAATATTACAGATTGAAAAGTCTTGCAAAGTTCAGTTTAGAGATTAATAATATGACACGATGACAAACTTTTGTAAATTTTCCTCATGTCAAACATGAAAAAAATTAAAAGTTGAGTGTATGCTATTTTACGCTAGTGAAATATTTTTTTAGCCATGACTAAAAAAAACCACCCTATGATTTCATTTACTAAAAGGATGAGGAATGGCAGAGAACATCGAATCATTGAGCAGTTTACAAAGATATCTGTCGCCCATTTTTAATCTTTTTAAAGACCCTGATGTGGTGATTTATATCGCAGGGGTGATGTTGGTTTTCGCCCTAGGTATTTTGCTTTGGTTTAGAATAATTCAAATACATCCCATGCTGTCTACCTTGGACAGGGTGAAACGTGCGCTAAAATCAATTTCAGATTATCATGATTTTGTGGATCAATTTTCTCAATTTGATGAGGTCATGACTCGGGAAAAAATTTTAAGGCATGGTTGGGAAGAGTTTAAAGAAACGTTAATCATGCCAAACGCAACCGAATCTGGGCAGATTCGTAATACGGTGCGACCTTCGGTTTATCTTCATATGGGAAGTGTGGCGGGTAGGCTCAACTTAACACTTTATCAGTCGTTTCCAAATTATTTTGTTGGGTTTGGCTTGCTATTTACCTTCATTGGCTTGGTTGCAGCACTCCATTTTGCCAGCGAAGGTGTTGCCGGGAATGTGCAACAAGCAAAGGACTCTTTAGAAAATCTTCTTACGGCAGCGACATTTAAATTTATGACATCCATTGCGGGACTTTTGTCGTCACTTTTATTATCTATGTTAATAAAATATTGGATATTATATTTACATCGTCAATTTGACGAATTTTGTCAATTATTAGAAGAACGGATGATTTTTGTCACTCCGGTCTCGTTGGCCGCGTTACAGATTGAGGAACTTAAAAAACAAACTCTGCAATTGGAACGATTTAATACCGATTTTGCCGTGGAGGTGGCCAAAGCGTTGGAAATGCGCTTTAACAACTCTCTTGGCTCGGTAATCGGTCAAGCCATGGCCCCCATGGTTCATTCCATTGAAGGCATAACAAAAAGTATCGGCACCATGAGCCAGGAGACAATGTTGCAATTAGTTGATAGATTCAAGACCAGTATGGATGGATCGGTCGGTACTGAAATGAATGCCCTGGTCCAAACATTAACCCTCTTACAAGAAACCCTCCATAAAACCATCTCTGGATTAGGAGAGAGTAGCGGTAGTTTTGGCGAGCGCGTGGACAAAACGGCCGAACGGTTAGAAAGCCTGATCGCTGGGGCAGGGCAAAACATGGAAAACAGCATTGCCAGTTCGGCCTCTCTCCTTACAAAAACCCTTGATACAGCTTCCCAATCGCTCCAGGCCGACAGCTTAAAAGTCTCTGAAGAATTTAGCTCTATCATTGAAAAAATTGCCAAAGGATTTTATCACAGTCTTTCAAAAAGCGCGACCGTTTGGAAAGAGGAACTTTTGGCCTCTGCCAATGAGGTCAGAAGAGCCATGGATGAGGCTGGTCAACTTTTGACCAAGCGCATGGACACCTCGACGCAACGACTGGAAGAGACGATATTTCCCTTTGCCGAACAGATGCAAGGGGTAAATAAAACCCTGTATCTACTTGACGACCGCTTAAAATCGTTACTAGAAAATTTTGATAGCTCCATCTTACGTCTATTACAAGTGATTATGGGCATGGATCAATCTTTCCAACAACTCCAAGAGAGCGGTGCCCCCATTGCCCAGACCGCCGAACGTTTTTCCAAAGCGGCCCAACAAATGGAATCTACCTTCCAATCCATGAAAAATACCCAGGAAGAGATCACCAATACCGCTCGTATCGTTTATGAAGGGGCACAACAGGTCCAAAATAATTGGGAAAATTATCGACAACGCTTTGAAAAAGTGGATGAAGATCTGAGCTCAATCTTTGATAAAATTCAAGAAGGTACCGAAGCCTATCATTATCGAGTCCATGAATATGTCATCCAAATAGATCACCACTTTACCAACTCCATGAACTTATTGGGAGGTGGCATTGAACAACTCAAAGAAACAATAGAAGATCTTGTCGATGCCGCAGAAAAAATGGCCTCAAAAAATGCCGGAGAGATTAAAACAGAGGCTCCAATTGAGGCGGATTCCGTGACCTCTTCCCGAAATCACCTCCGCGAGCCAAAAAATGCACTGCTTTTCCCAGATGAAAAACCCGTCCATCTTGAGACTCCCTCTCTGAGCACAACGCCTAGTAATAGTTCAAATAAATGGAATTCTCAACCAATAGCGGTCTATAGAGAGAATGATTTGCTTCGTTCGCATCATGTAGAAGCTTCTGCCCTTCCATTTCCAGAAGAAAAAAATTTGGAGTCCAAGTTGCAAAAATTTGTGACTCAATATGGTCTCCGAATCATTGATCTCCGAGAGAATGGTGGAAGCATGTGTATTGAAACGGACGATGCGAATCCTCCTGTCTCGCAAATGTTGCGTAATTTTGGCTTTAAATACAAAGAGAATAAAGGATGGTACGCCACATCACTACGACAATAAAGACGTTGTTGCGACAGGTAGATAAAAAGGACTAAAACAAAATGTCAAACGACACATACACCGTACAAGAAGAAGAGAGCTATTTTGTTTCGATGACCGACTTGATGGTTGGCATGCTCTTTATTTTTATCATCATGCTGATGGCCTTTGCCCTGAATCTCCGCGAGGAGGAGGCCAAATTTGATCAAACCACCAATGCCTTAACTCAGGCCAATGCAACACGCCGAGTGATGTTGGAAGATATAAAAAAGGCCATGGAACAACATGGCGTAAAAGTCATCATTGATCCAGAAAACGGGGTGCTGCGCTTGCCTGAAGAGTTATTGTTTCCGCGTAGTGAATTTCAACTCACCGACAAAGGCCTGGAAGCCCTCAAACGTCTGGCCGAAGTTTTGGCGTTACTGCTACCCTGTTATACCGTTGCGCCCTCCTTAACAACTCTCTCTTGTACACGCTCACCGGGGGGGCGGCTGGAAGCGGTGTTTATCGAAGGCCATACGGATGATCAACCCGTCGTGGGTCGCATGAATAATGGCATCCAAAACAACTGGGAGCTTTCCACCGCCCGTGCCATTGCCACTTTTATCGCTCTGGTCCAACAGGCCCCTATATTGGGGGAGATGAACAACGACCGGCAGCAAAAAGTGTTGGGTGTCAGCGGTTATGCACAACATCGCCCAGTGCGGACCGAAAACACCAAAGAGGCCCGTGCCGCCAATCGTCGCATTGATATGCGTTTTTTAATGGTCACCCCCAACGCCTTAGAAGTTGAAAAAATTCGCCGGGATGTTGAGAAAGGGATGCTCCCCCCATGACGTTACGCGATGGCGTGCGGGCCTTCCGTTTCCCGTTTTTGCCAAAACTCCCTGAAATCCCAAACGTGGCTCATGTCGCCCAACGGATTGCTCAACAATATGATTCCGAGAGTAAGCCTCTTTTACCTCTTGACAGAGAGGCTTTGATTCAAAAAATTAAAGCGGTCTTAATCACCGGTCAATGGGAGGAAATTTCTTTTCGTGAATTAAAATGGTTGGTCTGGATATGTTTGAACGGTGAAAAACCATTGGCGGAGGAACCCGGTTTTTTAGAAAGTTTTTTTACCCGCTTACGCACCCGTCAGCGGCGTTCCACCTATCATGGCCTTATTTTGGCTTATTTGAGAGATTTTGATCCCGCTAAAGGGTATATCCATCAAGTAGCGCAAGAATTAGAGGCTATTGTAAACCAGTTTGACTGGCCATGGGCAATACGTCACCAACAATACAAACTTTTTTTTCCTCAAGAGGCGGCATCTCACATGGCAACGGCCTGCCTAACGCAGCCGACCACTCCTGTGACAACCCTGGTCTCTATAGGTATGGGAGAGGGACGCCTCTCTTGTGGTTTGGCCGCCTATACTTACCTGCAGGCAGTAGAAATAGTGCGAAAAATATTGACAGAACAAAACGGGGATCCTTCCCTGATTGATATTATCTTGGATTGGAGTCTCGATAACAACGGAAAAATGCGCTATTCCATGCATCGAAACAAACTCGTCGAGGCCTTGTTGTTGCCCTGGCAGAATCTTGTCCCGACAGACACACTCAAAAAAAAAATACTCTCTTTTATCTTGCAGCATTTTAAAGATCCGCGTTTGTCAATTCATGCCAAGGAGTGGCTGGGGGTAAAAGAAGAGGCGATTGCCGTTTTGCGTAAGTGGCTGACCAGTGTTGCCTTGGATCAATTTTTTGTGGTTGTTGACCAAGTGGCCATGGAACGCATGTGGTCTTTTAGAAAAACCTTCTGGCTGGCCTATTTTCAAGCCGATCTTATCTCGGATGCCTGGGTGTTGTTTGGACCAAAAGCCCAAGTCTATGCCCGTCAGGCTTTTGGTAAAATAGTCTCTTATGGCTTTTTGGAAAAAAGTGGTATTGACCAAAATCATTCTGTTTTATTGTTAAAAATAAATAAATTAACTGTTGCCGAATGGAGTCACAACGGCAAATGCCATATTTGGGTGGATGGAAATCCCAAGGCACCAAAGTTGTATTTAGGACGTTATCGACGCCATGACTTGGTCCAATATTCCGACAATCAAGGTCAGGTCCATAGCGGTAGCGAAAATGGTCGTTGGCAAAGACAGATTGAAGCATTTATTCGAAATAATACAGGAATATCCCTGTCCGAGCGCAATTATATGCCTACAACCCGGAGTTACGAATGGCAAAAATAACATTTAATTGGGAGGTCAAACCAGAAGGATTTACCCTCAAGCTTCTGTCCCACTCTTTATTCGTCAAATCCCACCCTTTACCCACTGAGGAGTGGATTCAAAGGGTGACACCCGCACAAGTTGCGGGGATTGGGCAAATTCTCGCCTGGGTGGATGAAGAGATCGCTTCCAAAAATGGCGTGGAGGTGTTGATTCCCCATGCGCGAATTGCGGCCTTTGATCTTGCTATGGCTCTGGATTTATCTCTGCCCCCCATCTGGCCCTATCTTTTAGATCTTCAACACGATGGCACGGTGGAGCAAGCAAAGTTTCGTTTTAAAATTTCTTGGTTACAGCCAAACGGCCAATCGGTTTTAGGGGTTAAAAGAAACGGAGCCTCTATAAACAAAGGAAATATTAAATATCGCCTCTCGGAACCACTCTTTGGCATCCTGGAGGCGGCTGAAACCTTTAATGCCACACTTGCAGAAAAAATGGATATGCGCCTGCAAATTTGGGCCAAAATGCAGCTGCTTTTACCTGAAGAGAGCAGTCGGTCGATTCAATTGGACGGTTATCTTACCAGCACCCGTGTGGCCCACGCCTCCAGCTTCTCTCTCAATTTTGAAAGTGGAGCCGATGGGTTTACTCTGGAACCCGTGCTGTTCGGTTCGGAGGTCAGCAAAGCTTACGCCGAAAATCAAGAGGAGGCCCCAAAGGAGATACAAAGCCTTCTGCCTCCTATTCAACAAAAAAAATTCTCACAAAACCGTTTTTGCGCCTCACCAGAGTGTCAAGCCCGTTACGCACTTGGTTCAGGTTGGTATGTCGTCCTGGATGAACCGGTTCAAAAAGCTCTCAGCGTCGTTCGTCAAGTCCAAATGTCCACCCCAGAAATCCGCCGCCAATTCATCCGCAATCCCCGCTCATTTTTGGCTGAAGCTCTTGGCGGGGATCTCTCCGAAACGGTATTGGAAGCTATTTTTATCGAGACATCAGAATATTCTGACCGTGTTCGCGATGTTGGTTTTTGGCATCCAAAAGTTTTACCTTGGGTGAAACGTGGCGGTGAAAATTGGTTTGTTGAAGAGTCGTTTGGGCTGCAAGTGGATGGACAAAAAATTGAACTCACCGCTGAACAATCGAGAGAACTACGGCAATCCATACAAGAGGCCATAGAAACAGGTACACCGTCGGTGCCCTGGCAGGAGACACTCATTCCAGCCACTCCTGAAACTTTGGCGGCTTTGGATGCATTGCCTATCCAGGAGAAAAAGCCAATCACACCCGATGATAAACCAGAAAAACCGCCAGAAATAAAAGGCTCTCCCTATGTTCTCGAAATTCTAGGTAATCTCGCCGAAGAGGAGTACCAACGAGGCCGCATTCAACGCCCTTTAATTCCCGACATAGGGCTTCCAATCTGTTTAAAAAGTTCTTTCAAGCCACATCAAAAAGAGGGGTTTGCCTGGCTCCAAGAGGCGTGGATAACGGGACAATCGGGGGTATTGTTGGCGGATGACATGGGGCTTGGAAAAACATTGCAAGCCTTGGCCTTTTTGGCTTGGTTACGAGAAGGTATGAACGCTGGACGACCTGCGAAAGCCCCTATTCTTATTGTGGCTCCAACGGGGTTATTAAAAAATTGGGAACTAGAACACCATCAACATTTGCACGCCCCTGGACTTGGAGAACCTCTGCGCGTCTTTGGAACCGGTCTTATCGATCTGCGTGACCGCAAGGGACGGGAAATCGATCTTGGTCAGGCCACCTTGAATGCCGACCAATTGGCTCATGCCGATTGGATTTTGACCACCTATGAGACCATCAGCAACTATCAACACAGCTTTGCGGCTATACGCTTTGCGGCGGTTGTCTTTGATGAAATGCAAAAAATAAAAAATCCAGGCACCCTTATGACCCACGCGGCCAAAGCCTTAAACGCCAATTTTGTATTGGGAATGACCGGTACTCCTATCGAAAATCGTCTCGCCGATCTTTGGTGTCTGATCGACACCATTCAACCTGGATATCTAAAAGATTTAGCCGTTTTTAGTCGTACCTATGAAAAAGACCCGAAAGAGGAGGATTTGCGCCGACTAAAAACCCAGCTGACGGAAAAATCTCCCTTGGGACCACCCCTGATGCTGCGACGCATGAAGATAGATCGATTGCCCGGTTTGCCAAAAAAGATCGATCACCCTCTGGAGCAAATCATGCCACAACTCCAGGCTCAAGCCTATGAGACCACGGTACAAATGGTTCGGGCGGAAGGGGGAGGCCGTCACGTATTGGAAGCCTTGCATCAATTGCGCATGATCTCTCTCCATCCACTCCATCCCGCTCAAGCGACCAATGATGAGTTCAGCGAGGCCTCGGCCCGTTTTATGTTGACACTGAGCATTTTAGATAAAATTTTTGCAAACGGTGAAAAAGTTCTTATTTTTCTGGAATCGATAGAGATGCAACCTTACTTGGCGGCTATCTTGCAACGTCGCTATGGATTAAATTCGTTACCCATGTTGATCAATGGCACTGTGACTGGCGCAAAACGACAAGAGAGGATTAATGCTTTCCAAGAAGGAGGACAAGGGTTTGATGTCATCATCCTTTCTCCTCGCGCGGGTGGCGTTGGGGTAACACTGACGGCGGCCAATCATGTCATTCATCTTTCCCGCTGGTGGAACCCAGCGGTTGAGGATCAATGCACCGACCGAGTGTATCGAATCGGTCAAAAACGTGAGGTCCATGTCTATTATCCTCAGGCTATTCATCCAGTCTATTCCGATCAAAGTTTTGACCGTCGCCTCCATGCCCTTTTAGAACGCAAACGTCATATGAGTCGTGAGATGCTGATCCCGCCCATCCATTCAGAAGATGCCCACACTCTTTTTACCCAAACGGTCGGCAGCGAATCGGAGCAGACGTTGCAATACCCCCAATCCCCCGCCCCTTTTTCTAAATAATTAAAAAAAAGGGTGGGGGGAGTTGGGGGGCGGTTCTGGGCCCCCCAAGGTCTCATGGTCGGTCAAGCGGATCCTAAAACCTCTAAACTCAACGAATCAGGAGAAAAAGAATCTCTCCCCCTCTTTGGATATTCAATAACATCTGAATTTTTTTCAAACGCACGTTGCGAACCAACTCCTCAATCGTCTGGACGGGCTTTTTATTGACCATCAAAATCCGATCCCCGGCTCTTAATCCCACCCGCCAAGCCGTGGTGTTCTCCCGCACCGCCAAAATCGCAATCCCTTTAGCTTGCTCCGAATCCCGCTCGGCATTGGGGATTTCCAATACCGCCCCACTCAACCGCTCGTCCACTTCGGCACCTTCCACAGCGGTTACCGTTGGTTTAGCCACGGGAACCACCAGCGATTTTTTTTCGCCATCCCGCAAAAAAACGATTTTAAATTTATCTCCCACCCGCGCCATGCCAGCGGCGTTACGCAAATCCATGGCACTCTGAATCGGACTCCCATTGGCCTCGATCACCACATCCGAGGCAACCAAGCCCGCACGTTCGGCGGCTGAATCGGCCTCCACCTGGGTGATCACCGCGCCGGGTTGATTGGGAATCCCAAAAGCCTGCGCCAATTCTGGCGTTAAAGTTTGGGCCTGCAACCCCAACAAACCACGACTCACCTGTCCATATTCAACCAACTGCGCCATAATTCTTTGGGCCATTTGCACCGGTATGGCAAATCCAATTCCCACATTCCCCCCCCCCTTTGGCCAAAATAGCGGTATTGATGCCGATGAGTTCACCGCGCAAATTGACCAACGCCCCCCCTGAACTCCCTGGGTTGATAGAGGCATCGGTCTGAATAAAATCCTCATACCCCTCAATCCCCAGCCCACTGCGCCCCAAGGCACTGACAATGCCCGAGGTCACCGTATGACCAAGACCAAACGGATTGCCAATGGCCACGACGAAATCACCCACCCGCAACTGATCCGAATTGCCCAGCACAAAAGAGGTCAAATGGTCCGCATCTATTTGGATGACCGCCAAATCGGTCGCCGGGTCCACGCCTACCAAACGCGCCTTGCGGGTACGATTGTCCCACATGGTGACGGCAATCTGATCGGCCCCTTTGATGACATGATGGTTGGTTAAAATATATCCCTCCCGCCCATCCACCACCACCCCGGACCCTAAACTGCGTTCCACCTTCTGCTTGCGCCGATCCTGAGCCGGAAGATCAAAAAATCGGCGCAAAAATGGATCGTTGAGCAAAGGATTTTCCCGTGTACTCAGGACAACGCTGGTGGCAATGTTGACCACCGAAGGCATCACCCGTTCCACCATCGGGGCCAAACTCGGCAACGCCTCCCCATTCACCTCCATCGGTACTCCCGCTTGAACCACCCCCCCAAAAAACACCACCATCCCAAAAACAGCTAACCATCCCCATCTTTTTATATCGCGTTGCACCATTTTTCTTGTTCCTTATCGCAAGGGGGCTGTCTGACCGGTGATACGCCACCGCACATAGTCAGCCAATATCAGGCCATGATCAAAAACCATGGTCACGCTTAAACGCTCTGGATCTTCCAACCGAATCGCTTTGGCATCGTCCAAGGCCACAGGCTCACCACGGGCCTGGGCCACATAGACACCGCTCACCGTCTGAAATCTAGGGTCCCGCTGCGGATCAGAATAGAGACCCAATAAACAAATTAATTGTACCTCCAGATTGGTCTCCTCTTGCGCCTCTCTGCGCGCCGCCTGCTCCACCGACTCCCCAAAATCCACAAACCCCCCAGGCAAGGCCCAACCGTGGGGTGGATTTTTGCGTTCAATCAAAACAATAGGACGGCCGGGATGGTCCAACAATTCAATGATGATATCCACTGCCAAATACGGGGTCTGTGGCTGCCACATCTCATTTCTCCAAAAAAAAAATCAAAAAAAACCCTGGGGGATGAATCCCCCAGACCCCCTCTTTTTTTTAAAAACTTAAAAAAGAAGGGTGGGGGGGATTGGGGGGCGGTTCTCCGCCCCCCAAGGTCTTAATTTTTATTTTTCCGATACATAAATAATAACAGGTGACCACGGTTAAGTGGTTGTTCCGAATACCCCCTGAAAAACCGCCTCAAACCGCTCTTCTAGGGCAGCTCGCTCCACACGCACCCCCAAACTTTCCAACGAAGTGACCTCACGGTTGGGCAGACCGCAAGGGACGATGGCTTGAAAATGGCTCATATCTGGTTGACGATTGATCGCTACCCCATGATAGGCCACCCCCTGGCGAATGCGCACCCCTAAGGCGGCGATTTTAGCTCCAGCCACCCAAACACCAGGATTTCCCACCTCCCGTTCCCCGGACACCCCAAAATCCGCCAAGGTCTCCATGACACACCGTTCCAACATTTCTACATGCTGACGCACCGCATGCCTTCGAAGGCGTAGATCCCAAATCACATAGGCGACCATCTGACCGGGGCCATGATAGGTAACTTTACCGCCCCGATCGCTCACAACCACCGGAATCCTCCCCCTCTCCCGAATATCGGCCAAACTTCCCGAACGCCCCAAGGTATAGACAGAGGGGTGTTCCAAAATAAAAAGGGCCTGACCAACCCGACCCGCCAAAAGATCCGCCACCCGATTTTTTTGCGCCTCCCAGGCCGCCTCATACGCCAATTGCGACCACCAAAAGCGATCATACCCCACGCAGGAGGTCACGTTTTTCCCGCCATATAAGAAGAACGCGCCAGAGGGTGACTCTGAACTTGAAGAAATCCCAACGCCAAAGCCTGACTCTTTAACTGAACAAAAAATTCTGGCGGCCAATAGTTGGCCACTGGATGATGGCGCAGGCTGGGACGCAAATATTGACCCATAGTTAAAAATGCAACACCAACCTCCCTTAACTCTTTCAAAACCGCCAAAATTTCTTCGTATGTCTCCCCCATCCCCAAGATCAACCCCGATTTAATCCCCACCTGGGGAGTCCAAAGAGCCGCTCGACGCAATAGATCCAAAGAGTCGGCATAAACCGCCCCCGGGCGCACCAAGGGATAAAGCCTAGGGACGGTCTCTATGTTATGATTAAAAACATCCGGTCCCACCTCCAAAACCCGCGCCAAAGCCCCAGGAGAACCCCGAAAATCGGGGGTCAACACCTCAATACGAGGAGTTGGCTGACTCTGTCGCAACCGTTGCAAACAAGCGGCAAACTGACCTGCCCCCCCATCGTCAAGGTCATCCCGATTGACCGACGTAATCACCACATAAGTCAGCCCCAAAGCCGCCACGGCCTGTGCCAACCGCTCTGGCTCCTGAGGATCCACTGGCCCTGGCCGGCCACTCTCCACGTCACAAAAGGCGCAATTTCGCGTACACACCCCACCCAAAATCATAAAAGCCGCATGCCCCTCTCCCCAACAATGGCCTCTATTGGGACAGGAGGCCGACTCACAGACGGTGTTTAGCTGCTGCTGACGGATCACTTGGCGCACCGCTAAATAACCGGGAGATCGCGGTGCCGCCACCCGCAACCAGCGGGGTTTACCAGCCAAAGGGGAACCCATGTCAGTGTTCCACCCCAATTCGCGTAAAAAATTTTTGCCGAATTTTACTGTTATAGGCCTCCCACTTTAAACGCATCAGCTCTGGGTCGTCCGCACCAGACAAAAAATCCAATGGAATTTCAAACCCACCTGACATCGCCTTACCTCCACCATAATACTCCCCATTGGCATCGCGTCCCAAAGCCTCTTTCAGAAAAGCATCCGGTCCAAAGGTCAATTTAACGGTACGCAAAGAACCATGAATCACATCCCCCTTTTGCGCATCGGTCACCACCCCATACACCACAACCGTATGCACATTCTCTTCGGTCAATAAAAAATCCGCCGCTTGGGGAATGGCATCCCGCTCCTCGGCGCGAATAAACCCCACCCCAGAAAGAGACAACCCCTCCCGTGCCTCCCGACTCGCCAAAGCCTTGCGAATCACCTCCATCACCTTGTGACTGCGCTGCTGATGACGAATTTCTATCAACAGATCCACATCACACAACGGTTGCAAAAAAGCCGCTTGAATAAAATCAAACTGGGTGGCACGGGTCATGGAACCGGTGTCAGAGACAATGCCATGCATCAGTGCTGTCGCCAATTTATGGTGTATGGGATTGGAAGGTTGTAATGTCAATATGCCACTGGCTATATAATGAACAAAAATAGAGGCGCACGCCTCACAAGAACGCATATCCAGAAACAGAGGCTCCTGGGCCATCTCCTGCATTTCGTGGTGATCGATAATCGCAAAAACCGGAATGCCCGCCGCCGCAACCAATTGACTCAAATGGGAGGTGGTGCCCTGAGTGTCTACGAATACCGCCCCCTGAAACCGCTCTCCGGAAAGATACTCCTCCTGCCAGCGGACCAGATTGATATCCAACAGATGAATCAACGCAATGTTTTCTTGATGACTAACACGACCACAATAAAAAATTTCGGTGTCAATCGCATACTTTTGCGCGATGAGTTGGTAGGCAAACGCACAAGAGATCGAATCTGGATCGGGAAAATCCTGCATGGCGATCAAATGCCGTTCTCCCTTGTGAGCGATCAAAAGTGCCTCTAATTCTCTTGTTTTTTCATCTATTATCTCTTGTTTCATTGCCATCTTCTCCCCAAATAGGCCATTTATAGCTGCACATGATGCCCTTGCGGGCAAAAAAAATCAAAGACCAAACCCTGGGGGATGAATCCCCCAGACCCCCTCTTTTTTTTTAAAATTAAAAAAAAAGGGTGGGGGTATTGGGGGGCGGTTCTCTACCCCCCCCAAGGTCTTGATTTTTATTTTTCCGATACATCAAGATACCAGTTTTCCACCGTTTGACATGCACAATCAACCTTACAAATAAAATATATTCTGATAGAATGGGAGGGTGATATTTAGGTATTGGAAAATAATAATCAAGACCTTGGGGAATTCATCCCCCAGAGTTTGGCCTTTGATTTTTTTTTTTGCCCAAAGGGGATCATATTCTCATTCAAACCAGAAAGGAAAATTGTTCATGCCCGAAGTCAAAGCCCGCGTCAAATGGATCCAAGGAATGCAAATGCTCGGTGAATCGGGATCTGGGCACACCGTGGTGATGGATGCCGGTGCCAGTGCCGGTGGCCGCGAAATGGGGGTGCGCCCCATGGAGCTACTTCTCATCGGAATGGGGGGCTGCTCCTCCATTGATCTCCTCACTATTTTACGTAAAGGCCGCTACCACGTCGACGATTGCGAAGTCTCGCTCATCGGCGTGCGCGCCGAAACCGATCCCAAGGTGTATCAAGAAATTCATGCCCACTACATCGTCACTGGACGCGGCATTCCCAAAAAAGCTGTGGCGCGCGCCATCCAATTATCCGAAGAAAAATATTGTTCTGCATCAATCATGCTGAGCAAAACCGCTAAAATTCATACCTCTTTCGAACTGATCGAATTGCCTCTTTCTACCCCAACCGAAGAGTCTTAACATGAACGCATCCGCTGTCAAACCCGGTTTTTTCCCACTCATCCTGCTGGTGCTGCTCTTTTTTGCCCTACCAGTCACACTCCAGGCCGATCCTCTCCAGATCGGCAAAGATTATGAACTCATCACCCCTGCCCGACCCAATACAGGTGCTAAACCAGAAATCGTCGAGGTTTTTAATTTTAAATGTCCCCATTGCGCCGATCTTCATCCCGAAATAGAGGCCTGGGCAGAAAAAAACCGCGCTCGCTTCGATATCCAGTCTATGCCCATCTTCTGGGGGACGCAAACCGATACGCCGGTGCGGGCCTATTATGCGGCCCTCTATCTGGGCCATGGAGCCAACATGCAGCAAAAAATCTTTGATACCCACTTTAAAAATGGTTTAAACATTGAAAACCCAGAAGAACTTGCCTTTCAAGCCGAAGAGATTGGCCTGGATGCCAAACAATTTCAACAACAAATGCGCTCTTTTGGGGTGATCAGCCAACTCAAACGCACCGCAGACCTTCAAAAAGCCTGGGGCGTTGACTCTACCCCAACGCTGGTGATCAACGGTCGCTACCGCGTCTCTCCAACGGCCTTCGAAGGCGATATGCCGCGCATGTTCAAAACTGTGGAACAACTGGCCACGCAATGAAAATTTTGGTCCCCCTCAAACAGGTTCCCGATCCCGCCGCTCCCCTTCGTATTCAAGGAGACGGTTTAGGGATCGACCTGCAAGGGGTTGGCACGCTGCTCAATCCATTTGATGCCATTGCCCTGGAAGCCGCCGTCCGCCTGCGTGAAGCAGGCATATCCACCGAGGTCGTGGTGGTAAGTGTTGGACCAGAATCCTGGCTAGACACCCTGCGCACAGCGCTCGCCTTGGGGGCAGACCGTGCCCTGCTGGTAGAAACCAACGCCCCATTGTTAGAACCCCTTCCCATCGCCAACTGCCTCAAAAAAATTTGCACACTGGAACAACCGCGCTTGGTGCTGGCTGGACGCCAATCCATTGATAGCGACCATATTCAAACCGGTCCCATGTTGGCCGCCCTGCTAGGGTGGGGGCAGGCCACCTTTGCAAACCATATCGAACTCTCCTCCTCCGCTTTGGAAATCATCGTCACCAGAGATATTGAGGAGGGATGGGAAAGAGTAGCCTTGCGTCTACCTGCCGTGATCACAGTTGATTTACGCCTAAACGAACCCCGTTATGCCAGCCTACCCAATATTTTACAGGCCCGCAAAAAACCATTACAACGTCTCCTCGCCGCCGATCTTGGAGTAGATTTAACCCCCAGATGGGAAATGATCAACATCACCGCCCCCCCCTGCCGTCCTCCTGGCCTTCGGGTCAAAAATGGACAAGAACTGGCTCAACGTTTGGCGGAAAAGTTGGCAGCTATATGAACATTTTACTCCTGGCCGAACACCGCCAAAACCGCCTCGCCGCCCATTTTCCACGCCTATTAACGGCCGCACGCCAAATCGGTGGCCCAATCACCGTTTTGGTAGCCGGTGAGGCGTGCCTTGAGGTCGCCTATGCAGCAGCTCAATTTTCTGGGGTTACCGAACTCCTCTTAGCCGAACATGCCAGCCAAAAAGAGGGAGTGGCCGAAAATCTATGCGCTTTGCTGCTCCGTCTCGCCCCTGAATTTACCCATTTTATCGCTCCGGCCACCCCATTTGGACGCCATATTCTCCCCCGACTGGCCGCCTCCTTGCAGGCCACCACCCTCACCGAGATCATTGGCGTGATCGATGCCACCACCTTTATTCGACCTATCCATGCTGGAAACGCCCACTGTACCTTACGCCTGCGCCCTGCTTTTACCGCGCACCCTCTCTGTCTAACGGTGCGCCCCACCTCTTTTGCCCCGACCCCCACGCAAACACAACCCGCCCCCATTCAAAAAATTGATGGCAAAGCCGAAAGTGACCTTTCCCGTTGGATAGACCAGGCACCCCGTCAAGAGGAACGCCCTCATTTAAATTCGGCCCAGGTGGTTATTGCGGGGGGAGGGGGCATGGAAAAAGCTGGAAATTTTGATTTAATTACAGAAGCAGCCCACCGATTGGGGGCCGCCGTCGGAGCCACACGCACCGCTGTCGATGCGGGTCTGGCCGCATCGACACAACAGATCGGCCAGACGGGACAGATCATCGCCCCAAAAATCTATATTGCGGCGGGGATTTCCGGGGCCATTCAGCATTTGGCGGGGATCAAAGATGCCAAAACCATCTTTGCCATCAATAATGATCCCCACGCCCCGATTCATACCATTGCCGATTTTTCCCTGACAGCGGATTTATTCACAGCCCTACCAGAAATACTTCAAGAACTAGATCGGCTTCAAAAAGAGTAAAAGAGGAACACCCCCCTCTATTTTTTTGCACCTTTCCAAGGGAGCTTCTGTTGGGCAAAAGCCTCCCACCGCCCATCCAGTTGTCCCCGCACCTCTTCATACTGCCTGAGCCGCCAGCCAATGAGCGCCCCCGCATATTTCAGGGTCTCCTTGTCCTGTACACCTTCCAAGAGGGTATCCAACAATCCAGGCAAGACGGCGACATCGTTCATAATACCCAACAATCCCTGCAACCCTTTGAGTTGCAGTGTAAATCCAGCCATTTCTTCGGCGGGGAACAGCGAATTGAAAAATTCTGTGGCATAGCGCAATTTTTTGCACTCAATACGCAATTGATGGAGTTCTTCGGCAGACATACGTCCCATATCCTGACCAGTCAACAACACCGACGAGACCCGTTTATCCAATGTTTTCATCGCATATCGAACCACGCCTTTTTCAAAACCACTCAAAACCTCTTGAGAAATTTCACCGCCACGCCACCCCTTTTGTGCGACCCAAGCGGAAAAGCCGCTTTTAAAATTTTGATAACGCTGGCTTTGGATCATCTCCTGTACGCGCGTATAGGCTTGAGCACGGTGTTCTTTTGCCAACTCAAGCAATTTATTCTCCCCTTCTGGTAAAGGAATTTTCCCAGCCATGGGAGCCAACCCCTCCGAAATAAACACATCCAAATCCCGCGCAGGCCCCAACTCACTCGCGGCCCACCGCATCTCCTCACCCCAGCTATCGGTTAAGATACGCGGCATGGCCTTGCGATAGATGACCAAAGCCGAACGCAAGCGTCGGTAAGCCACCCGAACCTGATGAACCCCTTCGATATCTTCACCCTTCTGTGCCACCGGTTCCCACTGCTGCATAAAAGCAAAATTGCTCTTTAGAGTTGCCCCGAAAGCCTCTTCGACGGTTTGCTCACCATATACATCTGCCGATTTATTCCCTTTTTCCGCCATTTTATCCCTCCTTCTTGCATGAGAAAATGTTCATTTTAATCAAAAAAATCAAAAAGTCTATCCCCATACTGCCATTAAAATAATATTTCTGGAAACAAATACTAGAAAATGGTTGTAAATTTGGTATATTTAGGTAGACTTAAAAGAGTCATTTAAAAATTTTAAATCAAGGAACTTTATTTCGCAGATATAAAATGCAATTTTTCAGTTAAGGAGACTCTTATCCCTAACCGATAGAGCTATATACGTTTGATGAACAAAAAGAGTGACAACCCAAAAAACGTATCAGTCCATAAAGAAACACAAGTGGCTTTTTTTTGTAGAAACTCACATCTATGGAGTGCAAAAGGACTCACATGACAGATAAAACGAAAAAACACGAAAGCATCGCATCTGCCACCGATCGGATTATTTTGGGCGCAGGCAGCAAAAATGCCAGACACCAAGCGCAACCAAAAATCAAACGACTCAAGGACGATGAATACCTTGAGATCATGACCCCTCTGCATATTGAGCTTATTAAAATGCAAAATTGGGTCAAAGAGAATGGCCTAAAGGTCGTCGCTCTGTTTGAAGGTCGGGATGCCTCTGGTAAAGGGGGAACGATCAAACGTTTTATTGAACATATGAACCCCCGTGGAGCCCATGTCGTTGCTTTGGACAAACCTACCGACAAAGAGCGTTCACAATGGTATTTTCAACGCTATGTTCAGCATTTGCCCTCGGCTGGTGAGATCTGTTTTTTTGACCGCAGTTGGTACAACCGCTCAGGCGTAGAACGGGTCATGGGTTTTTGCACCAAAGAAGAGGTGCGTGAGTTTTTGCGTTCTGTCCCCGAATTCGAAAGAATGCTGGTCGCCTCTGGCATCTTTCTGTTTAAATTTTATTTTTCAGTCAGCAAAGAAGAGCAACTGCGACGTTTTAACAAACGCTCCACCGACCCACTTAAACAGTGGAAACTCAGCCCGGTAGATAAAGAGTCCCAAGACAAATGGGACAGCTACACCAAAGCCAAAGAAGACACCTTTTTCTATTCCAGCACGCCAGAATGCCCCTGGCATATCATCAAGTCCGATTGCAAAAATCGGGCGCGTATCAATAGCATCCGCTACATGCTGAGCAAACTGGATTACACTGGAAAAAACAAAGACATTCTTGAATACGACAAGCGCATTGTCCGTACTGTCCAAGAAGAGATCGGTATTGATTAATACCTAATTCCGAGTCAATAAGAGTATGGAATGGGGTTGCAGGTCCCTGACCTGCAACCTTTTTTCATACGACACAACAAAACAATACATAACGCCAAACCGCTCCCCTAAATCCCGATCACTGTTTGAGGGTTTAGTGGTCAACATTCTGCAGAAAGCACTAGGAGCTGTCGAATATGACGAAACAATCTCTGGAGATTATCCATTCACTGTTTCACTCCAAATTTTATCCCACTTCTGATCAACATAGCACTGATACCAATTCACCTGTACAACTTCCACCTTTAGTAACCATATCCCGCACATTGGGATGCCATGGGTCCGAAATCGGTACTCTTTTGGCCGAACGCTTGGGTGTCCAACTGTATGACCGGGAATTGCTCAATACCATTGTAAAAGAAGCCAAGGCGGATAAGCACCTCATGACCAACCTAGACGAACGGGTCACAACCATGGTTGACGAACTTGTCAACGCCTTTTTTGCCAAAAAAAGCACATCCAGAGACACGTTTTATCGTTACATGGTCAAGGTTATCCTGGGCATCAGTCAAACGGGTGGCGTCATTATAGGTCGTGCGGCTCATCTTGTTATTCCAGCTCACCGGCCATTTTTCCGAGTGCATTTAGATGCCTCTCCTAAATCTTGCCTTAAAAACGTCATGCAACGTGAAAATATCAAAAAAAATAAGGCGGAGAAACTGATTGCCGAAACCAATAAACAACGAATAAAATTTGCCGAAAAAATTCAGCAACGCTACCCGACTGCCCGAGAAAATCTCTTTGATCTCGCGTTAAACACCGACACCTTTACCTTGGAACAATCTGTCAACGTGATCGTATCGGCCATGAAAGAAGCAGGGCATACGATTGCGGATAAAGCTTAAGGTCCAATCCAAGTGAAAAAAAATAACAAAGCCCTTTTTTGGCAGACAAAAAAGGGCTTTGCAACAAATGGGGGATTGAGCTTTAAGACACCTCTTTCGCAAAAACAACCATATATTTTGCGATAAGATCCGCAACCATTTTTTTCATATCGACTGCTGGACGACCTTTTTGGATCCAAGCAAATGCTCCAGCGATTAAACAATCATCTATCACACTGGGCTCAACACCTCCAGAGAGCATGACGACACAAGCATTTGGATAATCGGATAAAATGCGTTTTAAAACCATTTTACCATTGAGATCAGGCAGATAATAATCCAAAAACAGAATATCGGGTCGATGGTCTCGAAAAAGTTGCAACGTTTGTTCACCATCTTCCGACTGGGCGACAACATCCTGCCGCAATGCTTCAAGTATCATTGACAGCAAAACCCGCGTTCCCTCCTCGTCATCCGCCACCATACATCTTATCCGAGGTTCATTCATCCCCAAAACTCCATTATAAACAGTAAACCATTCGGTACATTCACCCAGAAAACATTAACTATATCAGCAAAAAACAAGCCAACGTATCAAAAAAAACAAAACTTTGAAAAACAGAGAACCGCCCCCTCCCACGGGGTTTGGCTTTTAATTTTTTGCCCAAAGGGCATGATTATTCGTTTGTACGCTGCCGCAAAATCTGCTACCACCACATTGAAGTGTGGACGATGAACGAGTGAACGAGTGTGAACAAAAAGCAAAGTCAAGACCTTGGGGGATTGCATCCCCCAATCCCCCTGCTTTTTGAAGGAAGCAAAACCGAGGTCAAAAGCAAAATCAAAGGCAAA